>NZ_JBIAMR010000009.1:0-348195 GCF_042874235.1 Nocardia sp. NPDC004151 | reverse complement strand
TCGATGTCTTGTGGGCCATGCTGCGCGACAACAGAGTGTTCACCCCCGCCCCGCCGGTCGCGCAAACGGCTTGACTTAGTCATTGAGATTCTCCTGATTCGAAGTCGTGGTGGTTGCCGGCCCCGCTCGTGCCAGGCGACACGAGCGGGGACAACGTGGGGCCGGGCCGGGTCAGCCGACGATGGTGGAGCAGGCGAAGACGATCTCGAACTTCTCGGTCTTCGGGCCCGCCATCGGGTTCGACAGGTCCACGCCGCCGACGCCCTCACCGGACACCGTGTAGGTGTTGCCGCTCTTGGTGACCTTCGCCGAACCGCCCGGCATGCCGTTGCCGAAACCCACCGCGTACGGCTGGCCGTTCGCGCCCCCCTTGGTGCCGGTGATGCCGACCGCCTGCACGGTGTTGTCGCCGGTGATGGTGGCGCTGGCGGCGAGGGTGCCGTAGATGGCGTTGCTCTGGTCGGCCAGCGCCAGGGCCAGGGTGCCCGCCTGCTTCACGCAGGTGGTGTCGAACTTGCCGCTGATCGCCTTGCCGTCCACCGACGCGGACGACGCGCCGCCGGCCGGAGTCGCGGAACCCGGCGCGGCGGAAGTCGCGGCGGTGGTCGGGGAACCCGACTTGGAATCGCCGGAGCTGCAACCGGTCACCAGCAGCGCGGCCGCGGCGGTGGCGGCGAGGACGGCGGTGGTGAGGCGGATCGGCTTGGTGTTCATGGTCATTCCTCGTTCTCGTGATGGTGGCTCCGGGGTGGAACCGATGCCAGAACAGTAGGAATCGGCACCCGGCCTACCGATCCCAACTTCCGAGGCGCGCGGGCCGGGGAAACTGCGATAACGTGGGCGAATGCGACGACCGCGGGCCATGGTGCTGGATGAGGTCTGGCACCGCCTCGCCGGTGTCGAACCCCTGAGCGGACCCCACGGCGGGCCCCTCCGGCGCACCGTGAAGCTGATCCTGGATCCCCTGGTGATCCGGCCCGTCCAGCACCCGTCCTGCGCCGGAGCCATGCTGACCGCCGACGGCGCGGTGCTGCTCGCCGCCCGCGTCCACGCCGCCGCCGACGTCCTCGCCGCCACCGCCGCCTGGTTCACACTGCTCAAGCAGACCCGGCGCGCGCTGCGCATCACCGAGGGCAATGCGCAGGATCTGTACTTCCAGCGCTGTTTCGAACTGGCAACCGTCTCGGGTCGGCCGGATCCCGTGCGGGACCGGCCCGCTGCCGAAGCGGCGCTGCGCGAGATCCACGGGGTCACCGCGGGGCGCACCACCCAGGCGCTGCGGGAGTACCTGTCCGAACCGGAGCGGTCCGGGGAAGTGGCCGAGCTGATCGACACCGCGTGGCGGCGGCGCCCGCTGACCGAGGTCCCCGATCACGCGGATCTGCTCGGCGAACTCGTCGACGCCTGCGCCGCAACCCGATTCGACGATGCCGATGATCAGCCGGACCTCGACGACGCCGTCGCGGCGTCCGTGGGCACGCACACCGGGATTCGGCTCTGGAACGGTGAGATCGGCAGTACCGCACAGGAACTCGGACTCACCCTGTACCCGCGGCCGCAACCGCCCGGGGTGGGAGCGTCGGCCGCTACCGCCACCCTCGGCCTACCGCTCGACCGCACCATTCACGAGCGGGTCTTCACCGTCCTTCAGGCCTCCAGCGAACGCGCCGACCTGCCCCCGATTCCGGACCTCGTCGACGCCGAGATCGCCCGCGCCTGCTCGCCCTGGGCGCTGCTGGACGAGTCGCTGCGGGTGGCGGCGGCCGCGGGAGCCAGGCTCGCGGTCACGTTGCGGCCCCTCGGCGACCACCGTGGACACGGGCCGAACAGCAATGGCGGGAGCGTGGTTCCGCCCCAGGCCCGAGCAGGTGCGCGGGGTGCGGCGACCAGCTCGCCCAGCATCACCCCGGGAGCCCACGGGGCCGCAACCGATTCGGGGGACCCCGCCGCCGGTGGCGCGGCCGCGCGGCTGATCAACGGGCGCTGGCAACGCGAGGCCTACGTCTTGCAGGCTCGGCGGATGGCGGTACACCTGGACGCCGTCGACGGGCCACTGGGCGCCATCGCCGCCGATCTGCGGGTGCCGTGGCGTCCCTACCTGCGCAGGTTGTGGCCGCGGCTGCACGGACGCGATGTGCGCGAGTTCTCGGTGTACGCCGCCGACGAACTGTGGGACCTTCTCGACGGTGTCGCCCGCTCGGTCATCCTGGACCACCGCATGCGGGTGAAGAAGGCCCTGGCCGCCACCGCCACCGCCGAGCCAGAGGGTCTGGAATCGAGGGCGGGATGACGAACTCGACCGTCGCCATCCGCCGCGGTCCCGCCGCGGTACGTGTCCTCGTCCCCGATGGCGCGGCGGCCACCTCCGCCGCCGGCCCGGAAACCATGGTGCTCGAGGTGATCGGCGGTCTCCTGACCTGGAATGTCCTTGCCGCACAAGACTTCCCTATCGCGAACATCGACGATGTCGATGCCGCCCAGGAGTGGGTGTGGGCCGTGTACGGCGAGCCGGTCGCCGTGGCGCTGGACGCGGTGCGGCCGCACGCCCGCGAACTCGGCGCCGGCCACGAGGACTCACCTGGCTCCGCGGGTCCGCACGGACACCGCCTGACCGAGGCCGTGGCGGCCCCCGGGCTCCCGGCGCTCGCGGCGAGTGCTCGCAGACTCGCGTATGCGCACTGGGCGGCCCGGTGGTGGCCCGCATCGACCCTCGACGGGATCGCCACCCTCGACCCGGTACTGCTCGACCGCGACATCGCGCTGCTGACCGAGGAGTGTGAGTCGCTCCTCGATGGGGACGACGCGGTTCCGCCACTGGTTCGGAATTCTGTCGAATCCTCGCTGCGGGCTTCGGATTACGCGCTCGCGGCCGGTGACGGTGACCGGATCGGCGCCGCCATGGTGCTCGCCCGCGGCACCGGCGGCTGGGACTGGCGGCTCTGCCCGCCCGGCCTGGTCGACGCCTCCGAATCCGCAGTGTCCTGGCAGGTCCTGCGGGCGGCCGGGGCCACCACCGTCGCCATTGCCGTAGCCGCTCACCCCGAGCTGCCCGCGGCGGTGCCCGAGCATCTGCGGCCGTGGGCCCGCGTCGACACCGGGCGTGGTGAGCTGCGCACCGCATTGCGTCCGGATCGCGACAGCTGGATCGGCGAATCCGTGTTGCCCGCACCGGCTTCCACGGTGGATATCGCCATCGGAGTCCCGGGCTTCGGGCCCGACCTCGAGGCCGATCCGCAGGCGGCGTCGCAGGGTGCGGTGCGTCAGCGAATTCGCGACTTCGCGGCCGAACGGCTCCGGACGGCGTCGACCCAGGTCGCTGACGACGGTCCCTTCGCGCCATTGCTCGCCGAAATAGACGCCGCCGCAGGTGATTCGGACTTCTGAGCATGAGCACTGGTATCGACGAGAGCGCGGGTGGGAGTCCACTGCTGCGCGCCGGGGCGGAGGCCGTGGCGCGCGGTGAATTGCTGGAGGGGCTGCGGATATTCGAGCGGGCCGTCGAGGTCGAGCACGGGGATCTGCGGTTGTGCGCACTGGTGGACGTGGCGGTGATGACCGATCGGCTGGGGGATCACGCCGGGGCGGCAGCACGGTTCCGGGAAGCGCTGACGCAGATGCGGAAGGACGCGCCCAGGATGTACCCCGGCGCGCTGATCGGCTTGTCACAGGCCTTGCAGAACCTCGGGGATCTGGACGGGGCGCAGGCGGCCCTCGAACAGGCTCGGGAGGTGCTCGGGTACGAGGGCGCGCCGGGCGATCTGCGGCTGGCGTGCCTGGTGTCCGCCACGGCGATCGCTCTGCATCGGCAGCAGTGGTGGCGCGCGTTGGAGCTGGCCGGTGAATCGCTGGATGCGGCACGGCGGTTCGGGCCGGAGCAGGCCGGGCATCCGCTGATGAACCTGGCCGCCGCGCACTTCGAGACCGGGCGCTGGGAACTGGCCCAGGATTTCGCGGGGCAGGCGCTGGCCGCCTTCGAAGCCGTCGCCGACCCCGGCGGCGTCGCCGAGACACAGCAGAACCTGGCATTGATGCACACGCGCACAGGCGCTTTCGATGAAGCGGAACCGCTGCTGGCCGCCTCCCAGGAGTATTTCGAGGCGGCTGGAATGGCGCATCGCGCGGGTATCGGTCTCAAGGTCATGGGGTTCATCGCCGAGCGGCGCGGGCGGACGGGGGTGGCGGACGAACAGTACCGAGCGGCGCTGCACCGGTTCGAGGAGTCTCAGGCCGTGGTCGACGCAGCAGACGTACGACTTCGATTGGCCACCAACGCTTTCGCGGCAGGAAGGTACGAGGACGGTGAGTCCGAGCTGGCGGCGGCGCGCGGAACCTACGCCGCTCGCGGCCTCGGGCTGCACTGCGCCCAGCTCGACTACTGGCACGCCGGACTCCTGGAACCGCTCGTCGCGCACGTGCCCGGCCTGCTGGCGCGAGCGGTGGATCTAGCGGTCCCGGCGGCGCTGGCCTTGGACGCCATCCGCTACGAGCTCCCCGACGGCACCCAACGCGACTCCTGGAACCGCCGCATCGTGAATCCCGCCCTGCGGCTCGCCTTCCGGTACGCCTACCTGGCCGGGGACGCCCGGCTGGTAGCCGACCTCATCGAAAATCAGTGCGCGGGAACAATCCTGGACATCGACCGGCTCGCTGTGGACCCGCCCGCACCGCTGGACCTGTTCGAACCCTTCGATCCGCCCTCGGACTCGGCGGCCGCGGTCCAGGACGCACTGCAACTCGGCACCGCCCTCGCCGCGGTGGCCGCGGGCGCGGGACTGCCCGTCACGCCACCGCCCCGTATCGCGGTGCGACCGGACGGCCACATCGCCCTGTCCGCCTGGCTCGATGCCGCCGAACAACGCTACGGCCGCCGCGTCCGCACCGACCGCGTGATCCCCGCATGACGCCCACCGTGCTGGTCCGCATGGCGGATGCGGGAGATCTCTTCCTCACCTGGCGATGGACCGATGACAGCGCGCCCGCCGGTGTCGGGGTGGTGCCGGAGGAGCAGGTGGAGGCGGCCATGAGCAGGTTCGCCGCCGCACTGCCTGCGCCTGGGGTGGCGGGTGGTCTCGAATCCGCGCTCACCACGGGTGAACTCGCCACGCTGGAGTCAGAAGATGCGCTCGCGCAATACCTCTCATCGGTCTTCCTGCCCTACAATCTGGCCGTGCGGCTGCACGAGCACTACGTCCAGGGCATTCGCGCGCATATCCGGATCCAGCCTTCGCCGCGCACCGCGCAATTGCCGTGGGAGCTGATCGCCCCCGACCAGGATGTCCGCCTGCTGGATATCGCCGACGTCAGTGTGCTCGCGCCGACCGGCATCGTGCACGCGCCCGCCCGGATCGCGCGGTCATGGACGGAAACCCGCGGCCTGCCGGTGGTCGCGGTGCTGGATCCCCGGGTGCCCGGCTTCCGCGCCGACTCCGCGCTCGGATCGGTGCTCGGCCGGATGGACTCCGCAGCAGCGCCTTTGGCCGCGCTGGTCGCCGGTCACGCCGCTGACGGCCGGCTCGCCCCGGCCGTAACCGATCCGGTGGAGGCGTTCCGCCGTACCGATCTCGATCGCGCCTGGCTCAGCCGCGCCCTGCACGCGGGCGCCGCCCGCCTGCTCTACGTCGGTCACGTCACCGCCGCCGCCCCCGAATCCGGCCGCAGCGAATCGGCCACCCTGCACCTGTCCTGTACCGCCGCCAGCCCGGGCTGCGCGCCCGCCTACCGCGACCACCGCCCGCTCTCGGCCCGCGACCTGCTGCTGGGCACGCACGCACTCGCGGCGGACCCGAGTTCCGGCAACATCGGCGATGATCTGGGCTACGGCCCCGGCATCGTGGGCAATCGTGCCGGGAGCGATGGCGAAGGCGCTGGGACCCTTGGCGACGGTGCTGGGACTACTGGCGATGGCGCCGAGAGCGTGGGCGATGACTCTGGGAGCGTTGGCGATGGCGCCGTGAACGCGGGCGATGGCGCTCGGAACGTGGGCCGTGGCGAGATGGGCAATGATGTTGGCGGCGCACGTGTTCCCCGGACGGGACCCGAGATCTGGCCGATTCCGAGCCGGGTCGCGCTGATCGCTTGTGAGAGCGGCGGCGACCTGCGTTTCGCCGAACCTCTCGGCCTGGTGGCTGCCATGCTCACCGGCGGCGCGGAACTGGTTACCGCCGGCCGCTGGCCGTTGCCCACCGATCTGGCCTTCCACCGGTTCGCGGGCATCACCGCAACCGTGCACCCGTTCCAGGAAGCCGTGTGCGCCATCGACTCCGCGCACGAGTCTCCCGACCCGGTGGCCGCCCTCAACGCCTGGCAACGCACGCACCTGGCCGCGTGGCGCGAGACCGGCGCGATCGAGCATTCCCCGCTGATCTGGGCCGCGTTCGCCACCGTCGATACCCGCTGAATCCGTTGCCCCGAAAACCTGCGTCCCCGAAAGTCATGGGCCGCGCAGAGCTAATCGCGTCCGCCGATTCTCCGATGAGCCATACGGATTCATCGGAGTGCGGAGGATCGAGTGGCGCGGTTTCTGACAGGCATCCTGGCTGTAGCGATGGCCGCTGCCCTGACGTCGTTCGCGGCGCCTGTCGCCGCGGCGGAGCCGGACGGCTTGCGGCACTGCGCAGTCAGCGACGGCAGGCAGCCCGAAACCGCTACCGCCGAAGAGGTGGGCCTGGATTCGGAGGCGCTGCGGCGCGCGGTGGACTTCGCCTCAGACGCGACGCGCTTCACCGTGCAGGTCTTCCGAAACAACTGCCTGATCGCGGCCGGACCCACCAATCAACGGGCGGGCGGTATCCCGTGGAACCTGTGGAGCGGCACCAAGAGCGTGGTGTCCATGGTGGCGGGGATTGCGGTCGACGCGGGCGCCCTGCGCGTGGACGATCCGATCGGCGACTACCTGCCCGCCGGGCTCGGTGACGCCGAGCATCGCGCGATCACCGTGCGCAGCCTGCTGACCGAGACCTCCGGCATGGAGATCGCCATCGCCTCCGAGGGCATCACCGGCGTGGCCCGGCTGGATCCGAACGTGGTCGCACAGGCGCTCGCCATGCCGATCCTGCATCCGCAGGGGGAGACCTGGCAGTACAGTCAGCGCGCCGTCGACCTGCTCGTGTACGTGATCCAGCGCGCGGTGGACGAGGACTTCCAGGCCTATGCGCAGCGAAACCTGTTCGACCCATTGGGCATCCGGCAATCGGACTATCTGTGGGCGCGTGACCGCAGTGGCAACACCTACGGCCACGCCCACTTGGTGCTCCCGCCCGACGATTACGCCAAACTCGGCCTGCTGCTGGTGAATCGCGGTAATTGGCATGGCCGGCAGGTGATCTCGACCGCCTATCTGGCCGAGGCGACCACGCCCGCCGGCGTCAACCCGTGCTACGGGTTCCTTATCACCGTCAACGGCCCGGACTGCGAGGACCTGTTTCCCGGCCTGCCGAAGGACGCTCTCCAGATGGCGGGGATGATGCGCCAGGACAACTTCATCGTGCCCAGCCTCGGATTACTGGTCAGCTGGACCGGTGTCACGGTTCCCGGTGGGGCGGTGAGCTTTCCGCACGACGTCCTGCGCGGTCTCACCCAGGCCTTCCGCACCCCCGTCCTGCCCGATCCGGGGCCCTACGTGCCGCGCCCGGACGCCAGCATCACCGACCCCATGTTCATGAACCCGGACGCCACCCTGGCCGCCCTGGGCCTCGGCCCGATGGCCTACCCGGGCTGCGGCCTGCTGGAATGCCTGGGTAAACCGCTGTATCCGCCGTTCGGTGACTGGCCGCCCGGCTGCTTCATCCTCGGCTGCACCGGGGCCGACCCCGCGACCCCGGGCATCCGCTGACCGGTCGGGGGCGTCGGATCAGAAGCCGATCTCCACCTCGGTTCGATCCCGGCTCGTATACAGGTCCCAATAGTGGTCGCCCAGTTCGCTGTTGGTCATGCGCGGGATGCTGACTCCCGGCGGCACCACCTCGGGGTGCTCGTCGACCATGCGCTCCGCCTCGCTGCCGCCGATCAGCACGCCGATGTTCATCAGCCCGACGTGCACACCGGTGCCGTGCAATTCCTCCGCCAGCTGCAGCACGTAGGCGCGCTGCGCAGCCAGGGCCACGCCGAAATTGGCCAGATAGGGCAGCACGCCCTGCGCGGGTGAGCCCGAGGAGAACAGCAGGGCGCCGGAGCTCCGCTCGAGCATCGCGGGCAGCAGGGCGCGGGTCATCAGGATGGGGGAGTGCAGCTTCAGGGTCATCGGAACGCGCAGGGCCGCGAGGTCCACGGCGCGGGTGGAGGGTGCGCGGTCGGTCATCCCGGCGGCCGCGCCGTGCAGTGCGACATCGATGTCGCCGAAGGTCCGCCGAATGGTCGCGATGGCCTCGTCGAGCTGGTCAGCGGCGGTGACGTCGGCGGGGAAGGCCTGGGCCTCGATGCCCTCGGCTTTCAGGTCGGCCACATGCCGATCGGCCTGGTCGGGTCTGCGGCCGATCACGGCCACACGAAACCCCTCCCGCCCGAAACGCCGCGCGACGCCCATGCCGAGGCCGGGGCCGAAACCGAAGATCGCGATGGTCTTGCTCATGCCCGCTCCCAAATAAGTTGAGCAATGGTTCAAGTTACCTCGCCGACGCTAGCATTAAGTTGAACCTATGCTCAACATAAATCGTGACCCGGATTTGTAGGATCGGCGGATGCCCGCCCAGAAACCGCTCCGCCTCGACGCCCGCCGCAATCGCGACGCGCTGGTGACCGCGGCGCGTGAGGTTTTCGCCGAACGTGGGCTCGACGCGCCCCTCAAGGAGATCGCCGCCCGCGCCGGCGTGGCCATCGGAACCCTCTACAACCGCTTCCCGGCACGCGACGATCTGATCGCGGCCGCGGTCGAGGACCGCATCGAGGCGGGCGGCCGCATCGCGGAATCCGCTCTGGCCATGGATGATCCGTGGGATTCGTTCGTGTACCTGGTCGAGAAGATCTGTGAGCTGCAGGCTCACGACCGCCTGCTCAACGAGCTCGCATTGCGCGCCGCGCCCAGTCCGGAGATCGCCGCCCAGCGCGATCGGGGCCACGCCGTCATGCGTGAGATCATCACGCGCGCACAGGATGCCGGGGTGCTGCGGGCGGACTGGGTGCTCGAGGACATCGCGTTCATCACCTGGTCGCACACACGGGTAGTGGAGCAGACCGCGGGCATCGCCCCCGACGCGTGGCGTCGCAATCTGGCGCTGATCCTGGACGGTCTGCGGGCGGAAGCCGCTCACCCGCTGCCGGTTCCGCCGATCAGTGAGGACCAGTTGAACCGCTCGCTGCTCGCCGACCCGGAGCGCGACTGAGGGGCGAACGTCGACCCGAAGAAACGGTGGAATCGGCTCCGGTTACCGTCGAGGATGATCGTTCGTTCGCATGTGTTGGAGGTAGTGAAATGGCTGGGATTCCCGCGGTACCGACGTCGCTGCTCGCGGCCGGTGGACTCACCGGCGGCTTCGCGCTCGCCCAGGCCACCAAGAAGCGGCAGCTCGGTGGGGCGGTGTTCGCGGCGGGCACGGCGGCCGCGTTCCCGCGGTGGCGCAAGACCGTCGGCACCGGCGGCGCGGCCGCGCTGACCGGGCTCGCCATCGGCGCGATGGGCGCCTCGCACCCGCTGGCCAAGAAGATCGGCGCGTGGCCGTCGGTGGCGGTGGTGTCGAGTGTGGTCGCCGTGGCCGCGTGGGCCGCGGTGGATCGTCGCGCCTGATTCATCCGCCGGTCCTCCGGTGTGTTTCGGACCGTAAGGTTCGATCGCGTGCCGGGGGACCGTCCGCGCAATACCGTGGAGTATGCGCACTTTCGTTCACTTACTGCTGTTCGCCGCCGCTATCGCGGTGGCGGTCGGGGTCTTCGGTCCGCTGGTCGGCACGGTCGACGCGCGGAATGTTCAGTTCACCGACCTGCGTAACGGCTTCGAGCAGGGTCGGACCATGGGTCAGATCGGGGCGCAGTCGGGGAGCTTCGTCACCTCACTGGCCATCGGGCTGCTCGGGGCCGCGGCGGTCGTGCTGGTGGCCGCGCTGACCGGGTCCCGCATCGTGGGCTGGCTCGGCGTGCTGGCCGGACTGGCCGGACTCGGCGTCCTGGGCTGGCGGCTCGATCAGCGCTTCGACCACGAACTCCGCACCGACTACCGGCACCTGCTCTCCGGCGCCTGGGGGCTCTACCTCGTCGCCGGGGGACTGCTGCTGTCTCTGCTGCTCCTGCTCGTCCCGCGCGAACGCCGCCTGCCCCCGCCGCCGGGATTCTGAACGCGCGGCTTTCGTGCTTTCCGGGCGAGCGACCCGAACGGTGGCCGCCCAATCAATAGAGTCGGTCCATGCCCGGTACACCCGCGGGGTCCAGTCCGAACACGCTCGCCGACATCCTGCCCTCCGTCGCCGCCTCCTTCGGACTCGGTCAGCCCAATCCCCTGGCCATCGCGCCCAATCGGGACGTCGTGGTCCTGCTCATCGACGGCCTCGGCGCGGAACTGCTGGGCCGCCACCGCGACCTCGCGCCCACCCTCGCCGCCCACGTCCGCACCACGCTCACCGCGGGCTTTCCGGCCACCACATCGACCAGCCTGACCAGCCTCGCGCTCGGCGCGCCCTGCGCCACCCACGGCATCATCGGCTACAGCTTCGCACTGCCCGACGGCGACGGGGTGCGGCTGCTGAACTCGCTGCGCTGGACCCTCGACAGCGCCACCGGCGACACCGCCGTCGAGGCCTACCCGCCGGAATCGGTGCAGCCGCAGGCCAGTCGCCTCGAGGACCTGGCCGCCCACGGGATCGAACCGCACTACGTGATCCCCGGCTACCAGCGCGCCTCAGGACTGACCCGCGCCGCCTTCCGCGCCCCGGGTACCCTGCATCCGGCCTCGAACCTCGACGATCTGCGTGCCGGAATCCTCGCTGTCGCACAGCATTCCGGGACGGAGTCGCGGTTCGCGTACGCCTATTTCGCCGACCTCGACGCCAACGGGCACCTGTACGGCCCCGAGTCGCCGCAGTGGCTGGCGGTGCTCGCCGAGATCGACGCCGCGGTGGCCGACCTGCTCGCGGACCTGCCGTCCAGCTGCACACTGCTGATCACCGGCGACCACGGAATGATCCACGTGGACAATGCCGTCGACCTCGACGCGCTACCCGTCCTGCACCGGGGCGTCCGCCTGATCGGCGGCGAGGCGCGGGTGCGTCACGTCTATCTCGAACACCCCGACGCCCTCGCCGATGTCCGCGCGGCCTGGACCGGGGAACTGGCGCCGCACGCCACCGTCGTCTCCCGCGAACAAGCCCTCGACGAGCACTGGTTCGGGCCGACCCCGCCGACCCCCGTGATCGCCCACCGCATCGGCGATCTCATCGCCGTGGCCGAGAACCGGACCGCACTGATCCGCCCCGCTCTCGAACCCCTGGAATCCGCACTGCTGGGCCACCACGGTGCCCGCACCTCGGCCGAACAGCTCGTCCCGCTGATCACGAACCGCTGAATCAGGTTCGCAGCAGCGCGTTCTGGACCTTGCGCAGGCGGTCCACGTCACCGCGAAAACCGGCCACGGCATCGTTGTAGAGGAACGCCTCCCACAGCCGGACCAGGGCGTAGGCGAGGGTGTCCGGTTCGATCGGCGGCTGGTAGCCCTCCGATTGCGCGCGTTCGATGTGCCGCTCGACGATGCTCACCGCCGTCTGGTGCACGGTCCCGTCACCGCGCGTGATCAGGCGCAGGGCGGCGGTGGACTCGTTGTCGAAGTAGGCGCGCAGCGCGTCATTGGCGACCAGCAGATCGATGGTCCGGTCCAGCACCGCCGCGAGCCGCTTCCCGCCGGTGCCGCGGGTGCGGCGGTCGGCCAGGGCCACCACCTTCTCCAGCTGCCGCGCCACGGCCGCGCCGAGCAGGCCGTCGCGGGAGCCGAACCAGCGGTAGATGCTCGCCCGCCCCACCCCGAGCTGCGCGGCAATGGCATTGACGTCCAGCCGCTTTCCCTCCAGGAACACGGCGATGGACGCCTCGAGCACATCGTCCCGACTCGCCGACGCCGGTCGGCCCGGCGCTCTCGTTCCCTCCGCTCGTGTCACGCGGACAGCTTAGGAGCCAGGAACTCCGACAGCGTGCGCGCGGTCGCCGCGCGTCCCAGGATGAGGGCCGTCCGCAGCACCTCGGGGTCACGATCGATGCGGCCGATGTCGGGTGCGTCGCGCGGCGGGCGGATCTGCAGCACGGCCGGGTCGGAGGCGAAATCGCGCTCGTCGCTGTGATGTCGCTCGACCCGCGTGAGCCAGGGCCCGACGGTCCCGGGCGCGTGCCGTGACAGGAAGCGCGCCACCACCCGAGACTCCACCGTCGACGGGGGCCGCACGGCCTCGTCGTCCCGGCGCGTGCGCAGCACCAGCACCCGGGTAGCGCCCTGCGCCAACGCCGTTCGCACCGGCACGGATTCCGACAGCCCCGCGTCCACGAACCGCCGCGCCCCGATCCGCACCGGCCGCCCCGCCAGGATCGGCAGGCAGGTCGAGGCCCGCAGCGCCGTCTGGACCGAGCGCACATCGCTCAGCTCCGGGTGCAGGTCGACGGCCGCGCCGGTATCGGCGTCGGTGGCGATCGGGTGGAAGGTGATGGCATTGGCCAGGATCGCCGGGAAATCCATGGGCACGATCCGCTCGTACACGGTGTGCACGAGGTAGTCGGTGTCCACCACCTTGCCGCCGCGCAGCGCCCGCGCCGGACTGATGACGCGGTTGATCACCTCGGGATTCCAGGCCCGCCGCGAATCCACCGCCCGCCCGCACAGCAGCCAGGCCGCGTTCAACGCGCCCGCCGAAGCCCCGTACACCGCGTCGAAGCAGGACAGTACGCCCAATTCCTCGATGGCCATGGCCATTCCGTGCGAGTAGGCCCCACGCGAGGAGCCGCCCTCGATGACGAGGGCGAGACGATGGCGATCCGTTCGGCGACCGGGGGCGCTGTCCTCGCGGTGCCGGCGCGCGATGAGTTCGCCGACACCGAGGTCGTGGTCGGACAAGGGTGCTCCTTTCGAGGGGGCCGGTCGACCGTCGAGTATACGACCCTATTTGAGACACAGATAAGTCTGTGTATCATTTCTGCCGATGGCGTGGGTAACCACGAAACTGGAGGTCAACGCATGCAATTAGCGCTCACCGACGACGAGCTCGCCTTCCGCGACGAGCTGCGCGCGTTCTTTCGGAGCGAAATCCCGGCCGACATCCGCAACCGGCATCGGCACGGACAGGAACTGTCCAAGGACGACCTGGTCACCACCCAGCGCATCCTCAACGCGCACGGGCTCGCCACCCCGAACTGGCCGGTGGCCTGGGGCGGCAAGGACTGGACCCCGATCCAGCGGCACCTGTGGCATGAGGAGATGCAGCTCGCCTCGGTGCCGGAACCGCTCACCTTCAACACCAATATGATCGGGCCGGTCATCGCGCACTTCGGCTCCGAGGAACTCAAGGCGCGATTCCTGCCCGCCACCGCCAACCTCGATATCTGGTGGTGCCAGGGCTTTTCCGAACCCGAAGCCGGTTCCGACCTCGCCTCCCTGCGCACCCTCGCCGTCCGCGACGGCGACAGCTATGTGATCAACGGCCAGAAGACCTGGACCACCGGCGCGCAGTTCGCCGACTGGATTTTCTGCCTGGCCCGCACCGATCCCGACGCTCCCAAGAAGCAGGCGGGCATCTCCATGTTCCTGTTCCCGCTCGACACCCCGGGCGTGACCGTGCGGCCGATCAAGCTCATCGACGGCGGCCACGAGGTCAACGAGGTATTCCTGGAGAACGTCCGGGTGCCCGCCGACCAGCTCGTCGGCGCGGAGAATCAGGGCTGGACCTACGCCAAATTCCTGCTCGGCAACGAACGCACCGGCATCGCCGCCGTCGGCCAGACCAAGGTGCGGCTGTGGCTCGCCAAGGAACACGCCAAGCAGACCCGCCTCGGCGACCGCACCCTGCTCGACGATCCGCTGTTCGCGACCCGCCTCGCCGAACTCGAAAACGAGCTGCTGGCACTGGAGCTCGTGCAACTACGGGTCGCCGCCGGATCCGACGACGGCAAGCCCAACCCGGTGTCGTCGATCCTCAAACTGCGCGGCACCGAGCTCCAGCAGGCCGTCACCGAACTCCTGGTCGACATCGCCGGCCCGGATTCGATTGCCCGCGAGGACGAGTCGAACGCCGACTGGGCGCGCCGCAGCACGGCCACCTACCTGAACTATCGCAAGACATCGATCTACGGAGGATCCAACGAGGTGCAGCGCGGCATCATCGCCTCGACGATCCTCGGACTGTGAGGCAGCACCATGGATTTCGATCTCACCCCCGAACAGGAAATGCTGCGCGACACCGTGCGGGACCTGCTCGCCCGCGGCCGCGACACCGAACGATGGGCCACCTTCGCCGACATCGGGCTGCTCGGACTGACCTTCGATGAGGCAGACGGCGGCATGGGCGCCGGGCCCATCGAAGCCATGCTGGTCATGACCGAGATCGGGCGCGCCTTGGCCGCCGAACCGATCCTCGACTGCGCGCTGCTGCCCGGTGCGCTCATCTCGGCCGCCGGCAGCGACGTCCAGCGCAAGGATCTGCTGCCTCGCGTCGCCGAAGGACAGCTGAAACTCGCTTTCGCCCACGGTGAGCCGGGTCTGCGCTGGCCTGCCACCGACACCGGCACTCGAGCCGTACCCGATGGCGACCGGTGGCGCGTCACCGGCCGCAAGCACCCCGTCTCTCACGGTGACCAGGCGGACGTGCTGATCGTCAGTGCTGCCCACGAGGACGGCGTGGGGCTGTTCCTGGTCAAGCCCGCCGATCCGGGTGTGCGCCTGCGGCCGTACACCACGCACGACGGGCGGCGTGGTGCCGACATCGAATTCGACGGAGCTGCCGCGGAACCGCTCGCCGACGTGGCCGATGCCTCCGACGTCATCGGTGCCGCCATCGCCGCCGCCCAGGCCGCGTTGTGCGCCGAAGCGATCGGGGCGATGGAAGAGTCGCTGCGGCTGACGGCCGAGTACCTGAAGACCCGCAAGCAGTTCGGTGTGCCGCTGCGTACCTTCCAGACGCTGACCCAGCGCGCCGCCGACATGTATGTGTCGCTGGAGCTGGCGCGGGGGATGAGCATGTACGCGTCCATGTCGCTGGCCGACGGGGTTGTCGATCCGATGGTTGTCTCCCGTGCCAAGTTGCGAATCGGTCGGTCCGCCAAACACATCGGGCAGGAAGCGATTCAAATGCACGGCGGGATCGGTATGACCGACGAGTATCCGGTTGGGCACTACACCGCGCGGTTGAACGCCATCGAACACACACTGGGGGACTCCACCGACCACCTGCGGTACCTCGGCAGCCATGTGGCCGACTATCAGATGGTCGAGATCTGAGGATCTGAAGACCAAAAGATATGAGCGACCAAAAGATAAAGGACGCCTGGAGAAGAGAAGAAGAGACAAAAGAACGAAGAGCCGAAGAGAACAAGACACCGGAGCGGTTGGTCTCTGGAAGGTGATGCGTGCAGTCGGTGGGCTGGGGTCGGCGGGTAGCGGATCCCAGCCCGGCGTCAGCCCCAGTGTGGCAGGACAGACGAGGGTGACCACACTCTGCGTTGCTTAGCGCACGTCAGCAGACGAGCAGCCGCGCTATTGCATCGGGAGCATGCGCGGGGGATGGCGCACATGCTCCGGGTGTTGCCGGATGCGCTGCTGCTGGAGCGAGACCGGGTCACGGCGAGTGCGGCGAGCGTGGGTGTCACGCTGCCCGTGAGCGCCACGTTCGGCAACTGGAATCGACGGCAGCGGCGATCGCCTGCCCCACATGATGACGATCGTTCACGCGCGGCGTGCCGGTGGGATCAAGACTCTTCGGAGCAATCCACCCCGTCCGGCCGGGGAACGGTGAATCTTTACCCATCACAACGGTTTTCCAACCATCCGGGCCGTCATTGACCAGCGCGTGGCAGTGATCGCACGCCAGAGTCAGATTGGTGATGTCGGTGGGCCCGCCCTTGGCCCAATCATTGACGTGGTGGGCGGCGCACATGTTGGCGGGTTGTTCACAACCCGGGCGAGTACAACCCTTGTCCCGAGCCAGAAGCGCCAATCGTTGGGCGCGGTTCGCGGTACGGCGCGAACGCCGCAGGTACAACGGCATCCCGTCGCCGTCGAGGACCGCGATCACCGGGCGGGTTCCTTCGGCCATCTTCAGGGCTTCGTTGATCGAGATCTGGGTGCCCGACGCGGTGGTCGCGACCCCGGTCCCGTTCTCCAGGTCGGTCAGGCTCATGGTCAGCACGACCTCGACCGGCAGCCCACGGTGCATGCCCAGAGTCCGCATGTTCACACCCGGCTGCACCAACGCCAGCAACGCGTCGTGGGTCCGCTGCCCGGCGTCACGACGATCCCGACGCGCGGCAGCATCGAGGATGCTGTCGGCGATGAACCCACCCGTGGCCGAAGGGCTTTCCGGGTCTTCGACATTGCACATGCCGGGGCGGGCGAGCTTGGCGAACACCGCATCCAGGCAGGCACGCAGTTCGGGGGTGATCCAGCCCTCGATGCGCGTCATGCCATCCACGCCGGGGCGGCACAGGGTGATCCCGCGACGGCGACGACGATCAGCATCGGAGACGACCTTCCCATCGGGGTCGAGGCGCGCGAGGATGTCGCGCCCGAACTTCAACAGATCATCCGGCCACCCGTGACGCGAGTAGTCGACGAGGATCTGTTCAGCCTCGGCCCGTGCCTCGGCAGGGACATCGACGGGCAGGTGGTTCATCACATCCAGGATGTGGCGCACGTGATCACGCGAGATCTCGCCGGTTGCGAATGCCTCGGCCGTCACCGGAAGTACCGGCGGGGCGATGTGTCCGGTCTGCTGGACGAATTCGCCGCAGTGGTGGGTGATCTTCACCCGCACGGATGCGTCGTAGCGGGAGAGTCCGAGGGTGTGGCGCAGGAACGGCACCATCTTCCCCGCGCCGCTACGCGAGTGCAGCGACCGTTCTCCGGCTTCGATGATCAAACGGGTATCGAGGGCGGCGAGTTGACGCTTGCAGGTTTCGAGCTGCCGCATCAACGACACAACGTCCTCGTCGGCGAAGCCGGTCATCTTCCCACCCTGCACGGATTCGGTCAGGGTCGAGACCGCGGCCGCCAGTTCGGCGATACCGCAGTCGTCGAGTGTCACCCCATTCGAATCCATGCCTCCATTTTACGCCCGCTCGATCATCGATGGATCACGAAATGTAAAGTATTCTATTCCTTTTCAGATTGAACGCATTAAATAGTTTGCTTCACAATCGGATCAGGAATTGCGCCTCCTTCTCGGGAATCGAGTCGGGTGCGTCGTGGCCACCACATGCGCTCACCCAGATCGATCGCGAGCGCTGGTACAAGCACGGTCCGCACCACGAAGGTATCGAGCAGCACTCCAAACGCCACCGCGAACCCGATCTCCGCCGCGAAAACCAAAGGCAGCGTGAGCAATGCCGCGAATGTCCCCGCCAGCACGACACCCGCCGCGGTGATCGTTCCACTGGTGGTACGCACCGCGATCACTGTTGCCGTAGCGGTGTCATGGTTCGCGGTCTCCTCCCGGATCCTGGCCATCAGGAAGATGCTGTAGTCGATCCCCAGGCTGATCAGAAACACGAAGGCCCACAGCGGGAACGACGGGTCTGCGCCCGCGAAGCCGAGCACCGTGTCGAACACCAACGCACTGACGCCGAGAGCCGCCGCCAGCGACAGGACGACAGTGGCCAGAACCACCGCGGGGGCGACCAAGGCTCGAAGCAGTAGCGCCATGATTACCAAGACGACGGACAACACCAGTGGCACAACCATATTGCGGTCGTGGCGGGCGGCTTTCTGAGTATCGAGCGCGACGGCGCTGCTGCCTCCAACCATCGCATCGGGCAGTGAATGCACCACCGAGCGGAGACGTTCGACGGTTGCGAACGCCGCATCGCTTCCGGTGACATCGGCGGTCGTCACCTCCAGGTAGGCGAGACCGTCCGCGCGTACGGGAGTCGATACCGACACCACACCGGGAACCCCCGAGGCCAAGTCCCGCAGGCGATCCGCGTCCGAAGCCGGTCCGATTATCTGCACCGGGTCGCCGGATCCGCCCGGGAAATGCTCGAGCAGAACCTGCTCGCCGACCACGGCGTCGGGGCGGTTTCGGAAGGTGTCCTGCGCCCGCAGTCCGGACGCGTGCAATCCGAACAACCCCAGGGACAGGAACGCCAGTGTCACCGCGGTGACCTGCCAGACCCTGCGTGGACGGGAGGTGATCAAGCGTTCGAGGCGATTCCCTCGGCGGCTTCCTGCCGGTTCGGGATCGCCGAAACGCGGTGCGGCGGGCCAGAATATCCAGCGGCCGCACAGCACGAGCAGGGCTGGGTACAAGGTGGTGAGCACTGCGAAGCTGACGAGGACGCCCATCGCCATCACCGGGCCCAGGCTCTTCGTCGAGTTCAGGTCGGCCACCACCAGGCACAACAGGCTCAGGGCGACGGTGATCGCACTCGCGGCGATCGCGGGTCCGGCGCGCCGGATGGCTGTGGCCATGGCCACGTGACGATTCTCCGTGCGCCGCAATTCCTCTCGATAGCGCGCCGTGAGCAGCAGCGCGTAGTCCGTGCCCGCGCCGAAGACCAGGACGGTCAGCAGGAACTCCGTGTCATTGTTGACCGTCAGGCCCGCGTGCGCCGCCAAGAGGTAGATCAGCCCCTGTGCGACCGTCAGGGCCACACCCACGCAGACCAGCGGCAGCAGCCACAGCACCGGACTGCGGTAGGTGACCAGCAAGATCGCCATGACGATCGCGATCGTCACGTACAACAGTGTCGAGTTCACCGCGGAGAACGCGTCCGCCGAATCGGCGCCGTAACCCGCCGGCCCGGTGACGTGCGCGCTCATCCCCGCATCGGAGACGATGTCGCGGATCGACCGCACCGTCGGCAGGGCATCCGTGACTCCCTTGACGCCCACCGAGATCGGGACGACGACTTGGATCGCCTTGCCGTCCTCCGACTCCACGGGCTCCGGGACTGGACCATGCACCTGTGGCAGCGTCGCGAACCGGTGAGCGTCCGACTCGGCTCGCGCCCGCGCGGTGGAGTTCGACACCGCGTCGCCTCGCTCGTAGACGACCACCGCCGGGTACACATCGGACCCGATGAACTTCCCGGTCAGCTCGGAAACCTTCGTCGACTCGGCACTCTTCGGCAGCCAGGTGGTGGCGTCGTTCTTCTCCGCCCCGCCGAGCTTGCCCGCCAGACCACCGGTGGCGACGAGCGCGGCCACCCAGAAGACGATGGCGGCCAAGGCTATTCGCCGCAGGATCGGCGCAGATAGCAGTGACTTCACGGCTATTCGCCCTCCACCGGCACGGAGCGGGTGAGCTGATCGATCCGCTCGATGCGGCCGTCGGGGGACAGGCGGCCGATCATGCACACTTCGGTGGCGGTCGGACCGGTCGTCCGGAGGGTCGCGAACATTGTGTAGTGGGCCGCGATGCTGTCAC
The DNA here is from genome assembly GCF_042874235.1 of Nocardia sp. NPDC004151. NCBI lineage: Bacteria > Bacillati > Actinomycetota > Actinomycetes > Mycobacteriales > Nocardiaceae > Nocardia > Nocardia sp. NPDC004151. The sequence continues at coordinate 328,663 of NZ_JBIAMR010000009.1, read as the reverse complement.
CGGACAGCAAGGCTCGATGGACGCGGACCCGGACGGATTCGGCGTTCTTGCGAGCCGGGCGGGCGTGGGCGATCAAGGACTGACGGTCCAGGTGCAGGCCGTCGTTGCGGTAGTCGATGTCCGGGGTGAACCAGCGGTCGACCACGGTGGACGGGTCGTCGGCGCTGAACGCCATGTCGTGGGGATAGGTCGTGAGGAACTCGTGCAGATCGGCGTCGTTTCGCATGGGGCCCACAGTGCGGGGCGGCGCTCACAGTGAGTTCACACCGCGCTCACACGCATTCACTCGACACTCACGCGCCGACAACCCAGGCTGGTCGTGGCGCGTCTGGCCTGTCCGAAGGGATGACCCACGTCCGTCGTGTTCCTCACGAGCCTGGCTGCTCGATCGTGCTGCTGATCAACCCCGGTTGTCCGAGTTGCCGTCACTCACCGTCCGAAGGCTGGCTTCGACCGCCATGAGTGCCGCGTCGCGCGGGAGAACCCGGGCCCGTTCGTAAACGGCAGTCGCGTGATCGCTGCCGAGGACGGCCGCCAATTCCGTTCGGAGCGCCTCGATATCGGGATGGCGGGCATCCGGAGCGCCACGCAACGCGTGCCCGGCGCCCAATGCCTCGGCCGACGCCGAGGCGGCCCCGGCCGCCAGGCACGCCCGTGCGACGCCGACGGCCACCTCGGCGGCCAAGGGTAGGTCGCGGACGGCCACGGCGTTCGCCCACGCGTCCGAACAATGGGTGGCGGCCGCGGCGGCACTGCCCTCGGCGGCGCGGAGCAAGCCCATACGCAGCCCGAACATCGCACGGTACGAACGGTCCTCGCGCACAGCTCGCCCGAGATCGGACTCCACTCGCCGCAAACAACGCGCCGACTCGGCCAGATCCCCATCGAACCGAGCGACATCCGCCGCGAGCAGCCGGGTCATGACGGTATCCCCGGCCGACAAGGTCTCCTCGGCCAGCGCGCTCAGGTCGGTCCGGGCCGCATCCACCTCGCCCGAATGCAAGCGGATCATCACCAGCCACACCCGCAGCGCGACCGGTCTGCCCAGCTCCTCCGCCGCGACCAACGCCGACGCCATCGCCGCCTCGGCCCCGCCGAAATCCCCGAGCGCGGCCCGCGCGAACGCCAGATACGTCAATGCGGTGGACCAGCCCCACCGCTCCCCGGCTTCCTCGAAACACGCCGCCGCCATCCGCAGATCCGCGTCCAGCCGCGCCACCCCGGACTCGTTCGCGTGCAGGAACGACCGCACCAACCAGAACATCCCCCGAGTCCAAGCATCGGGATGTCCCAGCCACGGCTCCACCACCCCAAGCCCCACGTCGACCCGTTCGGCTGCCAACTCCACCAGCGCCCACGCCAATTCCGCTGCCCCGTCCGCTGTCACCGAATCGGCCGAACCCGAAGCCGATTCCGTCGCGCTCCACGTCGATTCGGGCACTCGCCAGATCGATTCGGTCGAGTTCCGAGCTGGTCCGGTCGCGCTCCGAGTTGATTCGGTCGAGTTCCGCGCCGGTCCGGCCGAACTCTGACCGGGTGCGGCAGGGCCGGGTTCGCTCTGACCCGGCGCGGACTCGGCTGGGCTGCCAGGAGTCGGCGTGGTGGTAGTGGATGGCGCGAAGGTGACCCCCGTCCAGCGGCGGATGTGGTCGGCGGCCGCGGTGAGTTCGGTGGCCTGGGCGGCGAGCATGGAATGCAGGGCGAACGCGGCGGCCAGTGGGGGATGAGGGTGGGTGGTCGGGAGTTCGAGGATCGGGCGCAGGAGCCGGACCGCGTCCGTGTGATTGGCGTGGAGGGCCCAATACATGCCGAGGGCTGAGCCCAGACGGGCCGCGGTGTCGGCGTCCGCCGACTCCTGGGCGAAGCGCAGGGCGGCGATCAGGTGATCGCGGTGGGCGTCGAGGAGCCGGAGCCAGGGGAGTTGGGTGTGGCCGCGCAGGTGCGGGTGGGCGGCTTCGGCGAGAGCCAGGTGGTAGGCGGCGTGGGCGGATCTGGTCGAGTCCAGTTCGCCTCGGGCCGTGAGGTGCTCGCGACCGTAGGCGCGGACCGACTCGAGCATTCGATAGCGCGGTTGCGGCGTGGGCAGGGCAGGGTCGGCGGTCAGGACGTCGACGAGTTGCACCAGTGATTTGTCCAGCAGCGCTTCGATTTCGGACGTCGCCACGCCGAGCCCCTCGGCGGCGTGCGGGGTGAAGGGCGCGGGAAAGACCGACAGGCGGGCGAGGGCGGTGCGCTCCTTTTCGATGAGAAGCTCCCAATCCCAATCCAATACAGCCCGCAGCGTGCGGTGGCGGGGGAGCGCGGTGCGGCTGCCGCCCGCCAGCACGGTGAATCGATCGTCCAGCCGGTCACGAAGCACCGGCAGTGGCATCGCCCGCAGCTTCGCGGCCGCGAGCTCCAAAGCCAGCGGCAACCCGTCCAGATGACGGCAGATCTCGGCGACCGTCTCGAGCACACCCTCCGTCGGCGTCAGTTCAGCGCGGACCGCCGTCGCGCGGTCCAGGAACAGCCGAACCGACGGAAAGTCCGCGACATCATCCGAATCGGCCGGCGGCACCGCCAACGGCGCGGTCTCCCACAGCGTTTCCCCACCGATCCCCAGCGGCTGACGACTCGTCGCGACGATCCGTAGCGCCGGCACCCGCCCGAGCAAGTCCGCCACGAAGCGGGCCACCTCGTCGACGAGATGCTCGCAGTTATCCAGGACCAGCAGCGTCGGCGCAGTCGGCAGCCCCTCTGCCAGCAGCCCCACCGGATCACCCCCGGAACGCTCCGCGGTCCGCGACAACGCCACCCCGAGCGCCCCCGCCACAGCGTGCGGCAGATCCGAGGAATCGCTCACCGCCGCCAATTCCGCCAACCCGACACCACCCGCGAACCGCCCGGCCGCAGCGCCTTCGACCGGGCCGCTCGCGGTGCCTTCCGCCTCTCGGTCCGGCTCGCCCGGAACCGGCCCACCCTTGCGGCCCACGACGTGCCCGCTCAGTTCTCCTGCGACCGCCACCGCCAGTCGCGTCTTCCCCGCGCCGCCCGGCCCCACCAACGTGACCAGCCGCGAATCTCCGACCCGCTGCACCACCTCGGTCAGGTCGTGTTCACGCCCGATGAGGCTCGTCAGCGGAACCCGGAGCCGTGCAGCCGGACTCGCGGCGGCGGTCGGGCCGATCGCCGAATCGCGATACGCCGGTGTCGATTCCCTCAGCCGCTGCTCGAAGCCCTCGGACTTCCCCGCTGCGGTGTGGGTCGGTCGCTCACCGCGGAGGAGCTTCAGATGCAGGTCCGCAAGCTCGGGGCTGGGGTCCATGCCGAGTTCGGTGGCGAGCAGGGTCCGGTAGTGGTCGTACGAAGTCAGGGCTTCAGGTGTGCGGCTGGCGGCGTGGAGAGCCTGCATGTGGAGGAGGCGGGGGCGTTCACGGAGGGGGTGGGCGGTGAGGAGCCCGGTCAGTTCGGTGATGAGGAGCGGATCGCCGGGGCGGATGGCGAGTTCGGCGGCCACCGCTGATTCGGTGGCGATCAGGCGGAGTTCGTCGAGGTGGGCGGCGGCCGCGGCGGCGAACGGCAGGGCCGATACGTCGGTGAGGGCGGGGCCGCGCCACAGGGAGAGGGCTTCGCGCAGTTGGGGAATGGCGACCCGGTCGCCGCGGTCGAGGCGCAGAATGCCGCCGCGGACCAGGCGCTCGAAGCGGTGTGCGTCGACGGCTGGGGCGGCGATGTCGAGGAGGTAGCCGCCCGCGGCCGCGCGGAGCGGGACATCGGCGGGCAGGGTGCGGCGGAGCCGGGAAACCAGCTCCTGCAGTGCGTGTTCGGGGCGCTTGGGGGCTGCTTCGGGCCACAGGTCGTCGATCAGGGTGCGGACGCTCACCGGGCGGCCTGGCTCCAGGGCGAGGCGAATCAGCAGGGCGCGCAGGCGGGTTCCCGGGACGGGGACGGACCGGGTGTCGTCCGCTACGTCCAGCGGGCCCAGGATGGCGATGCGCACTCCGCGAGTGTGGCACGCCGGCGCGATCGGCTCGGATATTCGCTCGACCCCCCGAGCGGTCCGGTGGCGTGCGCCGGTAGCGGTGTGGTCAGCCGCAGTTGGCGGCGGACAGGACGCGGGTTCGCCGGCGGCCTTCCTCCTCGGCGCAGGCGGTGGCGCGGCGGCGGTTGCTGCGGACCGCGGCGCTGAAGAGCTGGTATTCGGCCGAGGGGACGCACACCTCCCGATACGGATGTCGCTGGCCGACGCGGCGCTGTGGGCCGGGGATGACCACGCCGCGGCGCGGGTCGGGCCCGGCCTCCTGATCTCGCACCCACGACTTCAGGATGTGCGAATCGATACTGGGCAGGAATTCCACCGCACGATCCCATTCCAGGCCCTCCACCTGCATCGGATCGGCGACCGCGGTGACGACGACAGCGTATGCCGCACCGACGGAGTTGTCCGCCATTGGATCTACCCCCTGTCCATGCTCGAGATCTCCGGCGTTGCGCGGGGAATGTTCAGGATACTTCGAAAGATCTTGCACTACTGAGTGTTTCGCTGTACCCGCAAGTGGATTGCGGGTACTGGTCAGTCCTCGGCTCCGGAACGAAGCAGGTGCCGCCGGAATTCGGGACCCGTGGCGGGCGTGGTGGCGCATTGGCGGCAGTGGCGCGAATCACGCCCCTGTCCCGCTCAGGAATACCCTCCCGACCCGCTATGTTCAAGTGGTTGCCATATCCACCAAATGTGGACGCGACCCGAGGAGGACCTGTGCAGTTCGGAATTTTCAGCGTCGGCGACGTGACGATGGACCCCACCACCGGCCGGACGCCCAGCGAGGCCGAGCGCATCCAGGCCATGGTCTCCATCGCCCTCAAGGCGGAGGAGGTCGGACTGGACGTGTTCGCCACCGGCGAGCACCACAACCCGCCCTTCGTCCCCTCCTCGCCGACCACCATGCTCGGCTATGTCGCCGCCAAGACCGACAAGCTGGTGCTGTCCACCGCCACCACCCTGATCACCACCAACGATCCGGTGAAGATCGCGGAGGACTTCGCCATGCTGCAGCACCTGGCCGGCGGCCGCGTCGACCTCATGATGGGCCGCGGCAACACCGGACCCGTCTACCCGTGGTTCGGCAAGGACATCCGCGACGGACTGCCGCTCGCCATCGAGAACTACCACCTGCTGCGCCGCCTGTGGCGTGAACAGCGCGTGGACTGGGAAGGCAAGTTCCGCACCCCGCTGCAGGGCTACACCTCCACCCCCGCCCCGCTGGACGGCACCCCGCCGTTCGTGTGGCACGGCTCCATCCGCTCGCCCGAGATCGCCGAGCAGGCCGCCTATTACGGTGACGGCTTCTTCCACAACAACATCTTCTGGGACATGCAGCACACCAAGCAGATGGTGACCCTGTACCGCCGCCGCTTCGAGCACTACGGGCACGGCGCGGCCGAACAGGCCATCGTCGGACTCGGCGGCCAGGTGTTCATGGCCGAGACCGAGGCCGAGGCCAAGAAGATCTTCCGGCCCTACTTCGACAACGCCCCCGTCTACGGACACGGCCCGTCGCTGGAGGACTTCACCGAACTGACCCCGCTCACCGTCGGCACCCCGGAACAGGTCATCGAACGCACCCTGGGCTTCGCCGACAATGTCGGCGACTACCAGCGCCAGCTGTTCCTGATGGACCACGCCGGCCTGCCGCTGGACATGGTGCTGCAGCAGATCGAGATCCTCGGCAAGGAGGTGGTCCCGGTGCTGCGCAAGGAGTTCGAGGCCCGCCGCCCCGCCGGCGTGCCCAGCGATCCGCCCACCCACGCGTCGCTGGTCGCCGCCGGCCCCGACGCCCCGCACCACCTGGTCGAGCCCGCCCGCGAGCGCGTGCTCGCCGAAAAGAACTGAGGCCGAGCATGAGTCGCACATTGGTAGTCCTGACCGCCGGGCTCTCGCAGCCCTCCTCCACCCGGCTGCTCGCCGACCAGCTCGCCGCCGCGGTCTCCGCGGCGGTGGGCGGGCGCGGGGAGAGCCTCGACGTCGAGGTGATCGAACTGCGGGAACTGGCAGGCGATCTCGCCACCACCCTGACCACCGGCGGGCTGCCCACGCCCGCCGTGGCCGCGGCCCGGCAGCGAGTCACTGACGCCGACGGGATCATCGCGGTGACCCCGGTGTTCACGGCCAGCTACAGCGGGCTGTTCAAGATGTTCATCGACGTCCTGGACACCGACTCGCTCAACGGCATGCCCGTGCTGATCGCCGCCACCGCGGGCACCGCCCGGCATTCGCTGGTGCTCGATCACGCGCTGCGGCCGCTGTTCACCTACCTGCGGGCCGTGGTCGTCCCCACCGGCGTGTTCGCCGCGACCGAGGACTTCGGCTCCACCGGACTCACCGAGCGCGTACACCGGGCGGCGTCCGAACTCGCCCAGCAGATCGTCGCCGCACCCACCGCGGTGCAGGGCTTCCTGCAGGACGAACCGGTCCGGCACCGCAACTCCGGCAATGGCGTCGGCGCGGTCCGGCCGTTCGCCGAACTGCTCGCCGGGCACACCGGCGACGGGCGGTAACGCACTGATAGCTGAGTAGCATGAGCGGATGGCTCAGGACATACTTCCCGCCATCCCGCTCGACTCATGGCGGCCCACCAAGGAAACCCTGCACCGCTACGCCCAGATCGTCGGCAAAGTGGCCCTGGCCAAGGGGATCAGACGCAACCACTGGTGGCACATGACCTACCGGCTCACCGCGCGCGGCTGGACCACCGTGCCGCTCGGTAGCGCCACCGAGGGCCCCGTCTTCACCTGCTCGTTCGACTTCTTCGACCACGTGCTGCGGGTCTGCAACGACCGCGGCACCGAGGAGGAGGTGCCGCTCACGGGGCAATCGGTGGCCAGTTTCTATATCGAGACCATGAACGCGCTGCGCAACCTCGGCGTCGAGGTGGCGCTCGCTCACCCGACCCCCTTCGACCTGCCCGACCACGGGCGGCCCTTCGACGAGGACGAGCAACACCACACCTACAACCCCGCCGCCGCGCAACGCGCCTTCCACGTGCAGAGCCAGGTCGGACGCATCCTGGAACAGTTCAGCGCCACCTACTCCGGCAAGATCAGCCCCGTCCAGATCTTCTGGCACACCTTCGATCTGGCCGTGCAGCGCTTCTCCGACCGCAAGATCCCCATGCCCGACACCGTCGACCTGGTCACCCGCGAGGCCTACTCCCGCGAGGTGATCAGCGCCGGATTCTGGTTCGGCGACGACAAGGTCCCGGCCCCCACCTTCTACTCCTACACCGCGCCCGAACCCACCGGGCTCAGCGACAAACCACTGCGACCCGAACAGGCCCGCTGGGTGGCGTCCGGTTCCGGGCACAGCGCCTACCTGTCCTACGACGACGTCCGCGCCACGGCCGACCCCGTCGCCACCGCGCTGGACTTCTTCCAATCCGCATATGAGTCCGGATCGAGTCTCGCGGGCTGGGACTCTGTCGGTTTGGCCTGCCACAATGGCATCACAGATCCAGTGCTCACCACGCCGCGGCTGGGCTGGCCGGAATAACCCGATGCCTCGAACCGTCTCTCACACATAGTGTCGAGTGGGAGACGCGGGAGAAAAGGGGTCCAGATGCGTGAGGAACGCGTACCGAATCCGACGCTGACCGCATACCGGGAAACCACCTTCGTCGCCGGGCCCAGCACCCGGGTCGGGTTGATGGGCGCTCTGGTCCTGGGCAGCGTCATCCTGGTCTGGGCCGCCGAACGCGCCTCCCACGAAGGCGACGACCACGGCTGGTTCATCGCCGTCTCGGTCGCCGGGCTGTTCGTGGCGCGCGGACTCTACCTGCGGCGGCCCATCACGCTGCCCCACCTCACCGGCGCGGCCATGACCCTGGTCGTCTCCAACTTCGCCTACCGCACCGAGCATCCCGGGGTCGGATTCGCGTTCCTCTCGGTCAGCGGCGCGATCCTGGTGCTGCCACAGGGCAGCAAGCCGCAACCCGAACAGCTACCCCGGGTGGCCGAACTGGTTCGGCGCAGCGCGCGGGATCCGCTCGCGCCGTTCGCGCTGCACTCGTCCAAGACCTACTTCTTCGACGACGGGGGCTCCGCGGCGCTGGCCTACCGGGCCCGGCTCGGCATCGCCGTCGTCTCCGGCGACCCGCTCGGCGACCCCGCGCGGTTCCCGGATCTGCTCACCGAGTTCTCGCTGTTCGCGGGCAGCCACGGCTGGCGCATCGCGGTGCTCGGGGCGAGTCCCGAGGTCAGCGAGCTGTGGCAGCGGCGGGCCGTCGACCACCGCGGGCTGCACGCCATCTCCGTGGGCCGCGACGTGGTCATCGACGTCGACCGTTTCGACCTGGTGGGCCGCAAGTTCCGCAATCTGCGCCAGGCCGTGAGCCGCACCAGGAACTACGGCGTCACCACCGAGATCCTGCCCGAGGTCGCGCTCACCGAACCGCAGCGCGAAACCCTGCTGTCCATCGTCGACGAATGGGGGACCGGGCGGCAGACCCGCGGCTTCTCCATGATCCTCGACCACCTGCTCGACGGACGGCACCCGGGCATGCTGGTGGTGATGGCCCGCGACGCCGACGGTCAGGTGGTCGGGTTCCAGCGTTACGGGACCTCCGGCAACGGCCAAGAACTCAGCCTGGACGTGCCGTGGCGGCGGCGCGACGCACCCAACGGACTCGACGAACGCATGATCGTGGACCTGGCGGATTACGCGCGCGAACATGGGATCAAGCGAATCTCGCTGGCGTTCGCGGCGTTTCCGGAGATCTTCGCCGACAAGCATCGGTCGCGGACCATGCAGGCGGTGTATCTCGCGGTGCGCCTGGGCGATCCGCTGATCCGGCTGGAATCGCTGTACCGATTCCTGCGCAAGTTCAACGCTTTCGGCGATCAGCGGTACGTGCTGATCCGGTGGCGTGAGGTGCTGATCGCGGCGTTGGCACTGCTCTCCCTGGAGTTCGTGCCGCACCGGAAGCAGTACTGATCGACTCTGTGGCTTTCAGGACCAACTCTGTGGCTTTCAGGGATGCCCCTGAAAGCCACAGCCGTTCTCAGCTCAGAAAGTCGACCAGGGCCTTCGAGAACGCCGGGTCGGCGACGGCGGCGAGGTGGTCGCCCTCGACCACCACGCACTCCGCGTGGGGAAGCGCGGCGGCCAGGCGTTCGGGTTCGGCGGCCAGCGGGTCGGCGTCGCCCGCCAGCACCAGGGCCGGAACGGTGATGCCGGTGAGGGATTCGATCGGGGCCTCGTGCAGGGCGGTCGCCACGGCGGCGATGGCCTCGCGGTCCGCGCCCAGCGCGTCGGCCAGCCGGCGGAACATGCTCGGCAGCCCCGTGACCGCCGTGGCGTCGCCGGACATGGCGGACACGATGTCCTGCGCCGCGATCACCCGCCGGTCGATGCCGCCGCAATCCACCACGCCCGACCCGATACCGCCGATCGCGAGCCGCCGCACCCGCTCGTCGGCGCTCGCCACCAGCAGCGAGATGATCCCGCCCATCGAGTAGCCGACCACCGCGACCCGATCCAGGCCCAGGTGGTCGAACAGCGCGCGCATGTCGTCTGCCATGGCCTGCCACGAGTAGCGGGCCGGGTCGTGCGGCTTGTCCGAGCGCCCGTGCCCGCGCGCGTCCAGCGAGATCACGTGGTGGCCCGCCTGTTCCAGCGCCGCGACCACGCCCATGCTCATCCAGTTGGCATTGGTGTCGGCCACGATGCCGTGCTGCAACACCACCGGGACGCCCTCGCCCTCCCATACGCGGTAGCTGAGTTCGAGCCCGTCCCAGGTGGTGAATGTCGCCATGGCCGCGATGCTAGCGGCCGGGTCGCGACCTTCGATCGGCATTCCCGGCCACGAACCCGGCGTCAGCCCATCCGGGCCATGATCGCGCGCGGCAGCATCGGCATCACCGCACCCAGCACCCGCCACGGCCATTCGGGGACCGAGGCGCGCACGGTCTCGCGCTCGATGGCGGCGACCATCGAATGCACGCCCTTCTCCAGCGGCACAACCAGTTTCGCGTCCCCGGCCTTGGCGGACATGTCGGTGGCGATGAATCCCGGCTGCACCGTGGTGACCTTGATCGGGGTGCCGCGCAGCTCGATGGCCAGCCCCTCGCCCAGCGCGGTCACGCCCGCCTTGCTGGCCGCGTAGGCCGCCTTCTTGCCGGGCAGCCCGCGCACCGCGCTCATCGATGAGATGAGCACCAGGTGACCGGTGTTCTCGCGGCGGAAGATGCCCATGGCGGCCTCGGCCTGGGCCAGGGCGCTCACGAAGTTCGTGGTGGCGGTGGCCAGATTGGCGTCGGCGCGGCCGGTGCCCAGACGCGCGCCCTTGCCGATCCCGGCATTGACGATGATCCGGTCCAGCCCGCCGAGCTCCTCGCGCAACTCCTCGAACACCTTCGGGACGGCCGCGTGGTCGTCCACGTCCAGGCCGCGCACCGCGACCGTGATGCCCGGGTGCGCGCCCAGCAGCTCCGCGCGCAGCGCCTCCAGATTCGAGACCCGCCGGGCGCACAGCGCCAGATCGCGCCCGCGGCTCGCGAACTCGCGGGCCATCCCCGCGCCGAGTCCGGAGCTCGCGCCGGTGATGAGAATCCTCTGCCTGGTCATGCGCTCACCCTAGTGATCCGGCCACGCCCATGCCGGGTACCGGGACGAGCCGATACCCCGCACCAGCGTGGGCCGACTATCCGAACGATCCGGTGTCGGGCCGTGCGGGCGCCATGTGCCAGGCCCCGCAGTTCTGCGTCGAGAAGGCCACGTCGGTCGCCTTGATCTCCACCGTGATCGACCGCAGCCGGGTGAAGTCGCTGGCGATGATGTAGAAGTTGGGGTCCGCGTAGTCCTCGGGGGTCTGGACCTTCCACAGCCGCCGCCAGAAGCAGCCCGCGGGGGCCGGATCCATCGTCCCGTCGCCGATATAGGTGCCCGGCTTGATATCCACATTGACCAAATAGGTGCCGTCGACGGTGATATCGGTGGCCGGTTCGGCCGCCGCAATTCCCGACGCCGCCATTGTCAGCGCGGAAGCGAATGCTCCCGTCGCTACGAGCGCGCCTGCACGCACGATGTTCCTCCCTGAGCAGTTCACTGCACCGCACGGTTCCCGTCGTACGGTGTCGGGCGATCCCCGCATCTCCCGGGGAGGGGTTTATCAGAAATTCCGGTCTGTTTTCGGGAAATCGGGCGATTCCTGGGAATTCACAAAGATGCGATGCTCTTTCGGCCTCCAGCGCGATATTCAGTCATGGGAAGAGTTCGCCCGGTCATGACCGGATGCGCTGGACACTGTGCCCGGCTGTGTACCGACTCCGGGCTCGCGGCCGTCCTCGCCGCCGATCGCGGTCTGCTGCACTGGCGGGCCATGAGTCGCCTAGGCGATCCGGGTCTGGCCGAGCACGCCGTGCAGGAAACCCTGCTGCGGGCGTGGCGGGCCTGCGCGAGCTATGACCCCGACCGGGGCAGCGTGCGCACCTGGCTGCTCACCATCGAACGCAATGTGCTTATCGACATCGCCCGCTTCCGGGCCGCGCGCCCCGGCGACACCTGCTGGGACGAGATCGGCGAACAGGCCGAGAACAGATGCGCCCGGCCCGACTTCACCGAGGACCTGACCGACGGCCTGCTGGTCGCCGAGCTGCTCGCGCAGCTGCCCGCTCCGCAGCGCGACGCCGTCGTCCAGGTCATCCTGCGCGACCGCGCCTACCAGGATGTGGCCGCTGATCTGGGCATTCCGGTCGGCACCGTGAAAACTCGCGTGCACTACGCGCTGCGGTCGCTGCGGCGAGTACCGCTGAGCGCGTAATCGGGTGAACCAACCGACCCTTCCCATACGTCGAACAAGCAGCGGCCGAATCGCATCGGTCCGGCCCCGAGCGAGGAGTTTCCGATGACCGACACCACCGCCGGCCCCGGCGGATTCCGCCTCGACCGGCGCACCGCGCTGGCCACCACCGCCGTCGCCGCCACCGCGCTCGCCGTGGTGGGCTGCGGCACCACATCCGACGGGCCTGCGTCCGCGGCGCCCAAAGCAGAGCCGGGCGGGCCGGATTCGAGACCCGCGAAGAAACTGGACGTATTGGCCAATACCTCCGACGTGCCGGTCGGCGGGGGTCTGATCACCGGTGGCACCGTCATCACCCAGCCGTCCGCGGGGTCGTTCCTGGGCTTCTCGTCCGTCTGTACACACCTGGGCTGCAACGTGAATTCGGTATCCGGCGGCCTGATCCGATGCCCGTGCCACGGCAGCACCTTCAATCTGGACGGATCGGTCGCGAGCGGGCCCGCGCCGCGGGCGCTGGACGCCCGCGCCATTCGGGTCGACGGGGACCAGATCGTCTCGGCCTGACCAGCCATTTTCGTCCGTGCGGTTCGACGCCGAGGGCTTGCGTCGAGCCGCTCAGGCGCGTCGTCCGGGCGGGACACGCGGGGTGGGGGATAGTTGGCGCTGTGGTCGTTTGCCATTGCGCCCGGTAGTGCTCCGGATCAGGGCATTTCGGTCGTTTGACCACTGGTAACGGTTCCGTCACGATGCTTGCCAGGTAGTAACTGGTGTTGCAAGAGTGAGCTGCTGGGTCTGGTGTTACTAGTGGGAAGGGAGGGGCGCTCCGCCCGAGCGCCGCCGCTTATGAAACGAAGCATCACCAAGTCCGGAATTTGCACGGTCGTCACCGCGGCGGCCATCACCACCGTGGCCGGGATAGTTCCGGTCGCCGCGCTGGCCGCGCCGGCGCTACCCGAACTACCCCAGAAGCTGGCCGGAAAGACCATCTTCCTGGACCCGGGCCATCAGGGGCCCAATCACAGTCAGGACACCGACAAACAGGTCAGTGACGGTCGCGGCGGCACCAAGGCGTGCCAGACCTCCGGCATGACCACCCTGCACGGCATCGCCGAGCACACCATCACCTGGAACGTCGCGCAGCTGGTCCGCACCTCGCTCGAGGGCCTGGGCGCGCACGTGGTCATGAGCCGCCCGGACGACACCGGCTGGGGCGGCTGCATCGACGAACGGGCCAAGGCCGCCAACGCCTCCGGCGCGGACGTCGCCGTCAGCATCCACGCCGACAGCGGGCCGGCCGACGGCAAGGGCTTCCACCTCATCGTGCCGCAGCTGCCGGTCCCCGACGCCAAGGTCAACGAGGTGCAGTCCGGTGCGGGCCTGGCCGCCAGCAAGGCCATGCGCGACACCTACCTGCAAAGCGGGTACCAGGCCGCCACCTACAACGGCGCCGCCGAGGGACTCCAAACCCGTTCCGACGTGGCGGGTCCCGCGCTGACCCTGGTGCCGGACGTCTTCCTCGAAATGGGCAACGGCGCCAACGCCGAGGACGCCCAGCAGCTGGAAACCCCGGAGGGACAGCTCAAGCACGCGGTCACCATCACCACCGGGATCGCGTCCTACCTGCTCGGCGTGCCGGTGCCCGCAGCCACCGACAAGCCGGCGGAGAAGGCTGCCGAGCCGGGAACCCAGTCGGCGCAACAGCTTCCGGCGCAGGGTCCGGCTCCCGAGGCGTCGCTGGCCCCGCAGGCCGCGGTTCCGGTTCCCGAGGCCACTGTCCCGCAGGCTTCGGCCGTCGTGCCCGAGGCCGTGGCTCCGCAGGCCCCGGAGCCGACTCCCGAAGCTGTTGCACCGCACGCTCCCGCGGCGGTAGTGCCGCAGGTTCCGGCGGTTGTCATTCCGGCGAAGGCTCCGCACTCGCCGACTCCGACTGCTCCGGCGGCTCCGGCGGCTCCGGCCCAGCCCGGGACGAGTCAGTCTCAGCCCGGGACGAGTCAGGCCCAGCCTGGGACGAGTCAGGTTCAGCCGGGGACGAGTCAGGCCCAGCCCGGGCAGACTCCGGCGCTCCCGGCGCAGAACCCCGGCGCGCCCGGTACCGGTCAGGCGCAACAGAATCCGGCGCAGCAGCCGGGTGCGGCGGTGCTCGAAGAAGGGCTCCAGGTCTTCCAGCAGCTCGCCGATCAGTTCCTGAACAACTGGCAGCACGCGCAGACTCCGCCGCAGCCGGGCATCCAGCAGCGGACCGTGCCGCAGCCGGGAACCACCCAGCCGCAGAACGGAACTCAGCCGCCGGCCGCGCAGACCAAGCCCGCCACCCCGGCGGTGCGGGCGATCGCGGATCTGCGCGCACCCGTGCGGCAATCGCCGAGCACCCCTGGCGGTCAGGGGAATTCGGCGGCGCCGGGCGGCCTCGGGACCCAGTCGACCCCGGGCGCGCAGGCTCCCGGTACCGACAAGAACTCCAAGTCCGGCAGTCTGGGCGCGGGGGGCGTGGGCTCGCTGGTGCAGATGGCCGCGAAGTTGTTCGGCCCGCTGGCCACGATGCTCACCGGTGACTCGGGTCTGGGTGCGGACCTGATCAACCTGGCCTACAGCGTGGTCTCGGTGCTCAGCAATACGCTGTTCGGCTCGACCACCAAGTAGTCGAACAGATCGACGGAATCGCCCTCGCTCCGGATTCTCCGGTGCGGGGGCGATTCTCGTGGGTGGCGTTCTCGTGGATACGGAGACCGGGCGTACCGGGTGGCCTCGGCCGTCGCGTTTCCGGCGAATGGGTGAGTTCGGGCGAACATCTCGCGATCGGAATGTGCGCGGCGGGTTTTCGTGATCGCCCGCCTGGACAACACGGTTGTCGACGCTCTGCGGCGCACGTGCGGACAATCGCGTGTCCGGTGGTTGGCAAGCATCCGGCGCAGGAGTTGCATGAATTCGGGTCGAGTTCGACGGCCGTGCGAACGCTCGGCCCGATGGACTCGTCGATCGAGGTGGATGATGGCGTTCGGTGTGGGGTTGAGTATCGGCACGGTCAACACGGTCTGCTCCACGGCGGCCGATCGAACCGGAAAGCTGCCGCCCGGCCGTCGAGGCATTCCTCCGGCCACTTGGCGCACCACCCTCACCTTCGACAGTTCCGGGACCGCCCGCGTCGGTCGCATTCCCCGCCACGGCCGCGTCATCACCGATTTCGCCGATCTCGGCCAGCGCGGCGCGCCGATGGCGCGGGTCGGGCACCGGGCGCTCTCGGCCGCGGATCTGGTGGCCACCGTGGCCTACAGCGTGCTCGCGGAGGTGCTGGGCAAACCCCCGGCCGGGGCGCTCGACCACGGGCAGACCGGTATCGCGGTGACCCATCCGGCCGGTTACTCCGCTCATCTGATCGCCGATCTGCGCACCGCCCTGGACGGCGTGGGCCTCGACCGGGCCACCCTGGTGGCCGAGCCGATCGCGGCCGCCTCCTGGCTGGCCGCCGAACGCGGGCCGCTCACACCGGGATTGGCGCTGGTCTACGACCTCGGCGGGGCGGGGCTGGACGTCACGCTGCTGCGCGTCGGTATGGGCGCGCCCCGCAACCCGATCGTCGGCATGCCGCTGCACTCGGCCGATTACGGCGGCCGGGCCTTCGGTGACGTGGTGGCGCGCACACTGCGGCGCACCGCGGGCTCGCCGGTGGTGCCGCGCGGGCTGTCGGACGAGGACTCCGGGGAACTGCGCGCCGGCCACATTCGCCGATCGCTCGTCCTGGTCTACAAGTGCCTCCGGATCGCGGACGTCACCATGGCCGACGTGGATCGGATCCTGGTGGTCGGCGGTGCCGCGCGGCCGCCCGAGGTGGCTCAGGTGCTGGCCGAGGAGCTGGCCCGTCCCGTGGTCGTGTCCTCCGACCCGGAACGGACCATCGCCGACGGCGCGGCCATCGCTGCCCGCCAGGGTTTGCTGGCCCAGGAGTCGGCACGTCATCGTCATCATCCGCTGACCGGTCTCTTCCGGCGTGTCACCCGGGTGGCCGCGCTCTGACGGGGTCCGCGGCGCTCTGAAGTGATCATTTGTCCTGCTACTAGTGAGTTCGCCCGCGTACCGCGTGTGCAGGCGTGCTAACTCGTGCAAGCATCTTGCGAACTGTTGTTGACGCCTCTCCGGTTTGGTGTAACTATTGGGTACACATAACGCCACTGACTGGAGAGGTGACGACGATGTCTCCGACCACGACCCCCCTTGACGACCCCGTGGTTGCCGAAGCTCAGGAGTACGCCGACAAGCTGCTGCTGCTCTCGGAAGGGTCGGTGAACAAGCACTTCGACCCCTACGAGGACATCGACTGGGACAACCCGGACTTCGATTCCAACGCCCGCCCCGAGCGCTGGATCCTGCCGGAGTCCGCGGACCCGCTGGGCCGCCACGACTGGTACCAGTCGCTGACGGTGGAGCAGCAGATCGCGGTCGGCAAGTACCGCCAGGCCAATATCGCCAAGGTCGGCCTGCAGTTCGAGTCCATCCTGATCAGCGGCATGGTCAACCACACCTTCTCGCTGCCCAATGGTGACGCGGAATTCCGCTACTGCACCCACGAGATGGCCGAGGAGCTCAACCACACCCTGATGTTCCAGGAGATGGTGAACCGCATCGGCGTGGACGTCCCGGGCATGGGCCCGCTCGTCCGCCAGCTGCGCCTGCTCGGCGTGCCCGTCGCGGTCGCCTTCCCGAACCTGTTCTTCATGGCGGTGCTCGCCGGCGAGGAGCCGATCGACCACATCCAGAAGCAGATCCTGCGCTCGGGCGAGGAAGTGCACCCGATCATGCGCGGCGTGATGAGCATCCACGTCGCCGAGGAAGCCCGCCACATCTCCTTCGCACACGAGTTCCTCAAGCACCACGTGCCGGAGCGCAACGCGGCCGAGCGCTTCATCCTCTCGATCGCCATGCCCGTCATCATGTTCATCCTGGGCCGGTCCATCGCGACCCCGCCGAAGAAGTTCTTCCAGGAGTTCGACATCCCCGAGAAGGTCCGCAAGGAGCTGTTCTACGGCTCCAAGGAGGCCAAGCAGGTCTTCGCCGACTACTTCATCGATGTGCGGGCCCTCGCCGACGAGATCGGTCTGATGAACCCGATCTCCAAGCGGGTCTGGAAGCTGCTCGGCATCTCCGGCCCGGCGTCGCGCTACCGCTCGGAGCCCATTCGCTCCGGCAAGGTCGCGTAGGAAGGGGACGTACAGTGCCGTACGTTGTCACTCAATCCTGTTGCAGCGACGCCTCGTGCGTCTACGCCTGCCCGGTCAACTGCATCCATCCGACTCCCGACGAGCCGGACTTCCTGACCGCGGAAATGCTCTACGTCGACCCCCAGGCCTGTGTGGACTGCGGGGCGTGCGCGACCGCCTGCCCGGTGGACGCCATCACCTCGTCGAAGAAGCTGACCGCGGAGCAGCTGCCGTTCATCGAGATCAACGCCGACTTCTACCGGCAGGAACGGCCGCGGCCGCTGCTGGCCATGCCGATTCCCGCGGCCGAGGTCAAGCCCGGTCGGGAACCGTTGCGGGTGGCCGTCATCGGCTCCGGCCCCTCGGCCATGTACGCCGCCGACGAGCTGCTCACCCAGCCCGGCGTGTCGGTGACCGTGTTCGACAAGGTGACCACGCCCTACGGTCTGGCCCGCTTCGGCGTAGCGCCCGACCACACCAAGACCCGCCAGGTAGGCGAGCTGTTCGACGTGATCTCCGCGCAGCCCGGCTTCGGCTCGTACCTGAACGTGAATGTGGGCGAGCACGTTTCGCACGAGGAACTGCTGGCGCACCACCACGCGGTGATCTACGCCGTCGGCGCGTCCTCGGACCGCAAGCTCGGGATCCCGGGCGAGGGGCTGCCCGGCAGCACCTCCGCCACCGACTTCGTGGCCTGGTACAACGGCCACCCCGACCAGGCGGGCCGGTTCTTCGACCTGTCGGCGCGGCGCGCGGTGATCGTGGGCAACGGCAATGTGGCGCTGGACGTGGCGCGCATCCTGACCACCGATCCGGAACTGCTGGCCGGCACCGATGTGTCGCAGCGGGCGCTGAACACGCTGCGGCGCAGCAATATCGAAGAGGTCGTGATCCTCGGGCGGCGCGGGCCGGCCGAATCCGCCTTCACCGTACCGGAATTCGTGGGCCTGCTGGGCGCCGATGTCGACATCGTGGTGGAGGGCGAGCTGCCGCCGATCGTCGAGGGCATGTCGCAGAAGGTCGAGCACAAGCTGAAGCTGTTGCACGGCTTGGCCGATCGGCCGGTGGGCGGACGCAAGCGGATCGTTTTCCGGTACCTGTCGGCGCCGGTGACCATCGTGGGCGTGGACCGGGTGACCGGGGTCGAGGTGGTGCGCAACGAGCTCGTCACCGGCGACAACGGTGCGGTGCACGCGGTTCCGACCGAGGATGTCGAGACCCTCGACGCCGGACTGGTGCTGACCTCGGTGGGTTACCGCGGTGTGGCGCTGCCGGGCGTGCCGTTCGACGAGCGGGCCGGGATCATCCCGAACCTGGACGGACGGGTGCTCGAGGAGTCCGGCGGCGCGGTGGTGTCCGGCGCGTACGTGACCGGCTGGATCAAGCGCGGCCCGACCGGATTCATCGGGACCAACAAGTCCTGCGCGCAGCAGACGGTGCGCCAGCTGGTGGACGACTTCAATGCCGGGCGGCTGCCCCGGCCCGCCCGCGGCGCGGGCGATTTCGACCGGCTCGTCGGTGAGCGGCAGCCGCACGCCATCCGTGGTGGCGCGGTCGACCGGCCCCGGCGCAAGCTGCCCCTGATGGTGCGTCGCTGACCCCACCCCTGTCGGCGTCGTCCCTTGGAAGGCCGCCGCACGCAACCCCTGTGCGTGCGGCGGCCTTCGTCATGTCCGGGCCCGCCGGGCGGTCCGCCGCGACTTTTTGTGCCGGGCAACGTATCCGGCGTCGCCGCGGCCGCGAATCTCGGGGGTCTGTGCGAACGCCGGCCGACGCCATCGAGTCCGCTGTACCGATGGTGTTGTGCGAGTTGTAATACCGCGTTCGCTTGCGGCGACATCTCCGGTAGTAGAGGAGATCTCGTCGTGCATCACGGACGGCACGGCGGCCTGCGTGGGGTATTCGGGGTCAGCTACCGACCAGTGATCGGTAATCCGCCCTTCCGTACCGACGATGCGGTTTTGTTTTTCGGACACTACTCGCCTACCGGTCGGTATGAATTTAATGTTCGCTGCGGTGTAGCCATCACCGAAGACTGTTCGGTTGCCTTTGCGAGGTAGTTGGATTCGATCTTGCTGCGGCAGTTTCCTGACCAGTAGATTCGCCAACTTCGCTACTGGGCGAGAAATCTTCGCTCCCGATTCGATATTCAATGCCCGCAAACGCGAGCTAACCTGAACGCGCTGTTTGGAAAACGACCGCGACCACATGGTTGGTACGCCTGATGGGCCGTGGTCTCGGTGCGTTGACGGGATAGCAATGACAGTTGGCTTTGGCATGAGCATCGGCACAGTGAACTCTGTATGGGCCACCGCGGCCGGTGAAAGGAACCGACCCGCCGTGCGGGTTCGTCGGACCGCTGTCACCTTCGACAGCGCCGGCGGCCCGCAGATCGGGGGGGTTCCCCGGTTCGCGCCGGTGGTCACCGACTTCGCCGACCTCACGGCCGATCCCGACCCGGTGGTCATCGGGGGCCGCATCTGGTCGCCCGCGGACCTCATCGCGGCGGTGGTGAACGGGCTGATCGAATCCCATGCGCCCGAAGCGCCCGCCGTAACCACGTATCCCGCTTGCTATTCGGACAAACTCGTCACCCGCATCCGGCGGGCGCTGGACTGGTCCGGCGCGGCGGACGTCACCCTGATGCCCGAACCGGTCGCCGCCGTCGAATGGCTCGACGAGGAATACGGCCTCTCCGAGAACGGGATCACCCTGGTCTACGACCTCGGCGGCAACAGCCTCGATCTGGCCGTGGTGCGCACCGAATCCGAGGTGGAGGAGCGCGGCATCCTCGGCCGCGCCGAACGGTCGTACGACTTCGGCGGGCGGCCGCTGGGCGCACTGCTGGCCAAGTACGCGCGCAGCATCGCGCCCGGCGCGACCGAGCCCGTCTCGGCCGTGGTGCCCGCCTCCGACACGAACCGGCTGCGCAGCTGGCACATTCGCAATTCGCTACGCCTGGTCCGATCCGTCGTGCACCGGGCCGGGCTGCACATGGAGGAGATCGACCGGGTGCTGCTGATCGGCGGCGCGGCCCGGCCCCCCGAGGTGGCGCGCGTGCTGTCCGATCTGGGCCGCCCGGTCGTCATGTCGCCCGATCCCGCGCACACCGCCGCCGTCGGCGCGGCTATCGCCGCCTTTCGCAGCGTCGATACCGGTTCCGCCATCGGGCGCTACGCCCCTCGCGCCGCCGTGATCTCCGGCGCCGCAGTCGCTTCCGCGCTCGCCATGTCCGCCGCCACCGTGCTCGGCGGACCCGTCGCCGGGCCGCCCGGAATGCAGGCCGCCCCCGAACCCACCGACCCGCCCGCCGGCACCTCGGCCCTCGGCGGCGGGGACGTCAGGGTCCTCGACGACGCCGCCGCCCCCGCGGGCACTCGCTCCCACGCCGTCGCCACCGTCGCCGCCGTGCGCAGCTACGCGCCGCAGGCCCCGACGGTCACCTCCACCTGGTACAACGGCCGCCCCGTCGACACCACCGGCGGCGGCAGCCACTGCGAGACCCGCGCCCTGACCCTGGCCAATCCCGCTGTCACCTACGCGAACCCGGCCCAGTTCACCAACCCGCTCCCGTTCCAGAACCCCGTCCTCGCGGGCTGGACCATCGGCGGTTACGTCGGCCAGACCCCCAAAGTCAGGATCCCCGGCACCCTTCCCGGCGCAACCCAGCCCGGTACCGGCCAGCCCGGGACGACTCAGCCCGGGACGATGCAGCCGGGCACCGGCCAGCCGGGTACGACTCAGCCGGGCACGACGCAACCCGGCGGAACCCAGCCCGGCGCAGGTCAACCCGGCAGCGGCCAGCCCGGCACGAGCCATCCCGGTGCGGGCCAGCCGGGTTCGGGCCAGCCCGGCGGCACGACTCCCGGCGGTGCCACAGGCGGCCCCGGCGGCGGCACCGGTAGCCCCGGCACCTCGACGCCCGGCGGAACCACCACGGGTGGTACGACATCCGGCGGCGGTGCCTCGGCAGGGGGCGGCGCGACCGGCGACTCCGCCGGCGCGAACACCGGCGGTGCCTCACCCGGCTCCAACGGTGGAGGCACAAATCCCGGTGGCTCGAACCCCGGTGGCTCGAACCCCGGTGGCTCGAACCCCGGTGGCTCGAATCCTGGCGGTTCCAACCCTGGCGGCTCGAACCCCGGTGGTTCCAACCCGGGTGGTTCCAACCCCGGTGGCTCGAATCCTGGCGGTTCCAACCCTGGCGGCTCGAACCCCGGCGGTTCCAACCCGGGTGGCTCGAACGTGGGCGGTTCCAACCCCGGTGGCTCCAATGCGGGCGGCTCGAACCCTGGCGGTTCCAACCCGGGCGGTTCGAAGCCCGGCGGGGCCAATGGCGGCGCTGGAACCGGCGGCGGCACAGCATCTCCCGGCGGCTCCGAGGGCGGCGCGACGGGTGGCGATTCCCAGGGTGGCGCGACCGGTGGCGGTTCCCAGGGCGGCGGCTCGTCCAAGGGTGGCGCGCGCGGTTCTTCGACCGGCGGCAGCCACGGTGGCGGTATGGGCGGCGGAGCCGGTGGCGGTATGGGCGGCGGCGGTGGGGCCGGTGGCGGTGGCAAGGGTGGTGGCGGTGGCAAACGCTGACCCCTTGCGGCAGTGCGCTTTCCGCCCGCTCGGGCGGGGCTCGGCGCGGGCGTCGGATCGATCGCGGGCCTCGGGGCAGCGGGGTCCGGCGCGGCCCGCCGGTTCGTCGTCGTTGGCGGCGTTGGCTTTCGGTCTGGCTCTCACCAGGCGCGTTGTCCCGCGCGCCGGTGCGGGTGGCGGGGGAGATCGGGCGGTGGCGTCCCACCATCCGCCGGCTTCCCATGGTGACGCAGGCGGGGGCGGGACCGACCAGCCCGCCCCGCCTCGTCCCGTCGAGTGAGGGGAATCCCTCGCGTGGACCGGTGTCAGGGGGCGGGGATCTGCGGGCTTCGCGGCCCTGACACCAGAGTGACCGGCCCACCACGCGTTCCAGTGCCCGGACGCGGTGGTGGGCCTGTCGCGTGTGCGCGGCAGGTCAGCGGGCGGTGAAGCCGCCGTCGACGGCGAGAGCCGCGCCGGTGATGAACGACGCCTCGTCGCTGAGGAGATAGGCGCAGAAGGCGGCGATCTCGTCGGGGCGGGCGATGCGTCCGAGCGGGTGCAGGGCGGCGATGGCGGCCTCGCCTTCGGGGGTGGCGCCCATGGAATTCCGGAAGGCGGGGGTGTCGACCGCGCCCGAGACCAGGGCATTGACCCGGATGGACCGGTCCGCTGCTTCCAGGGCGACGGCGCGGGTCAGGCCCACCACCCCGTGTTTGGCGGCCACATACGGCGCGACCTGCGCCATCCCGACCACACCCAGGTTGGAGGCGTTGTTGAGGATCGCGCCCCCGCCGGTGGCCGCGAGCGCCGGAATCTGGTGGCGCAGGCCGTGATAGACGGCGGTCAGGTTCAGTTCGAGGTCGGCGCGCCAGCCCGCCGCGTCGATGTCCTGCACCGGGCCGAAGGCGTTGACCGCGCCCGCGTTGTTGAAAGCCCCGTCCAGGCGGCCGAATTCGGTGATCGCCGCGGCGGTGAGCCGTTCCACGTCGGCGTCGACGGTGACGTCGGTGGGCACGAACAGCGCCCGTCCGCCGGCGGCGCGGATTTCCTCGGCCATGCGGTCGCCGGCTTCCTTGCCGCGTGCGCCGAGCACGACGGCCCCGCCCTCGGCGGCGATCCGCCGGGCCACGGCCGCACCGACTCCCGAGGTGGCACCGGTGATCAGGACGACCTTGGATTCGAACCGGGTCATGACTGTGTCTCCTTGCGGTAGAGCGGATTTCGTTGACATGTCATAGTCAACGCCGCGCGGAGACCAGCCGCTGGCGGAAAACAGCCGTCACACTTGATGCGTCATGTATTGGGAATTCAGGCGGGCGCGAGCAGATCGGGCAGCTCGTCGAGGCTGTCGATGACCGTCGCCCGGGCCGCGTCCGGCAGCTCCGCGGTCAGATAGCCCCACGGCCCGCGCCGGATCAGCACCGGCCGCATGCCCGCCGCCAGCACCGGCAGCACATCGTTGTCGACGCGGTCGCCGACGTAGCAGATCTCGCCGGGCTCGACCCCCGCCACCTCCGCGACTCTGGCGAAGAACTCGGGGTCCGGCTTCTCCAGCTCCCACTCGGCCGAGGTGTAGACCGCGTCCACCGGCAGGTCCATGCGCTCGAGCGCCGACTTCGCCTGCGGCGGCTGGTTTCCCGCGATGATCACGGTGATCCCGCGCCGCTGCAGTTCGCGCAGCGCGCGGTGCACGTCGGGGTAGAGGTCGTCGGCGTCGAAGTTGTTGCGCAGGCTCGCGGGTTCCTCGGCGGCCCAGGCCACTTGCTCGGCATCCAGGTCGAGGTCGGGCCGGAACAGGGCGAAGGCGTCGGTGAGGGGACGTCCGGTGGCCGCCATACCGCCGATGACGCCGAGGAACGCGAAGCGGGGCACGCCGAGCCGGTCGGCCCAGCGGCACCAGATGCGCGTCTCGTCGATCAGCGTCTCGCCCACATCGAATACCGCAGCCTTGATCATTCGCCCAGCGTATCGGGCGGGGGATCAGCGCCGGGCGTTGAGGAAGCCGATGGCGGTCGCGCCCCACCAGCAGACCTGCGACGCCATCCCGGTGGCCGCGCCCCACGCCAGCAGCCGCGCGGTCAGGGGAGCATCGCCGCGCGCGGTGAGTCTGCGATTGAGCGAGTAGGCCTGAATTCCATTGAGCGTCAGCGCTAGGACCAGCGCCAGCTTGGTGCGGGTCATGGTGGACGAGAGGTCGGGTTCCAGCACGCAGCCGCTGGCCACCAGTCCGGCCAGGCCCAGCCAGATGGGGACGTGCAGACGGCTCACCGCGCGCAGCGCCGACGCGAGGTCGAGACGGCCCGCGGCCCAACGCAGTACGAACGAGTCGGCGGTGAGGACGCCGCCGAATCCCACCACCAGCGAGGCGAGGTGGACGAACACGCCGCCGTGGTGGACGGCCGGGCTCGCGGTGACGTGGGCGGCGATCCAGAGGGCGGCGGTCAGCGCGCCGGTGGCCAGCAGCGCGTACGCGGCCGTGATGCCCCAGGAGTCTTGCGGGATGCCCGCTGTCCCGGTGTGCTGCCGGGTGCCGCTGATCTGGAGCATGTCGAGCCTTCTGTTAGGTAAGGAAATCCTAATTTACTGATCCCATCGGTGTGGTGGCAAGTCCACGACGATCACGCCACGGTCGACGTCGGGCACACTGGGGTGAGTTGTGCGCACGGGAGGGGAAGCCTGATGGACGCCAGAATCCGGGGGACGGTCATGCCGGTGCTCGAGGTCGCCCTCGACCCCGGCGACAGCCTCGTCGCCGAAGCGGGCCAGCTGTCGTGGATGACCGAGAGCATCCGCCTCAACGCCTCCACCCGGGCCGCGGCCGGCGGCGTCTTCGGCGCGGTCCGCCGGGCCATGGCCGGGGCGGGCCTGTTCATGACCGAGTACACCGCGCACCGCCGGTCGGGCAGCGTGTCCTTCGCGGCGAAACTCCCCGGCCAGATCCTGCCCGTGCGGATCGGAAAGGACCGCGAATACCTGGTCCACCGGCACGGATTCCTCTGCGCCTCGGGCGATGTCCGGGTGGCCCTGAGCTTCCAGCGGCGCCTGGGCGCGGGCATCTTCGGCGGCAGCGGCTTCACCCTGCAGCGGCTCAGCGGCGAGGGCTACGCCTGGGTGGAGCTCTCCGGCGAGGTCATCACCTACGACCTGGCCCCGGGCGAGACCCTGCGCGTCCACCCCGGCCACGTCGGATTGTTCGACGCCTCGGTCGATTTCGACATCACCATGATGAAGGGCATCCGCAATGTCCTCTTCGGCGGCGACGGCCTGTTCCTCGCCGCCCTCACCGGTCCCGGCCGAGTCTGGCTGCAATCGCTCACCATCACCAACCTCGCCCACTCCCTCATCCCGTACCTGCCGTTCCCCGAACCCGGAAACCAAACCCGTTGAGCAGAGAGCAGCTTCGAGTGAAGTCGTGGGGCAAGGTGCTGGCGTGCGCTGTGCTCGGAGTGTCGCTGGCTGTTCCCGTGGCATGCGACACGGTGCGCGACGAGATCTCCGAAGCACTGGTCGGGCCCCCTTTCGAACCGGGCGCGGTCACCTTCGTCTCCGATGCCGAGGGCTGGTTGAGAGGTGCGCAGGGCTACTGCGGCACCAAGTGCGACAGGCTCTTCCACACGGTGGATGGCGGCCGGAACTGGGAACCGGTGACGGCGCCGGCATTCGACTACGAGTGGTTCGGAATCGCCGATGCTCGTGACTGGTTCGCCCTGCGGTGGCCCGACACGTACGGAGCCCAGGAGTTGGAACTGTGGTCGTCACACGACGGGGGAAGCCATTGGTCGCGAGTGCGGCTGCCCGGGGACGTCGAACTCCCCGCATTCGGTGTGCGAGCGGTGATCGCCGACGGCACCGTGCGGGTGGTGGCCTTCGACGGGCGCACCGGCGAGGTCCGGATGGTCAGCAGCCCGGTCGGCGCGGACGATTTCACCGCGACACCGCGCTTCCCGGTCGTGGAGGGACGCGGCCGGGATTCGTCGATCACCGTGGATTTCACTGTGGTGCAGGCCGGATCGACGAGCTGGTTCGCGGGGGTGGTCAGTACGCCCGCACGCGGCGCGTCGAAATGGGTGGGGGCTCGGGTGGTCGACGGCAGATGGTCGTCGTTCCCATTGCCGTGCGTCAGCGTCAACAGGCCGGAACTGGCCGCGATCTCGGCCACGGAACTGGCGATCTCGTGTGACCCCACGGGCGAGGTGGACTCGCGGCAAGGGGAGCATCACCTGTACGTGTCCACCGATGCCGGTGACACCTTCACCGATCTCGGGGCGCTAGCACCTCGGGGCAAGTACGCCACGCTGATCGGGGCGGGCACCACCGGGGATCTGGTCGTCGCGGTGCCGACCGGCGAACCCGGCGCTCCGACCGCTCTGCGCACCTCCCACGACGGCGGCCGGACGTGGGCGCAAACGCTGAACCCGCCGGCGCCGAAGGGGATGTCGGTCAGCGGGGCCCCCGCACAAGGCGAGTTCTTCACGCCCGCCACCGGTTATGCCCGCCTGAGCTACGTCGGGGAGGCGCCGGACGGTATGGACATCCTGTACTTGACCCGCGACGGCGGAGACACGTGGGACCGCGTCGCCCTCGACTGACGGTCGGGGGCTTCGGGATTCGGTCAGGCGGTGAGTTCGAGCGGGAGCGCGGCGGTGGCGTAGCGGTCCAATGCCACTTCGGCCAGTAGCGGGTGCGCGCCGATCGTCTCGGCGTGCCGGACCAGCGGCAGCGCCTCGCGCAGGCGGTCGGTGAGCAGGCCCGGGGCCAGGAACCAGGGGGCGACCAGGATGCGTTCGGCGCCGCGTGACCGCAGGCGGGCGAAAGCCTTGTCGACCGTGGGTTGTGTGGTGGCGAAACAGATTTCGGTGTCCCAGCCGGTCATGGCGGTGAGCAGTCGCGCCACGTCACCGGTACGGGTGTTGGCGATCGCGGAGGTCGAGCCGACGGCGGCGACGGCGATGCCCCAGCGCGGACCGGCCGTGCGGCGCAGCCGCCCGGTCGAGGCCTCGCTGACGGCGGCGGGCCGGAAGTCGGTGCCCGCGGCCATGGCCGCCACGATGCGATCGCGCAGGGCGATGATCAGATGCGGATCGGGCCCCAGCACCTCGGCCTGGGTCAGCCGCAGCTGCGGATGCCGGTCGCGCGCGGCGTCCAGCAGGCCGGGCAGATCCACCCGCGCGTGAAACGCGTTGCCCAGCAGCAACGGCACCACCACGGCGTGTGCATGCCCATCGGCCGCAACGGCATCGATGACCTGATCCACCGACGGCGTGCTCAGATCCAGGAACGCCAGCCGCACATCGAGATCCGGCCGCTGCGCCGCGATCCGCGCCACCACGTCCCGCATGGTCGCGGCCGAGCGAGGGTCACGGCTGCCGTGCGCCACCGCGATCAGCGCGGGCGCGTGCTCGACGCGGAAGGGCGACGCCGCCCCGCCGCGCACGGTCACCATGGTGCCGAGCGCCGAATCGGTCACGATGCGCGGTGCCGGACCATCCGCTGTGTGCCTGGGCGCACCGGGCACGGTGTGGAGCGCCGAACCGGGTGCGGTGTCCGGGGGCGGGCCGAGGGCGTTGTGCGGGGCCGAACCGCCCGGCGAGACGGCCGGAACTGCGCCGTTGCCGGGCGGATTCATGTCAGGCTCCGACTTCGACCGCGGTCAGCGCGTCGCCGACCAGGCCCGCGGCCAGGGTGTTGCCGCCCGCGGGATCGATCAGCAGGAACGAGCCGGTGTGGCGGTTGACGCTGTAGTCGTCGGCCACGATCGGGTCGGCCACGCGCACCGAGATGCGGCCGATGTCGTTGAGCGACAGCGACTCCGGGTTGGGGTCGGCGGCCAGGTGCTGCTCGTCGAACCGCTCGATGAGCGCGCCGACGATGGCCTGGGTGGTGCGGGTGCCGTGCTTGAGCAGCAGGCGCGCGCCCGGGCGCAGCGGCTTGTCGCCGAGCCAGCAGACGGTGGCGTCGAAGGCGTCGATCGGCTCGGGAGCGCCCTGGGCGGCGGCGATCACGTCACCGCGCGAGACGTCCACGTCGTCGGCCAGCACCAGGGTGACGCTGCGGCCCGGCTGCGCCGAGGCGAGTTCACCATTGGGGGTGTCGATGCGCTCGACGGTGGTGCGGGTGCCGGAGGGCAGCACCACGACCTCGTCGCCCTTGGACACCAGGCCCGCCGCGACCTGACCCGCGTAGCCGCGGTAGTCGGGGTATTCGGCGGTGCGGGGCCGGATCACGTACTGCACCGGGAAGCGCAGCCCGATCTCGTGGCGGCCGTGCACGTCCGCGTCCACCGGCACCGACTCCAGGTGCTCGATGAGCGAGGGACCGGTGTAGTACGGGGTGTTCTCCGAGCGCGAGGCGACATTGTCGCCGTGCAGCGCCGAGACCGGGATCTCCTGGATATCCTCGGGAGCCCAGCCGAGTTTGGCGGTCAGCTCACCGAATTCGGAGGTGATCTTCTCGAAGACGCCGGCCGGGTCGTCCACCAGGTCGATCTTGTTGACGGCCAGCACCAGCTTCGGCACGCCCAGCAGCGCCATGACGGCGGCGTGGCGGCGGGTCTGCTCGATGACACCCTTGCGGGCGTCGACCAGCAGGATCACCAGCTGCGCCGTCGACGCGCCCGACACGGTGTTGCGGGTGTACTGGACGTGGCCCGGGGTGTCGGCGAGCACGAAAGACCGCTGGGGCGTGGCGAAGTAGCGGTAGGCCACGTCGATGGTGATGCCCTGCTCGCGCTCGGCGCGCAGACCGTCCACCAGCAGCGACAGGTCCGGAGTCGACAGACCCTTGTCGACCGACGCGCGGGTGACAGCGTCGATCTGGTCCGCGAGCACGGACTTCGTGTCGTACAGCAGCCGGCCGACCAGGGTGGACTTGCCGTCGTCGACCGATCCGGCGGTGGCCAGTCTCAACAGGTCGGACATCAGAAGTAACCCTCTCGCTTGCGGTCTTCCATGGCGGCCTCGGAGACACGGTCGTCGCCTCGGGTCGCGCCACGTTCGGTGAGCCGGGACGCGGCGACCTCGGCGAGGATCGCGTCATTGTCGGCGGCGTCGGAAATGATGGCGCCGGTGGTGGATCCGTCGCCGACGGTGCGGTAGCGCACCGACTTGACCAGCAGCTCCTCACCCTCGGCCGGGCCGCCCCACACGCCGGGGGTCATCCACATGCCGTCACGCTGGTACACCGGGCGCTCGTGGGCGTAGTAGATGCTGGCCAGCTCCACGTCCTCGCGGGCGATGTAGCGCCAGATGTCGAGCTCGGTCCAGTTGGAGATGGGGAACACGCGCACGTGCTCGCCCGGAGCGTGGCGGCCGTTGTACAGGTTCCACAGCTCGGGACGCTGACGCTTGGGGTCCCAGCGGCCGAAGGCGTCGCGCAGCGAGAAGATGCGCTCCTTGGCGCGCGAACGCTCCTCGTCGCGGCGGCCGCCGCCGAACACCGCGTCGAAGCGGTTCTCGTTGATGGCGTCCAGCAGCGGGACGGTCTGCAACGGGTTGCGGATGCCGTCGGGGCGCTCGGTCAGGCGGCCGTCGGCGAGGTAGTCCTCGACCGAGGCGACATGCAGTCGCAGGTCGTACTTCTCGACCACCTTGTCGCGGAACGCGAGGACCTCGGGCAGGTTGTGCCCGGTGTCCACGTGCAGCAGCGCGAACGGCAGCGGCGCCGGCCAGAAGGCCTTGATCGCCAGGTGCAACAGGACGGTGGAGTCCTTGCCGCCGGAGAAGAGGATCACCGGCCGCTCGAATTCGCCTGCCACCTCACGGAAGATGTGGATGGACTCGGATTCGAGCGCGGCCAGGGTGTCGAATTCGGTCTCGAGTGTGGTCATGAGGCGTGCAACCCGCATTCGGTCTTGGCGAGCCCGGCCCAGCGGCCGGATCGCGCGTCGGATCCCGGTTCCGGCTTCCGCGTGCACGGAGCGCAACCGATGGAGGGATAGCCCTCTTCCACAAGGGGATTGACGAGAATGCCGTTGGCCTCGATGTAGGCCGCCATCTCGTCATCGGACCAGGCGGCGATCGGATTGATCTTCACCAGGCCGAAGCCCTCGTCGTAGGAGATGAGGGGTGCGTTGGCGCGAGTCGGCGCCTCCACTCGACGGATGCCGGTCACCCAGGCGTTGTATCCGACGAGGGACTTCTTCAGGGGGACCACCTTGCGCAGGCGGCAGCATTCGGCGGCGTCACGCGCGAACAGGTCCTTGCCGAGGAGCTGATCCTGTTCGGCGACAGTGGTTTCCGGCTGCACGTTCACGATGTTCACGCCGTAGACCAGCTCGACCGCGTCACGGGTGCCGATGGTCTCGGCGAAGTGGTAGCCGGTGTCGAGGAACAGCACGTCCACGCCGGAGCGGACCTGCGAGGCCAGCTGCACCAGGACGGCGTCCTGCATGTTCGACGCGACGATGTAGTTGGCGCCGAAGGTGTCCTCGGTCCACTGCAGCAGTTCCTGCGCGGTCGCGTTCGGACCCAGCTCGGCATTGCCCTTCTCGACGAGGGCGCGCAGCTCGGACTCGGCGAGTTTCGTTGTGGTCATTGATGTCTCTCCCAACTACCGCAGGTCTGCCTCATCGGCGCGGACAGCCCACACCGCGAAACGCTCACCCTCGTCACGGTTCTTGACGAAGTTGCGCACCACGCGCTCGATGTAGTCGCCCAGTTCCTCGCTGGTGACCTTGTGCTGGCGCAACTTCCGGCCGAAGCCGGAGTCGAGTCCCAGGCTGCCTCCGAGGTGAACCTGGAAGCCCTCGATCTGATTCCCGTCGCCGTCGTCGACGAGCTGGCCCTTGAAGCCGATGTCGGCGATCTGGGACCGGCCGCAGGAATTGGGGCAGCCGTTGATATTGATCGTGATCGGCACGTCGAGCTGCGCGTTGATGTCCGCGAGCCGCTGCTCCAGCTCCGGCGCGAGCACCTGCGAGCGCTTGCGGGTCTCGGTGAACGACAGCTTGCAGAACTCGATGCCACTGCACGCCAGCAGGTTCCGCCGCCAGATGGACGGACGGCCGTGCAGGCCCAGCGGTTCCAGCGCGTCGATCAGCTGCTCGACCTTGTCGTCGGGGACGTCGAGGACGATGAGCTTCTGATAGGGGGTGAAGCGCACCCGATCCGAACCGACCGCCTCGACGGCGTCGGCGACCTGGGTCAGGATGGTGCCCGACACGCGACCGGCGATGGGGGAGAAGCCGATGGCGTTGAGGCCGTTGCGCAGCTTCTGCACACCGATGTGGTCGATCGGGCGCTCCGGCTGCACCGGCGCGGGGCCGTCGATCAGCTTGCGCTTCAGGTACTCGTCCTCGAGCACCTGACGGAACTTCTCCACACCCCAATCCTTGACCAGGAACTTGAGGCGGGCCTTGGTGCGCAGGCGGCGGTAGCCGTAGTCGCGGAACAGCGAGACGACCGCTTCCCACACGTCGGGAACCTCGTCGAGCGGCACCCACGCGCCGAGGCGCTGGGCCAGCATCGGGTTGGTGGACAGGCCGCCGCCGACCCACAGGTCCAGGCCGGGCCCGTGCTCGGGGTGAACGACGCCGACGAAGGCGACGTCGTTGATCTCGTGCACCACGTCCTGCTGGCCGGAGATGGCGGTCTTGAACTTGCGCGGCAGGTTGGAGTATTCCTTCTTGCCGATGTAGCGCTTGACGATCTCGTCGATGGCCGGGGTCGGGTCGAGGATCTCGGTGAGCGACTCACCGGCCAGCGGCGAGCCCAGCACGACACGCGGGCAGTCGCCGCACGCCTCGGTGGTCTGCAGGCCGACCGCTTCGAGGCGACGCCAGATCTCCGGCACGTTCTCGATCTCGATCCAGTGGTACTGGACGTTCTCGCGGTCGGACAGGTCGGCGGTGTCGCGGCCGAACTCGGTGGAGATGCCCGCGAGGGTGCGCAGCTGGGCGAGGTTCAGCGCGCCCGCGTCGCACCGCACCCGCATCATGAAGTAGCGGGCCTCGAGCAGGTCGATGTTCTCGTCGCCGGTGTAGGTGCCGTCGTAGCCCTGCTCGCGCTGGGTATAGAGACCCCACCAGCGCATGCGGCCGCGCAGATCGCTCTTGTCGATCGAGTCGAAACCCTGCTTCGAGTAGATGTTCTCGATGCGGGCGCGCACGTTGAGCGGGTTGTCGTCCTTCTTGGACTGCTCGTTGGCGTTGAGCGGCTCGCGGTAGCCGAGCGCCCACTGGCCCTCCGACTTGCGCTTCACCGGACGGGCCGTGCGCTCACGCCGGACGGGTTGCGCCGAATCGGGCACAGTCTGCGGCGTATCGGAACTGGTGGCGTCGGTGCTCGACGTCATGGGGGTCGCTCCTGAAGGTCTTGCGGGCAGGCGGGAGGGGCTGGCTCACGCCTCCGATATCAGAGAACCGGCTCTATACGGCGTCAGGCCGACGCCGGATTCCGGGAGAATGGGAGCCGATCTACCGGAGGCTTCCGGACAGACAGCTCGCGCTGCAGACACGCTTGAAGTCGACATGGCGACGCGCCACGAGTCGTACTCCAAGTCCAGTCATGTGGCTTATTGTGCCACGTCAGAAGGGTCGGTCCGACTGCCGGATCGAATTTTCCGCAGTTTTCCGGGAAATCCCCTGGATAGATTGTCCGATTTGTGACGGGCATCATAGATCAACGCCGAGCAAACCACTTGGACGGTTGACCTGAACGATTCGGTGTGAGTGCCTCGGCGATTCGGTGCGATTCTAGGACGCGCGATCGGCGTCGGCCTCGGTCAGGCGGGCCTTCGCGGCGGCGAGGCGGGCCAGCTCGTCACCCAGTTCCGGGGAGAACATCCAATCCGGCCGATCGATGAATCCGGCCGGTAGGTACTCCGAGCGGACGGCCGTCCGATACCCCAGGTCCCGGGCCCAGCAGGCCAGACCCAGCAGCGGCAGCGAGAACACGCCCTCGGGATCGTTGCGCCACACGTCGTTGTCGAAGAACGCCCGATGTCGTCGCAGCGCGTGGGTCAGCTCGCGGTCGAAGCCCTCGGAATCACCGTCGGCCAGCCGGATGAACACCTCCACGGCCGGGCGGAACAGCAGGTCGGTGACGCCCTGCGCGCCCACGCGGCTGGTGGTGTCCAGCGCCCAGGCCGCCTCGTAGACGCTCTTCGGCCCGTACCGCCACGCCGTCTGGAGCAGCCGCACCCACTCGTACTGGAAGTCGTCGAAGGCGTCGTCGCCGAACTCACGCAGCCGGTCGATCGGGTAGTCGACCAGCTCGGCCATGGCCTCGGCGTCGCGGGCGATGAGCGTCCACCAGAACGCCGCCCGCCAGCCCGCCACCTTGTCGTGCCGGTCGAAGCCGGATTCGATGCCGTCCGCCCGGAACCGCCGGGTCACCGTCTGCTCGGTCGAATGGGCGAAATACCAGGTCCGCGACCGCAGCGCCGCCGGATCCGGCAGCAGCATGGTGGCCAGCAGCACCCCGTCCATGGACCGCGAGAAGTTCGGCCCGTCCGGCCGCACCGGCCGCCGGGCCCGGTAGACCACCGGGGCCACCGACCCCTCGTCCACTTCCCTGATCGACTTGGCGTCGATCTCGTGCCGCGGCACTTCGATCATCGGCTCGTTCCCGTCCGCACCCGGACCAGCTCGCGCCCGGCCCGCCGAAATCTTTTGGAATGTACCCGGATTCACCGAGGTGCGCCGGGTGGAGCGGCAACGGTCCGCGCAGGCGCGCCCCAGCATCGGAGGCCCTACGACCGGCCCTGGCCCGGGCTACCCGCGACGTGGTTCGATCCTGCGTTGCCGCCGGTCCGGTCGCGGCCTCCGGGCTATTGCCGCGTCCCGGGACGCGGTGGCCACCGGGTGCGCTGTGATTCGGGCAACCGGTCACACTGAATGGGTGACCTCGACTGCTCCCCCTCCGATCACCGGCACGGCCTCCGCGCAGGACGCCGACGCGCCGGTGCTGCGCGACTTCGGGGGCGGGCCGTTCGGGATCTACATCCACGTGCCGTTCTGCGCCACCCGCTGCGGATACTGCGACTTCAACACCTACACGGCGGGGGAGCTGGGCTCCTCGTCCTCGCCGCAGTCCTGGTTCGAGGCGCTGCGCGGCGAGCTGGCCACGGCGGCAAGGGAATTCGACGCGCTGCCCTCGGTGACGCCCGCGGTCGAGACGGTCTTCGTGGGCGGCGGCACGCCGTCGCTGCTCGGTGGTGACGGCCTGGCCGGGGTGCTCGACGCGATCCGCGACAACTTCACGCTCGCCCCCGGCGCGGAGGTGACCACCGAGTCCAATCCGGAATCCACCTCGCCGGAGTTCTTCGAGCGGCTCCGCGCGGCCGGGTACACCCGGATCTCGCTGGGCATGCAGTCGGCGGCCCAGCACGTGCTGAAGATCCTGGACCGCACCCACACGCCGGGCCGGGCGGTGGCGGCCGCGCGGGAGGCCCGCGCGGCGGGCTTCGGCCACGTCAACCTGGACCTCATCTACGGCACCCCCGGCGAATCCGACGCCGATCTGGACGCCAGCCTCGACGCCGTGCTGTCCGCGGGCGTCGACCACGTCTCGGCCTACTCGCTGATCGTGGAGGACGGCACCGCGCTGGCCCGCCGCGTTCGCCGCGGCGAACTGCCCGCCCCCGACGACGACGTGCTGGCCGCCCGCTACGAACGCATCGACACCCGGCTGGCCGCGGCGGGCCTGCACTGGTACGAGGTCTCCAACTGGGCCGCCTCCGAGGCGGGCCGCTGCCGCCACAACCTCGGCTACTGGGACGGCGGCGACTGGCTCGGCGCGGGCCCGGGCGCGCACAGCCACGTCGGCGGCACCCGCTGGTGGAACGTGAAACACCCTGCGCGCTACGCGGATCGGGTCACCACGGGTGCGTTGCCCGCGGCGGGCTGGGAGTCGCTCACCGACGAGGAGCGCTACACCGAGCGCGTCATGCTGACCGTGCGGCTGCGCACCGGCCTGCCACTGGCCGATCTCGACGCGGACGGCCGGGCCGCCGCCGGGCGCGTGATCGCGGACGGTCTGGCCGAGCGGGCCGGCGACCGGCTGATCCTCACCGACCGCGGCCGCCTGCTCGCCGACGGCGTCGTGCGGACCCTGCTGACCTGAGCCGAACGGATTCGGCCAACCGCGAGTGAAACCGCCTGGTCGGGACTAAATTGTTCACCGGAGATTGCGCAGCACCGGTCAGGATCGACACCTTCGGCCCGAGGACATCTCATGGTGAAGCCACTGATGCGACCCGTCCCGAACAGCTTCCGTGCCCGACGCCTCACTCGCGCGACGTTCAGCGCCGCCGCGGCCGTGGCGCTCGCCGCCGGCCCACTCGCCGCCGGGTCGGCCGCCGGCGCGGACCTGCCGACGGTCGTGCTGGTGCACGGCGCCTTCGCCGACGCCTCCAGCTGGGACGGCGTCGCCGCGCGACTGCGCGCGGACGGCTACCCCGTCGTGACGCCGGACAACCCGCTGCGCGGTCCCGCGTACGACGCGGCCGCGATCCAGCGCACCCTCGACGGCATCACCGGTCCGATCGTGCTGGTCGGGCACTCCTACGGCGGCACCGTGATCAGCAATGTCCACGACGCCAAGGTCGAATCACTGGTCTACATCTCCGCCTTCGCGCCCGTGCAGGGCGAAGCCGCACTGCTGGAACTGAATCCGATCCAGTACCCGGGCTCGCAGCTCACCCTCGCGCTGCGACTGAAGACCGTCGACGACGCGCAGGGCATCGCGGGCAGAAACCTGGACGCCTACGTCGACCCGGCCCGCTTCCCCGAGGTCTTCGCCCAGGACGTCGATCCGGTGATCGCCGCCGACATGGCCGCTCGCCAGCATTCGCTCGCCCTGTCCGCCAACCTCGAGGCCTCGGGCGCGCCGTCGTGGGCCTCGACGCCGAGCTGGTACCTGGTGTCCACCGCCGACCGGGTGATTCCGCCCGCCTCCCAATGGGATATGGCCAAGCGCATGAACGCCCATGTCTCCTCGATCGACGCCTCGCACGCCGGGCTGGTCTCGCACCCGGCCGACGTGGCGGCGATGGTGGAGGCCGCCGCCGGGCGGTGAGCGTGCGGGCGGTCATAGGGCGAGCTGCGCGACGCCCACTATCCTGGAGTGGATAATCCGGGAATTCCGTATGGCCGGTGCCCAGTGTCCCGCCGCGGAAGGCTCGGGGACGCGCCAGGCGTGCCCGAGGCGAGCGAGGAGGTGGGGCCACCATGTCGAGCACTGAGCAGCGACGGCTCGAGGTCCTGCGGGCCATCGTCGCGGACTACATCGCGACCAAGGAGCCGATCGGGTCCAAGACCCTGGTGGAGCGCCACAACCTCGGCGTGTCCAGCGCGACCGTCCGCAACGACATGGCGGTGCTCGAGGCCGAGGGCTACATCGCCCAGCCGCACACCTCGTCCGGCCGCATCCCGACCGACAAGGGCTACCGGCAGTTCGTCGATCACATCTCCGAGGTGAAGCCGCTGTCCGGCCCGGAACGCCGGGCCATCATGGAATTCCTGGAGAGCGGCGTCGATCTCGACGATGTGCTGCGCCGCGGGGTCCGGCTGCTCGCGCAGCTGACCCGGCAGGTCGCCATGGTCCAGTACCCGACGGTGTCGGCGTCGACCGTGCGGCACATCGAGGTGGTCGCGCTCAATCCGGCGCGACTGCTGCTGGTGGTGATCACCGACACCGGCCGGGTCGATCAGCGTCTGGTCGATCTGGGCAATCTGATCAGCGACGAGGATCTGGCCGCGCTGCGCGGCATGCTCGGCAAGGCGATGGAAGGCAAGCGCCTGGCCGCGGCCTCCGCGGCGGTGGCCGAACTGCCCGAGCACTCCCCGGCCAAGCTGCGCGACGTGCTGGTCCGGGTGTCCACCGTGCTGGTCGAGACGCTCGTCGAGCACGCGGAGGAACGCCTCGTGCTGGGCGGCACCGCCAACCTCACCCGCAATGCCTCCGACTTCCCCGGCAACGGTTTCCCGGGTTCCCTGCGCACCGTTCTGGAGGCGCTCGAGGAGCAGGTGATCGTGTTGAAGCTGCTGGCCGCGGCGCAGCAGCCGGGTACCGTGACGGTGCAGATCGGTGAGGAGACCAAGGTCGAGCAGATGCGCGGGACGGCCGTGGTGTCCACCGGTTACGGGCTGACCGGTACGGTGCTCGGAGGTATGGGGGTGCTGGGGCCGACCCGCATGGACTATCCGGGGACCATTGCCTCGGTGGCGGCCGTCGCCCGGTACATCGGTGAGGTGCTCGCCGAACGGTGAGCAAGCACGAGACGAAACAGGACTAAGAGACGCACGTGGCACGGGACTATTACGCACTGCTCGGAGTCGCACGGGGTGCGACCGACCAGGAGATCAAGCGCGCCTACCGGAAGCTGGCGCGCGAACTGCATCCCGACGTGAATCCGGAGCCGGAGGCCCAGGAGAAGTTCCGCGAGGTCTCCACGGCCTACGAGGTGCTGTCGGACCCGGAGAAGCGTCGCATCGTCGACCTCGGCGGCGACCCGATGGAATCCGGCGGCGGCATGGGCGGCGGCTTCTCGGGCGCGGGCTTCGGCGGCCTCGGCGACGTCTTCGAGGCGTTCTTCGGCGGCATGAACGCCTCCGGCGGCACTCGCAAGCCGCGCGGCCGGGTGCAGCCGGGCGCGGATTCGCTGCTGCGGACCCGCCTTTCGCTGCAGGAGTGCGCGGTCGGCGTCACCAAGCACCTGACCGTCGACACCGCCATCCTCTGCGACCTGTGCCAGGGTTCGGGCACCAACGGCAACTCCAAGCCGGTGCGCTGTGAGACCTGTGGCGGCGCGGGCGAGGTGCAGACCGTGCAGCGGTCCTTCCTCGGCCAGGTCATGACCTCGCGGCCCTGCCCCACCTGCCGGGGCGCGGGCGAGACGATTCCGGACCCCTGCCGCAAGTGCGGCGGCGACGGCCGCGTGCGTTCGCGCCGCGAGATCGCCGCGCCGATCCCGGCCGGTGTGGCCAATGGCATGCGGGTGCGTCTCGCGGCCCAGGGCGAGGTCGGCCCGGGCGGCGGTCCCGCCGGCGACCTGTACGTGGAGATCGTGGAGCAGCCGCACGACACCTTCGTGCGTGACGGCGACGACCTGCACTGCACCATCCGGGTTCCCATGGTGGACGCGGCACTGGGCACCACGGTCGTCATCGACACCATCCTCGACGGCCCGGTCGAGCTGACCATCCCGGCGGGCACCCAGCCCGGCGAGGCGTCGGTGCTGCGCGGCCACGGAATGCCGAAGCTGCGCGCCAACTCTCGCGGCGACCTGATCGCGCACCTCGACATCGTGGTGCCGACCAAGCTCGACGCCAAGCAGTCGGACCTGCTGCGCAAGTACAAGGGCATGCGGGCCAACGAGCACACCGAGGTGCTGTCGGCGCAGTCCGAGCACAACTCGGGCCTGTTCGCCCGTCTGCGCGCCTCCTTCAGCGGACGCTGATCCCTTGGCCGCCACCGTCTTCTATCTCGACGAGATCCCCGAACCGGGTGCGACCGCGGTGCTGGACGGCCCCGAGGGCCGCCACGCGGCCACGGTGCGCCGCATCCGGGTGGGGGAGCCGATCACGCTGTCCGACGGGCACGGGATCCTCGCCGATTCGGAAGTGGTTGCGGCCCAGAAGGATCGCCTCGAGCTGAAGGTCCTGTCCAAGCGCGAGGCCGCGCCCTGGACCCCGCAGGTGACGGTGGTCCAGGCGCTGCCCAAGTCCGACCGTTCGGAACTGGCGGTCGAGCTGATGACCGAGGCGGGCGCCGACGCCATCGTCCCGTGGCAGGCGCTGCGTTGTGTCTCCAACTGGGAGTCCAAGGCCCGCAAGGGCGTCGAGAAGTGGCGCGCCGCCGCCAAGCAGGCCGCCCGCCAGTCGCGGCGCGCCTACATCCCGGATGTGGCGGAGCTGCACGGCACCAAGGAGCTGCTGGAGCTGGTGCGCTCGGCCAAGGCCCAGGGCGCGCTGGTGGCCGCCCTGCACGAGTCCGGTGAATCCCGTTTGACTGAAATGTCTTTCGCTGGGGTGCCCGAGATCATCCTCATCGTCGGCCCCGAGGGCGGCCTGGACGACTCCGAGCTGAAGGCCCTCGCCGAAGCCGGAGCCGACATCGTCCTGCTCGGCCCCACGGTGCTGCGCACCTCCACCGCCGCGGCCGTCGCTCTCGGCGCGCTGGGCGCTCTCACCCCGCGCTGGTAGTCCTCGCCCGCGTATCGGCGGATCGATCCCGGAGGGTTCGCCACGGAATGGATTCGGCCCAGCGGCAGTTGCGTGTCAGCGGGCCGTTATGCCTGCTGGTAGCCGCTTATTCACTGGGCGGTGTCGGTGGTCGGCGGTAAACTTCTGTCAACGACGACGGCTTCGAGACCGGAAAGCAGGCCATAGCCACTTTTGAGAACACCAGGCGAAATCGGCGATCAGAGCACAACCACTGCCCGCATCGGCGGTGTCGACGGTTCCGGACCGGCGGGGCGGACCGTTCGTTCGAGCATCGAATTGGCACCGGAGTCGGTGTTCGGATTCCTGGGTTCGGCTGATGAGAACCTGCGTGAACTCGAGCGCCTCCTCGATGCCGACATCCACGTCCGCGGCAACTCCGTCACTCTGACCGGCAAACCGGCCGATGTGGCGCTGGCCGAGCGCGTGGTGGCCCAGCTCGTCGCGTTGACCGCACGCAACCGGGTGGTCACGCCCGAGGCGGTGCGGCACACCTACTCCATGCTCACCGAGGGTTCCTCGGACTCCCCGGCCGAGGTGCTCAGCCTGGACATCCTGTCCCGGCGCGGCAAAACCATCCGCCCCAAGACCCTGAACCAGAAACGCTATGTCGACGCCATCGACGCGCACACCATCGTCTTCGGCGTCGGCCCCGCCGGTACCGGCAAGACCTATCTGGCGATGGCCAAGGCTGTGCAGTCGTTGCAGACCAAGCAGGTCAACCGCATCATCCTGACCCGCCCCGCCGTCGAGGCCGGTGAGCGCCTGGGCTTCCTCCCCGGCACCCTCAACGAGAAGATCGACCCGTACCTGCGCCCCCTCTACGACGCCCTGCACGACATGATGGATCCCGAGGCGATCCCGAAGCTCATGCAGGCCGGGGTCATCGAGGTCGCCCCCCTCGCTTACATGCGTGGCCGTGCGCAGCCGCTTTTCACAAAGGTGCTGACGCCCAGCGGTTTCCGTCCTATCGGCGACCTTCGGGTGGGTGATTTCGTCATCGGCTCCGACGGTCGACCGACCGAGGTACTCGGTGTGTATCCGCAGGGCTTCAAGGAGATCTACCGAGTCCATACCCAGGACGGTTCGTCCACGCTGGCGTCCGGCGATCACCTGTGGTCCGTCTACACCCGCAGCGATCGCCGACGTGGAAAGCCCGCACGCGTCCTGCAGACCAAGGAGATGATCGGAAATCTCCGGGCCGCGCACTATCACCGCTACGAGTTGCCGCTGTTGAGCGACTCGGTGCAGTTCGAGGCCCGCCCGATTCCGATGGATCCGTACGCCCTGGGTCTGCTCCTCGGTGATGGATGCTTGACCTGCTCGACGACGCCGAGCTTCGCGACCACCGATCCGGAACTGGTCGAGTCCTTGGAACGGCTGATTCCCGGCATCGTGGTTCGGAAGAAGTCTGACGTCGATTATGTGCTGAATCGGATCACCACACCCGGTGAAGTGATCACGATCGAAAACCCGGTGACCGCGATCGCGCGGACACTCGGGTTGGCTGGTACGAAGTCGGACACCAAGTTCGTTCCGAGTGAGTACCTGTTCAATTCGCCGGAGGTTCGTCTCGGTGTCCTGCAGGGCCTGCTGGACTCTGACGGCGGTCCGGTCACTCAGCACGGTCGTACCTGCCGCATCCAGTTCACGACGGTGTCCGATCAGCTGCGTGACGATGTGATCTTCCTCGTCCAGTCACTGGGCGGTGTGGTCTATCAGCGCACGCGCGAGGCCGAGGGACGTCGGCCGGGACTGGCTCGTGGCCGCGAGGTCCAGCATCGTTCGGACGCGCACATTCTCGATGTCCGACTGCCGGAGGGCGTCGCACCGTTCCGGTTGGCTCGGAAGGTCGGGAAGTACGCCGAATTCGGTGGCGGACGGCCGATGCGGTTCATCGACCGAATCGAGGAGGCGGGTACCGAGGAGGCCGTCTGCATCCAGGTCGCGGCCGCGGACTCGCTGTACGTGACCGAGGACTTCCTGCTCACCCACAACACGCTCAATGACTCGTTCATCATTCTGGACGAGGCACAGAACACTACGGCCGAGCAGATGAAGATGTTCCTCACGCGCTTGGGGTTCGGGTCGAAGATCGTGGTGACCGGTGACATCACCCAGGTCGACCTGCCGAACAACGCGCGATCGGGTCTGCGCGCGGCCACCGAGATCCTGCACGGCATCGAGGACATCCACATCGCCGAGCTCACCAGCGCCGATGTGGTCCGTCACCGCCTGGTCGGGGCGATCGTGGACGCCTACGACCGCTACGAGTCGGACACGCGCCCGCCGGCGGCGGTGCACTATCCGGGTAATCGGGCGCAGCGACGTGCCGCGAGCCGGGGAGACCGGCACTGAACTCGACCACTACGCTGATCGGGTGAGTATCGAGATCGCCAACGAATCGGGTATCGAGGTATCCGAAGAAGAACTGGTCAGCGTCGCGCGGTTCGTCATCGGTCAGATGGACGTCCATCCGGCGGCCGAGCTGTCGATGGTGCTGGTCGATCTCGACACCATGGCGGATCTGCACATGCGCTGGATGGACCTACCGGGTCCGACCGACGTCATGTCGTTCCCCATGGACGAGCTGGAGCCGGGCGGGCGGCCCGATGCCGCCGAGCCCGGCCCCTCCATGCTCGGCGACATCGTGCTCTGCCCGGAGTTCGCGGCCCAGCAGGCCGAGAAGGCCGGGCACTCCATGGATCACGAGCTGGCGCTGCTGACCGTGCACGGCGTCCTGCACCTCCTCGGCTACGACCACGCCGAGCCGGAGGAGGAGAAGGAGATGTTCGCGTTGCAGGCCTCCCTGCTGGAGGGCTGGTACGAGAACGTGCGCCAGGAGATGCGCCGCGCCGAGCTCGCCGAGCGCGACCAGCGGCTGCTGGGCAAGACCGGATTCACCGACACCACCGGTGATCCGCTGGGCCCGGCGTGAATTCATTCGTTCTGCTGCTGCTGGCGATCGTCCTGGTCCCGGCCGGCGGGGTGTTCGCGGCGCTGGACTCGGCGCTGAACACCATTTCGCCCGCGCGCGTGGAGGATCTGGTGCGCGCGGAGCGGACCGGGGCGGCGCGGCTGGCGCGCATCATCGCGGATCGGCCGCGCTATGTGAATCTCATGGTGCTGCTGCGCCTTACGTGCGAGATCACGGCAACGGTGTTGCTGGCGGCCGTGCTCCTGGACTGGCTGGGCGAGGCGCCCGCCCTGCTGATCACCGCGGCGGTCATGGTGCTGGTCGACTATGTGGTGATCGGTGTCGGCCCGCGCACGCTGGGCCGTCAGCACGCCTACTCGCTGGCGCTGGGCGCGTCGCTGCCGTTGCAGGCCATCGGCTCGCTGCTCGGCCCGATCAGCCGCCTGCTCATCCTGATCGGTAATGCGATCACCCCCGGTAAGGGATTCCGCAACGGCCCCTTCGCCTCCGAGATCGAACTGCGCGAAGTGGTGGATCTGGCCGGCGAGCGCGGCGTGGTGGACGCCGACGAGGCGCGCATGATCCAGTCGGTGTTCGAACTCGACTCCACCCCGGCGCGCGAGGTCATGGTGCCGCGCACCGAGATGGTGTGGATCGAGGCGGACAAGACCGCGGCGCAGGCCATGTCGCTGGCGGTGCGGTCGGGGCATTCGCGGATTCCGGTGATCGGGGAGAACGTCGACGACATTCTCGGCGTCGTCTACCTGAAAGACCTTGTCCCGTACGCGGATCGGAGCCGGAAGGTGAAGGTGCGCCAGGTCATGCGGCCCGCCGTCTTCATCCCCGACTCCAAGCCACTCGACGCGCTGCTCGACGAGATGCAGCGCCGCCGCAACCACATGGCGGTGCTGGTCGACGAGTACGGCGGCATCGCGGGTCTGGTCACCATCGAGGACATTCTCGAGGAGATCGTGGGCGAGATCGCCGACGAGTACGACAAGGACGAGATCGCGCCGATCGAGCAGATCGGCGCCGGCAAGTTCCGGGTCTCGGCCCGGCTGCCCGTCGACGACCTCGGCGAGCTGTTCGACATCGAGATCGAAGAGGAGGACGTCGACACCGTCGGCGGCCTGCTCGCACACGCCCTGGGCCGCGTCCCGCTGCCCGGCTCCAAGGCTGTCGTCCAGGGCCTGCAATTGAAGGGGGAGGGCGGGGCCGACGCGCGCGGCCGCATGCGGATCCACACGGTGGTGGTGCGCAGGGCCCAGGAGAAGACGAGAACCGAACCGGCGGAACAGGAACCGGGCGGCGCACACGACGATGGAGAGGCCGATGACCGAGATGAACGCCGATGATTGAGCTCGACGCCGAGGACGGCAAGCTGCGGGTGCTCGCCCGCGGCGCGATGGGCCGCACCGGCGGCCGTGGCGGCGCGGCGGTGCGCGACACCGACGGCCGCACCTATGCGGCCGGGACGGTGGAGCTGACAGCGCTCCCGCTGACCGCGTTGCAGGCCGCGGTGGCGGCCGCGATCTCCAGTGGCGCGACCGGTTTCGAGGCGGCCGTGGTGGTGGCGGGCAAGCTGTCGGATCCGGGCGTGGCGGCCGTGCGTGAGGTGTCGTCTTCCGCCCGCATCATTTTCAGCGACGTGAAGGGCGCGGTATTCGACGTGCTCGAAGGGGACGACGACTACGGCGTCGAGAATCCCATCGCGGCGAGGCGGCCCGCGGACAATATCGCGGGATCGCGCGAGGTCCCGGCGGGCTTCGATCTGGACAGTGAATCGGAGGTCTTCGAATGAGCGGCCAGGGCGGCACCGACGGTGAATTCCGTTCCGGTTTCGTATGTTTCGTGGGGCGGCCGAACACCGGCAAGTCCACGCTGACCAATGCCATGGTGGGGCAGAAGATCGCCATCACCTCCTCGCGGCCGCAGACCACCCGGCACACCATCCGTGGCATCGTGCACCGCGACCACGCGCAGCTGATCCTGGTCGACACCCCCGGTCTGCACCGGCCGCGCACCCTGCTCGGGCAGCGGCTCAACGACCTGGTGCGCGATACGTATTCGGAAGTCGACGTGATCGCGGTCTGCATTCCGGCGGACGAGAAGATCGGTCCCGGCGACCGCTGGATCGTCGAGCAGATCAAGACCATGGCGCCCAAGACCACCCTGCTGGGCGTGGTCACCAAGATCGACAAGGTGAGCCGCG
The DNA here is from genome assembly GCF_042874235.1 of Nocardia sp. NPDC004151. NCBI lineage: Bacteria > Bacillati > Actinomycetota > Actinomycetes > Mycobacteriales > Nocardiaceae > Nocardia > Nocardia sp. NPDC004151. Next base: position 284,844 of record NZ_JBIAMR010000009.1, on the reverse strand, counting down.
ACCAGGTCGCGCACCAGTTGATGGCGGTCTCCCAGCTGCTGGGTCCCGAGGCCGAGGTGGTTCCGGTGTCCGCGGTCAAGGGTGAGCAGGTCGAGGTGCTCATCGACGTCATCGCCTCGCAGATGCCCGAGGGCCCGGCCTTCTACCCGGACGGCGAGCTCACCGACGAGCCCGAGGAAGTCCTGATGGCCGAGCTCATTCGCGAGGCCGCGCTGGAGGGCGTGCGCGACGAGCTTCCGCACTCGCTCGCGGTGGTCATCGAGGAGGTCCTCGAACGCGAGGAGAACGACGACACCGAGACCGACGGCCGTCGCTCCGCCGAGGGCATGCTCGATGTGCACGCCCTGCTGTACGTGGAGCGCCCCAGCCAGAAGGCCATCATCATCGGCAAGGGCGGCGCCCGCCTCAAGGAGGTCGGCACCAACGCCCGCAAGCAGATCGAGCACATCCTCGGCACCCGCATCTACCTGCACCTGCACGTGAAGGTGGCCAAGGACTGGCAGCGCGACCCGAAGCAGCTGGGCAAGCTCGGCTTCTGACCCGCGTCAAGCGAATGGCACACCATCGAGGGAATGTTCCCTCTCCGGTGTGCCATTCGTCGTTTCTAGGACTGCGGCCACCACGGGGTCGGGCGGGCCTTGTACCACTGGAGTTCCGATTCCAGTTGGGCCGCGACCGAAACCAGTAGTTCCTCGGAGTGGGCGGGGCCCATCAGCTGGGAGCCGACCGGGAGCCCGTCCGCGGTGAAACCGGAGGGGATGTTCACCGCCGGCCAGCCCAGCACGTTCCACGGCCAGGTGTAGGGGCAGGCGGCGGTGATGAGTTCGTCGGTGGCCCAGGAGCCGATGCCGTCGATCTCGCGGACACCCGGGGGCGGGGTGGCCGTGGTGGGGGCCAGCACCAGGTCGAAGTCGTCGAAGATGCGGCCGGTCTGCTTGCGCAGCAACGGTTCCGCCGCGCGGGCGGCGAACAGCAGCGGGGACAGCAGGCGGCCGACGGTGGCGTTGTGGTGGGTGCGCGGGTCGACCTGCGCGCCGGGCAGCCGGTCGAGGGCTTCGCGGATGCCGACCATGGACCGCGGCAGGAAGGTCGCGCCCATCAGCACGCCGTAGTGCACGTCGGCGACGGTGACCTGGTGGCCGAGTCGGCGCAGGGTCGCGGCGGTGGCGTGCACGCGGGCCTCGACCTCGCGATCGAGCGCGGTCTTGGTGGCGGTGAACGGGATTCGCAGCGAGAGCGCGATGCGCAGGCGGCCCGGATCCCGGCCGACCGCGTCGGAGACGCGCAGCGCGGGCGGGGTGTGCAGGTCGCCGGGATGCGGTCCGGCGGTGGCGTCGAGCAGCAGCGCGGCGTCGGCGACGGTGCGGGCGAGCGGACCGTTCACGGTGAGCCCGTGGAAGGCTTCGGGCAGTGGCCAGGTCGAGATGCGACCGCGCTGGGGCTTGATGCCGAACAGGTTGTTCCAGGCGGCGGGGATCCGCACCGAGCCGGCGCCGTCGGAACCCAGTGCGGCGGGGACCAATCCGGCCGCGACCGCCGCCGCGGAACCACCCGACGAACCGCCGGGGGTGTGGTCCGCGCTCCACGGATTCGTGGTGTGGCCGAAGGCGTCTCCGCTGGTGAACGGCAGCTGGCCGAGCTCACAGGTATTGGTCTTGCCGACGATCACCGCGCCCGCCGCGCGCAATCGGCGTACCGCTTCGGCGTCCTCGGTCGCGGCGGGGAAGTCGCCGCCGCAGCCGAAAGCCGTTGGCGTGCCGGTCAGGTCGGTGTCGTCCTTGATGGCGAGCGGCACCCCGAGCAGCGGTTCCCGTTGTCCGGCGGCGAGTTTGCGGTCCGCCTCGGTGGCCTCGGCGAGGGCCTCGGCCCGGCGCACGATCCGGAAGGCGTTCAATGCCCCCTGGCTGGCCTCGATGCGATCCAGTACGGCCGTGGTCGCCTCGACCGATGTGATCGTGCCCGCCGCCAGGGCCGCCGCGAGTTCCGTCAGGCCCAGTTCGCCGACAGACGCCAAAGTCATGTGAATCCCGTCTCGTTTGTACTCGGGAGTAACATAGCGCGACTTTGGTCACACGTCCAACAGGTGGCGGTTGTGAAGGATGACCTCCGGCCTTACCGATCCCCGCGCCGATCGGTCGAGGGCGCACTGCCGTCCGGCCCACCCCTCCAGGGCCGGACGGCAGTGCAGATATGGGTCGCCGCGACCATCCGCCGGGTGGCGCGCAGCGATCGGGGCGCGGACGGCACGGCCGCCCAGCGAGATCCGGCGGCGGGAGTCTGGCGCGTCATGGAGTCCTCCGATGGGTGCGTCCGAATGCTCTGCCTTGCGGGTTTCAGCCTGGTTTCAGTCGCCAATCGCGGGCCAACGAACTTCTAACCGCGCCCCGCCGCGATACACGCCGCGACTCGTCACCGCCCGGTCGGTCCCGCGTGCGAGACTGGTGCGGTGCGGTTGTATCGGGATCATGCGGTGGTGTTGCGCCAGCACAAGCTGGGCGAGGCGGACCGTATCGTCACGCTCCTGACCCGCCAGCACGGTCTGGTGCGCGCGGTAGCCCGGGGTGTGCGGCGCACGCGCTCCAAGTTCGGCGCCCGCCTGGAACCGTTCGCCTACGTCGACATCCAGCTCCATCCCGGCCGCAATCTCGACACCGTCACCCAGGTGCACACGGTCGAGACCTTCGCCGCCGACATCGTCGCCGACTACGGCCGCTACACCACCGCGTGCGCGGTCCTCGAAACCGCCGAACGCCTCGCGGGCGAGGAGGGCGCACCCGCCGCCCGCCTGCACACCCTCACCGCGGGCGCCCTGCGCGCCATCGCCCTGGGCCACCGCCCGCACGAACTGATCCTCGACGCGTTCCTGTTGCGCGCCATGGGTTTCGCGGGCTGGGCCCCCGCGCTCGACGACTGCGCCCGCTGCGCCACCCCCGGCCCGCACCGGGCCTTCCACGTGGCCGCCGGCGGCGCGGTCTGCGTGCACTGCCGCCCGCCCGGCGCGGCCACCCCGATGCTCGGCGTCCTCGACCACATGAGCGCCCTCGAGCGCGGCGACTGGTCCGGCGTCGACGCCGTCACCGACGCCATGCGCCGCCAGGCCAGCGGTCTCATCGCCGCCCACCTGCAATGGCATCTGGAGCGCCAGCTCCGCACCCTCCCGCTCATCGAGCGCACCCGCCCCCACGAGGCCGTCGACCGCACCGAAGCCGCCATCGGCTGACCGGCCGAACACCCGCCGGTCCGGCGCCGGAATTCGCGGAACGAGTGTCGGTGGTGTGGAGGTCCGGTGTGAATCCAGTGGGCGGCGTCCGGCGCTCTGGCGCGTCGGGCAGGATGGGGGCGTGATCGGGAACCGGAAGTCATCGACTGAGCAGCGTGTTGTGCGGCCGCCGTCGCCGCATCCGTCGGGGGCGAAGCCGCCGGCGATTCCGGCGGAGTTCGTGCCCAGGCATGTGGCGCTGGTGATGGACGGGAACGGGCGGTGGGCGCAGGAGCGCGGGCTGCCGCGCACCGCGGGACACGAACGCGGCGAGGCGGTGCTCATGGACACCGTCGAGGGCTGCATCGAGATGGGCGTGAAGTGGCTGTCGGCGTACGCGTTCTCCACCGAGAACTGGCGGCGCAGCCCGGACGAGGTCCGCTTCCTGATGGGCTTCAACCGCGATGTGATCCGCCGCCGCCGCGACGAGATGCACGAGATGGGTGTGCGGGTGCGGTGGGCCGGGCGGCGACCGCGCCTGTGGCGCAGCGTGATCAAGGAATTGGAAGTCGCGCAGGAGCTCACCAAGGACAATACGGTGATGACCCTGACCATGTGCGTCAACTACGGCGGCCGCGCCGAGATCGCCGACGCCGCACGGGAAATCGCGCGCCGGGTGGCTGCGGGGGAGCTGGATCCGGAGAAGGTCACCGAGGCCACCGTCGCCCAGTACCTGGACGAGCCCGATATGCCGGACGTGGACCTGTTCCTGCGCCCGTCGGGTGAGCTGCGCAGCTCCAACTTCCTGATCTGGCAGGCCGCGTACGCCGAATTCGTGTTCCAGGAAACGCTTTTCCCCGATTTCGATCGCCGTAATCTCTGGGAAGCCTGCCTGGAGTACGCCAAGCGCGACCGCCGTTTCGGAGGTGTGAAGTGACCGATCAGCTCACTCCCGCGGAGGCGCTGCAGGACCGCGCCCGCGCCCTGCTGCTGCGTTACGGCGTGGAGGTTCGCGAGGAGGAGGGCGCCCTCGGTTTCGAATACGAGGGCGCGCTGTGCTCGCTGCGCGGGGTGAACCTGTCGCCGGGCCTGGATGTGCTGGCGCTCATGTGCATTCTGGCCTGGGACCGCCCGGTGAAGCCGCAGCTGCACAAGCGGGTCGCCGAGCGCAATGCCGCGCTCCAGTTCGGCACGCTGACCGTGGTGTCGCGCGACAAGCTGGCGGACGTGATCCTGCGCTACACCTTCCCGGCCGCCGGGCTGGAGGACGAGCCGCTGGCCACCCTGCTGCTGTTGACGCTCTCCGGTGCGGGTCGCGCCCGCCAGGGCCTGCTGCCCTGACGGGGCTCGCCGCCCGGGATCGGTTCAGGCCCGGGCGGTTTCGGGTTCCCCGGCGGCGTCGCGATAGCCGGGCAGGATCTCGGTGATGCCGCGCGCGAAGGTGTCGGGATCGGCGTCGCCGAGAATGAGGTGCTGCAGGATGATCCCGGGCAGCAGCCCGAGGAAGATCTTGGCGATGGCATCGGTGTCGGCGTCCGGGGGGAACCAGCCCGCGTCACGCATGCGGTTGGCGTAGTCGAACCACAGGCGGCGGAAGCCGAGAATATCGGTGCGCACGTAATCGGCGATATTGGCGTCGGTGAGGGCCAGCGCCCAGGCCTGGGGGATGACCCGCACGGGCCCGCCGGGGGCGCTGAGCTTGACGATGTCCTCGCTCATCAGCCGGATCAGCGCGGGCGGCGTGGGTAGCGGGTCGCTGTAGACGGCTTCGCCGAGGGTGGCGCGCAGGTCGACGGTGGCTTCGGTGGCGAGGGCCTCGATGATGTCGTTCTTGGATTTGAAGTAGCGGTAGACCGCTCCGGCGGAGAGCCCGGATTCGGCGAAGACGTCCTGCATGGTGGTGGCGTGCAGGCCTTTGCGGGCGAAGCAGGTCTGTGCGGCGTCGAGAATCTGTTGTCTGCGGCGTTCCAGGTGTGCATCGCTGACTCTGGGCATGCGACCAAATTAAAACGAATATCCGTTCTCAACAAGCTGACAATGCCATGTCAGCCTTGTCCCATCCGTTGCGAATTTGCGTGGGCCAGGCGGGATTCCGGCTGGTCAGCCCTTCGCGGCGCAGCATTCGCGGCAGGTGCCGAAGATTTCCATGGTGTGGCTGATATCGGTGAATCCGTGCTCGGCGGCGATGGAATCGGCCCAGGCCTCCACGGTCGGTCCCTCCACCTCGACGGTGCGGCCGCAGCGGCGGCAGACCAGGTGGTGGTGGTGTCCGCTCGAGCACTGCCGGTACACCGATTCGCCGGTGTCGGTGCGCAGCACGTCGACCATGCCGGCGTCGGCGAGGGATTGCAGGGTTCGGTAGACCGTGGTCAGGCCGATGCCCTCACCGCGTTTGCGGAGTTCGTCGTGCAGTTCCTGCGCGGAGCGGAATTCGTCGATGTCGGCCAGCAGCGCGGCGATGGCGCTGCGCTGGCGGGTGCTGCGAACCCCGACCGTCTTCTCGGTTGTTCCCACGGGTCACCCTTCCTCGGCGTGCGCGACCGCGTCGATGACGATGTGCGCGAGATGCTCGTCGACCAGTTCGTAGATGACCTCGCGCCCGGTGCGCTCACCGCGCACCACCCCCGCGGACTTCAGGATCCGCAGGTGCTGACTGATCAGCGGCTGGGTCACTCCGAGGGTATCGACGAGCTCGTGCACGCAGCGCGGCGACTCCCGCAGTTGCAGCACGATGGCGATGCGCACCGGCGCCGCGAGGGCGCGCAGCAGTTCCCCGGCGGAGTCGAGAATGGTGCGTGACGGCACCACCGGCGGCTGCGGCGACCGGTACGGATACTCGTCGTGGGGGATCGCGGCCGGAGCCTCGGTCGCGACGTGCGAGCGCCGCAGGGGCGCGCCGCTGTCCGTGGTCATCGAACCAACTCCTTATTGGAAACCGATGCCATTCTTATATGCACGGGTACGCATGTCAAACATGACGTCGGCGCGTCGCCTCAGCAGTTGCCGTCCTGAGGCATCGGCATCGACCGATCGAAGTAGTACTCGGGCCGATGCTTGTCCCGCGCGCCGCCGAACGACGGCGGATTGCCGTAGTTGGGGGCAAGATAGCCCTTCTTCCCCAGGAAGCAGTTGACCGGATACGCGAAGCCCTGGACGTCGCCGATCCACATCCCCTGCGATCCGCCGTCGTAGGCCGGGTCCTCGACCCAGTCGTACTCGACCACCCGCCGCACCATCGCGACGATGTCGAATGCCCCGTACCCGGTGCGGTCCGGCGGCGTGAACGCGTACGCCACCGAGTAATCGGTGCGAATCGCCAACTCGCCCTTGTCGTTCAGCCCCACCGTCATGGTCCCTTCGACCCGCGGCGAGACCGGCAGCAGCCGATACCCGGGCGCCAGCTTCTCGGTCAGCCACCAGGTGTCGGCCGCGTTCCCGGACTTCAGTTTCGGCCGGATGTCCTCGACCTGGTGCGTGGCCAGCAATGTCAGCACCGGTTCGGCGTCCTGGGTTTCGAGCACGTGCGGGTCGAGCCGGGCGGCGACGATCAGCTGTTTGACGCGATCGGTGGCCGCGGTCACGGTCGCGGCCGAGTAGCGCCCGACCGGTGCGGCGACGGGCGGCTGGATTCCGGCCGCGCCTTCGGGCCAGGAGGCGGTCGGGGTGTTGGCGAACGGGTGGCCCAGGTCCACCGGCGCGGTCGTGGCGATCGTCGAACTCGGATCCTCCGTCGGGCGGGCCTGGAGACGATTGAGCAGAACGGCGCCGCCGAGCAGCGTCACCGCCACGATCGCGAGTGCCACCGTGTACTTGCTCCCATACGTTCGCATGGCCCCACCCCTGTGCTGTTGTGGATCGCGCACCCCCGTGTGCCGACCGGTGTCCTCGTTCCAATATGGCCCGTTGTGATCAGGGCTGCATCCCCTGCTTGTGGGGGCAGTGGGTGCAAAGTCGGTTGCTCACGGCAGATAGTCTGGACCTAATCCTTTGCAATCTTCCGGACACGGATGGAGAACTGTTCAGTGGCACCCAAGTCGAAGGTGGACACCGTCGCCAATCTCGCCAAGCGTCGGGGTCTCGTGTACCCGAGCGGTGAGATCTACGGCGGAACGAGGTCGGCCTGGGATTACGGTCCGCTGGGCGTGGAGCTCAAGGAGAACATCAAGCGGCAGTGGTGGCGGTCCATGGTGACCAGCCGCGACGACGTGGTCGGTCTGGACTCGTCGATCATCCTGCCGCGTCAGGTGTGGGTGGCCTCCGGTCACGTCGCGGTGTTCAACGACCCGCTGGTGGAGTGCCTCAACTGCCACAAGCGGCACCGGCAGGACCACCTGCAGGAGGCGTACGCCGAGAAGAACAAGCTCGACGACCCGGACTCGGTGTCCATGGAGCTCATCGTGTGCCCGGATTGCGGCACCGTGGGCAAGTGGACCGAGCCCAAGGACTTCAACATGATGCTGAAGACCTACCTGGGCCCGGTCGAGTCCGAAGAGGGCATGCACTACCTGCGTCCGGAGACCGCGCAGGGCATCTTCGTCAACTACGACAATGTCGCGACCACCGCGCGCAAGAAGCCGCCGTTCGGCATCGCGCAGATCGGCAAGTCGTTCCGCAACGAGATCACCCCGGGCAACTTCATCTTCCGCACCCGCGAGTTCGAGCAGATGGAGATGGAGTTCTTCGTCAAGCCGGGCGAGGACGAGCAGTGGCATCAGTACTGGATCGACACCCGCATGGCCTGGTACACCGACCTCGGAATCGACCCGGAGAACCTGCGGCTGTACGAGCACCCGAAGGAGAAGCTGTCCCACTACTCCACCCGCACGGTGGACATCGAGTACCGCTTCCGCTTCGCGGGCAGCGAGTGGGGCGAGCTCGAGGGTGTCGCCAACCGCACCGACTTCGACCTGAAGACGCACTCGGAGCACTCGGGCAAGGAGCTGGTCTACTTCGACCAGCAGACCGGTGAGCGCTACACCCCGTTCGTCATCGAGCCCGCGGCCGGTCTGACCCGTTCGCTGATGGCGTTCCTGGTCGACGCGTACCACGTGGAGCAGGTGCCGACCGCCAAGGGCGGCGTGGAGGATCGCACCACGCTGCGCCTGGATCCGCGGCTCGCTCCTGTCAAGGCGGCGGTGCTGCCCCTGTCGCGCAACGCGGATCTGTCGCCGAAGGCCAAGGACCTGGCCGCGCAGCTGCGCCGGAACTGGAACGTGGACTTCGACGATGCCGGCGCCATCGGCCGCCGCTACCGTCGCCAGGACGAGATCGGCACCCCGTTCTGCATCACGGTCGACTTCGACACGCTCGAGGACCACGCCGTCACGGTGCGTGAACGCGACTCGATGGCCCAGGAGCGGGTGGCCCTGGATCAGGTGGAGGGCTACCTGGCCGCGCGCCTCATCGGCGCCTGAACCCAGTCCCACTGAAAAGACCGGTCAATGCCTGACCGGTCTTTTCTTTATTTTCTCGTCGGCGAAATTCGGAGTGTCATAGAGAAATTGGGTAACCCGCTACTCATGTTAACGGTCCAAGACCGGGCCACTATTTGAGTATGTGGGCAACGGCGCCTTCTCCTGCCGAAGCTCGATCAGCCGAGGTGAGTCATGAGCGAGCGTGTTATAGGCCCCCGCTCGGGGCTACAGTGGGTCCCTTTGGGGGACATCGGATCAACCTGCCCGGCCGCCCGGCCGACGGTGGCGGCGTTCCGGTCCTGGGCGGATTCCATGCTGACCCAACCCAGTGACGAACTGGGCCGTGACGGGCCGGTTTGCCCGTTCGTCCGGCCGTCGATGCGGCGGGATCTGCTGTGGCTGGCGCAGGTGCCGGCGGCGGAACCGCGGCCGATGTGGGTGCGCGCGATCATCCGCGACGCCCTGGAGCTGTATCCGGAACTGCCCACGGGGAACGGTAGTTCCACATCGGTGCTGCGCGCATTGATCACGGTATTCCCGAATTTGACCGACTATTCCTTGATCGACGAGATCCATGAGGAATTCAAGACCAAATTCGTGGAGCGCGGCTCGATGCTCGGGCAATTCTATCCGGGCTGTGATCAACCGGGCCTGTGGAACAAGGAGTTTCGGCCCCTGGACGCGCCGATGCCGATGCTGGTGGTGCGCGCCATGATGACCACCGACTTCCCGTTCCTGCTCGACGACCCCGAATGGGCGGACGCCTATGTGCGCAAGTTCGCGCCGACGCTGCCCACGCACGTGCGCTCGGTCATGGTGAGTCGCTTGACTTCCCGGCACGCCTCCCAGGTGCCCGCCTACGAGGTGGCGCCGACCGATGAATCCTTCTCGACCAGCAGTTAGGCGGTAAGCATGACGCGAGTTTCCGGCCACACCTTCCCGCTATCCCCGGCGCAGCTGGGGATGTTCTACGCCCAGCAGCTGGATCCGGCCGTGCCGTTGTCGGAGGCCCAGTACATCGAGATGCGCGGGCCGCTCGAGGTAGAGACGCTGCGGCGGGTGGCGGTGCTGGCGGGCCGTGAGTTCGGTTCGGGCGTCCTGCGGTTCGTCGAGGCCGGCGACCAGCCGTGTCAGGTGGTCGACACCGGGCTGGAGCGCGAGATCGGGTTCCTGGATCTCACCGATCGCACCGATCCGGTCGCCGAGGCGCTGGAGTGGATGCGCGCCGACGTGGCGCGGCCCATCGACCTGTTCGGTGTGAACGCCGGGATATCGACGGTGATCCGGGTCGGGGAGTCCCACCACCTGTGGTACACCAGAGCTCACCACCTTCTCATCGATGGATTCGGTTCGGTGACCATGCTGTATCGGGTCGCCGAGCTGTACAACGCCGCGGTGCGCGGGCAATCGGCGCCTCCCGGCACCGCGGCCTCGCTGTTGGCAGTGCACGAGGCGGAGATGGCGTACCGGGAGTCCTCCCGGTACGTCACCGACGAGCACTACTGGCGCGAGGCCACCGCGGGCATGCCCGACCGGTGCAGCCTGGTCGCGGCCACCGCGCCGGCGTGTGCGCTGGGGCGTGAGGCCCGCGCCCAGCTGGGTGACGGCACCGCCGCCCGGCTGGAAGCCGCCGCCCGTCGCTTCGACACCAGCTCGGCGACCGTGGTCATGGCGGCGGTCGCGCTCTACTACGCCCGCCTGACCGCCACGGAGGACGTGGTCCTGAGCCTGCCGGTTTCCGGCCGCACCACCGCGGTCCTGCGGCGTTCGGGCGGCATGATCGCCAATGTGGTGCCGCTGCGCGTGCCGGTGCCGCGCACCGGGCGGGTCGGCGAGGTCCTGGAGGCGGTCCGGGTCGCGGCGTCGGGAGCTCTACGCCACCAACGGTTCCGCCACGAGGACATGCGCCAGGACGGTGAGCGAGGGGATGACGGCGACCGGGCCACGGCCGGGAATGACGGGGGACGGCGGGCCGAGTTCGGGCGGGGGATGACGGGGCCGGTCATCAACATCATGTTGTTCCCGGCCGGGATCGATTTCGAGGGCGTCGAATCGAGCCTGCACGTGGTGACGTCGGGGCCGATCGAGGATCTGTTCGTCAACTTCTATCAGCACGGGGCGGGCGCGCCGATCCATGTCGACTTCGCGGCGAATCCGCGGTTGTACGACGAGGATTCGCTGGCCCGGCATCATCGCCGGTTCCTCGCGCTGCTGGATTCGCTGTTGTCGGCGGAGGCCGGGAGTCCCGTGGCCGAGCTGGATTACACGGTGGCGGACGAGAAGCCGCTGCTGGCGGGCGCGCACGGGATGACCGCACCCGAACCGCGGCTGCTGCCGGAGATCCTGGCCGCCGGTCTGCGTCGGGCGGGTCCCGACGCGATCGCGGTCATGGCAGCCGATCGGCGAATGACCTACGGCGAGCTGGACGCGCTCTCGAATCGGCTGGCGCGCAGGATATCGCGCGCCGGCGGGTCCGGCTCGGATGTGCCCGTTCTGGGCCCGGAGTCGACTGTCCTGCTTGCCCTGCCGCGCTCGATCGAGGCGGTGGTCGCGTTGTGGGCGGTGGCCAAGACCGGTGCGGCGTTCGTGCCGGTGGGCACGGCCCTGCCCGCGGCGCGGCTGGCCGATATCGCCTCCGAAGCGGGCGCGACGGTCGGTCTCGCCTTCACGGAATCGTCTGCGAAACTGCCGGATTCGATGCCGTGGATCGCCCTGGACGATCTCGTGCGGGGCGGCACGGCCTCCGACGACGCCGGCCTGTCGGATCTGCCGTTGACCGCTGATGAGCTTCGTGGCCGCCCCCGGGTCGAGAATCCGGCCTACGTGGTGTTCACGTCCGGGTCGACGGGTGTGCCGAAGGGCGTGGTGGTGACCCACTCCGGTCTGGCCGGTCTGGCCGCGGCCATCGTGTCCGCGTACCGGGTGGATCCGGGTTCCCGTGTCCTGCAGTGCTTGAACCCGAGTTTCGACGCGGCGGTGCTGGAGTGGCTGATGGCGTTCGCCGCGGGCGCGACGCTGGTGGTGGCCGAACCGGATCCGGTGCTCGGCACCGAATTGGCCGGGCTGGTCCGGGATTACGGCATCACGCAGGTGTGTTCCACCCCCGCGGTGCTGTCCACGCTGGAGTCGAACGCGCTCGACGGCGTGCGCGCGGTGTCCTCGGGCGGTGAGCCCACGCCGCCGGATATCGTGGCGCGCTTCGGGACCGGGCGGGATCTGCTGAACTCGTACGGGCCCAGCGAGACCACGGTGGCGGTCACCTACACGGGTGGCCTGGTCGCGGGCGTCCAGTCGGGTCTCGGCGATCCGATTCCGGGCGCGGGGATGCTGGTGCTGGACCGCTGGCTGCGCCCGGTGCCGATCGGCGCGGCGGGGGAGCTGTACGTGAGCGGTCCGGGGGTGGCGCGCGGGTACGCGGGCCGTCCCGGTCTGACCGCGGAACGGTTCCTGCCCGCGCCGGACGGTGCGGCCGGGGCGCGCATGTACCGCACCGGAGACCTGGTGCGCTGGACCGAGCACGGCGTGCTCGAGTACGTGGGTCGTGGTGATTTCCAGGTCAAGTTGCGCGGTATGCGGGTCGAGCTGGGGGAGATCGACGCCGCCCTGAACGCGCACGCCGGGGTGGAGATCGCGGTGACCGTGGCGCGTCCGGGCGCCGGCGGTGGCACGGTGCTGGCCGCGTACGTGGTGCCGCACGCCGGGCACGCGATCACCGAGGCCGAGCTGCTGGACCACGCCACGCACCGGCTGCCGCCGTACATGGTGCCCGCGACCGTCACCGTGCTGGGCGCGCTGCCGCTCACCGCCAACGGCAAGGTGGATCGGCGCGCGCTCCCGGAACCCGTGGTGGCGCCACCGGTCGATGCCGGGGCGGCGGCCACCGAGACCGAACGCGCACTGTGCACCCTGTTCGCCGAGGTCCTCGGCATCCCCCAGGTCGGTCCGGGCACCTCGTTCTTCGCCTTGGGCGGCGACTCGATCATGGCCATCACCCTGGTCTCGCGCGCCCGCGCGGCGGGCCTGGTCTTCTCCGCCCGCGAGGTCTTCGAGCATCGCACTCCGGCGGGTCTGGCCGCCGTGGTCACGCATCTGGAGGATCGCCACGAGCGGCTTGCCGAACTCCCGGGCGGCGGCGTCGGCCGGCTGCCGCTGACGCCGGTCGCGTCCTGGCTGTTGAGCCGTCCCGGCTGGCGGCATTTCGCCCAGTCGATGGTGGTCCAGGTCCCGGTCGGGGCCCAACCCGCGATGGTGCTCGCCGCCGTGCAAGCGGTGCTCGACCGCCACGACATGCTGCGGGCCCGCGTCGTCCACGCCGATGACGGGCCGCGATTGGATGTCGCCCCACCGGAGACCGTCGACGCGGCGACCCTGCTGACCCGCATCGACTGCGCCGCGGTGCGGGGTATCGCGGGCGACGGACTCGGCGAGCCGGAAGCCGAGGTCGTGATCACCGCCGCGGCGATCGATCGCGCCTTGGCGGCGGCCGTCAACCGCCTGGATCCGCGCTCGGGGTCGATGCTCGCCCTGACCTGGCTGGACGCGGGTGCGGGCCGCTCGGGACGGCTGGCGATCGCCGTGCACCACCTGGCCTGTGACGCGGTGTCGTGGCGAATCCTGCTGCCCGACTTGATGTCCGCGTGGGCGCAGGCCGTGTCCGGCACCCGGCCGGAACTGCGCGAGACGGGGACGTCGATGCGCACGTGGTCGTACGCGCTGGCCGCCGTCGCGAACGCCGATACCGGCGGCGCGGACCACCCGGACGGTGCGGTGGTGGACCTGCCGTGGCCGCGGCGAGAACTCGGATACTGGCGCGACGTCCTGGCCGAGGCCGCTCCGATCGGATCGCGCGCGCTGGACCCGGCGGTGGACACCCACCGCACCGCCGCGCGCGTCGATCTCGAAGTGCCGGAGGATGTCTCGTCGATTCTGGTCACACGGCTCGCCGGAACCTATCGCTGCGGCGTCGAGGACGCTCTGCTGGCCGCCTTGACCATGGCGCTCGCGCGCCGGCGTGCCGGGCTCGGCGAGACCGGGGCCGCGAGCACCGTGGTCATGGTCGAGCGGCACGGCCGTGACGAGACCGCCGTCGCGGGAGCGGACCTGTCGCGGACGGTCGGCTGGTTCACCGCCCAGGTGCCGGTTCGGCTGGGACCCGTTGCCGTGAACGGTGATTCGGGCACCGATGCGGTGGAATCGGTGCTGAAGAACGTCAAGGAGCAGCTGCGTGCCGTGCCGCGCGGTGGCCTCGGCTACGGACTGCTGCGCTACCTGAACCCCGAGACCGCGTCCGAGCTCGCCGCCTTCCCGGAGCCGCGGCTCGGTTTCAACTACCTGGGTCAGATCCCCGATATCGAGATCGAGGGCGACTGGCTGCCGATCGCGGTCGGCGACCGGCTGGGCGGGCACGCCGACCCGTCCATGCCGCTGGCGGCGGTGCTGTCGGTGGATGCCGTCACCCTGGAGTCGGCGGCCGGGCCGCGGATCCGCGCGATGTGGCAGTACGCCTCCGAGGCGATCGCCGCCGAGGACGTGGAAACGCTGTCGCGCGAATGGCTTTCGGCTCTCGGCGAGATCGCCGAGCTGCTCCAGCGACCGGATGCCGGTGGCCTGACCCCCGCTGACCTACCCCTGCTGAAGGTCTCACAGCCCGACATCGACGCCTGGGAACGGACTCTCGGCCGTCTCGCCGATGCCTGGCCGTTGACGCCGTTGCAGCGCGGCCTCCTGTTCCAGGCCCAATTGGCCGAGGGCCGCTCGGACGGCTACTCGGTGCAGGCGATCATCGATGTGGAAGCCGATCTCGATCCGGACCGGCTGCGGGCTGCCGCCGAAGCCCTGGTTCGCCGCCACGACGTGCTCCGTGCGGGGTTCATCGCCTCGGATACCGGTGCCGTACAGGTGATCCCAGCCGAGGTGTCGGTCCCGTGCGAGTATCGCGAGGCGATCGGCGCGACCCCCGAGGAGCTCGACGCTCTCGCCGCGGCCGAACTGCGCGTCCCCTTCGCGGTGGACCGCCCTCCACTCATCCGTTTCCTGTGCGTCGCGGCGGGTGAGCGCCGGTTCCGGCTGGTCATCACCAACCACCACCTGATCCTCGACGGCTGGTCCATGCCGCTGCTGTTCGCGGAACTCATCGGCCTCTACGAAACCTCGGGTGACGACGCGGGTTTCGCGACCCCGGTCCCGTTCCGCACCCATCTCGAATGGCTGGCCGCCCGCCCCGCCGAACGGGCGCGCGGCGCGTGGACGCAGGCCTTGGCGGGCCTCGACGGTCCCACCTTGATCGCACCGACCGCCCCGCGCGCCGCGGCCGCGACCGCGCCGGTCGCCCACGAGGTACCGCTTCCTGAGGGCCTGCCCGATGCCCTGCGCCGCACCGCCGCCGCCTGCCAGGTCACCGTCAACACGCTGGTGCAGGCCGCTTGGGCGCTGCTGCTGGCCGAGCGGACCGGAGCCACAGACATCGTCTTCGGCGCCACGGTGTCCGGCCGCCCGCCGGAACTCCCCGGCTCCGACCGCATGGTCGGCATGCTGGTGAACACCGTCCCGGTCCGGATCACCCTGAACCCGGCCGAATCCATCGCCGACCTGCTCACCCGCGTCCAGCACGAACAGGCCGCGCTGGCCGAACATCAGCACCTGGGCCTGGACGAGATCCACGCCGCCACCGGGCTCGGCCGGCTGTTCGACACCGCCACCGTCTTCGAGTCCTACCCGGTCGACGCGGCCACCCTGGCCGCCGCCACCCGCCACGCCGACCTCGCCGTCACCAACCTGCGCGCCCAGGACGGCACCCACTACCCGCTCTCGCTGGCCGCCTACGCCAATGACGGCCTCCGCCTCGAGCTCACCCGATCACCTCGCTATTTCGATGCCGCCCAAGCCGATTCGCTCGCCGAGTCCCTGTCCCGCCTGCTCGTCGCGCTGACCGGGCCGTCGACCCACCGCGTCGCCACGGTCACCGGCGTGGCCCCGGACGCCGATGCCGCGATCCGCCACGGCCTGCCCGCGGGCACGCCTCGCCTGCTACCGGACCTGTTGGGTTCCGGCGCGTCCCCGAACGCGGTCGCGATCCGCGATGCCTCCCCGCTCGCCCCCGGAGCGGACGATGCCGCGCCTGTGGATGCGGGAGTGGACGGCATCGCGCCTGTGGATGCCACCGCGCCTGTGGATGCCGGAGTGGTCGGCACCGCGCTCGCCGATGCCGGAGTGGATGCCGCCGCACCGCGTGTCGCGGAGTCCGACGCAACGGGCACGGGTCGGTTGGTGGACGCTCGGCTCGGCCGGAACGTCGACGAACTCACCTACGGCCAACTGGAGGCGGCGGCGAATCGGTTGGCGCGCAGGATGATCGCGGAAGGAGCCGGGCCGGAGCGGACCGTGCTGGTCGCCCTGCCCCGGTCGATCGAGTCCATGGTCGCGGTGTGGGCGATCGCGAAGACCGGTGCGGCGTTCGTCCCGGTGGATATCACCCAGCCCGTCGGTCGGACGAGCGCGATCGCCGCGGAATGTGGTGCTGTACTGGGAGTTACCGGTGTGGTCCGGGCATCGGACGGTGCGGGCGCCGAGCTGCCCGGCGAGGTGGAGTGGCTGCGGATCGACGATGGGCGGTTCGCCGGCGAGTGCGCCGCGCTGTCCGGCGAGGCGGTCACCGATGCGGATCGCACCGCGCCCTTGCGTCCGGAGCACGCCGCCTATGTCGTGTTCACCTCCGGTTCCACGGGCACGCCGAAGGGTGTCGTGGTCTCGCATGCCGGGCTCGCCGACATGGTGGCAGCCACGATGGTGCGCGGCGGGATCACCGCCGATGCGCGTGTCCTGCATTGCGTGAACCCGGCTTTCGATGCCGCGATGCTGGTGTGGATGTCCGCGTTCGCGGCCGGGGCGACGCTGGTCGTCGCGCCGCCGGAGGCGAGCGCCGGAGCCGAACTGGCCGCGGCGATCCGCGCGGGCGCCGCCACCCACCTGGTCTGCACACCGAGCGTGCTCGGCACGCTCGACGCCGCCGACCTGGACGGGGTCGGAAGCGTCATCATGGGCGGCGAGGTCTGCCCGCCCGCCCTCATCACCCGGTTGGGTGCCGGTCGCGCACTGGTGAATTCGTATGGCCCGGCCGAAACCACCGTGGCCGCGAGCTTCGGCGACCCGATGACGCCCGAGACATCCGCCCTGGTGGGCACGCCGGTGCCCGGAACGACGTTGCAGGTGCTCGACCGGTGGCTGCGCCCGGTGCCGCTCGGCTCGGTGGGCGAGTTGTATGTGCGTGGCCCCGGGTTGGCGCGTGGTTATGCGAGCCGCGCTGCGCTGTCCGCGAGCCGGTTCGTCGCCGACCCGTTCGCGGCCGGTCAGCGCATGTACCGTACTGGCGATCTGATGCGCTGCACCACAACGGGTTTCGAGTACGCGGGGCGCACCGACTTCCAGGTCAAGATCCGTGGGATCCGGGTGGAGCCGGGTGAGGTCGATGCCGTCCTGCTGACGCATCCGCAGGTGGAGGCCGCGGTGACGGTGGCCCGTAGGAATCCGGCCGGGGCGATGACACTGTGCTCGTATGTCACCCTCGACGCCCCGGTCCCGGTCCCCGACCTGCTGGCGTGGGCGGCGAACCGGCTGCCGCGTTATCTCGTGCCCGCGACCCTGCAGGTGCTCCCGGAGCTGCCTCGCACCGTGTCCGGCAAGGTTGATGCGCGTGCCCTCCCGGAACCGTCACTGGTCCAAGCGGAATACGTCGAGCCGACGGGTACGGCGTCGACCGTCGCCGCGACTTTCGCCGAGGTGCTGGGCCTGGATCGGGTCGGCGCCCGCGACGACTTCTTCGCCCTCGGCGGCGATTCGCTCATCGCGACCCGCGTCGCCGCCCGCCTGGCCGCGCACCTGGACCGCACGGTCCCCGTCCGCCTGCTGTTCGAGGCCCCGGTGGTCGCCGAGCTCGCCGACCGCCTGACCGCCACCGAATCCGACACCGCCGCACCGGCCCTGACCCGGACCGAGCGCCCAGCCCTGGTCCCCCTCTCCCCGGCGCAGCAGCGCATGTGGTTCGTGAACCGCTTCGACCCGGCATCCCCGGCCTACAACGTGCCGGTGGCCCTGCGCCTGACGGGCCACCTGGACCATGACGCCCTGCGTGCCGCGCTCCACGACGTCCTGGACCGCCACGAAACCCTGCGCACCGTCTACCCCGACATCGACGGCGTCGGCGTGCAGCGCGTCCTCGACGCCGACGAGGTCCCCCTCGACCTCGAGCCGATTCCGGTGACCCCGGACGCCCTGCCCACCATGGTCGCGGCAACCATCGGCGACGGCTTCGACGTCACCGCCGCTGTCCCACTACGGGTTCGCGTGTTCCGGATCGACACGTCTGCCGGCGATGTGAACGACCACGTCGTCGTTCTCGTCGCCCATCACATCGCGACGGACGGGTTCTCGATGGCGCCGCTGACCCGGGATGTGGCCGCGGCCTACGCGACCCGCGCGGCCGGTGAGGTCCCCACCTGGGAGCCGCTGCCGGTGCAGTACGCGGATTACACCCTGTGGCAGCGGGATCGGCTGGGCGACGAGGAGGATGACCGGTCGCGGGCCGCCCGGCAGGTCGCCTACTGGTCGGACACGCTGGCCGGGGTGCCGGATCATCTGGAGCTGCCGACCGACCGTCCGCGCCCGGCCCGCGCCTCGCATCAGGCGGCCGAATGCACCGCGCGCGTGGACCGCACCGTGAGCGACGCGATCGACCGGTACGCCCGCGAGCATCGGGCGACGCCGTTCATGGTGGTGCACGCGGCCCTGGCCGTGCTGCTGGCCCGGCTCGGCGGGACCGCCGATGTCGTAGTCGGCACCCCGGTCGCGGGCCGCGGCGTGCGCGAACTCGACGATCTGGTCGGCATGTTCGTGAACACGCTGGTCCTGCGTACCGACGTCCGGCCCGCCGAGGGCTTCGGAGCCCTGCTGGACCGCGTACGCGACACCGATCTGGCGGCTTTCGAGCACGCCGACGTGCCGTTCGAGCGGCTCGTCGAGGTGCTGTCCCCGGCTCGCTCGGAAGCCCGCCACCCCGTGGTCCAGGTCATGCTGGTGTTCCAGAACCTGCCCATGCCCGAACTGCGACTGCCCGAACTGACCGTGGCCCCGCTCGAACTGCCGCAGACCAACAGCCGATTCGACCTGAGCCTCACCGTCATCGGCGATGCCGACGGACTGGAGCTGCGCTGCTGCTACGCCACGGACCTGTTCGACGCCGCCACCATGACCGACTTCACCGACCGGTTGGTCCACCTGCTGGGTGAGATCACGACCGAAACCCCGCGCCCGGTCGGCGATCTGGACCTGCTCACCCCGGCGGAGCAGGACCGGCTCGGCGGCGGCCCCGCCCCGGTGACGCCCCCGCGCACCCTGGCCGACATCATGGCCGACGCCGTCGCCGCCAACCCGGACGGCATCGCCGTGATCTGCGGCGACCGGAGCCTGACCTACCGCGAACTCGATGCCCGCGCCGACCGGGTGGCCCGACGGCTCGCGGCCGCCGGCGCCCGACCGGAAACCCTGGTGGCCGTGGGCATTCCGCGCTCCATCGAATCGGTGGTGGCGGTCTGGGCCGTCGCGCGCACCGGCGCGGCCTTCGTCCCCGTGGACCCGGCCTACCCGCCCGACCGCATCGCCCGCATCATCGACGTGTCCGGCGTGCGCCTCGGTCTCACCGTCACCGACCAGCGCCACCGCCTGCCCGGCACCGTGCACTGGTGGTGCCTGGACGAGCCCGACGCCGACGACAACCCGCCCGAACTCGCCGGAATCCCCAGGAACACGGCCAATCCCGCGTACGTGATCTTCACCTCGGGATCGACCGGCGCACCCAAGGGCGTGGTGGTGTCCCACGCGGGTCTCGCGAATCTGGCTGCCGCCCAGCGGGAGCGGGACGAGATCACCCGCGATGCCCGCGTCCTGCATGTCGCCTCGCCCAGTTTCGACGCCTCGGTGGTGGAGCTGCTCATGGCCGTCGGCGCGGCCGCCACCCTGGTCGTGGCACCGCCCACCGTCTACGCCGGGCTCGAACTCGGGGAACTGCTGTCCCGCGAACGTGTCTCGCATATCGCCCTCACCCCCTCGGCCCTGGCCACCGTGGACCCCGCGGGCCTGGACGACCTGCGCCTGATCGTCACCGGCGGCGAGCCCTGCCCGCCCGAGCTGGTGACGGCGTGGGCCGCCGAGGGCCGCCGTCACTTCAACGACTACGGCCCGACCGAGGCGACCGTGTGGGCGGTCGGCGGGTCGGTGCGCTCCGGCGAACCGGTCACGATCGGCGTCCCCGCGCCCGGCGTGCGCGCCCTGGTCCTGGACGAGCGGCTGCGCCCGGTACCCGACGGCGTGGTCGGCGAACTGTATCTGGCCGGAATCCCGCTGGCCCGCGGCTACTTCGGCCGCTGCGACCTGACCGCCGCCCGCTTCGTCGCCGACCCGCACGGCGTGCCGGGGGAGCGCATGTACCGCACCGGCGACCTGGTGCGCCGCCGCGCCGGGAACCTGGAGTACCTGGGCCGCACCGACACCCAGGTCAAACTGCGCGGCCTGCGCATCGAACTGGGCGACGTCGAGGCGGCCATGGTCGCCGACCCGTCGGTCGCGCGGGCGGTCGCGGTGGTGCGCGACGACGGCCACGGCGGCCTGCTGGCCGCCTACGTGGTCGCCGCGCCCGGCGCCGAGCCGGTGCCGGCCCTACTGAAGAAGGCTGCCGCGCAACGACTCCCGTCCTACATGGTGCCCTCCGCGGTCATGGTGCTCCCGGAGCTGCCGCGCACCGCCAACGGCAAACTGGATCTGGACGCCCTGCCCGCCCCGCGCCAGGAGGCCCGCGCTCATCTGGCACCCGAGGGGCCCGTGGAGACCGCGGTGGCGGCGGCCTTCGCCGAGGTCCTCGGCATCGATCGGGTGTGGCGTGACGACGACTTCTTCGCGCTCGGCGGCAATTCGCTGATCGCCACCCGGGTCGTGGCCCGGGTGGGCGCCGCCCTGGACGCCGCCGTGCCGGTGCGGGCGCTCTTCGACGCCCCGACCGTGGCCGAGCTGGCCGCACTCGTGGCGGCGGGCGCGGCGTCCGACCGCCCGCGTCCCGGACCGCGCCTGCGCCCGGCGCGGATCCCGCTGTCGGCGGCCCAGCAGCGCATGTGGTTCCTCAACCAGTACGACCCGGGCTCGCCGCTCTACAACATTCCCGGCGCCTTCGACATCGATGGCGCGCTCGATGTCTCGGCGCTCCGCGCCGCGATCGACGATGTCGTGGCCCGGCACGAGACGCTGCGGACGATCTACCCGGCCGGGCCCGACGGCCTGCCGGACCAGCGTATTCTGCCGCCGGCACCGGGTTCCACGCCGATCACCGAACTCGACGTCACCGCGGACGGCATCCACGCCGCGCTGATCACCCAGCTGTCTCGGGGCTTCGACATCACCCGCGAAACCCCGCTGCGGGTGTGTGTCCTCCACGTCGGGCCCGAACGCACCGTGCTGGCGATGGCGGTCCACCACATCGCGGCCGACGGCTGGTCGATGGCGCCCTTGGCGCGAGATGTCGTGTACGCGTTCGCCGCTCGCACCGCGGGAGTCCCACCCGAATGGACGCCGCTGCCGCTGCAGTACGCCGACTACGCCCTGTGGCAGCACGAACTGCTGGGCGCGGAGAGCGACCCCGGCAGCCTCGCGAGTCGTCAGCTGGAGTTCTGGCGCACCACCCTGGCCGGTCTGCCCGAGGTCCACGCCCTGTCCACCGACCGCCCCCGCCCGACCCTGCCGTCCGGTACCGGCGATCGCATCGAATTCACCGTTCCCGCAACCGTTCAAGACCGCCTGCAGCAGCTGTCCCGCGCCCACGGCGCGACCCCGTTCATGGCGGTGCACGCCGCCCTCGCGGTGCTGCTGGCGCGGATGTCCGGTCACCCGGACATCGCTCTCGGCTCGGTGGTCGCCGGTCGCGGCGACGGCGAATTCGATGACCTCGTGGGCATGTTCGTCAACACCGTGGTGTTGCGCTCGCAGGTCGATCCCGCCGCCGGATTCGCCGCCACCCTCGACGCGGTCCGCCGCGCCGACCTGGCCGTCTACGGCAATCTGGACCTGCCGTTCGAACGACTGGTGGAGGCGCTGGCCCCGGTCCGTTCCACCGACCGTCACCCGCTGTTCCAGGTGCTGCTGGCCTTCCAGAACGTGCAGACCGAGCGAACGGCGCTGCCGGGCTTGGCGGTCCGCCCGCTGGACGCGCCCGCGCCCGGTTCCAAGTTCGATCTCGAATGGATGCTGGCCGAACAGTTCGGCGCCGCGGGGGAGCCCGCGGGTATGACCGCCTCCCTCACCTTCGCCACCGACCTGTTCGACCGCTCCACCGCCGCGGCCATGGTCGACGGCTTCCTCGCGATCCTGGACGCGATGACAGCCGATCCCCTGGCGGCGGTCGGCACCATCGAGGTGGCCGGGGCAGGGCTGCCGGCGCTGACGGCGACTCCCCACGAGGCGCCGAGCCGGGTGGCGCAGGCTCCGGTCCAGCGCGGCTATCGGGCCGCGCGAACCGAGGAGGAACGCATCCTCGTCGCCGCTTTCGAAGCCGTGCTGGAGTCTCCGCGAGTCGGCGTGGACGACAACTTCTTCGATGTCGGCGGCACTTCGATGGGCGCGGTCCGCGTCGTCACCCAGGTGCGGGAGGCGACCGGCCTTCCGATGGCGCTGCAGTGGATGTTCCTCGATCCCACCCCCGCCGCGCTGGCGCGACGCCTCGGCGAAGCCGCCGCGCAACCGGGCGTGGAGCAGTCGATGCGGGTCCTGCTGCCCATGCGCCCGCAAGGTGACGGTCCCGCCCTGTTCTGTGTGCATCCGGCCATCGGATTGGCCTGGTGCTACGGCGGATTGGTCCGCCACATCGACGGCGCGCACCCCATCTACGGCATCCAGTCTCCGGGTGTGACCGACGGCGGGACGGCCGACCGCACCGTGCGCGACCTGGCCGTGCGCTATGCCGAGGAGATCCTTCACGCGCAGCCCGAGGGCCCCTACCAGCTGCTCGGCTACTCGGCGGGCGGTCCGCTGGCGCACGCCACGGCCGTCGAACTGCGCCGCCGGGGTGCGGAGGTGCCGTCGCTGATCATGCTCGACTCCCGCGCCGACGTCACCGTGCCGGACGACACCGCCATTCCGCCGCTGTCGCTGCTGCTGGCCGAATTCGGCGGCATCGACGTCCCGCCCGGACTCGACGACCTCACCGCGGATCGTGCGGCCGAACTACTGGAGACGGCCGGAATCAGTTTCTCCGCAACCGAACTGGAGAACGTTTACGGGGACATGTGTCATCTGCTGCGTCAGATCGCGGTCCACGAGCACGAGGTCTTCGACGGCGACCTGCTGTTCATCGCCGCCTCGGGCAACCCGGAGCCGATCCCGAATGTCAGCACCTGGCGGCCCTACATCGCGGGCCGGATCGACGACCGCCCCGTCGAGTTCGGGCACAACCGGCTCACCACCCCGGAGGCCTGGGAGGTGATCGGCCCCCTGGTCGCGGCGTATCTGAGCCGCTGATCCTGGCCGCGAGCGGGTCGGCTGGGGAACAATGGGCCCGGAAACCCGGTCGGCTACGGAAGGTTCGGACAAGTGTCGGTGAAGGGGACGGCGGACCAGAAGGGGCTGCTGCACGCGGTCGCGGTGGGGGTGGGCGCGCTCGGCGCGGGCGAGCTGCTCGCCGCGGCGCGCGGCGGCTCCATGCTCGACGGAATCGGGCGGCTGGCCGCGGATTACGCGCCCGTGCAGGTGGTCGAGACCATGGTGGCGCAGGCCGGGGACCACGACAAGGAGATGACCCGGCTCGGCGTCGCGCTGTGGAGTGTGGGCGCGGCTGTCGGCACGGCGCTGCTCCCGCCGCGACTGCGCACCCCGGCGGCCGCCATATTCGGGGCCGCCACGGCGGCGGCGGCCCTGCGCAGCACCGACCGTTCGGTGCCCGGGGCGCTCGGCGCGGTGGCCGCCGCGGCCGTCCTGCGGGCCGGACTGCGCAAGCCCGCCGGGCACGGATTGTTGTGGGCCGCAGCGGGAACCGGCATGATCGCCGCCGCCGAGACATTGGTGCGACGCGAGGATCAGCGGCACCGGGAACGGGCCCGCCGGGTCGGCCCGATGGGTGCGCACGTCCCGGTCCCCGAGGACGGCATCGGCAGCGAACCCGGCCTGACCCCGTTGATCACACCCGCGAGCAAATTCTATGTGGCGGACGTGAATTCGCGGGCCCCGCGCATCGACCCCGCCGACTGGCGGCTGTCCATCGGCGGCCGGGTCGCCCATCGGCTACGGCTGTCGCTGGCCGATCTGGCCGAGCAGGCCGTCGAATTCGACGCCGTCATGGTGTGCGTGCACAACACCGTCGGTTCCGGCCGCTGCGCCAATGCCCGCTGGCTCGGCGTCCCGCTGACCGCGCTGCTCGACCACGCCGTTCCCGAATCCGGTGCGACCCGCCTGGTCACCCGCGCCGTCGACGGCTACACCATCTCGCTGCCGCTGGAACCGCTGCGCACCGGCGAATGGCCCGGCTATCTGGTCATCGGCATGAACGGGGAGCCGCTGCCGCCCGAACACGGCTTTCCCGCACGGGTTTTCGTGCCCGGCATCTACGGCCAGTACTCGGGTGCGAAGTGGGTCGGCGAACTCGAGCTCACCGACGACAGCCACGTCGACTACTGGTGGAAGCGCGGCTGGCCCGCCGAACCGCTGTGGGTGCGGCCGCAGGCCCGCATCGACGTCGCCTCCGGCGGCGGCGCGGGCGGCGGCAAGTTCACCGTCGCGGGCGTGGCCTGGGCCCCGCCGCACGGGGTCGCCGGGGTGGAGATCCGGATCGGCGAAACCGATTGGCTGCCGGTCGAACTCGGCTCCGAACTGGCCCCCGCCGCCTGGCGGCGCTGGCGCACCATCGTCGACGTGCCGCCGGGCACCCACACCATTCAGGCTCGCGCCATCAGCCGCTCCGGCGAGGTCCAGGACGCCGAGGAGCGCCCGCCGTTCCCGATCGGCCCGGGCGGCCTGCACAGCGTCACCGTCACGGCCTGATCGTCGCCTCGCCCGTGACATCCGTCATGGGCGGACAGTGACGAACCGGGGATGCGTGGCAGGTCGCGGCGGGTGACGGTATTGGTGTGAAACTCACGGCGTGTGGCGTGTGCCGCTTTGCCCCGGGCCGGTGCTGCCGGCTGCCCCGATGCTGTCCCTGAGCGCTGTCATGCCGTCTCTATCCGCCGTACGACCGCACGCTGACCGGCGACGATCGGTATGGGCTCGGGTAGCGTCCCGCGGTGTGGACGCGGAAGAGGCGGGTATTCGGCGACGGCGACGGTTCGGGACGCTGCTCGCGGCCGTGTGGGCGGTGTACCTGTTCGACCCGCTGCGGCAGGGCTGGCAGCTCGAGAATCCGGTGGCCCGCGCGTACACGATCGCGGTGATCGTCGCCTTCGGCATCGCCTATGTGGCGTCCTATTGGCTGCTGGTGCGCGGCCCGTCCGACCAGGGCTGGCCACCGCGGCCGCCCTGGCTGGTGGTGGCCGGATCGCTGGCCGTGCAGGCGGCGCTGATCGCGGCCGCGGCGGTCACCCTGCACTCGCAGATGCTCGGGCTGGGCGTGTACATGGCCTCCTACATCGCGTTCACGCTGCCGGTGCGGCGGGCGGTCCCACTCGAACTCGCGTTGATCGTGGTATTCGCGGTGCTGCCGCAACTGCTCACCGGGCAGCCGCCCGCGTACTCGCTGATGCAGTCGATCGTGCTGGCGGCCTTCGCGGTCGGCGGGATCCGGGTGATCCTGCAACGCAATCACGAACTGCACATCGCCCGGCAGCAGCTCGCCGAACTGGCCGTGGCGGAGGAGCGGCTGCGGGTCGGGCGCGACGTGCACGACATCCTCGGCCACTCGCTCACCGTCATCACCGTGAAAACCGAACTGGCGCAACGTCTCATCGACGTCGCACCCGAGCGCGCGAAGACGGAGATGGCGGATGTGGAACAGCTGGCGCGGGAAGCGCTGGCCGGAGTGCGCTCGACCGTCGGTGGGCTGCGGGCGGTGTCGCTCGCCGGCGAGCTGACCAATGCCCGCACGGCGCTGAACGCCGCCGAAATCGAGGGCGTGCTGCCGGATCCCGGCGAACTACCGTCGCGGCACAGCGTCGTGTTCGGCTGGGTGCTGCGCGAGGCCGTCACCAATGTGGTGCGGCACAGCGGCGCGGCGCACTGCTGGGTCCGGGTGACCCCGAACAGCATCGAGATCGCCGATGACGGTGTGGGCCCGCGCGACTCGGCCCGCACCGGATCCGGCCTGTCCGGACTGCGCGAGCGGGTCCGGGCCACCGGCGGCGAACTGACCCTGGGCGCGCGCCCGGACGGCGGCTTCCGGGTGCTGGCAAGCTTCCCGGAGACGATCAAGGAGCCGGAATGATCAAACTGCTGCTCGCCGACGATCAGGCTCTGGTCCGCGGCGCCCTCGCGGCCCTGTTGAGCCTGGAACCCGACCTCGACGTGGTCGCCGAGGTCGGCCGCGGCGACGAGGTGCTCGCCGCCGTCGAACGCACCACCCCCGACGTGGCCCTGCTGGACGTGGAAATGCCCGGCCTGGACGGCATCTCGGCCGCCGCCCAGCTGCACGCCGCCCATCCGGCGGTGCGCATCCTGATGGTCACCACCTTCGGTCGCCCCGGCTACCTGCGCCGCGCCATCGACGCGGGCGCCTCCGGCTTCGTCGTCAAGGACACCCCCGCCCGGGAACTCGCCGACGCCGTCCGACGTGTCCACATGGGCCTGCGCGTCGTCGACCCGGCCCTGGCCACCGAAACCCTCACGGCCGGAACCTCACCCCTCACGGCTCGGGAACGCGAGGTTCTCGCCGCGGCCGCCGACGGTGCGACCGCGGGCGCCATCGCCAAGCTGCTGCACCTGTCCGAGGGCACGGTCCGCAACCATCTGTCCTCCGCCATCGGTAAGACGGGCACTCGCACGCGGGCCGAAGCCGTCCGGGCGGCGGAGCGTCTCGGCTGGCTCTAGCACCCCGGGGCATTAACTGAATCATGACCACGGGTGGCACAGTGTGGGAAATGTTCTGAAATGAGCCACTTTCTCAAGTTTGCTGGGTTAGGTTCACGGCTACACCGGACAGTCGGTGAGAAAAGCGGAAGTCGGAGGACACCATGGGAATTCTCAGCCTGATCGCGGGGCTCGCGCAGATGGTCATCGGCACCATCGTGGCCAACACGGGTTCGGGTGGGACCGGCTCCGGCTGGTGAGTGCGCCGGGTTCGGCTCGCCTCCGGTGAGCCGAACCCTCAGAACCGGCCGCCCCGGCTGATCCGCCGGGAGCCGTCGGAACCGCCGAAGGAGCCGGGGCCGTAGCTGCGGCCACCGCCCCCGCCACCGAAACCGCCGCCGAATCCGCCACCGCCGCGGCGGTACTCATTGCCCATCCCGCGCAGCATGCCGTCGATGAGGATTCCACCCAGGATGGCCCCGGTCTGGGAGCCGCCGGAAGACACGCGTTGCTGCTGCTGGGCCTGCCACTCCTGCACCGCTGCCTGCGCGGTGTGCAGCGCGCGAGCGCCGAGTTCGACGGCGCGCTGGGCGGATTGGAGAGCCTGCTCGGGATTCGAGGTGGCGAGCTGAGCGGCCTGCTCCAGACTGCGCTGGGCCTCGGCGAGGCGGGTGCGTGGTTCGGCGTCGACCCCGCCGCGGCGGGTGCTGATGTAGTCGGCGGCGGCATTGACCTGGCTGCGGGCCGCGGTCAGCGTCTGGTCGAGACGGCGACGCAGGTCATCGGCGGCCCGCTTGCGATCGCCGGCCGCGGCAATGGCCTGATCCAGCGCGGCGTCGGCGGCGACGGCCTGCCGGAAGACCCCGAGCGGATTGGCGGCCCCGTCGGCGGTGGCCTGATCGAGAGCCGCGCGCGCGACGGCCGTCGCGGCGGGCAGATCGGTGCCGCCGTGTTCCGACAGTCCGTCGGCGGTGGCCAGATCGCCGCGCAGTTCCTCGATCATGGCCGACAGTCCGGCCCGCGCCTGCTCGATATCGGTGGCGGCCGAATCGACCGCGTCCAACAGCGTGCGAGCCGCGTCCACGGCCGATTCGGCGGCGCGAATATCGGATACCGCCGCGCCCTGCTGCCCGACCGGTTTGGCGGCCGCGGCCCGGCCGTCCGCGATCGTCTTCTCCGCGAACCCGATTCGCTCGCTCGCCATGCTCACGTTGTCGTGGATGGGCGCGAGCACCGACGCGGGATGCGCGGCCACCAATGCCGTGAGCGTGGCCTGGGAACCGGGCACCCGCGCGGTGAGTTCGATCAGGTCGCGGGTCAGCGCGTCCAGCCGCTCTCCGGCATTGATGAGCAGATTGCGCATGGCGTCGAATTCGCCGACCTTGGCATCGAGGTCCCGATTCGCGCTGCCGCAGCTGCTGACCAGGTCGATCAGCATGCGCTGCTGCTGATCCGGGGTCTCGGGGATATCGTCGTCGAGTTGCTGGCGGATCGAGAACGCCTTGGCCAGCGCCCGTTTCGCGCCCTCCAGGGCGGCGGTGAAGGGCGCGGTGGCGGTGCCCCCGAATTCGTCGGTGGCCAGCCGCAATTCCTCGGTGCTGGTGCGAATGGCGTTGTCGGTGTCGACCAGGGTCTCCTTGGAGAGGGCGTCCAGTACGACCAGCGGCAGGGCCTCCAGCGCCCGGGCGTCGGTCGGATCGGTCTTGCGCGCCGAATCCATGACCGAGCGTTCCCGCCGCGTCTTGCGCCGCTTCGACCACCACCAGATCCCCAGCACCGCCAGCGCCACCAGGAGCGCGATGATCAGTATCGGGAACAGCCCGATGCCGCCGGACCCGCTCATGGCGTCCGAGAGCCCGGTCGCCGTGGCCAGCCCGGCCCCGGCCCAATTCCCGTCGCGCAGCTTCGGCTCCACCCTGTCGGTGAGCAGGCGGTCGAGTTCCTTGTCACTGACCGACTGCGGCACCGTCCCGGTGAACGCGTACGCCCGATCGTCGACGGCCACCGACAGCAGCACGTCGCGATCCCCGAACCCGGACAGTTTCGCGGTCTGCTCACCCCAGGCGTGCGAGTCCAGGCCGCTGAAGTCGCGCACGTAGACGATCCACAGCCGCTCGTGGTCACGCGAGTACAGCGCGTCGATGGCCTGCTGCAGCTCCGCGGTCTGCCCGCGGTCCAGCGCCCCGGCCTTGTCGGTGACATAGCCGGGCAGTCGCAGGGGCGTCTCGGCCGCGGCCGGCGCGGCGTGGCCGCCGACCAGGGCCAAGGCCGCGAGCAGACCGGTCACGAGGAGGGACAGCTGCTTCGGTGGCCGCATGCATCGAATCTAACTGTGGAACGCGGAGGGTCGGTTTCTTCTGCACGCTGTGTCGGGAGCCATGACTACGATCGGTGAGGTGATCACCATCGATTCGCCCTACACGGGCCACGTCTCGCCCGGCTCCAATCCGCAGCAGCGTGAGGTTCCGGGCGCGCGCATCGTGAAGATGTCGGTCGGTGGCATGGACAACAACACCTATCTGGTGCAGTGCGCCGCCACCGGCGCGACCCTGCTGATCGACGCCGCCAACGAGGCCGAGCGGATCCTCGAGCTCATCGGCCAGGAGGCCCCGGGCCGGGTGGAGCTCATCGTCACCACCCACCAGCACCAGGACCACTGGTTCGCGCTTCCGGATGTGGTGGCGGCCACCGACATTCCGACCGCCGCGCACGAGCTGGACGCCGCGCCGCTACCGGTGCCCCCGGCCCGGCTGCTGGCCGACGGTGACAAGGTTCACGTCGGCGACCTCGTGCTGGAGGCCATTCACCTGCGCGGGCACACGCCCGGCTCGGTCGCGCTGGCGCTGACCGACGGCGCGGGCGGCGTCCACCTGTTCACCGGTGACTCGCTGTTCCCGGGCGGCGTGGGCCGGACCCTGTCGCCGGAGCAGTTCACCTCGCTGCTCGGCGACGTCGAGACCAAACTGTTCGACCGCTATCCGGACGACGCCGCGGTGTATCCGGGCCACGGCGACGACACCACCCTCGGCGCCGAGCGCCCGCACCTGCCCGAATGGCGGCAACGCGGTTGGTGAGACTCCGCAACCATCGAGCCGAACCGGACCGGTCGGCACAGGACATGGCCACATCCACCGCCTCCGGACGCGGTGGCGGCACGCTGCGCTGGGTGCGGCGGCTGCTGGTCGGCGGGGTGCTGATGGGCCTGGTCGTGGTGGGCGGCACCGCACTGCACGTGTGGCAGGTGGCCCGCATCGACGACTACGCCCACGCTGACGCCATCGTGGTGCTGGGCGCGGCCCAGTACGACGGCACCCCGTCGTCGGTGTTCGAGGCGCGACTGGACCAGGCGCACAAGCTGTTCCGCAAGCAGGTCGCCCCCATGATCGTGACGGTGGGCGGCAAACGGGTCGGCGACAACTACACCGAGGCGGCCTCGGGCAAGAACTACCTGAAGGACCAGGGCGTCCCGGAGGACCGGATCCTGGCCGTCGAAACCGGTTCCGACACCCTGCAAAGCGTGGAAGCGGTGTCGAAAGCGCTGCTGGCGCGTGGAAAATCGTCGGTGGTGCTGGTCAGCGACCCCTGGCATTCGCTGCGCACCCGCACCATGGCGCGTGACGCCGGGCTGTCGGCCTGGACCGCGCCCACCAGGACCGGGCCCGCGGTGTACACGCGGGAATCGCAGGCGCACGGGATCTTCCGGGAGACCTTCGCATTGCTCTGGTATCAGCTGACCCATTTCTCGGCGGACTTCAAATACACGGCGGATCAGTGAGCAATGAACGCACGCATCGACTATGACGGGGTCTACACCGACGCCGACCGGGAACGCATGGTTCCCGAGACCGAGCACACGGCCGGACTGAGCTGGTCGCCGTGCCCCGCCCGGCGCAGCGAGTTCGCGCGCGACCGGGCCCGGGTACTGCACTCGGCCGCGCTGCGGCGGCTCGCCGACAAGACCCAGGTCATGGGTCCGCGCGACGGCGACACCCCGCGCACCCGGCTCACCCATTCGCTGGAGGTCGCCCAGATCGGCCGCAGCATCGCCGACAGCCTCGGCTGTGATCCCGACCTGGTGGACCTGGCCGGGCTCGCCCACGACATCGGGCACCCGCCCTACGGGCACAATGGCGAGAAGGCGCTCGACCAATTCGCCGACGCGCACGGCGGTTTCGAGGGCAACGCGCAGAACCTGCGCATCCTCACCCGGCTCGAACCCAAGGTGATCGACGACCAGGGAGTCAGTTTCGGGCTCAACCCGACCCGGGCGGCCCTGGACGCGGTCATCAAATACCCGTGGGGCAGAACGGGTCCCAGCTCCAAGTTCGGGGCCTACGGGGTGGACATGGACCGGCTGGACTGGGTCCGCAAGGACGCGCCCGAACGCCGCCAGTGCCTGGAGTCGCAGATCATGGACTGGGCCGACGATGTCGCCTATTCGGTGCACGATGTCGAGGACGGGGTCATCGTGGGGCGCATCGACCTGCGCGCCCTGGCCGATCCGGTCGAACAGGTGGCGCTCGCCGAACTCGGCGCGCAACGGCATGCCGCGCATTCCGTGGACGACATGGTGGCCGCGGCGCAGCGGCTCTCCGAATTACCGGTGGTCGCGGCCGCCGCCGAGTACGACGGCTCGCTGCTCGCCTCCGTCGCGCTCAAACGGCTGACCAGCGATCTGGTGGGCCGCTTCGCCACCGCCGCCGTCGAGGCCACCCGCGCCGCGTGGGGCGGCCGCCAATTGTCGCGCTACGACGCCGATCTGGAGGTGCCGCGCATCGTGGCCGCCGAGGTCGCGGTCCTCAAGACCATGGCGTTGCGCTACGTGCTCTCCGACCCCATCCACCGGGTGCGGCAGGCCGGGCAGCGCGAACGCATCCTGCTCGTCGCCGACCGGCTGCTCGCCGCCGCCCCGCACGGGCTGGACCGGCTGCTGCTGCCGTGGTGGGAGGAAGCCGCCGACGACACCGCGCGGGTGCGGGTGATCGTCGACCAGATCGCCTCCTACACCGAGAGCCGCCTGGAACGCATCGCCGCCGCGATACCCTGATTTCGGTGAATCCGGCGGCAGGGGGCGCGCGATGACACGCGAGGTGGACGACCTGGTCGACCTCGAGCGATATCCGCTCGACCGGCGGTCCGTGGCGCGGCTGCGTGAGGTGATCGAGCGGTCGCAGGCGGACTTCCTGGTCAGCGGAGTCACCGTGCTGCCCGAATTCCTGCGGCCCGCCGCGGTCACCGAGATGGCGGCCGATGTGCTCTCCGACGGACTCGGCGACGCCATGCGCTTCGAATACACCGTGGCCTGCGACCGGATTCCGGACTCCTCGCCGTTGAAGGCGCTCTACCACTGGGAACCCTTGCGGGAGTTCGTCTCCCACCTGGTGGGGGAGCAGGCCTACCGGTCCGCCGACGAACTGGGCGCCATGACGGTGCAGATCCACGAGAACGGCGACGCGCAGGACTGGCACTACGACATGTCCGATTACACGGTGATGCTGCACATCGTCGCGCCGGAGCGGGGCGGAGCGCTCGAATACATCCCGCTGCCCGGCGCTTTCATCGAGCGCGGGGGCGGGCTGCCGATGCGGCACCGGCACATGGTGAAGATGCTGCCGACCGTGCCCGGGACGCTGGTGCTGCACGCCGGGCGGCGGTCCCGGCACCGGGTGACGCCGGTACAGGGCGAGATTCCGCGGGTGAGCGTGCACATGGCGTTCAACGCGCGGCCCGGGCAGCGGTTGAACGCGCACGTGCGGCGGCATCTGTTCGGGCGCGAGGACTGAAATCTTGGTGGGCGCGCATGGCCTGAAGCTCAGTCGGCGCGCATGGACTGAGACTCAACCGGAGTGCATCGACTGAAGCTCAGCCGGAGTGCACGGACTGAGGCTCAGCGGGTGCGCATGGACTGAAGCTCAGCCGGAGCGCACGGACTGAGCGTCAGTCGGAGTGCATGGCCACGTAGTGCGGGATGGTCTTCGCGGGCGGGCCGTCGGCCACGACGCGGCCCTCGTCGAACACCAGCACGCGGTCGAAATCGGCGAGCAGGTCCAGATCGTGGGAGACCACGACCAGTCGCTGCGGGAGGTCGCGCAGCATCCGGGTGATGCGGCGTGTGTTGCGGAGGTCGAGCAGGGTGGTCGGTTCGTCGAACACCACGTACTCCGGTCGCACCGACAGCACCGCGGCGATGGCGAGCAGTTGCTTCTGGCCGCCGCTGAGCAGATGCGCGGGATGGTCACCGAATTCGGTGAGGCCGTAGGTCGCGAGGGTTTCGGTGACCCGCTGCGGGATGTCGGATTTGGCGACGCCGTGGTGTTTGAGGCCGAAGGCGAGGTCCTCGGCGACCGTCGGCATGACGATCTGCACATCCGGATCCTGGAAGACGAATCCGACCAGTTTGCGCACGGCCCGGCCCTGTTTGCGGGTATCGAGGCCGTCCACGCGCACCGTGCCCGCGGTCGGCACCTGCAGGCCGTTGAGCAGCCGCGCGAAGGTGGACTTGCCCGAACCGTTCGCGCCGACGACGGCGATCCGGTGCTCGCTCAAACGCAGATCCAGGTCGCGCAGTACTTCGCGCTCGCCGAATCGGTGTGAGACGCCGTCGAGTTCGATCATGCTCGGGCCGGAATCATCGGATACGCCTTGCGCACCGCCACCGCGGCCAGCGACCCGATCACGGTCTTGACCACGTCGCCCGGCAGGAACGCCACCGAGGTCGTGATCGCCTTGCCCAGCGAGATGTGCGCGGCCGCGGCCATCCACGGGATCCCGATGGCGTACAGCACGATCGCGCCGCCGAGGAAGTTGATCAGCAGGGCCAGCGGCAGGTTGTAGTGCTTCCACACCCGTTCGGTGAGCAGGCCGATCACCAGCGCGCCGATCGGATAGGCGATCACGAAGCCACCCGTCGGGCCCATGATCACCGACAGGCCGCCGCGCCCGCCCGCCAGCACCGGCAGCCCCGCGAAGACCATGACGTCGAAGAGCAACATGGCCAGCGCGCCGCGCTTGGCGCCCAGAATCGAGCCCGCCAGGATGACGCCCAGAGTTTGCGAGGTGAACGGTGCGAAGGCGCCCGGCAACTGGATCAGCGGGAAGAATCCCAGGACCACCATGATTGCCGCGAACAGCGCGATCTGCGCCAAATCCCTACTACGCACCCGAGGCATCCTAAAGGGGTGCCGGACCGACCGGTCAGTTCAGGCCGCGAGCGTCCAGGGCCTCGCCGACGCCGTCGGCCATCCGTAGTGTGCGGATCAGTAGCGGGACCAGGAAGACCGTGCTGCGCTCGATGCCGCGAGCCCGCTGGGCAGCGCGCACGAGTTCGGCCTGCTCACGGATGACCGGGATGAATCGGATGGTCATGGCGACCAGCAGGCCCACCCGTTCGGGGCGGACGCCGAGCGGGCGCAGCGGGGTGAGTGCGCGTTCGATGGTGTCGACCATGGCCGAGGTGCGGGTGGTCAAGGTCACCAGATTGGCCAGCAGGACCAGGGTGAGCAGGCGTTCCCCGACCAGGACCGCCGTACGCGCATCGGTGAAGATCACCTGCGCGATCACGATCAACCCCAGGAACGGCAGCAGCGTAAGGACCTGCCGCCCGGTCGTCCGCCACGGAATCCGCGCGAGCGCGTACAAGCCCAGCACCACGATGAGCGCGCCGGTCAGCACGGTGATCGACGACACGAAGAACAGCGCCGTCCCCGCGACCGCGAGCCCGGCCAGTTTCACCCCCGCGGGCACGACGTGCACCGGCGTCCGGGCGTCGTGGTAGAGGCTGAGCACGCATCGATCTTCGCAGCTCGGCTCCGCCGCAGGTCGTCGGGGATCGGACGACTGGTTTCGGTGCGAGTGCGGCAACTCATCGGGGACGTCCGAAATCGGTTCGGAGCCTGGCCGCCGGCCCGCATGCATGGCAATCAACGGCACTGTGTCGTGCGCCGAGGCGCGGAGAGGCGGGGAAGCGCGTGTCGGGGCCCCGGGGGCTAGACTCGCTGGGTGGCTGGCCGACTTCCGGACCGCGATATCGCGGCGATTCGTGAACGTGTCCGGATCGAGGATGTCGTAGGGGAGTACGTCGCCCTCCGCCGAGCCGGCGCCGACTCCATGAAGGGCCTGTGCCCGTTCCACGACGAGAAGTCGCCGTCGTTCCACGTGCGGCCCAATCACGGCGTGTTTCACTGCTTCGGCTGCGGTGAGGGCGGCGACGTCTTCGCGTTCCTGCAGAAGATCGAGCACGTCGGCTTCGTCGAGGCCGTCGAGCAGATGGCCGACCGGCTCAACTACAAGATCAACTACGAGGGCGGCGGCACGGCGGTCCGCGTCGACCGCGGCACCCGCGCCCGCCTGGTCGCCGCCAATGCGGCCGCGCACGAGTTCTACATCTCGCAGCTCGGCGAGCCCGGGGCCGAGGCGGCCCGCAAGTACCTCACCGACCGTAATTTCGACCACAATGCCGCCCACCAGTTCGGCTGCGGCTACGCCCCCGGCGGCTGGGACACTCTCACGAAACACCTGCTGCGCAAGGGTTTCGAGTTCAAGGAGCTGGAGGCCGCGGGCCTGTCCAAGCAGGGTCAGCGCGGCCCGATGGACCGTTTCAACCGCCGTCTGCTGTGGCCGATCCGCAATCTCGGCGGCGAGGTGATCGGCTTCGGCGCGCGCCGCCTCTACGACGACGACACCATGACCGCCAAGTACATCAACACCTCGGAGACGTTGCTGTACAAGAAGTCCCAGGTGCTGTTCGGGCTCGACCACGCCAAGCGGGAGATCGCCAAGGGTCATCAGGCCGTGGTCGTGGAGGGCTACACCGACGTCATGGCCATGCATCTGGCCGGCGTCAAGACCGCGGTCGCCTCCTGCGGCACCGCCTTCGGCGACGACCACCTCGCGATCCTGCGCCGCCTGCTCATGGACGACAACTTCTGGCGCGGCGAGATCATCTACACCTTCGACGGCGACGCCGCCGGCCAGGCCGCCGCCCTCAAGGCCTTCTCCGGCGACCAGAAGCTCGCCGGACAGACCTACATCGCGGTGGCCCCCGACGGCCTCGACCCGTGCGAACTGCGCCAGCGCAATGGCGACGGCGCGGTCCGCGACCTGGTCGCCCGCCGAGTCCCGTTGTACGAGTTCGTCATCCGCGGCCTGCTCGCCGAACACAACCTCGACGCCCCCGAAGGCCAGGTCGAGGCCCTGCGCCGCGCCGTCCCCGTGGTCTCCCAGATCAAGGACTTCGCCCTCCGCAAGGCCTACGCCACCAAACTGGCCGGTTGGGTCGGCTGGGACGATATCCAGCAGGTGGTCCGCCGCGTCGGCGAGGAGGCCCGCAAGGGCGCCCGCACCGGCGCCAAGCCCGGCATCCCCGAACGCCAACCCCACCACGAGGTTTCACCCGGCCCCGCCGCCCGTCCCAACCCCACGGACCCGGCCCTGCTGCCCCAACGCCAAACCCTCGCCGCCGCCCTGCAATACCCCGGCTTCGCGGGCGCGGTCTTCGACTCCCTCGAGCCCGAAGCCTTCACCCACCCCGCGTTCGTCGCCGTCCGCGCCGCCATCGCCGAAGCCGGCGGCACCGCCGCGGGCCTCACCGGCGCCGAATGGGTCACCGCCGTCGCCGACAACACCGACGACCTCACCCTGCGCGCCATGGTCTCCGAACTGGCCGCCGAACCGCTCCCGGTGAAATCCGCCGACGACATCCCTCGCTTCGTCGCCGGCGTCCTGGCCCGCACCCAGGAATCCTGGGTCGGCCGCCAGATCGCCGAACTCAAGTCCAAACTCCAGCGCATATCCTCCACCGAACAGCCCGACGCCTACATGGCCCTGTTCGGCGACCTGGTGGCCCTGGAGCAATACCGCAAGAGCCTCCTCACCCAGGCCATGGGCAACTCAGGCGACTTCGCAGGCGTCTAGCCACAGCCCGCCCACCCGGCAGGCGGCGACAGCTCGCCGCCCCAGGGCAGGGGTGTGGGGGCGCAGCCCCCACCAGGGGGCAAGGGGCAAAGCCCCAATCCCTCAGCGCCGCAGCTGATCCTGCGGCACGAGGATGGTGGTTCGCTCGTCCAGCGGTACCATCGGTTCCAGCTTCGGCTGGGTGTTCAGCTTGTCCGCGAGCTTCTGCCGCCCCATCAACACGACCTTGCGCGTGACAGGACTCTCACTGATCGCGCGGGTCGTCTTGCTGATCTGTTCATACCGAACCCGCCCGGCCTTGGCGCCCAGCACATACCCAGCCGCCACACCGATGATCAACCGCAGCATCCCGAGAAGCTCCTCCCATAGACCAGTCCGCCCCCATATCCTGCCCGACCCCACCCCACCCTGTCGATCCGGCACCCCATCCCCTCCCCACCCGTATTCCCGCAGGTAGAGCCGCGATTTGGGAACTGTACAACCGATACGCTAAAGTTTTCTCCGGCCGGTCCGGAAGGGCCAGCCAGGGAAACAATCCCCTATAGCTCAATTGGCAGAGCAGCCGACTGTTAATCGGCAGGTTTCTGGTTCGAGTCCAGATGGGGGAGCTCCGAAAGGCCCGCTACCAGCGCAAGCAGGTAGCGGGCCTTTCTGCTATCCGGCCGCATCCGGCCAAATTGGGTACTTTCCGACTACTTTCAACTCGCTACTTTCCCTCCGCGTACCGATCCAACGCGGCGCGTGCATCCGGCCCGGTCGTACGGCGTTCGAAGTAATGCCGTTCCGTGGTCGCCAATTTCGCGTGCGACAACTGCGCCTGCGCCTCCGCCGGACCGAGATCATCACGCACGATCGTCGCCACGGTGGGCCGGAAGCTGCGCGGTGTGACCCAGCTCAACTCCGCCGGGAGAGCGGCCCGCAGCGCCCGCCGCAGGTTGGCCAGGCTCATCCAGCCGCCGTCCCGATTGCTGAACACCGGTGCGGCCGGACCGGCAGCTTCCGCGAACAGCACGGTCAGAGCTTCCACCGCCAGCTTGGGCAGATAGACCGTGTGCGGGGGAGCGCCGCCCTTGCGTTCGTCCTGCCGGTGCAATGCGGTCTCCTTCACCGCCCCGTGGTCGATCATCGTGCCCGCAACCGTCATCCGCGGCGGGTCCGCGAGCAGATCGACATCCGACCAGCGCAGCGACAGAACCTCATTCGGCCGGCAGCCGGTCGAGGCCAGCACGTCGACGAACTCAGGCAATTGCCTGCCCGGTCGAGGGCCGTTGCCGCTGCCGTTGTCGCGGTAGGCGCGCACTGATTGCCGAACAACCGCGAACTCCTCGGCGGTCAGTGCGCGGGCGCCGGAACGTTTCCCCGGTGCACGGCTGGTTTCGCGTAGTGGGTTCACCGCAAGCACGTCATGACGCACCGCCAGGGCGAACATGCCCAGCAGGATCACTCGCATGGTCTTAGCGTTCGCCCAGGACTGCGCGGTCATCGCCGTCAGGTGGCGCTCGGCGCGGCTGGTGGGCAGCTCACGCACACGCAATGCACCCAGCTTCTTCTCCCCGTGCCGCTCCCACATCCGGCGGTACTGATCGGTCGACTGCCCCTTGAGCCTGGACTTCGTCGCGATCCACGCCTCGAACAACTCGGACAACGACGTCCGATCCGTGATCACCTCGCCCGCGACCGGAGTCATCCGAGTCTTCAAATGCCGCTGAAGGTTCCGGCGTGCGGCCTCCTCACTGGCACCACTGCGTGACGTCTTCCGTCGCTGCCCGTCCTCATCGCGCACGTAGGTGTTCGCGATGAACTGGCCAGAGCCCGTACGGGTTACCGTGATCTTGCCCCACTCGCCGGGGGCCATGCGCTGGCGGGGCATGAGCTAGGCCACCTGATCCAGGCGCGCGATGTAGTCCTCCACAGCCTGCTCTGTCACGAACCGCCGCCGCCCGATCTTCACCAACCGCAGCTCGCCCGAGCCGATCAGCTCGTAGTACTTGCTGTGCCCGATCGGAGGGTTACGAACCCGACCACATGTCGGAAACGATCTTTGCGCGAATGCCGACCCCGGAGGAGATGGAGAGCTTGGAGCTTCCTGCCGGCGAACCAGTGATGATCCTCACCCGGCGCACGTACACCTCCGACGATGTTCTGATCGAGTTCGCGCGCGGCGTGCACGCGGCATCCAGGTTCTCGTGGACTTACGATTTCAAACTGCCCGAGTAGAGGAGCATCCAATGGCGACGACTGCACTTCCCCCAGAGCTCCGCTCGGATGTCGAAACCCTGTGGGAGTACAACCAGATGCACCACGAACCGCGGCCGGTCGATGTTGGCATCGGCCTCGGAGGCCACGACATCGGTGTCGCCACATACGCTGCCGATCTATACCACTCGGGAACGTTCCCACTGATCGTCTTCACGGGCGCGAACGCCCCGACGACCGTAGATCGGTTCCCCCGCGGCGAAGCAGTGCACTTTCGCGAGCGCGCCATTGATCTCGGGGTACCTGCCGACGCGATCCTGGTCGAACCAGCAGCAACCAATACCGGGGACAACATTGACTTCACGCACGCCCTGCTCGGCCAGCACGGCTACCTCGACTCGATCAAGTCGGTGATGCTGATCTCCCGTCCCTACCAGCAGCGCCGCAGCTACGCGATCTGCGGGAAGCGTTGGCCTGGAGTGGAAGTGGTCTGCGGATCACTTCCACTCGCGCTGGATGACTACGTGGTGAGCATCGGAGATGTAGATCGCGTCATCAACATGCTGGTCGGCGACACTCAGCGAATCTGGATCTATCCCGGAAAGGGATGGGCCATCGAGCAGGACGTGCCCGCCGACGTTCGTGAGGCATACGCCCGCCTTGTCGAGGCAGGGTTTACTCGCCGCGTACTCAGCGAGTAGCGAACCTCAGCAATCGGGTTGGAATGGGTAGCACCCGAGCCGGTTTCCTGCTGCGGCACCAGCGGCACTTGCGCAGGACCTGGGGTGCCGGCCTCGGGCGGGAAACTCGCCGGAGCATCGACCGAAGTGGTCACCGGGTGCGAACCACGGTTGCGCTCCGTCAGTGAGTGAGAAGCGCTGACCACCAGCCAGATACCGCTCCTTAACACCACCGCGGCAAGACCCGCGATCAAGTCGGAATTATGGCCTTTCTTCGGAAGCCTTTATCGAATGTACTACCTTTGGCATTGCGGAAGACGGATTACACCTTGAGTAATCTCCATCATCTGGGATAATTCCTTCGGCTCGTTGTATCGCATCCAGATAAGCATCGATCGGGAAATCTTTCGGCAGCGACTTGCCCTTCATGCCCTCCTTCTCCAGTAGTCTTTTAAGCATATTTGCATCAACGTGAGATACATGTTCGCGAAAATGCCACAAAAGCCATACTTCGAAACACGGGTTAGAAATGGCCACGTCTATGTTTCCGTGCTTCTTGGCTTCAGCAATGCATTGTGGAAGTCGCTCATGTCGATCTACATCGACAACGGCCCAGCCGAAATCAAACTTGGCATCTGATGATTTCATTCGGAACTTGACCGCTTCTAGAACCCGCATGGGGTCACGGCCGAGGCCCACTGACTTTACCGAGCATACAGAGACCCCCGTGGCTCGCATATGCTGAATCAATCGCTCAATATAATCAACCTCGGTATGTCCTTCCGTGACAATCAGCACTGTTCGCCGCGGGAGTCTCTTTGAAGTTCGTCTTCTAGGATCCGATTTCGGCTTCACTGCTCGTTCCCCCAGTCAAGATAGCCTCTATTTCTGACCGAACGAGCGTTGGGACTGCGCCATAACGCCCATCGAGGTATCTCACTGCGAAGTTCTCGCCGTTTCGAGTTAGAAAATCGGCGAGGCTGTACAAGCTTGTGACACCCTCTGTACTCTTCTCGGTAAACCACACTTCATCTGGCTCGAGTGGGCTATCGTTTCTCCTTGAGAGAAAGTAGGTGTCGTGAGTGGTGAAGACGAGCTGCCCCCCTCCGACGTTGGCTTTTGATCGAAACAGATCGACTAACAACGACGACAACCGCGGGTGAAGGCTGGCATCGATCTCATCCACCAGCATCACTCCGCCGTTTCTTAGGATTCCTATCGCAGGCACTGAAAGCGCTATCCAGGACAGCGTACCTTTACTTTGAACAGCGCTCTCTAGGGGGTAGAGATTCCCATCGGATCCGGCGTGCTCGAAGGAGAGCTCTTTCAGTGCTTCTACAATTTCTGCTCCTGTAATATTCTTAAAGGCGGGGGGAGTTCTTTCGGTCGACTGTAGGGCTGCAAGCAGAGCATCGAGGACTTCCCTTGCGCCATCTGGATATTCCGAATTCTTTAAAGACACATTTGCAATTCCGATGTCGGCAGCTCGGAGCAGGGCGATTATGTCTGAGGGAAATACCTTTCCCTCTTCGAGAAGATGGATGATACCAACCATTCGCCCATGTTCGTCACGCTCGTCGTGCCGTGCCAGAAATATCCCGCTCACGATTTCTCGATACAGCTTACTAAGCATTGGATGCTTTATCTGAGCAGCCTTGGAAAGCGCAAGATCCTTGGGTCCAGTGGCTGCTTCGATATTCATCCTCCCTCCTTTGAGCCAGCGACTGAAGCGGAATTCTTCCCCATTCCTTTCGAAAAGTAGTCTAGGCCTACCTTCGGGATAATAGTTCAACCATTCTGATTGCACTCGCCCAAATATCAACTCGAATCCATACTCGTATCTGATTCCGGTAGAATCGAGAAAATCAAATGAGTACTGAGAAGGCTTCGATGCGAAGCCTTCTTGAAGGCGAAAATATGTAGCGCGAGGCTCTCTATCGTCGGACAAATTGGCCGAGTTTTTCACGTAACCCCGCGCAAAGGAAATTGCATCCAGGATTGTTGATTTTCCGGATGCGTTAGGTCCGTAGATCGCGCAGGCGCTGACCAGATACGGTGACCAGTCCCCCCCTGGCGGGTGAACCCGGCGCAGGGACGAGCGCACCATCGACAGCTCGACCTCATCGCGAAGACTCCCGTGGTTGGCGACCCGGAAGCGCAGTAGTCTCATACTGCTTCATCATGCCAGTTTGGACCTCAATTCCGTCGGTTCTCGACGAGATCGACACCATAAATGCATCTGATTGTCGTCTGCTTGCCGCAAGCTGGAGCGCACCTTCACCTCACCCCACTCACTGCCGAGTTTCGCCATACAGGATCAAGGGCGTCGCGCGCGGGCTTCGGCGCATGCGCGCCGCCGCCACGCGACGACGCACAACGCGTGCTGATAGTGCGTCGCACGCGGTGCGTCGGGTGCGTCGGCAGCACGCATACGCCGAAGCCCGGAAGGCAGCGCCCTGAAACCCATTGAGCCGCTTCAAGCAACGAACAGGATGAACAGCTAGGCGAGCCGGGAGCCGAACACAGTCGGATGTTCGTCGCCCAGAACCGAATTGGCCGGCCTGTCTGCCCCAGCCACGCCAACGTACTCGGCCACGCCGACCCATCGATGACCCAGCGCCAGCGCCGTTACATGGCTCGCGGGCGTGTTCACCCCGCTGCGGCCGACGCTCTACGCGCAGGGCAGTCAGCCTCGACCGAGATTCAGGCTCGCAGTCCCATACCGTGGCGCACTATGCCGAAGCTCCCCGCCAAATAACGAGGTTGATCGCGGCGTACGTGCCACTATCGCGTTTGACCTCGCGGACCACGATCGATGCGATCACATTCGGCCCGCGAAGGCACAAGGTGGTCCCGGTCTCGATATCGAGAGGGTTCGTGTAACGGGTGTTCTTCTTGCAGCTGTCGTAAGTCGGCTCGTCGTCGGTCGACGCCGCCATCTGGACACCATAGGCATAGGCATTGCTGCCGTTGAAACTAAAGCCGGACATATGGGTTGAGGGCTCTGGGCAGGTGCTTGTTCGCTCGATAGGAAGTCTGTAGCCGACTGCCAAATCGACGTTGCATCGGACTAGCTCAACGCCCTCCGCAACCTGTTGCGAAGGGCCTCCGCTCACGGCCGACGTGGTTGGCGCGCCGTTGGGAGTCTGGCCAGAAGGCTGTGCAGCGACGGTTGTCACCGCACTGCCAGCGGCTGTAACTGTGATGGTTTGTGGGGCCCCAACCGTTGAGACCGACTCCCGTCCGACAACGACGCCCATGCCGGTCAGCGCTACGAGCAGCCCTGAGATCGCGGTAATCCAGGCCGGACCAATTTCATGAAGTTTGGCCCGGCGCCGTCGGGGTGACGACTGCTGATCACGTTGCGGCTGAACAGGACTGGG
Organism: Nocardia sp. NPDC004151; assembly: GCF_042874235.1. Taxonomy (NCBI): domain Bacteria; kingdom Bacillati; phylum Actinomycetota; class Actinomycetes; order Mycobacteriales; family Nocardiaceae; genus Nocardia; species Nocardia sp. NPDC004151. The sequence goes on along the minus strand of NZ_JBIAMR010000009.1, from coordinate 242,039 downwards.
CTGTGGCGTGGGAGGTTGCGACGAGCCGACCCCCCAGCCATTCGGCTGACTCACATGAAACACCATATGTTCAAACCATCATGAGGGCTATTCCTGCACACGGGATTTGGCGAGACCCAGCCGAAACGTCTGGTCCAACTCAGCGACTTGAACCGCCACATCCCTGCAAGACGCGTGAGCCGTGCGGGCACGACCTCAGCCGCTACCCCTACGCGGCGCAAACCGTCTCCAGCGGCGACGACACCGCCGAGTGCGGGTAGCGCCAGCATCCCGAGCACTTCGGCGATGTCATCGAAACTCTGGTGCGGATCGAGCGCCGGCGCGCCAACCGCGGAGCCGGAATCGCTGACATCGGCCGCAGTCACGGCCAAATGAGCTGCCGCACGGCTTCGGCGCTTGCCACGAAGACCGTGCTACCAGCCTTCAGCCCCCGTAGTGCCGTCCACGCCGCAGCCGTTGCAGAGCAGCAGTTCCCCGCCGCCGTACCGGTGGATGTCGCCTGCCTGGCAGGTCTCCGGGGTGTACGGCCAGGCAGGGAGCGGGTTCCGGCGTACCTCACCAGCGATGTAGCCGCCGTGGTGGTGCCTGGGCGATACCGGGTCCGCCGATGCTGACGTCCGAGGTCGGGGGTGTAATCGCTGATCGCCATCCTTCCTTTCCGGTGCAGCGATGAATCTGCCGAAGGCGTACCGCACAGGGAAGACCAGGGGAAGAGCGCTTCGCGTCGGCAAGCCGATGGGCATTCGCCCACACTTCCCCCGGTCCTCCCCGCACGGTCCGGGCGGAGCCCAGATTCACCGCTCCACCGGAAAGGAACGACCATCATGATCAGCGACTTCACCCCCGACCTCTCCAGCATCGGCAGCATCTGGGACCCCTTCCCGCCCAAGCACCACCACGGCGGCTACATCGCCCCCGGTCGCCTCGTCGCCCACTTCCCGGACCACCCCTGGCCGTACACCCCGGAGACCTGCCAGGCCGGAATGTGCGACACCACCTGGTACCTCAACGGGGAACTGCTGCTCTGCAACGGCTGCGGTGTGAACGGCACCTAGACCTCCTGGGGGCTTCTGCCCCCTTTCCGGATCTTCCGGACACCGGCAACGGCGCCGGACAGCGAGTCGCCAATGACGCCGACTCCAGGTCGGAGACCTCCCCGGTTCGGTGAATCTGCCGGGGAACCCGCCCGCTATCCCGGGACTGGCGACATCCTTTCCAGCCACCCCGGGGTAGCGGGCATCCGGCGCGTTAGGAATCCCCGCCTCCTCATCGGCCCAATTGTCTCGCTCCAGGAAGCCGCATCAAGGGCGCTCCTTCGTCGCGTCGGCACGCCGATGGGCATACGCCCACCCTTGATCCGACTTCCTTCCACAGAGGGCGGCCAGTATGAGGAAGCAGGGAGAAGAACAGTTGGCGTCGACCGGTCAGGTCACGTCTCAGGGAGCTCCGAGATCACTAAGGACGTGCCTGTAGTCCAGAGGAAGGGACATCCGCGTGAGCCACTCGTCCGCGAAGGCTGTCGCCGAGTCGCAGGCCCATCGAGCGCACCCTGCACCGAGGCACTTATTTGGAAACCACGGCTGCCCGATCTTCTGCTTGTTCTCTGCGAATTTTGGCTTTAGAAGCTTCTCAATGCTGCTGGCCTGATTCTGTTTCGCCCCAGCCAATTGCCATCCAACCTTGAAGTGCACAAGCGCGTTTCGCAGGTACGTCAGTTCATTGAACCCTCTGTAGACGGCATCATTCCCCACAAACCGAGGGGCTCCGGCGATCGCAAGAGACTCCTGATACTTGTCAGTCAGTCGCAACTGCCGACTCGTCTTCTTTACCTCGGTGTCGTTCCAAATGGTTGCCATGTCCGAGATCTCCTTGGCAGAAAATCTCGTCATGCGGCCGTGCGTCGAGACGTCCGGGTCTGCGGCGTCACTGAACAGATCATTGACCAGCGATTCCAGGAATGAAGCCGAAAATTTCACGGCCGCCATTGCGTACGAACGATGCGACAGGTCCACTCTATCGAGCCCGCTGTTCGTGATCTCCATCTCGCGTTCCTCGCACAAGCGGGCGAAATGGAGTGCAGCCCATAGGTGTTGGGTCGTCAATGGTTCACGCACATGGATGCCTGACACGCTCAAGCCCCCACCGCCGCCAGCGGCGGCAGAGAGAGTCACGGCATTACCTTCGGGCTGCTCATTTCCTGGCATCATCACCTCGGCTACGACACGCTGCTGTTGGTCACACGAGCATAGGGCTCGACTCGGGCGGACCTCCGTATCCACTCCCCGGCTCCAGGCCGCCAGCATGGACTTTGAGCATCCGAGGAGCTGGCCGGAAGCCGCTGGGAGGTCACTCAGATCTCCGGACGCTGACGACACGGCTGACGACATCAGCGACGACATCACCGCCATCGCATCACCGAGGAGCCCTCGTCGCGGAGGAGTCCTTCTCGGCCACAACCGATCTGCTTATAACTACGGATCAGAGGGTCCTCACGGTGTGGTCGACTTCCGGTGCTCGAATGGGCTCCCGTACCGCGCCGATGGCCTCAGCGGCTCCGGTATCGTCGCGGGTCCGAGCAGATTGGGCGCGCACGATCTGCGTGACGCTCGGGTGCCGCGGGACCGGTCTCCTCGTCGTAGACCCGCAAGCCCTCCTCGATCTTTCCCACCGCGAACTCCAGCTGCTCGGGGGTGAGGAACCTGGTCCCGGAGGCCGCTGCGAGCAGCTGGGTACGCACCTGATCGAGATTCATGCGAGCCCATTCCAGGCGAGACAGTTCCGGCATGATCATGAGGCTACCTCGAGTCGAACAAACTTTCGATAGTAGGTGGGGGGTCCGACAAGGACCGGGGTCGACGTCGTGGCCGACCCCCTCGCTACTTTCCAACTACAAACGTCCCGGTATCGGGCCGTCCGGCGGTGTACAGCGGCGGACAAGTCTGATGGAAATATGCTGGTCATAGGGTGTTTCGCCGACCTCCGGCGGACTGTCGCAGACGGCTAAAAGGACCGGCAGGTTTCTGGTTCGAGTCCAGATGGGGGAGCCGAAAAGGCCCTTGACCAGCGATTATATTCGCTGCGTTAGGGGCCTTTTTTGTTGCCGCGGGTGTTTTATTCATTGAACGCGGGCTTCTCAGGTCGTTGCTTGATCACCTCTGATTGCTTTGATCATGCCGCGCCGGGTCATGTGCACGATTGTCATGGCTGATGGTTCTGTTGCGTCGCAAGATGTTCGGCGCAAGTGGTGCTCGTGGATGCGGTGCTCTTGTGACTGTCCGCAACGAGTTGGGGCAGCGTGGCGCGTCGGTGTCGGCCAGGTGACAGTCTTCGTGAGGAAGTAGGCAAACGCCGCCGCGCTGCATACACTAGGGAGCTAGGGTGAAGTTATGACTTCACTTTGGTTGGAGGTGTTGTTTGAAGGCGCGGCGCTGACGCTGTACGGCTTGGTGACGGACGATGTTTGCGAAGTATCCGACTGGCTCGCAGGGTGTGACAAGAGGACAAAGGCTCAGTTCGCCGCTCGATTCGAACGCCTGACCACTGTGGGGTACCTCCGTAGCCCAGAAGAGATGAGGCAGCTGCAATGCCCTGTCGAGCCCGCAGTCTCGGAGATCAAGACTCAATCTGGGCATCGCTTGTATGTCGTAAGGCACAGCAAGGATTGGGTAGCAACACACGGCGCGAAGAAGCCCGCTGATCGCAAGGTCTGTGATCAGGCGAAGAGGGCAATCAAGATGTGGGAGGAGGCGCACACGCGATGACCACCTGGTTCCAGCGCACCCCGGAAACTGAAGCGCTCGTAGCCGAGGAGCGCCTTGTTCTGGCAGCCACTGAGATGGTTCACGAAGCACTGGAAAACTCCGGTACCACCAAGAAGCAGTTGGCGGATCGGTTGGGAGTCCGGCCAACGGAGATCAGTCAGCGGCTCAGCGGCCGACGAAATCTCACGCTACGAAGTCTCGCTCAGATGATGCATGCCCTCGGGTACGACATCAAGATCGAGGCAACCGATGCGGTTGACATGGAAGCCTCCACAACGCGGATCGGCAAGCGAGTTCGCAAGTCGGCTGAACCCCTCCCAGCGTCCGCCAGCAGGAGTTGGATGCTGGGTATCGAGGTCCTCATACCGCGGGTGGATACCCACAAGCGGGAGTTGGTGAGGCAGCGAGTGAATCGAGTGCTGGACGAGTTGCGCTCGCTCGAGTACGTACTCGAAGTGGGCGCCCAGTATCCTGACGATGCGGCGGTGCTGGTGTCGATCGGAGTTGAAGCCGAGGACGCCCTGTCCGCCAGTCAGATCGGGATCAGCGCCCTTCGGACTGCCATCCACACGGTCGGTGATCGCACACCTGGCTGGGAGAAGCTGCTGGAACAGTTGGTGCGGGATCTCCGCATCAACATCGATCCCTCGGATCGGGGCTCCGGTGCAGCGTCTTCGGCCCGCAGTGACGAGGCCACCTGTGGCTAGTGGTTGAACTCTGGCTTCAGACAACCGGTTCCGGCAGTACGCGGTCCACGAACTCCTCAGGGAGGGCCGCGACGACCGGGCTGTTGAGCTCTTCCGGCATGACCCATGGGGTGTCCCCGGACTTGGGCGCCATTGTGCGGCGGTGGCGTTGGTCGTCTGTGAACAGCCATGCCGCCCAGGCTCTGCAACGTAGTCGGCTACCGAAAGAGCGCGGTACTGAGGTTGATCCTCTTTCGGCTGTGCGAGCACCGGCGCCGGCTGAAAGCTCGGGACTACCAGGTCGCGCGCAGCAACTCCTCGAAATCCCACAGGAATTCGCGTCCGCGCCGTTTCGGCTCAGGAAGCCGGAAGGGGGCCGTCCCGGTCCGATGCCACCGGCGCAGCACCTCGGGGTGGCAAGAGACGATCCGAGCAGCGGCATTGGTATTGACCCACGGCGGCCGTGCTTCACTCATCACAGCACCTCCCGCGTGTCGATCACCGGCACCGAAACACGTTGTGGTTCAGGGACATCCGCCAATACGCCCTTGGCAGTTAGGTATTCGTTCTGCCACGGCGCGCGCTGGGCGACCGAGGATATGATCACGGTCTCGCGCGGGGGCACCTCCAAATCGCCCGTTTCGGTCAGTCGCACCACCCACCGTTGCGACTGTTCGGCTTTAGCGATGCCGACCGCCGCGAGGACTTGCCGAACGAACTCGATCTTCAACAACTCTGCGGCGGGCGCATCGACGCCGACCCGTTGGTGCCCACCACGATCGTGCGCTGTCCGCGAACGTGTTTGCCGGTTTATCACCACCGAATTACGCGGAACGGGGGCTCAGCCGACCGGGAGTTTCACCACCGGATCGGGGCCCTGGTCGGTGATGTAAACGTTTCCCGCCGTGTCGACGGCCACACCCTGGGGATTCTTCAGGCCGGTGAACGGCAGCGGGGTCGGCGTCGACGCGCCCGCCGCCAACCTCACCACCCATTGATTACCCCAGTCGACGACGTACAAGTCTCCCGCCGTGTCGACGGCCACACCCTGGGGATCCTTGAGCCCGGTGAACGGCAGCGAGGTCGCCGTCGACCCGCCCGCCGCCAACCTCACGACCCGCTCGGTACTCAATTCGGTGACGTATACGTTGCCCGCCGCGTCGACCGCCACCCCTTGGGGATCCTGGAGCCCCGTGAACGGCAGCGGGGTCGGCGCCGACGCTCCCGCCGCCAACTTCACCACCCGATCGTTACCCCGGTCGCTGACGTACACGTTGCCCGCCGTGTCGACGGCCACACCCTGGGGATCCTTGAGCCCGGTGAACGGCAGCGGGGTCGGCGCCGACGCTCCCGCCGCCAATTTCACCACCCGATTGTTACTCGTGTCGGTGACGTAAATGTTGCCAGCCGCGTCGACCGCCACACCCTGGGGATTATTCAGCCCGGTGAACGGCAGCGGGGTCGACGTCGATGCGCCCGCCGCCAATTTCACCACCCGATCGTTACCCATGTCCGTGACATATACATTGCCCGCCGCGTCGACAGCCACATCGGTGGGCAAGCTGACGCCGGTGAACGGCAGCGGAGTCTGTGCCGAGTAGCCCGAGGTGATAGGTGTGGGCGAGTTGCCACCGCCTGATCCGAGGCGGACGCCGATGATGGCGGCCACCACCGTAACCGCGACCGCGGCGGCGAGCAGCCCGGCGGTCTTGGGCGACAATCTCATTCGCCGCCCATGGCGCGCAGCCCTGCCCCCGGTGGTGCTGACCGCGGAATCGCCCACCGCGGTGCGGGCCGCCGCGGCCAGCTCGCGCACTGTCTGGTAACGATGGTCGGGGTCTTTGGCCATTCCCTTGGCGATGATCGCATCGAACGCAGCCGGTACATCGGGTGTCATGGTGCTGGGGCGCGGCGGCGGGGTATGCAGGTGATGGGCGATCACACCCTGCACCCCCGCTGCGCTCGCAAACGGTGGTTGGCCGGTCAGGCACTGATACAGCACGCACGTCAACGCGTACACGTCCGCTCGGGCATCGGCCTTGACCTCCGCGGTGAGCTCCTCCGGCGCCATGTAGGCGACGGTGCCGAGGGTTTCGCCGATCGTGGTCAGCGTACGGTCATCGGCGGCGTGGGCGATCCCGAAGTCGATCAGGTAGGCGAACTCGTCGGCCCCCAGCAGGATGTTGGAGGGTTTGACATCGCGATGGACCAGCCCGACGTCGTGGGCCGCCTGCAGCGCGCCGGCCACCTGTGCGCAGATCGCCACTGCCCGCCGCGGCGACAAGGCACCTTCTCGGCTGATCACTTCACGCAGGTCGGTGCCCTCGATCAAGCGCATGTTCAGATACAGCCGACCGTCGATGTCGCCGAAATCGTGGATGGGGATCACATGCGGCTCGGTCAGCTGCGCCACCGCCCGGCACTCCCGGCGGAACCGTTCGCGCAGCTCCTCGTCATCGGCGAAGCGCTCAGGCAACACCTTGACCGCCACCACCCGGTTGGTCAGCGAATCATGCGCCCGCCACACCTGGCCCATGCCACCCTGTCCCAGCAGGGACAACAGCCGATAGCGCCCGAACACCTCCGCTGAGGTGGTGTCTCTGCCACCAACTGACGTGTCGTCCATTATGCCGTCCCGTGACCACCCGACTGGCAAACGGTGTACTTGCGTGCGGTCCAACCCCCGCCCGAGCTGGTACCCCGCCCTAGTTGATTCAGCCAGGCCAGACAGTCGAGAGTCGGCGCTATCCGTCAACAAACCTGTAGCAACTTCAGCGTACCGCCTTATCTATTCGTATCGCTCGCCGGCGAGCTGGGCGGCCCAGTAGCCGCGTCCCGCGCCGAGCTCCACCATCGTTCTGGTCCCGCAGAACTCGCGAACCGACGCGATCGTCCGCGGCGAGGGAAGCGCGTACGCGTAGGCTGCCTGCAGGATCGACTGCGCGTAGGCGAGGCGTCCGCTGCCGGATATCCTGCCGCCGTTCACCACTCGGCGACCCTCGCGTTCGCTCACGGACGCCGCGACGGTGTCCCAGTACGGGTTCCGGGACTCGCCGCTGGTCAGGTAATGAACCAGGCGAAGGTCGAAGGCGGCGTCCGCGGCGTCGTCGCCGGTGCCCGACAGCATATCGGTGCTGTCGTCAAATACTCAGCAACGCGGGGGAATTGCGTTCGCGGCTGGTGTTCGTCGCCGAGCAGGGCGGCTAGTCGGTCGTGCCGCTCCGGAGTGAGAACGAGATCGGCCATGGCGCCAGTTTTCCTCGGCCGTACAGGGCGAGTAGGGGTTTCAGTGGCATCCATTCGCCGAAGCGGTACTCGGCGCCGCGCACGAGCCGCTCGGCCAGGTCCGGGCGTTGGCGGACGAGGTAGGACCGACCTCGCTCGGCGTGGTAGGGGAGCGAGACGATCTTGATCCGGTCGACGCTCTCCAGGTACGGGAGGGCGAAAGCGATGTTCTCCCAGGTGCTTCGGCTCTGCGGTTCGACCGTGAGTGGTCCGCGATAGCCGTGGGTGGTGGCGTAGTCGGCCATCAGTGCGGCTTCGGGGGTCGGGCCCGCGCACGCGCCGCCGCACAGGACGAGCCGGCTACTGGCCGCGGCCGGGTCGACGGACCGTAGTCCCGCCCGCACCCGCCAGCGGTTCATCGCATTGGCCCGGGTGCCCGCGTTGCGGTAGCCCAGCACGACAACCGCCTCCGTGGTGCCGGGAGCGGACCCCACGAATCTGCGTGAGGCGCGCCAGTTCTCCCACTCACCCCAGAGACTCACCGCCACGACTGCCCCTATCGACAGCCCGATCCGTCCCCTGTGGGTCGTCACGTTCGTGTCCTCTCACCAGCGTCGATTCGTGTTCGAGCCTACGCTCGCCACCGTTTTAGACATTTGTTCTAGACAAACGTGTCAGACCTCGTGTAGACATATGTCTTAGACAGACGTTCTTCACCACGAACCGGGAGACACCCCATGAGCACCACCGCCAACACCCTCCGCGTCCTGGTCGCCGGCGGCGGCATTGCCGGCAATGCTGTTGCCCTGCAGCTGCTTCGGGCCGGCATCGCGGTCACCGTCGTCGAGCGGGCGGACGCGCCCCGGCCCGGCGGGCAGGCTGTCGACCTGCGCGGGCCCAGCCGGGAGGTGGCCGAGCGGATGGGGTTGATGGAGGGGATCGAGAAGAGCCTGCTGCACGAGAAGGGGATGGCGATCGTCAAGGCGGACGGGTCGTCGGTGTACCGGATGTCGATGGAGATGTTCGACGGTAAGGGTCCGGTGGCCGACATCGAGATCAGCCGCGGCGACCTCAACAATGTGCTGCTCACCGAACTCGCCGGTGCCGCGGGCGAACTCGACTACCGCTACGGCGACTGGATCGAGACCATCGACCAGGATGCCGACGGCGTCACGGTCGGATTCAACTCCGGCCGCGAGGAGCGCTACGACCTGGTGATCGGCGCGGACGGCGTGCACTCGCGGACGCGGAAGCTGGTGTTCGGCCCGGAGGAGGAGTTCACCACCTACCTGGGCGGCTACATGTCCTTCTACACGATCCCCACTCCGGCGGGTGTGGAGCAGGACTGGATGTCCATGCACGTGGTGCCGCGCGCCTCACTCGGCCTGCGCCCCGATTTCGACCCGGCCACCTCGAAGGCCATCATCACCCTGCGCACCGACGCCGACCCGGCCCTGCGCCGCGATATCCCGGCCCAGCGCAAGCTTATTCGCGACATGCTGGCGGACGCGGGCTGGCTTGTCCCCGAGGCTCTCGGGCACCTGGAGACCACCGAGGACTTCTACTTCGACGAACTGGTCCGCGTCGACATGCCCACGCTCTCGAAGGGCCGCGTCACTCTGCTCGGCGACTCCGGCTTCTGCGGCTCCCCGATGACCGGCATGGGCACCGCCATGGCCATCGTCGGCGCCTACCTGCTGGCGGGCGAAATCGCCGCTACCCCTGCCGATATCGACGGCGCTCTGGCCCGCTACGAGGCGCAGGTCACCCCGTTCCTGGAGAAGGCCAAGGAGCTCCCCGGCGGCGGCATCCAGATGATGCTCCCCACCTCGAAGCTCGGCCTGAAGATGATGCAGCAGGTCGGAAAGCTCATGACCACCAAGCTGTTCCGCCCCATCATGATGAAGATGCTGGACCAGACCCAGGACTACGTCCTCCCGACCTACTGATCCACCGCGCCGAAAAGGCCTTCCTCGACCGATCAACCGGTCGAGGAAGGCCTTGTCGTGCGACTGGCCCGCTAACTCGAGCCGCTGGTCGCTGCGCCGAGCAGTCCCGACAGGATGCTGGATATCACCGCACCCGGCAGGTCGCTGGTGGCCGATCCGGACGCGGACCCGCTGGCGGAGCCCGTCAGATATCCCCGGCCCGGCCCGGTCGTCGAGCCGAGGAAGGCGTCGCCGCCCCCGTTGGCCAGCTCGTCGAGGGCGCAGGTGGCGAGTCCGCCGCCGGAGCCGCTGGTCAGAGCGGTGATGATGCCGTTCGTCAGACCCGCGGCGAGACCGGCCTCGGGGCCTGCGGCGGAACCGCCGAGGAATCCGAGCGCGGAACCCGTCACCGAGCCGGTGGCGGCCGAACTGGCCCAGCCTTTGAGGAATCCCTCGAGGCAGGTCATGCCGGGATCCAGTGCGGTGGGATCGGCCTGGGCAACCCCCGGGCCTTCAACTGTGAGTGGTTCGGCGGCCGCCGGCCCGGCCGCGATGGCGAGTGAAAAACCGATAGAAGCGGTGATCAGAATGATGTTTCGCATCGAAGTACTGCTTTCCCCGAAAAACCTGGACGCATGACCAACTTAACCCCGTTGCCGATCATTCGCAGGCTGAACGTGAAACTTGGCGGGAACGGCTCAACGCCGAGTGCTCGGTGAAAAGGCTTGGGGGAAGGCCTGACTCGAGTAACGGATACGGACCGGTGCCGGGCTGGGGAAGACTCGTGTACTCATGGTCAAGGGGACGAGAGGGGAGTATGCGGTGAGCGGTACCCGGTGGCTGTTGATCGAAACCTTCGGCGGCGGCGAGCCGACGGTCGTCGGACTCGGAAGTGCACCAAGGAAATTCGTCCCGCTCACCCAGATGTTCCGGCAGCGGGAGACCCTCTCGGCCATTCGTGGTGCGGTGGCGGCGACCTTGGCCCGCCTCGAGTCGGTGGATGTCGTGAGCGAGGACGGACGGCGGCGCACGGTGACGGTGCCGCTGCACATCACACCGGAACGAGTGCACGCGGTGCTGTTGTGGTCGGGCCCGGTCGAGGAGGAACTGCCGCCGCGAGATCGGGTGGGGGCGTGGTACTTCAACCTCTCGACGTCGAAATCCACGCGGTCGGATGATCTGCTCGATCTGTACGGGGTCGCGCCGGAGAACCGGGCTCGGGAGCACGCCATCGCGGGGGTGTTCGCCCGCGTCATCACCAATAGTGATGAGTCCGATGCGCTGGCGAAGATTGTGCGGTCGGCTCCGGGGACCGAGCATCAGGCGGTGTGGACCGTGCGGCGGGATGACGGTGCGTTGCGGGCGGCCCACTTCTCCTGCCGGATCCTCGAAGAGCACACGTCCGCCGCGGGTCCGGAGATCTTCATGCGGGGCGTCACGCATGACATCGGGGATGCGACCGAGGTGAGTTCGGCGCCGCCGCCCGTCATTCTGGAGCATCGGGTGCTGGATGCGGCTGCGGCGGAAGGCGACTATCGGGCGATCATGGATTTGCGGAATCTGCGGTTGTTGCGGTGGATGGGGCCGGCGATGCCGGGGATCGCGTGGCAGTCGTTGGCGGGGGAGCCGGAGCCGGGGATTCATCCGGAGGATCTGCCGATCGCGAAGGCCATGAGCCGGGATCTGGCGCAGTCGCGGACGTCGGGGGTGCTGCGGTTGCGGGCGTTGGACGGTGGGTGGCGGGTGGTGCGGGCGCGGGCGGTGCTGATGGCGCTGGATCAGTACACGACGGCCGCTTTGGTGACCGTTCGGGACCCGGACCTGGTGGATTAGCCGGCCAGCAAACAAACCACCAGTAATGTTTGTTGGGTATATAACAGCGGTTGGCCGCGCGTCGCGGGTTTGCGGCAGGTCAGCGTGATCAAGGGGGAAATACGCAGGTGGGCGGGGGATTTGCTCAATTGATCACGGAATGTCCGGATCGCTACACTGCCGCCAGTACGCACCCGCGCGAGCGGGAATCTTGCCGGTTCTCCCCGTGAGACCGCCTGGCGCGTCGTTGACAGGCCCTGCCCGGAAACGCTGCTGCGGCTCCGGCGGTCGTGGCTGCTCGGCGTAGGGAGGCGGCAACAGTGCTCGGACCGAACAATGCGTGGTGGCTGAGTCTTCTCACCGGTATCCGGCAGTGGCTGGCGGCTCGAATGGTGCGATCGATGGGGTTGCGCACCTATCAGGGCGCGAATGTCCCCGGACTGGAGCCGAATCCCGCCGAGATCGTCCGAATCCCCCTGGACCGCGTGCACATCGGCGCGACGCTGCGGCAATCCGGAGAGAACGCCCGGCATGTCGCCGCGCTGTCGGAGGTCGCCGGGGCCCTGCCGCCGATCGTGGTGCACCGGCCGAGCATGACTGTCATCGACGGCGCCCATCGCGTACGGGCCGCGCAGTGCAGCGGGTCGCAGTGGATCGACGCGGTGTACTTCGACGGCGACGACGGGCAGGCGCTGCTGCTGGCCATCCGGCTGAACACCGCGCACGGCCTGCCGCTGTCCGCCGCCGATCGCAAGGCCGCCGCCGAACAGGTGCTGATGTATTACCCGGACTGGTCGGATCGCCGGCTGGCCATGGCACTCGGTCTGTCCGAGCGCACGATCGCGGCCGTGCGGCGCCGAACCGCATTGCTGCCGACCTGTCAGCCGCGCCCGTGCCCGACCCCGGTCGCAGCGCCGGGCGAGGTTCATCGCCGTCCGGAGCGCATCCCGCACGCCGATCCCCGTCCGGTCCAACGCTGTTCGGTCCCGGCCGCCGGAGCCGATCAACCGCCGGCCCTGCGTACCTCGGACCCCGCGCTGCACCGCACCGAATCCGGCCGGCAGTTGCTCGACCTGCTGGCGACCATCCCCGCCGATCCCGCGACCTGGGCCGAGCTGATCGGTGATCTCCCGGCCTATCACGCCGCCTTCCTCGCCGAATTGGCTGCCGAGCAGGCCGAGAACTGGTCGGCCCTGGCCCGTGCCGCGACCCGGCATGCGGTGGCGGAGGAGAACACCGCGGCGTGACGAGCGCCGCGCCCGCGGCGAGCCGGACGGCGTCGAAGGGCTTGGCGCTCTTCGGGGCTCGAATCCGGCCATGACAAAATGTTGAAGAGCGTGGTGCAGGATCGATCGGAGTAGGTGCGTTGCAGGGGATCCGGCGAGTCGAGGTCCGCGGCGGCGAGGGGGCCGATTCGGGCCGGCTGTTCGAACAATGGGAGGCGGGGCTCAGCGAAGCCTATGTGCCGCTGGCGGTATCGCCCGGCGAGTGCGAGAGCTTCCAGGGCTGGATCGTGCACGGCCGCTACAACGAGGTCGAGTTGTCGACGCTGGGCGCGAGCAAGCAGCGGGTTCATCGCACCCGCACCCTGATCGCCCGCACCGATGACGAGTTCCTGCACACCAGCATTCAGATCGCGGGCCGCGGCCGGCTGCATCAGGACGGCCGGGTCGCGGAGGTGGGTCCGGGCGAGATGGTGTTCTACGACAGCACCCGCCCGTACCACTGGGAATTCGAGGGCGCGTGGGAGATGTCCGCGGTCCAGGTGCCGCTGAGCCGATTGCGGCAGCGCTCCGGTATTGCCCCGTCGGAGATCCCGACCGCGACCACGGTGGCGGGGAACAGTCCCGCCGGTGTGGTCACGAGCTTCCTGCGTGAGCTGACCGAATTGCAGAACACCGACCCCGTGCAGGCCGGGGTGCTGGCCGGTTCGACGGTGGATCTGCTGTCCTCCGCGATCGCCTTGACGGCCGGCCGCTCGATCCCGGGCGAGGCGTCGGAGACCCTCACCCGCCGTCAGGTGCTGGATTTCCTCCGGAAGTACTGCCTCGACGCGTCACTCACCGTGGAGTCGATCGCGTCGGGCTGCGGGGTGTCGCGGCGCACGCTGTACCGGGTGCTCGAGGAGTTCGAGGAGGGCCCGGCGACACTGCTGCGCCGGATGCGGATCGAGTACGCGTGCGGATTGCTCACCGCGCGAAAGGATCTCCCCGTGGCGGCGGTCGCGCACAGTTCCGGCTTCGCCAATGAGCGGCAGTTCTATCGCGCTTTCCGGGTCGAGATGGGCACCACCCCGGCCGCCTACCGCGAGACCGGCTGCGGCTGATCGCAGCCCGCCCGCGAAGGAAATCCGCGCGTTGATCCGGCCGCAACCTTCTGCTAACTTCTACGTATCTACTAAGTAGGTACGTAGAAAAGCTTGGGGCGTAGACCACCTGCGACCCGGGGGCGCCGTGGGGACGGCGTCGTGGCGGCGGCGGCCTTGTACGGACCCCTCATCGCGTGCAACGCCGCCGAAACCACAAGGGGCGGGGCCGCCTTCAGCGGCCCCGCCCCGAGCGGTGGTCTTCGATACGCGAGGCGCTCAGACGCGTGCGCGGATCCACTTGTAGATCGCCAGCACCACGATCGCGCCGACGATCGCGCCCAGGAAGGCGTGCTTGACCGGCGGATGCACGCTGAACTCGTGCGGCGAGAACAGCAGGCTGCCCAGCGTTCCGCCGACATAGCCGCCGACGATGCCGAGCACCGCGGTCCAGATGATGCCGAAGTCCTCCTTGCCGGGGACGATCAGCCGGGCAATCGCGCCCGCGATCAGGCCGATGATGATCATCGTGATGATGCCGCCCATGACATTCTCCTTGTCGTTGGGTTTCGCTGCATCGACGGTAGCAGGGCGAAGGTCGGTGATGAGCGAGCCGAAACACCCTAATTCGCCCGTGGCGGACACGGCCGCACGCGCCGGAATCGGGGTCCCGGCACGTGGGCGAGCGGTCAGACCAGGTGCAGCGGCAGCGCCGCGATGTCGTTCTGCGTCATGACCGGAAGGTTCACGATGTCCGAATCCGCGCCGGCCAGCCGCAGCGCCGGGAAGCGGTCGAACAGCGCGGGCAGCGCGATGGCCGCCTCCAGCCGCGCCAGCGCCGCGCCGGGGCAGATGTGCGGGCCGTACCCGAAGGAGATATTGCGGTGCGCGGTCGGCCGGGTGATGTCGAATTCATCGGCGTCGTCACCGAATACGTCGGTGTCGCGTCCGATCGCGCGGTACGACATGACCACGCCCTCACCCTTCTCGATCACGGTGTCACCGACCGTGATGTCCTCGGTGGCGAACCGCATCAGCAGATGGGTGACCGGCCCGTCGAAACGCAGCGACTCCTCGATGACCTGCTTCCACTCCACTTCCTCCGACCGCACCCGAGCCAGCTGTTCGGGCCGGGTCAGCAAGGCGCGCACCGTGTTCAGGATCAGGCTGACGGTCGTCTCGTGCCCGGCCGCGACCAGCGCCTTGAGGTTGCCGACCACCTCTTCCTCGGTGAGCGGCTCGCCGCCCTCGTCGGCCAGGATGAGCGCGCTGGTGAGATCGTCGGTGGGGGTGGCGGTCTTGCGGCGGACCATCTCGGTGAAGTAGACGTCCATGTCGTCGATGACCCGCAGCCGCTCGTCCTGCGGGGTCATCATCGAGAAGAACTTCTTGTACCAGTCCAGCAGCATGGGGTGGTCCTCGCGCGGCACGCCCATCAGTTCGGAGATCACGCGCATGGGCAGCGGGTAGGCGAAGACCTGCTTGAGGTCGACCACCGCGCCCTCGCCGTCCGCCGCGTCGAGGTCGTCGAGCAGCTCTTTGGTGAGTCGTTCGACGGTGGGGCGCAGCTCCTCCAGGCGGCGCGGGGTCAGCGCCTGGGTGGTCTTGATGCGCAGGCGGCGGTGTTCGGGGCCGTCCACGGTGAACATGGACCGCCCGGCGTCGATCATGCCGATCAGCGGCCACTGCCGGGTGATCACGCCCTCGCTGAACAGCTTCCAGGCGTTGATGTCCTTGACCAGCCGGGTGTCGGTGAGCAGCTGCCGCGCCACGGTGTGATCGGTGATGGTCCAGGCGGGCGCGCCCAGCAGGTCGATGCGGGTGATCGGTCCGGCGGCGCGCAGACGGGTGGTCTCACCGGCGAGATCGCCGACCATCGGATCGATGGCGATGGCATGCGGGCAGGGGGAACTCACTGGAAACCTCCGAGAGCGCGAACAGGTGTGAAAACAACGGGCAGAGAAGTCATTCCGCACAGGAACGGGGAGGGCCGGCGCACCAGGCTCGCCGCGGGCACCGCCAGATCGATGTCGGGCAGCCGGTCCAGCAGCACCTCGATGCCGGTGCGTGCCACCGTCTCCGCGATCTGCTGCGCCGGGAACGGGCACCGGTACTCGCCGTGACTGAACGCGAAGTGGGCGTTGTTGCCGCTGTTGATGCCGTCGCCGACCGATTGGCGCACATGCGGATCGGTGTTCGCGGCGGCCAGTCCGAGCAGCACCAGATCACCGGCGCGAATCTGGGTGTCGGCCAGCCGGGTGTCGCGGGCGGCCCAGCGCCCGGCCAGGATCGAGTTGGGGGAGTCCTCCCACAGCACCTCGTTCATGGCCTGGTCCACGCTGCGGCGGCCACCGCCGAGCGCGGCCGCGAACCGGTCGTCGGTGAGCATCAGCCGCACCGAGTTGATCAGCCAGTCCGCGGTGGGCAGATGCCCGGCGGCGGTGACGGCCATCAGGTCGTTGACGTACTCCTCGTCGGTGAACCGCCCCGGCTGCGCGAGCATGCGCGAGACCAGGTCGTCGCCGGGCGCGGCCTTCTTCATGGCCAGCAGGTGCTGCATGTACTGCATGAACTGCAGGTGCGCGGTCTGGGCGTCGGCGCCGCCGTCGGCCATCACCTTCATGGCCCGTGCCAGGCCGGGGCCTTCGACCTCCGGAAAACCCAGCAGCGCGGCCAGCACCAGCACGGGCAGCGGCTCGGCGAATTCGGCGACCAGGTCCGCGGAGCCGCGCCCGCAGAAGGCGTCGATCAGCTGATCGGCCAAACCCTCCGCGACCCTGCGTAATTCGAAGTTGTCCACCGATTCCAGCGCCGGTTCCACCATGGCCAGGTGGCGGCGGTGCTCCGCGCCCGCGGTGAAGTAGATCGACGGCATCGGTGTGCCGACCATGGGCAGCAGCGGCCAGTCCGGGGGAATATTGGGCCACTGGTTCCACAGGCTCACATCACGCGGGAACAGTTCGGGAGAGCTGGTGACCTGGTGCATCTCCCGGTAGCCGAGCACCAGCCAGGCCGGGATACCGCCGATCAGTTCGACGGCGGCGACCGGGCCGCGGTCGCGGCGGATCTCGCGGTAGAGGGAGTTGCGGTCGGTGTGGAAGCGGGGGCCGCTCAGCGGCACCGCCGCCGCGGCGGCATGCGGCACCGGGCAGCCGCTCTGCGCGGGCGAGGTCATGAGACGGTCTCCGGGTGGTAGAGGAACTCGACCAGGGTGATCAGGACGTTTTTGCAGGAATCGCGCACGCGGGCATCGCATTCGACCAGCGGGATGTGCGGGCCCAGATCCAGCGCCTCCCGCACTTCCGCCAGGGACGGTCCGGGCCCGAAGCTGTTGCAGGCCACGATGAACGGTGTGCCCTGATGTTCGAGCCGGTCGATGGCGTACCAGGAGTCGGCGATCCGGCGCTGATCCACCAGCACGATCGCGCCCAGCGCGCCCGCGAACAGCCGATCCCACAGGAACCAGAAGCGTTCCTGGCCGGGCGCGCCGAACAGGTAGAGCACGTGCTCGTTGTCGATGGTGATGCGGCCGAAGTCGAAAGCCACCGTGGTGGTGGACTTTCCGGGTATCCCGGCCGGGTCGTCGACGCCCTGGCCGACCTGGGTCATGGTGGCTTCGGTGTCGAGCGGGCGGATCTCGCTGATCGAGCGCACCATGGTGGTCTTGCCGACGCCGAAGCCGCCCACGATGACGATCTTCAGGCCCTGACGGGCGTCGGCGGGCAGCGGAGCCTCGGCCCGGGACGGGCGGAGATCAGAGTTTGCGGAGTCCAACGAGCACCTTTTCCAGCGTGTCGGTAGTGGGCAGCCAATTCCATTGCCGCGACGCGTGATCCGGATGACGCACCGTGATCTTGCCCGCGTGCAGCAGGTCCGACAGGAGGATGACGGTGATGCCCACCGGCAGGCGCAGCTCGGCCGCGATCTCCACCACCGCGGTCGGCGCGCGGCACATATCGAGGATGGCGGCGTGCTCGGACTGCATGCCGCGCACCGGAGCGCTCTCGCCGACCACCAGGGTGACCAGGTCGAAGGCGTCCGAATCCGGTTGGCTGCGACCGCCGGTCAGCGTGTACAGCCGATCCGGATCCTCGTCTGGCCTGGTCACGGCACGCTCGCCCCCGGTACTCGCGGGGCGGCGGCGAGATGCTCGCCTAGCTGTTCGACCAGCTCGCGCATATTGTGGCCGACCAGTCCGGCGTCGGCGTCCTCCGCGGCGACCACCGCGATGTGCGCGCCCACCCCGGCCTCGACGATGAACAGGATGCCCCCGTAGAACTCGGTCATCGACTGCCGCACGCCGCCGCGCCCGTCCCCGAACTCCACCGAGGCCCCGTGCGACAGGCTCTGGATCCCGGCCGCGATCGCCGCCAGCTGATCGGCGCTGTCGTTCCCCAGCCCCGGCGTATGACAGATCTTCAAACCGTCCCCCGACAGCAGCAGCGCGTGCCGCGCCCGCGGCGTGCGCACCAGCAGCTGCTCCAACAGCCAGCCCAATTGTGTGGCGGACGGTGTCATCGATCGGTCTCCCAGGGGTTCGCAGGGGCAGGGTAAGCGCCGGTGCCGGGCTCGCGACCGATCTCGCCGTCCGGGAGCTGTGCGGTCCGGCCGGCGGAAGGCGAAGCCGCGGAGGCGTTGTCGCGCAGATCGATCCCGCGCCGGACCGCGTCCATCAATGACCTCGGCAGCAGGGAGGCGTCGCTCGAGCCGTCGAGGCCGAGCGGATCCGGCCGGGTAGAGACGGTGGGAATGCGGCCGCCCGAGGGCGGATCGAGGTTGGTGAGCGGCGAAGACCCTGCGTCGGCGGGGGTCTCCCGACCGGAGACGGCACGCTGGAAGGCGGCCATCGACGACGGGGCGGCCGGCGGACGCGGCGGAGGCGGGGCCGCCGGAACGGTCAAGCCCTCCGGGTGGACGGCGGCGAGGGTGCTGCCGCGCTGCCGCTTCGGCAGGCCGCTGGAAGTTTCTGCGTGCGTGCCGGATTCATCCGGCTGACGACCCTGATCGCTGCCGCGCGCGGGGAACTGCGCCGGACCGCTCGGGGCGGTGTGTGCCGAGCCGGCGGGATCGGCATGGTTCGCCGCGGTGGAATCGGGCGCGGCCGCGATGGGCTCGGATCGTTCTGCGCTCGCCGGGTCGAAAGATCCGGTGCGGGCCGTTCCGGCGAGCCCGGGGCCACGCCCCGGTGCGGTGGCCGAGCCTGCCCACGCGGATTCGGCGACCGAGTCATCCGGCCGCGCTGGGACGCGGGTGATCTGGGGTTCCGCGGTGTCGGCGGACGCACCGGCGGCCACCGGGGTGAGGCGGGACAGGGCGCCGGACTGGCGTTCCAGGCGGGTGGTCAGTTCGCGCGGGATGACCACCACGACGGCGGTGCCGCCGATGGCGGAGGGCCGGTAGCTGACGGTCAGGTCGTGCTTGCGGGCCAGGTGCCCGACCACGGCCAGACCCAGGCGGGTGCCGGAGAGTGAGGAGAGGTCGGTGTCGGCGCGGGGGCCCGCCACCGCGGATTCGGCTCTGCGGAGAGCGGATTCGCTCATGACGAGGCCGCTGTCCTCGATGGTGATCACCACACCCGCCGGGACCTCGGCGGCGTAGACATGCACCTCGGTGGTGGGCGGGGAGAAGTTGCAGGCATTGTCGAGTAGCTCGGCCAGCGCGTGCATGACGCCCTCGGCGGCGTGGCCCGCCACGGCGATCTCGGTGACCGCGCGCAGCCGCACCCGCTGGTACCCGGCGACGCGGCCCATGGCTCCGCGCAGGATCGACTCCATGGCAATGGGTTTCGCCCACCGGCGACCGGACCGGGCGCCGCTGAGCACTGCGATGCTGTCGGCCAGTCGCCCGGCCTGGGCGGTGCGGTGGTCGAGTTCGAGCAGGTCGGCCAGCACCTTCGGATCGGCGTGGCGGTGTTCCATCTCGCGTAGCTCGGCCAGCATGGAGGTACTCATGGCCTGCATGCGGCCCGCGGCCCCGGCGAACGCGGCCAGGGCCGCGGCCCGGCGGTGCTCGTTGTCCTTGGCGGCGCGGGCCTGTTCGGCGGCGTGCTCACGGATGTCGTGAACCCGGGCCTCGGACTCGGTGATTCGCGCTTGGGCGGCGGACATGGTCGCGGCCACATGGGCATCGGCCTGCGCGGTGTAGGCGAGGGCCTCGCGGCGCACCGCGCGCACCCGGTCCCGGTAGTAGGCGGCCGCGGTGAGCGCTCCGGTCAGCAACAACGCCGCCACACTCGCCCCGATGGCCATCGGTATCCGGAATTCGTTGGGGGACAGCAGAACCGCGACCGCGACCACGATCGCGGTGGCTACCAGTGAGACGGCCGTCGTCACATACGGCGGGCGCTGACCCCGAACGGTGTGCTGTTCCCCATTCGGCGGATTGACTGATTCCGACACGCTCCGCACTTCCGAACTACGTCCATCAGGGCGGACGCCCCGATGCCCCCGACCGCGCCCGCCCCGCGGAATACCGTGCGAAATGCCCGGACCGCCAAGCGGATTCGGTTCTGCCGGACGCAGCATAAGCGCACCCGGTCAGTGGCGCTACCCGAGCGCGTACCCACGGGCAAACATCCGTCCCATCCGTTGGGACAATGGATCGACGGCGCAGGTCAGGGCGCGTCGCGTGGCTCGGAAACGGATCTCTCGTGTTCGCCCGGAGTGAACGTTCGCCGCCCGGCCTTGACCTCAACATATGTCGAGGTTCGCTGCTGGGTGCAGCGACGGCCGGTCGAAGCGGTCGTCGGAAGCGAGAGGGAGGCAACGAGATGCGTGCAGTGCAGGTCGAAGAGTTCGGCGGACCCAAGGTGCTGAAGATCGACGAGGTTCCCGACCCCGTCGCCGGGCCCGGCGAAGTGGTGGTGCGGGTCGCGGCCGCCGACGTCATGTTCCTGGACACGATGCTGCGCAGCGGCGCGGCGCGTGACTACTTCCCGGCCGAACCGCCGTTCATCCCCGGCGGCGCGGTCACCGGCACCGTCGAGTCCGTCGGCCCCGACGTCGACGCCGCGTGGGTCGGCAAGCGGGTGGCCACCCCCACCGCGGCCAGTGGCGTCGGCGGCGGCCTGCCCATCGGCGGCTACGCCGAACGAGCCCTGGCCAAGGCCGACACCCTCGCGGCCATCCCCGCCGAGTTGAGTTTCGAGCAGGCCGCCGCCCTGGTCCACGACGGCCGCACCGTGCTCGCCATCGCCGACCGGGCCGCCATCGAACCGGGGCAGTGGGTGCTGGTCACCGCCGCCGCGGGCGGATTGGGCACACTGCTGGTCCAATTGGCGCGGACCGCCGGAGCGCGGGTGATCGCGGCCGCCCGCGGTGAGGCGAAACTCGCGCTGGCGCAACGACTCGGCGCGCACGAGGTGATCGACTACTCCGAGCCCGGCTGGGCCGAGCGGGTGCGCGAACGCACCGGCGGCGTCGCGGTGGTCCTCGACGGCGCGGGCGGCGAGATCGGCCGCGCGGCACTGGCCGCCGTCGCGCCGGGCGGTCTGCTCATCGCCTACGGCAATGCCGCCGGCGGCTTCGCCGCGGTGGACGCGGAATCCGCTGCGGCCCAGGAGGTCACCGTCGTGACGCTGTTCGAGCTCACCACCCCGGACACCGACTGGCTCGCGCTGCACCAGCGCGCGCACGCCGAAGTCGCGGCCGGACGACTGGAAGTCGTGATCGGCCAGACCTTCCCGCTCGACCGGGCCGCGGCGGCGCACACCGCCATCGGATCGCGCGCCGCGCTGGGTCGCACCCTGCTCACGGTCTGACCGCCATCGGCGTGTCGTGAGCCTCCGCCCAGCGCCGCGGAGCAAGGTGACACCGGGTGCAACGCGACGCGGAGGTGGGCGATGGGCAGGCGGGCAGGTGTGGTCGAGACCGTGGCGACCGGAGTCGGACTGGCGCTGGGCGTCTGCGCCGGCGGAGCGGCGAGCGCGCAACCCGCGCTCGACCCCGGCGCCTTCGACTCGTCCCGCATCCCGCCTCGTACCTCGCTCTCGGTGCGCACGCTGGTCCCCGGCGCGGGCTGGGGCACCACCAACCAGCACGAGGAGCGCGCGGCCCTGTCCCTCGCCAAGCTCTACCTCGCCGACTACGCCCTCAAACACGGCGACGGCTCCGCCGAGGACCGCGACCTCGGTGAACGCATGATCCGCAAATCCGACGACGCCGCCGCCGATCGAATCGAAGCCAAATACCCGTACGCCATCGACGCCGAGGCCACCGAGTACCACCTCCGCTCCACCCACAGCCAGGGCGGCTGGGAATTCTCGACCACCAGCACCGCCGATGTGGCCGACTTCCTCGCCGCCAAGATCCGCGACGAACCCGACAGCCCCATCCTGGCGTGGATGGAACAGCCCGCCGACCGAGCCGCCGACGGCACCCGCCAGGACTGGGGCACGGCCCGGCTGCCGCAGGTGTACGGAACCAAGTGGGGTTGGTCCGATGTCGGCGATCCGGAGGTGTCGTCGGTCTCCTTCGGTCCGGGTTTCACCGTCGCCGCCCACACCTACGGCACCCCCGAACAACAGACCGAGGACGTGCTCGCGGCATGGTCGGCCCTGATGCCCGAGGTGAATCCCAAGCACTGACACCGGGACTCGGCGCTACCGCCCGCGAAGCTTGTCGGCCATGATGACCAGCCGTTCCGACAGGGGAGCGGAGATCTCGTCCGGGGTCATGGCCGTGGGATCGTCGCACCACACGAAGACGCCCGACCCGATCAGCTGTGATCGGCTCGCGGCGGGCAGGGTGCTGAGGTCGACGAAGATCGCGGGATTCCACAGTTTCAGCAGAGCGGGCGGGGTGTTCAGGCCCGATGCGGGTCCGCCGGTGACGAAGTAGGTGGGGGTGAAACCGGCATTGACCAAGCGGTTTCCATTCGCGGCGAGCTCGGCGGGGCCGCGGCCGGTGCGGATCCACGGCGCGGTGCCCGCGGACCAGTAGTCGATGATGATCGACGGGTCGAGGCCGAGTGCGCCGGGCCAGTCGAGCCCGTCGTTCCAGACGATCGGCGTCTTGCCCGTCTCGGCCAGAATGCTTGACGCCCAGGTGATGTAGTCGCGCACCGCGTACGGGCTCAATTGGGGATAGCGGTCGAAGTCGCTGACGTACTCGTCCGCGCCGAGGTGCCAGTACGGGCCGGGGAACAGCGGCAGGAATTCGCGCAGCAGATCACCCATGAGTTGATAGGCCGCCGGGTTGGACAGGTCGATCTTGGTCTCCGGTCCGCCGAGCAGCGAATCCTGCTGGGCCTCGGCCGGTGTGGTGTGCGCCGGCACCAGCCGGAGTTCCGGATGGTGGGCGAGGATCTGCCCCATGTGGCTGGGCATGTCGATCTCCGGCACCACCGTGATGCCGTAGCCCTCGGCGTAGGACACCAGCGCGCGGATCTCGTCCTTGGAGTAGGTCTGCGCCGAGTTCACCTCCGGATGGGTGTCGCTGCGCAGCCGGAAGCCCTGATTGTCGGACAGGTGCAGATGCAGCGTGTTCATCCCCAACGCCGACAGCTCCCGCACTCGCGCCTCGAGCCAGTCGATCGGGAAGTACTCGCGCCCGGTATCGACCATGAGCTGACGCCACGGGTACTCGGTGGCAGCGGCGGGTGCGGGCTGCGCCCCGGTCGGCGTCGCGGTGACCAGTCCGGCGGCGAGCAGCGCGGCGATGACCAATCGCCGCTTCACGTTTCCCGTCATGGGTGTCGAGTGTCCTCTCGGTGCGGATGATCGGGGTGTGATCGGGGCCACTGCATGAGACCTTGCGTCCCAAACGGTTGTGAACACACAATAGTTGTGTGCATACAACCGTTGAGGGCCTCGATTCGCGCCGGAAGACGATCATCCTGGTCACCTGCTGCCTGAGCTTGCTGATCTCTTCCATGGACGCGACCATCGTGAACGTCGCCATCCCGACCATTCGCGACGATCTGGGGGCGCCGCTGTCGCGGTTGCAGTGGATCGTCGACGTGTACACGCTGACGCTGGCCAGCCTGCTCATGCTGTCGGGCGCGGCGGCGGACCGGTTCGGGCGCAAGCGGGTGTTCCGGATCGGGCTGCTCACCTTCGCGGCCGGATCGCTGTTGTGCAGTCTCGCGCCGAGCATCGAGATCCTGATCGGGGCGCGGTTCGTGCAGGCCATCGGCGGGTCCATGCTGAATCCCGTTGCCATGTCGATCATTACGACGACCTTCACCGGGCGGGTGGAGCGGGCGCGCGCGGTCGGGGTGTGGGGTGCGGTGGTCGGCATCTCGACGGCGCTGGGGCCCATGGTCGGCGGTGTGCTCATCGACAGTCTGGGCTGGCAGTCGGTGTTCTGGATCAATCTGCCCATCGTGGCGGTCGCGTTCGCGCTCACCACGATCTTCGTGCCGGAATCGAAGTCGGCCAATCCGCGCGGCATGGATCCGATCGGACAGCTGCTGGCCATCGCGGTGCTGTTCACGCTGGTGTTCGGGCTCATCGAAGCCGAGCCCGCGGTCTTCGTCATCGCGGCGGCCGCGCTGGCCGGATTCGTGTGGCACGAGTCGCGGCACCGGTCGCCGTTCATCGACCTGCGCTTCTTCCGCAGCTTCCCGTTCTCCTCGGCCACCGTCATCGCGGTCTGTTCGTTCGCGGCGCTGGGCGCCTTCCTGTTCAGCATGTCGATGTATCTGCAAGGGACGCGGCACTTCTCGGCCGTGCACACCGGACTGCTGTACCTGCCGATGGCGCTGGGCATGCTGTTCTTCTCACCGCTGTCGGGACGACTGGTGGGTCGATACGGCACCCGGCCGTCGCTGCTGGCCTCCGGTTCGCTGATGGGTGCGGCCGCGGTCCTGCTCACCCTGCTGCGCGCCGACACCCCGATCTGGCAGCTGATCGTCACGTTCGTGCTGTTCGGCATCGGATTCGGCATGGTCAACGCGCCCATCACCACCACCGCGGTCAGCGGGATGCCGCTCGATCGGGCCGGGGCCGCGGCGGCGGTGGCCTCCACCAGCCGCCAGGTCGGGGTGAGTCTCGGTGTGGCACTGTGTGGTGCGCTCACCGGCGCGGGATTGTGGTGGACCATCAGCGGATTCGCCGTGGCCGTCACCGCGCTCGGCGTCGCCGCCAATACCGACTGGGCGTACCGTTCGCGAGACCGGATCGCGCCCCTGCTGGAACAGAAGGTCCCCGTTCATGCCGGATGACACGCCCACCACCGACCAGGTCTGGCGGCAGCTCACCCACCTGGTGATGGACACCCGTGACGGCTGGAAACGCGCGGTGACCGAGCGAACCGGCATGCCGTTCAGCCGGATCCGGGTGCTGCGGCGACTGCGGCCCGGACCGCTCAGCGCCAAGGACCTGGCCCGGGCGGCCGCCATGGACGCGCCCGCCACCACGGTGGTGGTCAACGACCTCGAGGAACGCGGACTGGTGATCCGCGAGATAGACCCGACCAACCGGCGCAGCAAGCTGATCTCGCTCACCGACGCCGGTGAGCGGGTGGTGGCCCACGCGCTCGCCACGCCCGACCCCGCGCCCGCGGAATTGGCCGACCTCACCCCGGCCGACCTGCGCACCCTCCACGAGATCCTGCGCAAGCTCGAACACTGACTTACCTCTTCGTGATTCAACCGTTATCGTCGAGGCGTGCGACACCGACACTGGAAGTCCATGGCGGCACTGTGCGGCGCGCTGCTGCTCGCGGGCTGCGTGCAGAGCCAAGCCGTCCCGGTCTCGCAGTCGCGCCCGGCGCAGGACGCCCCCGCGAAAGCGGATCTGCCTGCCCTCCCGGTCTTTCCGATCGCCAACCGGACCGTGGTGATCGATCCCGGCCACAATGGCGGCGGCGCGGCCCACGCCGACGAGATCAATGCCAAGGTGCCCGACGGGCGCGGCGGCATGAAGCCCTGCAACACCACCGGCACCAGCGGTGACGACGGCTACACCGAGCACGAATTCAATTGGGCGGTGGCCCAGCTGGTGCGCGATCAGCTCGCCGCCCGCGGCTTCCAGGTGATCATGAGCCGCGACAGTGACACCGGCGTCGGCCCGTGCGTGAACGACCGTGGCACCCTCGGCAATCGGGTCGGCGCAGCGGCCGTGGTGTCGATCCACGCCGACGGCGCGCCCGCCGGGGCGCACGGCTTCCACGTCGCCTACTCCTCGCCCGCGCTCAACGACGCCCAGTCCGGGCCGTCGGTGCAGCTGGCCACCCGGCTGCGCGACACCCTGTCCGGGGCGGGCTTCACGCCGTCGACCTACGTCGGCTCCGACGGCCTGAACCCGCGGCCCGACCTGGCCGGGCTGAACTTCTCCGAGCGTCCGACGGCTCTGGTCGAATGCGGCAATATGCGGGATCCCGGCGATGCCGCCCTCATCGAATCCCCGGACGGCCGTGCCCGATTCGCGCGGGCCATCGCCGACGCCGTCGCGGCCTATCTCGGCTAGCACATTCCCCTGATCGACTCACGGCGCGGGCTCTGACCGTGCCCGGTTTGCCGTGAGTACATTCATCACGTCATTTTGGAAGATTTACGGGAAACCGGACCGCAGCGATCCGGGGAGGACTCCTTGACCACGACCGATGTACGGCCGCGCTCGCGCTTCGCGAACTGGCTACTGGAAGACGCGGGGGAGAACCACTCGCAGATCCAGGGCCCGATGGTGAAGAAGCCACCCAAGGAGCATCAGCACTCCTGGTGGAAGGTGATGTGCCTGACCGGTGTCGACTACTTCTCGACACTCGGATATCAGCCGGGCATCGCGGCGCTGGCCGCCGGCGTGCTGTCCCCGCTCGCGACCATCGTGCTGGTCGCGCTGACCCTGCTGGGCGCGCTACCGGTGTACCGGCGGGTGGCCACGGAGAGCCACGAGGGCGGCGGGTCCATCGCCATGTTCGCCAAATTCCTGCCCAACTGGTGGGGCAAGATCTTCATCCTGGTGCTGCTGGGCTTCGCGGCCACCGACTTCACCATCACCATGACGCTGTCGGCCGCGGACGGCGCGGCGCACATCGTCGAGAACCCGTACGTGCCGGAGTGGCTGGCGGACCAGAACATGACCATCACCCTGGTCCTGCTGGCGCTGCTGGCGGCGGTGTTCCTCAAGGGGTTCAGCGAGGCCATCGGCATCGCGGTCGGACTGGTCGGCGTGTACCTGTCGCTGAACCTGGTGGTGGCCGTGGTCGGCATCGTCAAGGTGCTGCAGGCCCCGCATCTGGTGACCGACTGGACGCATCTGCTGACGGCCAAGCACGGCAATATCTTCGCGATGATCGGCGTCGCGCTGCTGGTGTTCCCGAAGCTGGCGCTGGGTCTGTCCGGCTTCGAGACCGGTGTCGCGGTCATGCCGCAGATCAAGGGCAATCTGGCCGACCCTAAGGACTTTCCGCGCACCCGCATCATCGGCACCCGCAAACTGCTGACCACGGCCGCGCTCATCATGAGCGGCTTCCTCATCGTCACCAGCTTCATCACCACCATCCTGATTCCGGAGCAGGAGTTCCAGGAGGGCGGGCAGGCCAACGGGCGGGCACTCGCGTATCTGGCGCACGAGCATCTGGGCAACGCGTTCGGCACCGTCTATGACATCAGCACCATCGCGATCCTGTGGTTCGCGGGCGCGTCGGCCATGGCGGGCCTGCTGAACCTGGTCCCGCGCTACCTCCCGCGCTTCGGCATGGCTCCCGAGTGGGCGCGTCAGATCCGGCCGCTGACTCTGGTTTTCGCGCTCATCGCCTTCGGGATCACCTGGTATTTCGACGCGAGCGTGGACGCGCAAGGTGCGGCCTACGCGACCGGTGTGCTGGTGCTGATCACCTCCGCGGCGGTGGCGGTGTCCATTTCGGCCTGGCGCAAACAGCAGTATTCGCGGGTGCTTGGCTTCGGGCTGGTGTCGCTGATCTTCGTCTACACCACCATCGACAACATCATCGAGAAGCCGGAAGGTCTGCACCTCGCGATCCTGTTCGTGCTGGCGACCCTGGTGGTGTCGTTCGCCTCGCGCATCCGCCGGGCGTTCGAGCTGCGGGCCGTCGAGGTGATCTTCGACGAGAAGGCCTGCGCGGTGATCGACCGGCTGGCCGAGCGCGGCGAGATCCGCATCGTCACCCACGACATCACCGACGGGCGTTCGCCGCAGGAGTACGCGGAGAAGGAAGCCGACCAGCGCCGGGAAAGCCACATTCCCGACAGCGAGCCCATCCTCTTCCTCGAGGTCATCGTGAAGGACCCCTCGGAGTTCAGCACCACGCTGCACGTGACCGAGGTGGACGTGGAGGACTATCACATCCTCACCGTCGAGGCCGCGGCCGTGCCGAACTGCATCGCGTCGATCCTGATCGCCATCCGGGACCGGACCGGGGAGTGCCCGCATGTCTACTTCGAATGGACCGAGGGGAACCCGCTCGTCAATCTGGTGCGGTTCATGTTCTTCGGTGAGGGCGAGGTCGCGCCGGTGACCCGGGAGATCCTGCGCCGGGCCATCCCGCGCCGGTCGCAGCGGCCGCACGTGCACGTCGATAGCTGATCGGGGCGGAAAAATCTAGCTGTAACTCCTGGTTTCATACATAGGTAGAATGTTGCTACGCTCACGCAGCAAATCGCTACGAGACCAGGAGTACCGATGAAGCTACTTCCGAAGCTGGGCCGCCGAGAGGTGACCGAACCCGGAGAGGTAGCCCTGCACGCCCGCAACGTCCGGTTCGATTGGTCGAAGACCGAACCGGTCTGGATGAAGCAGGAACCGATCGCCTCGCACGTCCTCAATGCCCTGAGCATGCTGCTGCCCGAAGGTGAGCGCATGTTCCTGGTGACCTTCGGTGAAGCCCTCGAACTGGTCAAGGACGAGAAGCTGCGCGAGGCCATGATCGGGTTCATCGGCCAGGAGTCCATGCACGCCGAGAGCCACCACGGCGCCCTCGAGGAGGTACTGGCCGCCCACGGCATCGACGTCGAGCCCTACGTGCGGCAGGCCGAATTCCTGTTCCGCAAGACGCTGGGCCCGCGCCGGCTCGGCACCACGGCCGCCCAGCAGCAACAGCTCGTCGAACGGCTGGGCGTCATCGCCGCGCTCGAGCACTTCTTCGCCTTCCTCGGCGACTGGGTCATCAACGCCGACCTCGAGCAGTTCGACGCCGACCCGCAGATGCTGGACCTGTTCCGCTGGCACGGGGCCGAAGAGGTCGAGCACCGCATGGTCGCCCACGACGTGGCCGAGTACTTCGAGATCGGCTACGTGCGCCGCGGCGCGCTCATGCTCATCGTGTTCCCGATCTTCATCGCGTTGCTGCTGCGCGGCACCAAGTACCTGGTGCACGCCGACCCCACGCTGCCCGACCACCGCTATCCGATGCTGGTCGCCCGGATCTTCGCGGGCATGTGGCGCGGCTCGGTGCCCGGCATCCCGTCGCTGCTGATCAGCGCGCTGTCCACCTTCAAGCCCGGCTACAGCCCCGAAGGCGTCGGGTCCACCGCGCAGGCCGTGGCCTACCTGGCGCAGTCCCCGGCCGCGCGCGTGATGGCCTCGTGAACGCGGCGATCCGGCCCGTCCCCGTCACACCACCGCAGGATCTGTTCGGCAAGGGACGTGCCGACCGGACCACCCGGGTCCTGGACTTCATCGCCGAGAGCCGTTTGCGCTGGAGCACTTTCGTCAACCGGTACGAACCCGAGGTGCGGGTCGACGCCTGGCGGATTCCGCTGGTCGTCGTCGAACGCCGTGTCGAGGCGCACGACACCGACGTGATCAGCCTGCTGATGACCGCCCCCGACGGGCGGGAACTGCCCGCCTGGCGGCCCGGCGCGCACCTGGATCTGGAACTGCCCTCGGGCAAGGTGCGGCAGTACTCGCTGTGCGGGGACCCCGCCGACCGGCACGCGTATCGCGTTGCGGTGCGGCGCATTCCGGACGGCAACGGCGGCTCCCTCGAGGTGCACGACGAGGTGCGGGTCGGCACCACGATCATCGTGCGCGGGCCGCGCAACGCCTTCCCGTTCGTACTGCCCGGCTACGGATCCTCGTCCGCGCGAGTGCATTTCGTGGCGGGAGGCATCGGGATCACACCGATCCTGCCGATGATCCGGATGGCCGATCGGCTCGGCGTCGACTGGACCATGGTGTATGCCGGGCGGTCCCGCGACACCATTCCATTCTTGTCCGAGGTGGAGTCGTTCGGGTCGCGGGTCACCGTGCGCACCGACGACGAGCACGGCATCCCCACCGCCGCGGACCTGCTGCCCGGCGTCGGGCCCGACACCTCCGTCTACTGCTGCGGACCGGTCGTCATGACCCAGGTCATCGCCGACGCCGTGCGCACGATGACAGGCAACGGCGCGCGCGGCGTGGAACTGTATTCCGAACGGTTCTCGCCGCCGCCGGTGGTGAACGGCACCGCCTTCCAGGTGGAACTGGCCCGCACCGGCGAGGTGCTCGACGTGCCCGCCGACAAGTCGGTGCTCGAGGAAGTGCTGAAAGCCCGTCCGGACAGCTCATACTCGTGCCGCCAGGGCTTCTGCCGCACCTGCGTGGTGCGGGTGCGCTCCGGCGAGGTCGACCACCGCGACACCGTGCTCACCGACGCCGAGCGCGCGGCCGGCGACATGCTCATCTGTGTATCCCGTTGCGGCGGGGACCGTTTGGTGCTGGACCTCTAGCACCGTCTCAACGAGGAGAAGATCGTGACCGAAGCCACCGTCATCCCCGCCGCCGAGCGCCTGGTGCGCTCGGGCGAATTCGATATCGCCGTCTACGAATACGGTGAGCCGTCCGCTGAAACCGTTGTGCTGGTGCATGGTTGGCCCGACGACAACCACCTGTGGGACCGCGTGGTGCCGCTGCTCGCCGACCGTTTCCACGTCGTCACCTACGACACCCGCGGCCACGGCCGCTCCACCCGCACCGACCGCACCGAGGACTTCCGGCTCGAGCACTTCGCGGCCGACTTCTTCGCCGTCGCCGACGCCGTGAGTCCCGATGCGCCCGTGCACATCCTGGCCCACGACTGGGGTTCGGTGCAGATGTGGGAGGCCGTGTGCGAGCCGCAGGCCGTCGGCCGGGTCGCATCCTTCACCTCGGTGTCCGGGCCCAACCTCGACCACCTGGGCGCGTGGGTGCGCTCGCGCATGTCGCAGGGCAAGGTGTGGGGTCCGTTCACCCAGCTGCTGTCCTCGCTGTACACCGGTCTGTTCATGACGCCGGGCGTGCCGCGGGTGGTGCTCAAGCCGCTGGGCACCGAGAAGATGTGGTCGCGCTTCGTCGGCCTGATGAACGAGACCTCGCCGGAGAACATCAAGCTGGGACCGGAGTTCCGGCGCGACTTCTTCGACGGCATGCGCATCTACCGC
Organism: Nocardia sp. NPDC004151; assembly: GCF_042874235.1. NCBI lineage: Bacteria > Bacillati > Actinomycetota > Actinomycetes > Mycobacteriales > Nocardiaceae > Nocardia > Nocardia sp. NPDC004151. The sequence continues at coordinate 211,018 of NZ_JBIAMR010000009.1, read as the reverse complement.
GCCAATATCCTGCAGCGCCTGGGTGATCCGCGCGACCGCCGCACCGAGGTGCCGGTGCAGCTGGTCATCGCGCGCCGCGATGTGGCGGTGCGGCCCGCGGGCTACGCCGACACCAAGGAGTACGCGCCCAACCTGTACCGCCGCGAGGTCGGCGGCGGGCACTGGCTGCCGTTCTCGCACCCGGAACTGCTGGCGACCTCCACCATCGAGCTCATCGACTCGCTCCGTACCGGGGACACGCCGCGCACGCTGCGCCGGGCCGAGGTCGGTTCGGAGCAGCGGCCTTTCGACCACCAGCTGCTGGTGATCACCGGCGGCGGCAGCGGCATCGGCCGTGAGACCGCCCTCGCCTTCGCCCGCAAGGGCGCCGAGGTCGTGCTGTCCGACATCAACCTGGACTCGGCCAAGGAGACCGCGGACCTCATCGCCGGGATCGGCGGTATCGCGCACGCCTACCAGCTCGACGTGTCCGACGCCGAAGCGGTCGCCGAGCACGCGAACGCGGTCATCGCCGCGCACGGCGTGCCCGACATCCTGATCAACAACGCCGGCATCGGCGCCGCGGGTGACTTCTTCGACACCTCCGCGGCCGAATTCAACCGGGTGCTCGACATCAACCTGCACGGTGTCATCAACGGCTGCCGCGCGTTCGGCAAGGCCATGGCCGACCGCGGCCTGGGTGGCAATATCGTCAACCTCTCGTCGATGGCCGCGTACACCCCGCAGCGTGGCTTCGCCGCCTACTCGACCTCCAAGTCCGCGGTGTTCATGTTCTCCGACTGCCTGCGCGCCGAACTGGCGGGCAACGGCATCGGTGTGCAGACCATCTGCCCGGGAATCGTGCATACGAATATCGTTGCCAACACCCGGTTCTCGGGTGTTTCCGCCGAGGAAGAGGCGGCCAAGCAGCAGCGCTACGACAAGCTGTACGCGGCCCGCCGCTACGGCCCCGAGAAGGTCGCCGACCAGATCGTCAAGGCCGTCGAGAACGGACGCGACGTGGTGCCGGTGACACCGGAGGCGTGGCTCCAGTACCGCTTCAACCGCTTCGCGCCCGCCGTCGCCCGCTTCTTCGCGGCCCGCGTGAAGCTGACGTAGCGAGTACGCGCCCCCGAGGGGCTCACGCCGGTGATGAGCCCCTCGGTAAATGCGCTTGTCGCACCGCCCCTCCCCGCGTAGCTTTCGGCTCAGCCTCGCAGCCACAGGGGCCGCGGGACGGGGGAGGAGGCCGACCATGTTCGCTGTCGGATTCATTGTTGTCTTCATCGTGTTCACGCTGGTCGTCGTGGCGGTGGTCACCAACCGAGGTGAACGCGATCGAGTGCGTGGAAGACGCGACAAGCGCTGGGGACTCGGCTCCGGCGGCGGCGACTGGACCGTCGACTCGGGCGACCGCGGTAGCGGATGGTCCCCCGGAGGCGACGCCCACGGCCATCACATGGGCGGTGGCCACGGACACCACGGGAGCAGCGGCCACGATCACCACGGCGGCACCAGCCACGGCCACCACGGTTGCGGCGGCGGGCACAGCGGCTGCGGCGGTGGCAGCAGCTCCAGCAGCAGCTGTGGCGGCGGTGGTTGCGGCGGCGGCAACTAGCCCGCCCGCAACTCCGCCTCGATCGAGTGGACCTGCTCGGTGGGGATACCCCACGGATGGTCCACTCCCACAACGCTGTCCAGGTTCCACAGCACGCATTCCTCGCCCGGTCGCGCCACGAACGACCACGCGACGACGGTGCGTCCCAGCTGCTCCGCCATCGGGTCCCCGGACCCCGTGCCCTCCCCGTCCGGGAAGTGGTGCAGGAATCGCCCGTACGCGTCATCACACAGGCGCGCATACCGTTTCGTGCACAGGATGAGCCCGTGCCACGCCTCGTCCACCGCGTGTGACGGCATCCCGATCACCCGATCGTCGCGCATGGCCGCCCCGCAGCACCGCAACCACTGCCGTAACCCGGTCTCCACCAGCTCCCGCGGCTGCCACGGGCAGGTCTTGAACACCGCCTCCGGGATCTCCAGTGCGTCGACCACCCGATTGACCTGTTCGATGCTCGGACGCCGAGAACGGTTCAGCAACATGGCTACACGCTACGTCGAATCCGGTGACCGGGCAGGGCCCGATAAATAGGTTGGTCGAAGCGGTTCCCCGAGCGTATTTTTCGGCTGTATCTCGCGGTCACGGCTGCCGCGAGACGGGGGAGGAGGCCGGCGATGATCGGCACGATAATTTCCGTCATCCTGTGCATCGGGTTCGTCAGCGCGCTGAGTTACGGACTCATAGAGGGCATTCGGTCCGATCTCGAGACCAAGCGCCGGAGGGAGAGATGGCGGGCCGGGGGAGGTTGGCCCGGTGGCGCGGCCTACAGCGGTGGTTCGGTCAACAGCAGCGGCGGTGTGATCAACTGCGGCGCCGGCGGGGACCCCGGTAGCGGCAGTGGCTGCGGCGGCGGGCACAGCGGGTGCGGCGGTGGCAGCGGCTGCGGTGGCGGAGGTTGCGGCGGTGGTGGAGGTTGCGGTGGTGGTGGCGGCGGAGGGGGTTGCGGCGGTGGTGGCGGCGGGTGCGGTGGCGGCGGCGGTTAGCCACGCGTCCACCGCCCGATCGACTGGATCGAGCGGTGGACGCGGGAACCGGTTCGGCGGCATCGGGTGACGCCGCGTTGGCTCACCGCGGGTTGGCTACGGGTTCGTTCTCCTCGCGAGTGGCGTAGATGCTGGTGAGGGTGACCGTCGTCAGCACCACCACGATCACCACCAGCGAGGCGGCGGTGGGGATGGTCGGAACGCCGCTCCAGATGCCGTGGGCCCAGTGCAGGACCAGCTTCACGCCGATGAAGGCGAGGATGGCGGCCAGACCGTAGGCCAGGTGCACCAGGCGGGACAGGGCGGCGTGCAGGACGAAATACAGTGCGCGCAAGCCGAGTAGCGCGAAGGCATTGGTGGCGAAGACCAGGAACGGGTCGCCGGTGACGCCGTACACCGCGGGGACCGAGTCGACGGCGAAGACGATGTCGGTGGCCATGACGGCGGCCACGACCAGGGCGAGCGGGGTCAGGACGCGGCGGAACCGGCCGGGCCGGTCCGGGTCGGCTTCCTTCACCGTCATCTTGGTGCCGCGGTAGTCGTCGGTGACCGGCCAGATGCGGCGCAGCAGCTGCACCGACCTCATGTTGGCGACGTCCAGTTCCTGCTCGTGTCCGCCGGCCGCGTCGGCCAGCAGCTTCAGCGCGGTGACCAGCAGGATCAGGCCGAACAGCAGGAACGCCCAGTCCAGGGTGGCCAGGGCGGCCGCGCCCAGGGCGATGAAGATGCCGCGCAACACCAGCGCGCCCGCGATGCCGTACAGCAGCACCCGCTGCGCCAGCGCCGCCGGGACCGCGAACGCCGACAGCAGCAGCATGAAGATGAACAGGTTGTCCACCGACAGCGACTTCTCCAGCAGATAGCCGGTGAAGAACTCCACCGCGGGGGTGCCGCCGTTGTTGAACCACAGGAACATGCCGAAGGCGACCGGCAGGGCGATGTAGAAGGCCGTCCAGCCGATGGCCTCCCGCATGGACACCTCGTGCGGGCGGCGGGTGAGCGTGAAATCGAGAATCAGCAGCGCCAGCACCGCGGCGATCGTTCCACCCCACAACCAGGGGGTTCCGATGCTGTCGATGACGGGGGTAGCGGCTAGGAGAGTGGGGGTAGCACTCATGGGACCTCCTCGGACATGGCAAACCAGCCGAGGTCTCCTTCACCCGCGGACACCGTGGGCAACCACCCGGGGGACGCGACGGCGCGGCCCGTACTGACCGGAATGGTTCGTGGGAAGTACTCCCCTCTGCCCAGCAGGGTAGCCGACCCTTAGCGGGTCGGTCTACCTGATCCGCGTTTCAGCGCGGTGTGAGCACCACCACCGCGATCGGCCGCGATGTCATGGTCTGATACTGCGTATAGCGGCCCTTGTTCACCTTGTCGGCCAGCTGGAACCGGCGCGCGTAGTCCGGATTGTTCGGATAGATGGCGGTGGCCGTGACCGGAATCCGCTGGGTCCCGATCTGGATCACACATTCCGGCCGGGCCTTCACATTCGCCAGCCAGCCCGGCGGCCGGGGCGACCCGCCGTTGGAAGCCGTCACCAGATAGTTCTTGCCGTCCTTGGCGTAGGTCAGCGCATTCGTGCGCTCCTGACCGGTCTTCCGTCCCACAGTCCGCAGCAGCAGTGTCGGATTCCCGAACAACAACTTGTGCCCGATCGCCCCGTGGCTGTTCTCGTAGATCCACTGATGCGCCTTCAGCACGTTCCCGAACAGACTCGACATCCTGTGCCTCCCTGCCGTTGGTGGTCGCCTCAGATTAACGCTTCACGATCAGGTCACGATCCTGTGGATACGTTTCGGCAGCCGGCTCCCGCCGGGACACGAAAATCGCACGACAACAAAAGGATTCACCCCATGACCACAGCCCTCGCCACGCCGATCAAACCCCGCAACCCCGTGCTGGTGTGGCTGGTCTGGCCGCTGTTGACCCTCGGCATCTACTTCCTGGTCTGGTACTACAAGATCCACAAGGAGATGGCCGAACTCCGCCGAGACCCCGAAGCCCCCGTCGCCGGCCCCCTGCTGGTCATGATTCTGCTCTCCTGGACCGGCATCGCCGCCCTGATCAGCTTCTGGCGCACCGGCACCCGCATCGGCCAGTCCCAGGAAGCCGCAGGCCTCGAACCCACCTGCAACCCCCTCCTCGGCTTCCTGCTCAACTTCGTCTTCGGCCTCGGCATCCTCTACTACCAGCTCGAACTCAACAAGATCGCCGACGGCCCCACCGCCGCCCGATAGGTCCGACTGGGCATCGCCCCCACCGAAGCGGTAGCATCTCGCGGAGCCCGCGGTGATCTGCGGCGGTCTGGGGCGGTAGCTCAGTCGGTTAGAGCCGTGGACTCATAATCCATTGGTCGCGGGTTCGAGCCCCGCCCGCCCCACAAACCCCTCTGACCAGGGGTTTTTGTCGTTTCTGGAGAGATTTCAATCTAGAACAGCGCTCTTCCGCGAATAGATTACGGGCGTGCCATCGCACCATGAGGGGGAGCGCTTCGCTGGACGACATACCTGGTCCACATCGGCTACTTCGCCGATTACCTTCTCTCCGAGTCACTTCCGATCGAAGCACCCGACATCACCCGCGACCATATCGGCGGATACATCGAGCGGCGGAACAACCAACACACCCAGCTCGCTGAGACGATCGCGCACCGGACTGCTCGCATGCGTCGCTGTACGCGCGGATCCTCTCGGCCATCTCCTGTTGAAGCCCGCTGAGTCCGAATTCCCCGACGTGAAGTATCTCGACAGCCGCGAGGGTCTTCTCCCACTCGACCCGCATCATGTTCACCGTCTCGACCACAGCGACCTCGGGGACTACAACTTGCGTCTTCCACTCGTCACGGTGCGCGGCCACAGAATCCCAAACGCGCGACCGGAGCATCGGTGATCCACGAAAGATGTTGGTATCGACAACGTCTGGACCGATGACGGCACGGGAAGCCGCAACAGCTGCCCGATCCGGTTTCACCCGCATCTCGCCGCCGAGCTGTCCACTCTCGGCCTATCGGATCGGGTGCGCTACGCACAAACCTGCAGAGGCTCGAGCAGTACACTTCCCGATGATCCAATGCGCGATTCCTGGGAGCTCGCGAACAGCTACCGCAGTGCGATGGGCAGTTCTGTAGGTGCCGTGGCGAATCCGCAACTGCCGACTTACTTCGGCGGTCTCCTCGATTCGATTCAGCTGCCCAACCTGGCGGCGACCTGTGCGCCCTCCGAAGGCATGTCCAAGTTGATGGACGGCTTTGCTTTGAGAGCGTTCGGTGACACGGACGAGTGGCAGAACACGGCGGGTATCGGCTCGTCGGCAGGAGTTCCCTGGTCGACACGCCTTATCGCCGCATTGCTCCTCAGCCTGATATGTCCGATAGGCTCTATTGCCAGCCAACAGCGGCTGTTCCTGTGATATCGGACTCTGGAAGAAGCGCTAGCGCACATCTTCGAGAAAGGATCCAGGTTTGCGGCGTCTACTAATCGTCGCCGCGGCGGGCACGGCCGTGGCAACCCTGGGCGTGTGGGTCTGGGGTACCAACCTGGGCCGAGCCCAGCCGCCCGGCTCGGAGGTAACCGGTTCGGGAGTTCATCTGACGGCATCCGTCGACAGCGTCGGGGTGAATCTGCCTGGTAACCGGACTCCGAATTTCCTCTTGACGTTCGCGCATGCCGCGCAGATGTCCGGCGATTACTCGGTCAATGTGGAGGGTGACCCGATCACGTCCGGTCAGGCCGTCGCAGGGTTCATCCTCGGCTGCGGAATCAGTGTGGCCGGCGGCTTCACCGTCGGAATCGAGCCCAATCAAGGCTTGGTCGGCGCCCTTGCCCCGACAGTGAGCCCTGCGAGCCCTGTCAGCGCGCCGATTGCGACGGCGGCCACTCCCGTGCCGACTACGTCCATCGCCTCCGTCATCACCCCCAGCGCCATCACACCCAGTACCCGCCCGGTCGGCTTCGCCATAACCACTACCAGCCCAGCCGCTGCCCCAACCACCCCGACGACCCCGACAACCACGACGACCCCGACAACCACGACGACCACGACGACCACGACGACCACGACGACCCCAACCACCACCACCCCAACCACCACCACCCCAACCACCACCACCCCGACCAGTGCCAGTCCACCCAGCATCGACCTCGGACCCAGTGTCGGTGGAGTACTGGGCCTGCTAGAGGTCTTGACGGCCACGTTGGGGCCCGGCCAGGTCACCGTCGCGACAACGGCGACGTCGGCCCTGGACGACACCACAGTGTTCCCGTACCGCATCTCTTTCGACAGCGCCGCGTTGAATGTCGCCCAATGCGCCTCGCCGGTGTCGGCCGTCCCCTTCGTTACGGCCACGGTGAGTACCGTGCGGGGGGTTGTACAGACCACCGCCTACGGCGATCAGTTCACCTTCTGAGGCCCGGAGCCGCTTCGAGAAGGGTTGGGGGTCAGCGAATCCGGAACACCGGTCCGCGGGGGCGGAACGGCAGCGCAGCGCCCGCAGGGATGCAGACCGGTATGACCGCCATCGCAGGTTCTCTGATCACCACCATCGAATCGATTTGGGGCCTCGACATGATGGGGACCATCTTCCTCGGCTGAGAACGTGCTCGGGATGGTGAGCCGGCCACTGACGAGACTGGGCCGGCGTACTTACCGGAAGACTTTGCCGGGGTTGAGAATCCCGTCGGGGTCCAGCGCGGTCTTGACCGCGCGGTGCATGTCGAGGACCGCGGGGGACAGCTCCTGCCGCAGGCCGGACATCTTCAACAGCCCAACGCCGTGCTCGCCGGTGACCGTGCCGCCGAATTCCAGCCCCGCCGTGATGATGTCGTCGAACGCAGCCTGCGCTCGGATGCGCTGCGCGTCGTCGTCGGGCGGGACGATCAGCAGCGGGTGCAGGTTGCCGTCGCCGGCATGCGCTATGTTCGCGATGACCACGTCATGCGCGTCGCCGATCTGTTCGATCCTCGCCAGCATGTCCGGCACATGCTTTTTCGGTACGCAGATGTCCTCGGTCAGCACCGGGCCGAGGCGCTCCATCGCCGGGTAGGCGAGGCGGCGCGCTGCGAACAACGCGTCGGCCTCGGTCTGATCGGTGGACGCCGCCGCCCACGTCGCACCGCCGTCGGTGAAGGACCGCACCATCCGTTCGGCCTCGTCGTCACCGACGGCGCCGGGGGTGTCGATGCGGCCGAGCAGCACCACGTTCGCCTCGGCCGAGATGCCCATGTGCTTCCAGTCATCGACGGCCTGCAGGCACCTCTTGTCGACGAGCTCCAGCGCGGACGGTGTCAATCCCGCGTCGGCTACGGCCCGGATGGCCTTTCCGGCGTCGACCAGGGAGTCGAAGTAGCCGGCGATCGTCCGCTGCTGTTGCTGTAGCGGACGCAGCTTCACGGTGATCTCCGTGATGATGCCGAGCGTGCCCTCGGATCCGACCATCAGCCCGGCGAGGTCATATCCGGCAACGCCTTTCGCGGTCTGCCGACCCAACCGAACCAGCTCGCCGGTACCGGTGACGACCTCGACGCCGAGGACATAGTCGCGGGTGACGCCGTATTTGACGCAGCAGATGCCGCCGGCGTTGGTCGCGACGTTGCCGCCGATGGTCGACCACGGCGAACTGGCCGGATCCGGCGGATACCAGAGCCCCTCGGTGGCGCACTCCGCCCGCAGGTCATCGTTGACGACGCCCGGCTCGACGACCGCGATCCGCTCGAGCCGGTCGATCCGCTTGACCGCCGTCATCTGCTCCAGCGATACGATCACGCATCCCGGCACGGCGTTGGCGCCGCCCGAGAGCCCGGTTCCCGCACCGCGCGGTACGACGGGGATGCCGTGCAGCCGGCAGTACCGCACCAGCGCCTGGACCTCGGCCGCCGATCGAGCGCGCAGCACCGCGAGAGCATCGTGGTAGGGCGCCCACGCTGCCTCGTCGTGCTGGTATCGGTCGACGATGTCGGGGTCGGTGACGAAGCGATCCTCAGGGATCTCGTCGCCCAGCGCGGCGATCAGATCCGGCCCATCGACGGCTGCACTCATGCCAGCACCATAAGCCGCACAGGACATCCGTTCCGGGCCTCGAGTCGAAGTTCATCCGTTGAGCGGGACGGTCGCTTCCTGCCGTCACTTCTCGATCGAATGATCAAGAAGCTGAAATGAACCGTCGAAATCGTAGGTCGCCCCACGTGGCCTCGAATCTGCAAAGGCGATTGCAAATGTCTGACGTATTCCTCCCGGAACCGCGGTTCGTCGACACCGACGGTGCCCGCCTCGCGGTCTTCGAGGTGGTGCCGGAGAAGATCACCCGCGACGTGTGCGTCGTTCTCTGCCATGGCTTTCCGGAGCTGGCGGCCTCGTGGCGGCACCAGCTGCAGCCCATCGCGGACGCCGGATTCCACGTCCTGGCACCCGATATGCGTGGGTACGGTCAGTCGACCGGGCCGGAGGATCCCCGCAAGTACAGCATCGCCGAAACCACGGCGGACGTGGCGGCGCTGATCGAGGACGCCGGTTATGAGAAGGCCGTCGTGGTCGGTCACGACTTCGGCGGCATGGTGTCGTGGTCGATGCCGTACCTGCGGCCCGATTCGGTCGCCGGCGTGATCACGCTGAACACCCCGTTCGGGTTCTCGGAGCACAATCCGATCGAGCTCTACGAGCAGGTGTACGGACCGCGAAACTACGTGGCGTACTTCCAGACACAGGAGTGCGAGGATCTGCTCGACAAGGACCCCGCGGCCACGTTCCGGTTCTTCATGCGCCGCGACACCGGCAACGGTACCAACCTGTCGCGCTCGGGACAGCACGATCCGGAGTCGATGTCGTACATCCACTGGCTGCACGATGACGAGTCGACGTGGCCGGGCGAGGTCGTCATGAGCCCGGAGGAGCTGCAATACTACGCGAATGCGTACGCGCGCAGCGGTTTCCGCGGCGGCCTGAACTGGTACCGGAGCATCCTCCGGAACTGGGAAGTGCATACCGAGCGTTTCCCGGACGGCGTGCCGCAGGTGGACGTGCCCGCGCTGATGATCGCGGCACGCCGCGACCCGATCTGCCACCCGATGCTCAGTAACAACCTGCTGCAGTACTTCGAGACGTTCGAGCGCCGGATCATCGACACCGGCCACTGGACGCAGCTGGAGGATCCGGACACCACGACCGCGACAATCGTCGAATGGCTCGACCGCCATTTCTGAGCAGGCCCGTCCGATCGGGGCGGGTAGCCTGGCCGGCATGAATCGCGTGCTGCCGAACCGGCAGGGTGATGCCACCCGGGCGCACCTGATCCGCACCGCGGAAAAGCTCTTCGCCGACTACGGCGTCGACGCCGTGTCGGTCCGCGCGATCAATGCCGCCGCCGGACAGGGTGCTGCTGCGGTGAACTACCACTTCGGCACCAAGGAAGACCTGCTGTCCGCGGTGCTGCTGGACCTGGGTTCCGCAGTGGTGGAGTCGATTTCGCAGCGGATCGATCGCCTCGAGGCCGGCCCCGCGCCCGACCTCGAGGCGGTCGTGCGGGCGCTGACCGACCCGTACCTGGAATTGCTACTCGCACATCGGGTTCGGGGTATCCGATGGACCAAGATCGTCGTGCACGTGTCCCGCGACTACACCCGGCCGGCGATCGCCGACACCCCGCAGGACGAGCTTGCCCAGCGGCTGCGAGCCCAGCTCGGCCGCGCGCTGCCCGATACGCCCGACGACCGGATCGCGCAGCGCTGGCCGATCGCGGTGATGAGTTTTCTGCAGTCGCTCAGCCGCGTGGATCTGTGGTCCAGCACCCCGAAGATGAGCGATGTGGAGCTCATCGACTTCTATGAGGACCTGGTGTCCTTTCTCACCGGCGGTGCCGAACGCATGCTTCGCTGACCGGCCGATCGGCGATTGGGCACGGCGCGGAACGGCGACTGCGGTGAAGGCTGTCTCATCATCGTGGACCTCGGTGTATGTCACCCGGGAGTGATCATCGAGAACTGTGTGCACGAAGGCGTACCCGAGCTTCGGGTTGCGCCATTTGTTCTTCGGCTTGCCTGGGGTGGCTGCGCGGTCGTGGTCGCCTTGGGGGCGGCCGACGTAGCGCCGGCCACCGCCGTCGGGGATATTCCCGAGCTTCTTCACGTCCACGTGGACGAGCGATCCCGGGTGGTCGTGCTCATACCGGCGAATTGGCTCACCGGTCGCCCTGTCTATATAGGACAGCCGATTCAGACGCGCCGAGCACAGGATGCGATGAGCCGTCGACGGGGCGACGCCAAGCCTGCTCGCGAGTTGAACCGGGCCTTCGCGCAGCCGCATCCGCAGGCTCACACATCCCTTCGTCACGGCCTTGCCCGTCTTGTTCGGCGATGTTCTCGGTCGCGAGGAGCGATCGTGCATCGGCTCACCGGCGAGGTAGCGATCGACCCAGCGCTTCACGGTCGGCCAGGACACCTGGAAACGGGCAGCGACCTCGCTGATCGCCCACCCCTCCTCTACGGCGAGACGGGCAACCTCGAGGCGATGTCTTGGGGTGAGCGCGGCATGGGGGTGTGTCATGAGATCTTTCGGGAATTGAAGAGGGCCAGCCGCTTCGGCTGGCCCTCTTCAGGTCTGTCTGCGGTTCAGTTAGCTGGGGAAGTCGCTGCTGCGGCGAGGATGTGGGCGAGGTCGCCGGGGCGGCTCCACATGGGCCAATGCCCGGTCGGGAGGTCGATGAGGTCAACATGGTCGAGGTTTGACACCTCGGCGAACATGGGATGACCCGAGTTGGCCAGCTCCATTACCTGCGCGCTCGGGATCGAGCAGCACACCAGAGTGGTCGGGACCGCCAGACGCGCATCGTTGGTGAGCTTCACTTGCTGGCGTAGCACGGGACCGGGTTCTGGAACGGCCCTGGCTCGAAAGCGCTCGAGAGCCTCAGTGCTCAGGCCCTCGAGGCTGGCCTGCTCCCCGAGCGCGTCGAAGGGCGGCAGGGGAAACTCATCCAGATCCTCGGGCGCATCCGGGGCGAAGATACTGCCGGACGCGACGGGCCCGCTATCGACCCACACCACTCGGCGGACAAGTTCAGGATGCTGATCGAGCACAAGGCTTACCGGCGCGTTGGCTCCGCTGTGCGCCACGATGACTACCGGCTGGGCCTCGGAAGCCGAGGCCTGGGTCATAGTCTGCTCGATCGCCGTCGCCTGGTCATCGAGCGTCCTGGACGCCCGCTCGGGGTCCCGCTCATCGAGGCCGGGAAGCGTCATCGGGATGGTTCGCCAGCCGTCAGCGGTCAGGTGTTCCAGCACCTGGTCCCATGCCCAAGCTCCCAGCCAATGGCCAGCGATCAGGATCATGGTCGGGCTGCTCGCGTTGTTCGTCACACCACGATGCTCTCGAGCCTCGCGGACAAGGGTATGTCACCATTTTTGGCATGATTTTTCGCCGGGGTGGGAGATGAAGAGGGCGGAGCGACTCCACGCCCTGTCCGAGATGCTGCGACGCAGCGGACCGCGTGGATGCACTGCTGAGCGACTGGCAAAAGAGTTCGGCGTGTCCGTGCGAACGGTCAAGAGAGACCTCACCGCACTCGAGAACAGTGGCGCGCCGATCTGGTCGCGTCCGGGCCCCGGCGGCGGCTACGGGCTAGTCGCCCGAGGCACCCTGCCACCGGTCAGCCTGACCCCCGTGCAGGCAGTGGCACTACTCGCGGCAGTCTCTGCTGCACCCGATGCCCCCTACGCCGATCTCGCCTTGGCCGGCGTTCGGAAGATCATGGACGTACTCGATCCACGGACCCGGGCGAAGGCCGATGAGCTGGCCAGTCGCGTCTGGGTGAACGCGCCTCCTGCTCCGCGCGCGATCAAGTCAGCACTGGAGGAAGCGATGGCCGAGCAACGGGTGGTGCGTATCCGCTACACCTCGGGTGACGGCAGCAAGACCACCCGCGACGTAGAACCGGTGATGTTCGGCTCCACGAACGGCCATTGGTACCTGATCGGGTGGTGCAGGCTACGCAGCGATATGCGGTGGTTCCTCGTGTCCCGCATCGAGCACGCCAGTGCAACCAAGATTGCCTGCAGCGGCCATGGCATTGACGAGATCGGCATCCCCCCAGCGACAGCAAGACCCGTGAATGGCCAAGCTGAGTGAGGCACTCGATCAACGTCTCCGGTCAATACACCTAGTCGTGGCTCCACGCCGTTGGATGGTCTTCGGTGGACGTTCCGGCGCAGGAAGATTGAGGCACAGCGAGGTTCCCTGGCGTGCAGCAGAGCCCCTCGTCGGGGTCGAGCAGAGTCAAGATGCGTGTCGAATATGGAAAAATGCTCCATGACGTGCAGGTACTTCGCTGGTCCGCACAGAGCCGACAGCGATTGATCTCATAATCCATTGGTCGCGGGTTCGAGCCCCGCCCGCCCCACCACGGCCGCGGTGCGCAGTCCGGAATGCCGAAGCGCCGCAAGGGCGTTCGGCCGCTGGTTCGCTGGGTTTCAGATGTGGTCGACCAGGCCTATGGCACCCTCGGACACGGCGCAGTGCACGCAGCAGAAGAACCTGCCCTCCGATTCCACGCCGTGACCGATGATCTTGACGTTGCAGTGCTCGCAGATGGGTGCCATGCGGTGGATCGCACATTCGAAGCAGTCGAAGGTGTGCCGCACTCCCTGAGCTTCGACGACGATCGGCATGGCGTAATCATTACCGCAAACCTCGCATGCGCTCATGGACCGCACGCTACTCCGTGGGGCCGGTTCGGTGTCCCAGGTTCCGGCTTATGTGTCCCTCACCAGGGGCTCGGGGAGTCGTGAACGCACCCGGTCTGCAGGGCGGGTCGGTGGCGACACGAGATGTGATTTCACGGCATCGCGCCGCGCGTGTCGCTCAGGAGAAGTCGGCGAGGCCGTCGGCTCCCCATTCGGCACAGGTTGGGTGCAATCTGGCTTTGAACTGTATGTATTCGTATGCGTATGTGGCGTCTCCATATCCGTTGAGAATGTAGACGGTCGACCGTATGCTTACTTCCATGACGATGATTGTGCAGCCTCTCGCCGAGGAAACCGACCCTCACGTTCTCGCGCCGACCGACCTCGCCGCTTTGCTCTTCGGCGCTCCGTGGCGCCGCTATGCCGTGCTCGGAGACAGCCTGTCGGTCGGTGCGGGTGATCCGACGCCCGGTTATGCGAACCTGGGATGGCCCGCGCGGGTCGAACGCGTGCTCCGGATGGTGAATCCGGATCTGGCCTACCTCAATACGGCCCGCATCGGGGCCACGACCGCGCAGGCGCTCGAGGAGCAGGGCCGACGGATCCTGGACTTCGAGCCCGACCTGCTGCATGTGAACAGCGGGGCGAACGACATCGTGCGCCGCAGTCCCGACTGGGAGCGGATCGAGGCGGGACTGCGTGAGATGTATCGGTTCGCCGCGGGCACCGGCGCTCAGCTCGCGGTGTTCACCCTGGGACGGGCATTCGTGATCCCGGTCTTCCCGGATTGGACCGAGCGGCGCACCCGGCTCAACGACATCACCCGGAAGCTGGCCGCCGAGTTCGACGCGGTGCTGGCCGATTCCGAGGACCATCCCCTCAACGATCGCCCGAATCTGTTGAGTGAGGACAAGATTCACTTCTCGACGTCAGGTCAGGCGATCCTGTCGACGATCATGGTGCGTGAACTGGCGTTCCGGGTGGAGGCCGCGTCCTAGGTCTGGGAGCGGGACCGCTCCGGAGGGGCGGGTGAGTAACGTACGATCGGATGTATGCCTAGTTCGGTGACGCCGGCCGTGGGTGCCACGGCATCGGATGCCGTCGGTGAGATCACCGACAAGCGACTCCTGCGCGGCGCTCGGACCAGGCAGGCCGTACTCGCTCACGCCGTGGATATGGCATCGCTGGACAATCTCGAGGCGCTGAGCTTCGGGCGGCTCGCCACCGAGGTGGGGCTCAGCAAGGCCGGCATTCAGACCCTCTTCCGGACCAAGGAAGCTCTGCAGCTGGCCACCATCGAGCATGCCCGCCGCATGTTCATCGACTTCGTGATTCGCCCGGCGAATGCGAAATCGCCTGGCGTGGAACGCTTTCGCGAATTGATCGAACGCTGGATCGCCTATGCCGAACAGCCCTTGTTCGAGGGTGGCTGTTTCCAGGCGGCGAATCTCGCGGTGTACGACAGTCGGCCCGGTGTGTTGCGCGACAAGCTCGCGCAGTATCAGCAGGAATGGGTGGACGTGCTGTCCGCGGAATTGGCGTGCGCCGTCGAACGAGGCGAAATCGCACGGCTGGATACCGATCTCGCCGCATTTCAGACAGACGCCGTGCTGCGGACAGCGAACACTTCCATGCGCCTCGGTGACCAGTCCGTCGAGGGCAAGATCCGCCGTGTCGTCGAGCACTTCCTGGTGCCCGCCGACGGGTGATAGGCCAGCCGGCGTAGCGCCTCCTGATCGAAAGCTATAGCGCCGCAGCTAATTCGGTGCGGCGGACATGATTCGGCCACTCTGGCTTGATCTCGCCATAGTCAGCGCCTACGGTGGCTAACTATGGTTGAAACAAGTCAGGTTGTGTCTGCTGCTCCGGAGGCGCAGCCCCAGGCACGCGACCGTTCGAATCTCATCCTGTTGGTGCTGTGCTCGGCGGCGTTCATGGCGATGCTCGACACTTTCATCGTCAACGTCGCCTTCAAGGCGATCGGCGAGGGCTATCCGGGCTCGACGCTGTCGAATCTGAGCTGGGTCCTCAACGCGTACACTATCGTGTACGCCGCTCTGCTCATTCCGGCCGGCCGGCTGGCCGACCGCTTCGGCCGCAAACGCGGATTCCTGGTCGGGCTCACGGTTTTCACGCTCGCGAGCGTGGCGTGCGCTGTCGGCCCGACGCTGTGGTGGCTGGTCGGATTCCGGGTGCTACAGGCGGCCGGCGCGGCCCTGCTGACCCCGGCCAGCCTGGGCCTGCTGCTCACGGCGCTCCCGGCCGAACGCCGGGCGGGCGCGGTGAAGATCTGGGCCACCTCGACCTCCCTGGCCGCCGCGGTCGGGCCGGTCGTCGGCGGTGCGCTGGTGAAGCTGTCGTGGCAGTGGGTGTTCCTGGTCAACGTGCCGGTGGGCGTGATCGCGCTGATCGGGGCCGTCGCACTGCTGCCGGAGACCGAAGACGTGACGGTGACCCGGATTCCGGACCTGTTCGGAGCGCTGATCCTGGCGATCGGTCTCGGCGCGCTGGCGCTGGCGCTGGTGAAGGGGCAGGAGTGGGGTTGGTCGGGGAGTTCGACGCTCGTCGCCTTCGCGGCGGCGGCGGTTGCGGCGGCGCTGGCGATCGCCCGAGTGCTCACCCATGCGTCGCCCATCGTCGATCCGAACTTGATGAAGGTTCGAACCTTCCTCTGGGCCAATGTGACCGCCCTGCTGTTCTGCACCGCCTTTGGCGCGGTGCTGCCCAGCGTCGTGCTACGACTCGAGGGCGGCGCGGGTTACAGTGCCCTGGCCACCGGTCTGGCGGTGGCCCCCGGCCCGCTGATGGTGCCGGTGTTCGCCGCGGTGGGGCAGCGCCTGGCCGAGCGCGGATGGTCGGCCGGTTACCTGGTGGCTCTGGGTAATTCATTGGTCTGTGCGGGTGCGGTGGCCTTGGCGCTGAGCGCCCGGACCGAGGTCGACTACCCGGCCCAGGTGCTGCCCGGTTGGGTGATCATCGGTGTGGGCGTCGGGTTCTCGTTGCCCAGCCTGCTGGCGTCCGCCACGGTGGATCTGCCGCCCGCCCAGGTCTCGACCGGCAGCGGCATCGTGAACACCAGCCGACAGCTCGGCTATGTCCTCGGCGTCGCGATGCTGGTCGCCTTGCTCGGCACGCTCACCGCCTCGGGGAACGACGCGCTGAACGGGTTCAGGCACTCGTGGTGGGCGATCGCGGCGGTGGCGCTGCTCAGCGTGTTCACCGCGCTCGGGATCACGGCACGACGACGCCTCGACTCCGTAGGTCGTGTGTCCTGACCACAGTTCCCGAACGCGGTCTGGACCTGGGCCGCATCCCGAGCAAGATGGTTCATTATTTTCTGAATACAGATTCTGATGTACTGTCAGAGGGTGGACACTCTGCTGCACCGTGATGCGCTTGCCCGGTTCGGGCACGCCTTGTCGGATCCGACACGGACCCAGATTCTGTTGAGCTTGCGCCGGGAGCCGAGTTACCCGTCCGAGCTCGCGGAGCGGATCGGGGTGTCGCGTCAGATTCTGTCGAATCATCTTGCGTGCCTGCGGGGTTGCGGACTCGTCGCCGCGGTGCCGGAGGGGCGGCGGTCGCGGTATGAGCTGGCGGATGCGCGGATCGGGCGTGCGCTCGATGATCTGACCGGGCTGGTGCTGGCGGTCGACCCCGCGTGTTGTGCGGCGGCCGAGGCCGAAGGGTGCTGCTGATGTCGGCGTCGCTGGGGATGCCGTCGCTGCCGTCGGCTGTGGTGGTGGGGCCATCGCCGGAGCGGCGGGCGGTGCTGGCGAGCCGGATTCGCTGGTTCGTGGCCGCGACCATCGGTTACAACGTGGTCGAGGCGCTCATCGCGCTGAGTGAGGGCACGCGGGCGTCGTCGACGGCGCTGATCGGGTTCGGGCTGGACTCGGTGATCGAAGTGTCCTCGGCCGCGGCGGTCGCCTGGCAGTTCGCGGGCCGGGATCCGGAGCGGCGGGAGCGGACCGCCTTGCGGATCATCGCGTTCTCATTCTTCGCGCTGGCCGCGTACGTCACGGTCGACTCGGTGCGCGGGCTGGTCGGTGCCGGGGAGGCTCGGCATTCACCGATCGGCATCGCGCTGGCGGCGGTGAGTCTGGCCGTGATGCCGGTGTTGTCGTGGGCGCAGCGCCGGGCCGGGCGGGAACTCGGGTCGGCCTCCGCGGTCGCCGATTCGAAGCAGACGCTGCTCTGTACCTATCTGTCCGCGGTGCTGCTGGTCGGACTGGTGGTCAACAGTGTGTTCGGCTGGTCGTGGGCCGACCCGATCGCCGCTCTCGTCATCGCTGGCATCGCGGTGCGGGAAGGCGTCAACGCGTGGCACGGTGACACCTGCTGCCCGTCGCCGACCGCGCTCGGAGCGGGTGCCCGAGCCGCGGACGGTGATTGCGACTGCTGCGAGGACTGAATCCGATTGCCCGGCAGTGTTGTTCGACCGGGCGGTTGCCGCGAATGTCAGCCGATTTCGACGACGCGGGCCCAGGATGGGGGCTGGTCGGGGATGTAACCCGTGTCGTCGTCGGTCCAGGTGATGGGTCGGCGGAAGAGGCCGACCACGGTTCGGGCGGACGGGCGGTGCGCGGGCCAGGGGGTTTGGCCGTCGGTGAGGACCACCAGGACGTCCGGGCGGGGTTGGGCGCGTGCGGCTTTGGCGAAACCTGTGCAGAGGTCGGTGCCTCCGCCGCCGATCAGGGGGATGCTCTCGGACTGGCAGAAGGGGCCCGCGATGTGGGCGGCGGCATCGCAGGAGATGACGGTGAGGAGGTCTTTGCGGCCGCCGAGGGTTCGGGCTATGGCGGTGGTTTCGAGGAGGGCGCTGCCCAGTTCGGTGTCGCTCACCGAAGCCGATGTGTCGATGATGACGGTGACGTGAGGTGGGGTTCGGCGCAGGGTCGGGAGAATGGTTCGGGGGAGGGCGGTGGCCCGGCGGGAAGGCCGCGAGTAGGTGTGGGTTTCACCGAGGCCGGGGGTGGAGGCGGCGGAGCGGAGGGCCGCGCCGAGGAGGTCTCGCCAGGGTTGGGGTGGGTGGAGGGCGCGGTCGGCCCAGCGGCGCCAGCCTTCGGGGGCGTCGCCGGGCCGGCCGACGATGCCTTGGGCGACACGGAATTTGACGGCGTCGCGTTGTTGTTCGGTGAGGGCGTCGGCGCCGTCGGGGCCCAGATCCCACTCCCGGTCGAGGCCGTCGGCGCCGCTGCCGCAGTCGAGCCAGGCCAGGTGCTGGGTGGTGACGGTGAGCCGGAATTGGTGGAGGTAGTCCTCCATGAGCTCGCCCGAGGAGAGGCCGAGGGTGGCGGGAGTGACCGCGTCCTCGGGCTGGATCAGGCCGTCGCCGAACGCGTCGTCGTTGATCTCGGCGTCGGCGGCGATGTTCATGCGGAGGCGTTCGGCGGGGCCGGACAGGTTGTGGGCCTGCGCGAATCGATCGCTGCGACCGTGGTGGTCGCGGAGCAGATGGGAAACCTCGTGCACGAGAATCGAAGCCAGGTTCTCGACAGCGGTGTGGTCGACGAAGGCGGGGGAGACGTAGCAGCGCCAGTAGCGGTCGACGGCCATGGTGGGGACGCGGCGGGATTCGACGATGTTCAGGGCGTAGAGGGCCGTGGCGAGGTACGGGCGAGCGCGGACGGCCAGCAGGCGGGCGGCGAAGAGCTTCTCGGAGTCCAAGATCGGGGTCATCGGCCCACCTGCGCGGTGATGCGGGCGGCCGCGCGGTCCGCGCCCTGGGAGACCGAGACCATGCCGGTGAGGCGTTCGATCGAGGCGGGGACGTCCCAGGTTTCGTGACGCACACTCGCGAGGGTGGTGGCGGGGACGACCACCAGGTCGGGTGCGCCGGTTTCGGCGGCCTTCGCCAGCAGCACCCAGGCGGCGTCCCATCGTGCCTTGGTGCGGCGGCTGCGCACGGCCGCCACCACGGCGTCGAGAGCAGCCTGACGCAGATCGCCACGGGTCGGCAGGTCGGCGGCGTCGGGATCGGCGAGCAGCAGTTCGGGGTCGGGGAGATCCATGCGGTCGATGCTGGTGAGCAGCTCGAAACCGGGGCCATCACCGACCGAGCCGCGGACCAGCAGAGACAGTACGTCGCGACTCGCGCCCGCGGCGGTGGCGAAGGCGATGAGCCGCACCGTCATCTCCCAGCTGCGCGGGGACGGCCACGCGCCGCCACGGCGAGCCTCGCTGCCGGGCAGCTGGTGCACGAGCTTCGGGCGGCCCGCGAGCAGGCCGCACACCGCGCGACGGGCGAAATCGACTGCCTCCGGGAACTTTTCGGGATCGAGCGTGGGCAGCGTCGCGTACGGCCAGGTGCCGCCGAGCCCGCGCACCACCACCTCGTGGTCGTGCACCCAGTTCAGGTGGACGAATCGGTTGGCCAGCGGCGGGCTCAACTCCCAGCCGTCGGCCGCCGAGGAACGCGGGTTTGCGGCGGCCACGATACGGACGCCCGGCGGCAGCCGCAGCGTGCCGATCCGGCGTTCCAGCACCAGGCGGAGCAGGGCGGCCTGGACGGCGGGCGGCGCGGTGGACAGCTCGTCCAGGAACAGCAGGCCGCGTCCCTCGCGCACCAGGCGGACGGCCCACTCCGGCGGGGCCATGGGGACACCCTGGGTGGCGGGATCGTCGCCGATGATCGGCAGGCCGGAGAAGTCCGACGGTTCGTGCACGCTGGCGATCACCGTGGTCAGGGGGAGGTCGAGGGTGTTCGAGAGTTGGGTCAGGGCGGCGGTTTTGCCGATGCCCGGCTCGCCCCACAGGAGGACCGGCAGGTCGGCGGCCACGGCCAGGGTGAGGGCTTCGAGCTGGAGATTGGGCCGGGGCTCTGTGGCGACATCGCCCAGCAGGGTCAACAGGTCGCCCGCGATGGTGAGTTGGGAGTCGGAGTGGGCTGCAATGGACATGTGTGAATCACCTTTGGGAGTTCAGAGGAATGGGAAGTGGCGCGACGGTCGCTGGATCAGCGGGAGGTCGCGTTTCGCGGATGGGCTCGGTGCTTCGGCCGGGGCAGGCAAGGGAACGGCTTGGACAGACCGGATCGGAACAGGCCGTAGGTGATCCGCTGCCGCGCTGCCGCTTCCAGCTCGTCGCGCAGCGCGCCCTCGCGCAACAACGCGTCGGGACCCAGAGCGCGCTCGACCACGGTCAGCGCACCGGCCGTGTCGCCGTGCATCAACCGTTCCCGGACATCGGACAGCCAGTCCGGTCGCCGGTGGGCCCGGTCGATCGCCTGGAGACAGGGCAGGGGAGTTCCGGTCAGGGCGACCAGCAGCTCTTCTCGCCGGATCTCGGCGGGATCGTGATCCAGGGCGGTCAGCACCCCGTCCACGAGTGCCACCCGATGCCGCTCGCCGCGGCACTCCACCACCAGTGTCCGGCCGTCCTGAGCTGCGCCACCGGAGGTTTCGGACCTCGAATGGCCCGGTTCCAGGGCTGAGGCGACCAGGGGATGCAGCCGATCGGCCGTGATCGCACCCGCGCGCATCAGCTCCAGATCGGGCAGCGCCCAGGTCGCGGCATCGGGCAGCACAGGTAGCCCGGACATCTCGCCGCGCGGATATCGCTCGGCGATTCGCACGTCGGGTGGATCACCTGCGTGCGAAGGCAATTCGAGGACGATCCGCCGCCGCACCCCGGCCCGTACGAGAACCCGGCCGCCCGCGCTCCTTTCGGAGCGCAGCAGAATCCCGGCCTCATCGGCCCACCGGTCCACGGCGCAACCGGGCGGGGCCGTACCCGAGAGCTGGGTCTCGATGTCCTCCGGGCTGTCGAGTCGCACTGCCCCGGAACGTATTCGCAGCTCGTCGCTGCGTCGCGAGTCCCACAGGTGACGATGAAGATCCAGCCGATAACGCCGGTCCGGCCGGGGATGCGGATGCAGCGTGCCGCCGCCCCGGTCGCCGGATCCGTCCCACAGCGCGAGGCTCACCCGTTGCCCGGCATCCGCCCACGCGGGCGCGGTCCGCACCACCAGATGAACCGAACCGGCTCCGCCGTAACCGTTTCCGTACTCGTCGCCGCCGTATCGGGCCAGCGATATCGTCAGCCCGGGCCGCAGCAATCCGTCAGGAGCGACCCGCGGCAGATGCCAGCGCAGCAGGTCCGGTGCCAGACTTCGCAGATCGTCTCGAACACGAGTGGCGAGTCCTCGCCCGTGCACGCGGGCTACGGTTCGCAGATCGAGATCCACATCGAAACCCGCTGCGGCACAAGCCCCAGCCCAATCCCCGGCGCGTCGCCGAGCGGTAGCGGTCTCGATCATGGAGGGCGGCACGGCGAACTCCCGCACGCGCAGCCAGAATGAATGTCGGGAAGTTGTCCCGTTCGCGGTGGATGGGTGCATCAGCACTCACCAGAAGCGAACGAAACCCCCAATCCTTGATGGAAATGAGTAGTCATCGAGGCGATCATAACGCCCCGACCCGATCCGGGCCACCCGGCCGGATCGAGGGTGGTCGGCATCCGCTCGGACGATCAGAGGACGGTGCAGTGGGACGGGGGAGCGGTTTCGGCGGCGGAACTGGTCATGGTGCCGCCCTCGAGCCGGCACAACAGCATCTGGAGACCGAGGCCGGCCAAGGTGCCCGAGCCCGAGGCGGAGCCGCTGTCGGCAACGGGGGTAGCGGCGGGCTCGGGCACCGCGGAGGCGGTGGCGGCCAGCGGGCCGAGGGCGAGAAGTGCGCTGGTGGAGGCTGCGGCGATGAATCGGTTCACTGAGGGTCCCTTTCGACGGGACGAACAGTAGTTCCGGTCGTTCCGTATGGAACGACCGCAACTTTGGGGGCATCGCGTCGAAACCCGGATTAGAGCACCGCCTGGGTCTGGGTCACCTTGGCGACGAGAGCGCCCGCGTCATCGCGGATCTCGGTCTCCACGACAATGAAGCTCCGACCGGCGTGCAGCGGCGTGGCGGTGGCGGTGGCGTGACCGGACCGCAGGGCGCGCACGAAGTTCGTCTTCGACTCCACGGTGGTCGTACCCTGCTTGCCCGCCGGAAGATTCAGGTACGCGCACACCGCCGCGGTGGCGTCGGCCAGCGCCATCAACGCGCCGCCGTGCATGGAACCACCCAGCGTGCACAGGTTCTCGCGCCAGGCCAGCCGGCTGCGCACGAGTTGCGGGCCGCAGTCGAGAACCTGCACGCCGAGGCCCTCGGTGAACGGCATGGTGGCGAACAACTGGGGGCCGATCGGGTCGGCGGAGATGTCGGTCATGGGATCGACTGTGCCCGGCGCGGCGCCCGGAGTCGATTACCTCCGGGGTAATCGGCTGTGCCCCGCCGCGATCGGAGACGGGTACCCGGCCGGTGTGTCTGGAAGACTCGCCGGGTGCAGGTGAGTGTGCTCGGACCGGTTCGGGTCCATGCGGAGGACGGGACCCGGGTCGAGATCCCCGGCGTCCGGGTGCGAATGCTGGTGGCGCGATTGGCGCTGGAGTCGGGGCGCGATGTGTCCGTCGCCGCGCTCGTCGACGGACTCTGGGGTGAGGAGCCGCCCGCTGAGGCGTCGGGCGCGCTGCAGGCGCTGGTGTCGCGGCTGCGCAAGGCCCTGCGCGACGTGGGCACCGTCGAATTCGGGCCCGGCGGCTACCGGCTGCCCGGGGTGAGCGTGGACGCCGACCGGTTCGAGGATCTGGTGCGGCGCGGACGGCAGGAACTGGCCGCGGGCCGCGCCGAACCGTCCGCCCGCCTGCTGGGCGAGGCCCTCGAGCTGTGGCGCGGGCCCGCTCTCGGCGATGTTCTCGACGCCCCCTACGCCCAGCCCGCCGCGACCCGGCTCGACGATCTGCGGGCCGCCGCCCTCGAGGACCGCTTCGAGGCCGAACTGCGATTGGGCCGCCACGCCGAGGTGCTCACCGACCTCGAGGTCGCGGCCTCCGACAATCCGCTCGGCGAACGGCTCGCCGCCCTGCGTATGCGGGCCCTGGCCGCGGCCGGACGGCAGTCCGACGCGCTGGCGGCCTACGAGGAGACGCGGGCCCGGCTGGACGAGGAACTGGGCATCGATCCGTCGGCGATCCTGCGCGAAACCCACCTGGCCCTGCTGCGCGGCGAACTCGAAAGCCCGCCCCCGCGACGGGAAGCCGCGACCCGGAAGCTCCCGGTCCGCCTCACCGGATTCGTCGGCCGCGAACCCGAGATCGCGGAAGTGACCGGGCTGCTGGCGGATTCGCGACTGGTCACCATTGTGGGACCCGGCGGCGCGGGCAAGACCCGCCTCGCGCTCGAGGCCATGGACCGGCCCGGCAACGGCGCGGTGTTCTTCGTCCCGCTGGCCGAACTGGGCGCACCCGACCAGCTCGCCGACGCCGTCGCGGGCGCTCTCGACAGTGACGCCGCCGAACGTCCCGACAAAGCCGGCCGGCTGATCGAACTCCTCGACGTCGGACCTGCCGTGCTGGTGCTCGACAACTGCGAGCACGTCGTCGCGGCCGCCGCCGGGCTCGCCGAGACACTGCTGGACCGGCTGCCGCAACTGCGGGTGCTCGCCACC
The DNA here is from genome assembly GCF_042874235.1 of Nocardia sp. NPDC004151. Lineage (NCBI taxonomy): Bacteria > Bacillati > Actinomycetota > Actinomycetes > Mycobacteriales > Nocardiaceae > Nocardia > Nocardia sp. NPDC004151. The sequence goes on along the minus strand of NZ_JBIAMR010000009.1, from coordinate 187,281 downwards.
AGCCGCGAACCCCTCGCCCTCACCGGCGAGACGCTGTGCCACTTGGGGCCGCTCGACGTTCCTGACCGGACGGCGGATTCCGCTGCGGCCCAACGCTCCTCGTCGGTGCGGCTCTTCGTCGAACGCGCCGCCGCCATCCGTCCCGGCTTCGCGCTCGACGACGACACCGTCGCACCGGTGGTGGAGATCTGCCGCCGACTCGGCGGCCTCCCGCTGGCCCTGGAACTGGCCGCGGCGAAACTGCGCGCCATGAACGTCGACCAGGTGGCCCGGCGGCTCGGCGATCGCTTCCGGCTGCTCACCTCCGGCAGCCGCACCGCCCTGCCCCGGCAGCGCACCCTGCTCGCCCTGGTCGAATGGAGCTGGGACCTCCTCGAAGAACCCGAAAGAGTCCTCGCCCGAAGGCTTTCCGCGTTCCCCGGCGGGGCGACCGCGGAAGCCGTCGAGATCATCTGCGGTGACGAGGAACTCCCGGGCGACGACCTGCTCTACCTCCTGGACGCCCTGGTCGAGAAGTCCCTCGTCACCGTCAGCTCCGACGATCCGCCGCGCTACCGCATGCTGGAGACCATCCGCGCCTACGCCGCCGAGCGGCTCGCGTCCTCACCCGACCATCTCACGGAGCCGTTCACCGACTACTACCTGACCCTCGCCGAACAGGCCGAACCCCACCTGCGTGGCACCGAACAGCTCACCGCCATCGCTCTTTTCGACGCCGAACACGCCAACCTGGCCGCCGCGCTGCGCACCGCGCTGGGGGAACCGGCGTCGCCGGAGATCGCGTCGCGGCTGGCGCGGGCCATGTTCTGGTACTGGGGGATCCGGGGGATGAGCACCCAGTTCGAGAGCTCGCTGGCCGGAATCCTGAGCCTCGCGGACCAGCTGCCGGAATCGGCGCGCGCCGCGTTCCGGGTCATCGCCCTGATGGCCGGAGCCCCACCCGCCGGAAGCTCGCTGTCGACCCTGATCGAGGAATGCGTGGCAGCCGGTGGGCTGGAATTCCATCCCGCCGTGCCGCTGTGGACCGCATTGCTGGCCGCCCGCGCCGAGGATGAGAAGCTCGCCGAACGACAGCTGAAGCAGGCCATGACCTGGCCCGATCCGTGGGTGCGGGCCAGCGCCCAGTTCGCCCGCGACATCGCGCTGACCGGGGAGGGACGGCTCTCGGAAGGAGTCGAGGCCCGGCGAGAAGCATTGCGGGGCTTCGAGATCGTCGGTGATCGCTGGGGCCTGGGCATGGCCTTGCTCGCGGACGGACGCGCCCACGCGGTGGCGGGCGAGCATGATCGCGCCCTCGCCGACTACGCCCGCGCGGTCACCCTGGCGTCCGAACTCGGGACCGAGGACGATATCGCCGCCGCTCGCACCGCCCTCGCGGAGGAACGAATGCGCGGAGGCGAACTCGCCGAGGCGGCCCGCGATATCGAAGCCGCGCAACGACTCGCGGCCGACCAGGGCCTGGCTCGGCTGAGCGCGGTGATCCTGTTCATCAGTGCCGAATTGCATCGCCGCACAGGTGATCTCGATGGATCTGGTCATGATCTGGATCAGCTCGAACAGCGGATTCGCCACCTGCCCTACCCGGAATCCATGGCAGCCAACCAGATAGCGGTCGCGCGGCTGCGGAATCACCTCTCGGGAGCGGACGTCGAGTCCGCCCGTGCTCTCCTCCCGCAGGTGGTCGACGGCTCGTTCGTCCACGGCGATTCCGCTCTCACCACGCAAGCGCAGGCTCAGGCCGCGGAACTCGTCGCGAAACTTCATCTCCTGGAGGACGATCCCGCGGCGGCCGCCACGGCCCTCGGTCTCAGCGAGGTCATCCGCGGCGTCTTCGATCACGGAGAACCCGAGCTGGTCACTCTCGTCGCCGTCCTCACCGAGCGTCTCGGTGAGGACGAATACCACCGCGCGTACCGCCTCGGGGCCGATCTGTCCCGGCCGGAAGCCTTGGGCCGCTTGACGCGCGCTGTGGGCTGACGCGACGACCGCGCCGACCCGGCAAGGGTCGGCGCGGTCGATGCGTGCCGCTCAGGACACCCTGCCGAACAGTCGCCCGGCCAGATCCACGCCGATGATCTCCCCGTCGGCGTCCCGGCTGAAGAATCCGCGCTGACCCTCGAAAGACCCCGCGGTGATCACATATTCGTCCCCGTCACCCGGCAGGATGCCGAACGGGAACGGAGGGTGATCCTGCGGGATCTCCGCGCCCCCGGCGGCCCGGATCTCCGGCTTGACCTTGCAGTCCAGGTACAGCTGATCGCCCTCCGCGTAGCAGGTCATGGTCATGGCGTCGATGTCGTACACGCCGGACAGCTCCGGGACGCGGGTGGCATCGAACGGCACCGGCTCCGGGTCCTGGTCGATCACCCCCAGGTAGTGCTCCAACGCCCAGCGGACGATGGCCTGATTGGCCGGAATGCCATCCGGGCTGGCATTGGAGAGCACCACGATCGCGAAATCGCGCTCGGGCACCAGCTGGAAGTCCGCGAACTGGCCGAAGCCGGAACCGCCGTGCCCGGCCATGCGCACCCCGTCCACGTCTCGCAGCATCCAGCACAGGCCGAACGCGTCGGCGAGGGTGCTGTTGCGCAGTGTGACGGTCGGCTCCCGCATGGCGCGCAGCAGGTCGGTGGGCAGCACGGTCTCACCGTGCGCGCCGTGGCCATCGCCGAGGTGGAATCGGCCCCAGCGCAACAGATCCGACATCGTGGTGCCGATGCCGCCGCCGGGATTGTTGGCGCGGGTGCCCTTCCAGACCCGCGCCACCTCGAGTGTCCCGTCCGCCTGGCGTTCGTGCCCGGCCGCGAAACGGCGGGTCATGATGTCGCCCTGGAAGTAGTGGCTCCCGGTCAGCCCGACCGGCGCGAAAACCGTGTCGGCGACGACCTTTTCGAACGGCTCGCCGGTCACGTTCTCGATGACGCGGCCCAGCAGGTTGAAACCGGCCTGACTGTAGGACGCGCGCTCGCCGGGCGCGGCGAGCAGCGGCAGCTCGGCCAGCGACGCCACGAACGCGGCCAGCCCGTCCTCACCCTCGCCGGTGTTGTTGATCAGGTTCCACTCGAATCCGGCGGTGTGGTTGAGCAGCTGCGCGACGGTGACGGTGGCCGCGGCGTGCTCGTCGAGCAGGTCGAGCTCGGGAACGTAGGTGCGGACCGGGGCGTCCAGGTCGACCCGGCCGTCGGCGACCAGGCGCAACAGCGCGGTGGCGGTGAAGGTCTTGGAGGTCGAGCCGATCGCGAACACGGTGTGCTCGGTCACTGGAACCGGGTTCTCGGTGCTGGTCACGCCGACCGTGGCATGGATCTCACGGCCGCCGGCCCAGATACCGACGGCGATGCCGGGCATGTCGTACCGCGCGGCCGTGGCCTCGACGAAAGCGGTCAGGGCGGCGTCGGAAGTGGTGGTCTGTGTCATATCCATGACGATGTCGGCCCGCGCTGACAGCTCACCGACAGTGCGCTGACAGCCCCTGACGGGGGTTCTCAGCCGGTACTCAGTTTCGAGCCAGCAATTACTTAGAGGGGATCGGCAATGTGATGCGCTGAGTGGTAACAAGCTGGAAAACACTGCCGAAGGAGAAAGCGTGCGTTCAACGAAGATCTGGTGCAGTGGAGTGCTCGCCTTGACCGCAACTGTTCTGCTACCAATGGCCGCGGGCGCCGCTCGGGCCAACCCGGGCGCCTCGGTGGACTACGCCGGGGCCTCCGCCGACGGCTCCCGCATCGCCTCCAGCAAGCCCACAGATGCGCGGAACCTGACATTGCAGGTCTATTCGGCCGCCATGGGCAAGAACATCCAGGTCGACGTGCAACGAGCCGCCGACGCCTCGGGGCCCACCCCGGTGCTGTACCTGCTCAATGGCGCGGGCGGCGGCACCGACACCGCGACCTGGCGCCAGCGCACCGACGTCCTGAACTTCCTGTCCGACAAGAACGTCAATGTGGTGCAGCCGGTCGGCGGCGCGTTCAGCTACTACACCGACTGGCGCGACCCGGATCCCGCACTGGGCGTGAACAAGTGGAAGACGTTCCTCACCGAGGAACTGCCCCCGCTCATCGACGCGGCCTTGAACACCAACGGGCGCAATGCGATCGCGGGTCTGTCCATGGCGGGCACCTCGGTGTTGCAGCTGCCCATCGCCGCGCCGGGCCTGTACAAATCGGTGGCCGCCTACAGCGGTTGCGCCCAGATCAGCGACCCGCTCGGCTACAACTTCGTCAATATGGTCGTCGCCGCCGGCGGCGGTGACAGCAAGAACATGTATGGCCCCCAGGGCGATCCGGAATGGGCCGCCAATGATCCCTACCTGCACGCTGATCAGCTGCGCGGCCTGGACCTGTTCATCTCCAGCGGATCCGGCATGCCGGGCGAGTGGGACACCCTCGACGGCCCGCACACCCTGCCCGGCGCGGGCGGCCTGATCAACCAGATCGCCCTCGGTGGCGGGCTCGAGGCCGCCACCAATTACTGCACCCACAATCTGAAGGTCAAGCTCGACGGCCTCGGCATTCCGGCCACCTACGACTTCACGCCCACCGGCACCCACTCCTGGGGGTACTGGGAGGACGCGCTGAAGAAGTCGTGGCCGGTCCTGGCATCCGGTCTGGGTCTGCCCGTCTGATCGGAGACGACACTGCGACATCGACAGAGAACCGGCGCGCCTCCAGGGGAAGCGAGACGGCCTCTCGAAATGTCGCGGTGTCGTGTCCGGGGGTGGTCGCGGGACGGCCACAGTGCGGTCTCCGGGGGCGGAATCCGGCCCTGACCGGCGGCGCGGAATCGTACCCTCAGGCATAGTTCCATCGCCGAAGGAGACACCGTGCGATCGACAAATGTGCTGGTCAGTGCACTATCCGCCGTGGCCGCAACCCTCCTGCTCACGACCGCCGCGGGCATCGCCGCCGCCGAACCCGACACCGGCGACGCCCGCCTCGAGACGCTGTGGGTCCATTCCGACGCCATGGGCCGCGACATCCAGGTCGAAGTGCATCGCGCCGCCGACACCTCGCAGCCCGTCCCGGTGCTCTACCTGCTCGGCGGCGCGGGCGGCGGCGGCGTCGGCGCGGTGAACTGGCAGACCGCGACCGACGCGATGGACTTCCTGGCCGGAAAGGACGTCACCGTGGTGGCGCCGATCGGCGGCGACTACACCTACTACACCGACTGGCGCGAGCCCGATCCCGTTCTGGGCGTGAACAAATGGCGGACCTTCCTCACCCAGGAGCTGCCGCCGGTCGTGGACCGGGAACTGAACGGCAACGGGCGCAACGCGATCGCGGGCCTGTCCATGGCGGGCACCTCGGTGCTGCAACTGGCCATCGCCGCACCCGGGCTGTATCGATCGGTCGCGTCCTACAGCGGCTGCGCCCAGATCAGCGACCCGCTGGGCCATCATTTCGTGAGCGCCGTGGTGGAGAAGGGCGGCGGCGACCCGGAGAACATGTACGGGCCCGCGGGTGATCCCGAGTGGGCGGCCAACGATCCCTTCCTGCACGCCGATCAGCTGCGCGGCCTGAACCTGTTCATCTCCAGCGGATCCGGGCTGCCGGGCCAGTGGGATCTCCCGGGCGGCCCGCACACCCTGCCCGGCCTCGACGGCTGGATCGACCAGCTCACCCTCGGGGGCAGCATCGAAGCCGCCACCGACTACTGCAGCCACCATCTCGCGGCCCGGCTCGAGTGGCTCGGCATTCCCGCCACCTGCTTCTTCACGCTCACCGGCACCCACTCCTGGGGCTACTGGCAGGAAGCGGTGAAGCGGTCGTGGCCGGTGCTGGCGGCCGGGCTGGGACTGCCCGCCTGAAACAGCGAGACCGGCTCGCTCCCCAGGGAAGCGAGCCGGTCTCCGCGGTCGATCACGCCGTCAACTCGAAGTTCGGGTAGCCGTTGTCGCGCTCGTCGTCGCAGTAGCGGCGGTAGTTGCCGAAACCGCCGATGTAGGGCATGAACACGCGCTTCTTGCCCTCCACGTTCGCGCCCATGTACCAGGAGTTGGCCTTCACGAACAGCGTGCCCTCGGCGACCTCCAGCAGGTGATCGGTCCACTTGACCGCCGCCTCCGACCGCGCCTCCGCGGTGCGGATGCCGTTGGCGCGGCAGTGCTGCACCAGCGCCAGCACCCAGTCCAGCTGCTGCTCCGAATGCAGCACCATGTTCGCCATCACCGACGGGGTGCCGACACTGTTGATGCTGAACATGTTCGGGAAGCCGGGGATGCCGAAGCCCAGGTAGGTGACCGGGCCGTCGGCCCACAGGTCGCCCAGGCGGGCGTCGCCCGCGCCGTGCAGGTCGATGCGCAGCAGCGCGCCGGTCATGGCGTCGAAACCGGTGGCGTACACCAGGGTGTCGAGCTCGATGAACTGGTCCGCGGTGCGGATGCCCGTCGGGGTGACCTCCTCGATCGCCTCGCGACGCAGGTTCACCAGCGACACATTGGGCCGGTTGAACATCTCGTAGTAGCCCGAGTCGGTGCAGATGCGCTTGGTGCCGATCGGGTGGTCGTTGGGGATCAGGTCATCGGCCACGGCCTGATCGTCGACCTTGGCGCGGATCTTCGCGACCGCGAACTCGCGCACCAGCTCATTGGCGCGGATATCGCTGTTCTGGTCCGGGAAGACCTTGTTGAACAGCACGCCGCCGCCGTTCCAGCGGTCCTCCATGGCCGTGGCCCGATCCTCGGCGCTCATGTCCAGGGCCTTGGTCTCCAGCGAGGCGTGCGGGGTGGCCGCACCCGCGTAGTAGGACCTCTCGCGACGCTGCCGGTAGGTGGCGCGAATATCGGTCTGCTCCTCCTCGGTCCACGGGCGGTTCGGGACCGGGACGCTGAAGTTGGCCGAACGCTGGAACACGGTGAGCGCCTTCGCCTCCCGCGCGATGATCGGCGACACCTGGATGCCCGAGGAACCGGTGCCGATCACGCCGACCCGCTTGCCCTCGAAGGACACGCCCTGTTCGGGCCACTGCGCGGTGAACAGCTCCTCGCCCGCGAAGGATTCGATGCCCGGGATGTTCGGCTTGATCGGCGCGGACAGGCAGCCGGTCGCGAAAATCACGAACTGCGACCGGAATTCGTCGCCGCGCTCGGTGCGCACCGTCCAGATGGCGGCGGCGTCGTCGAAGCTCGCGCCGATCACGCGCTGGCCGAAGCGGTAGTGGCGCTTCAGCTCGAAGCGGTCGGCCACGTGGTTGATGTAGTCGAGGATCTCCGGCTGCGCGGCGAACCGCTCGGTCCAGGTCCAGCTCTGCTGCAGGTCCTCGTCGAAGGAGTACGAGTAGTCGACGCTCTCCACGTCACAGCGCGCGCCGGGGTAGCGGTTCCAGAACCAGGTGCCGCCCACGCCCTCGCCGGCCTCCAGGCCGAGCACGTTCAATCCGGCCTTCGCCGCCTGGTGGACGCCGTACAGTCCGGCGAATCCGGCCCCGATGATGATGACATCGAATGGGCTGCCCTGCTCGGGATGCATGCGCGCGACCTCTCACTATTCGTCCGGCGATATTTCGAATAGGCATATCGTCGCGGCGAATGCGGGTACACGGCGATACCACGTCCCACTGACCAGGAGCGCAGGTCCGGGGGATGGTTACTCGTGGGAGGGTTCGCCGGTCACGACGTGATCGGCATGGTTGAGGCCCTCACGGACCAGGCGGGCCAGGTGGCCGTCGCGAATCCGGTAGATGATGCGGCGGCCCTCGCGGCGGGTATCGACCATGCCCGTGAAGCGTAGCTTCGCCAGATGCTGGCTGACCGCGGTCCGGGACGCGCCGCAGGCCTCGGTGAGCGCGGAGACATCGGCCTCGGCGGCGGCCAGGATCCACAGGATGTGCAGGCGGGTCGGATCGGAGAGCATGCGGAAGGTCTCGGTGGCCACGTCCAGCCGGGCCTCGTCCGGAGCGACCGGATGGGTGAGGCTGGGAGTGGCGGCGGGCAGCGATTCGGCCTTGCTCACCTGATCACCTTCCTGCCGCGGACACCGCCTCGATGTCGGCGGGGACGGACGCGGGCCAGACCCGCGCCGCGGTCGTCGCTGCCAGTGTAGCGAGCGCGGCCAGCACGATGGCCGTGGTCGGCAGACCTGCCAGCGCGCCCAGCTTGCCCGCGATCGGATAGGTCACCAGGAAGCAGGCGTGCGACAGCGAGAACTGGGCGGTGAAAACGGCTGTGCGATCGGAGAGTTGGGTCTGGGCGCGCAGCAGGCGGGCCGACGGGGTGCTGATCATCGAGGTGCCCGCGCCGAGCAACAGCCAGGTCAGGGCCAGCACGATCGTCCCGGCGGCGTGGGGGAGCAGGGGTGGCAGGGATGCGGCGATCAGGCCCAGCGGCAGCACAGCGCTGCCGGTCAGCATGAATCGCCGGTCGGGGAGGATCGTCAGCAGTCGCGGGGTCGACAGCGCCACCGCCATCGATCCGAACCCGAAGCAGGCCAGCGCGAGTGCCACACCGGTATTGGAGCCGTCGAGCTGGTCGCGCACGTACACAACGGTGTTCACGATGACCAGCGAGGAGGCGGCGGCCACCACCATGTTCAGGGCCAGCAGGCCGCGCAGCACCGGGCGGTTCATCATGATGCGCGCGCCCGCGGTGATGCGCTCCAGCAGCGGGGCCGAATGGTCGGCCGGGTCCAGGCGCGGGAGTCGGGTGGTCACCACCAGCAGGGCCGAGGCCACGAAGCCCGCGGCGGTGCCGACGAACAGCGAGTGATAGCTGATCACCGTCAGCAGGGCGGCGGCCAGCATCGGGCTGAGCAGCGACTCCAGGTCGTAGGCCAGGCGTGACAGGGACAGGCCGTGCGTGTAGTCCTCCTCGTCGACCAGGATCGACGGGATCAGCGACTGGAACGCCGGGGTGAAGGTCGCCGAGGCCGACTGCAGCAGCGCGATCAGCACGTAGATCTGCCAGGTGTGGGTGACGAACGGCAGCATGAGCGCGATTCCGGCCCGCACCGCGTCCGCCGACACCAGCACCAGGCGGCGCGGCAGCCGCGCGGTCAGCGCCGAGATCACCGGCGCCACAGCGACATACGCCACCATCTTGATGGCCAGCGCGGTTCCCAGCACCGCCCCCGCCTGGCCGCCCGCCACCTCGTAGGCGAGCAGGCCCAGCGCGACCGTCAGCAGGCCGGTGCCGACCAGGGCGACGACCTGGGCGGTGAACAGCTTGCGGAACTGGGGATGGCGCAGCACGACGAGCATGCCGCCACTATAAGCCAATAAGTGCGCAGGTGTGCACATGATGTCGCGTATATGTTTCGACGCCCCGCCGCCGTCCGGTTGACTGGGCGATTCGTCGCTATCCTCACTGTCATGGGGAGGAATCTCGCGGCCGGTGTCCTGGTCGCCGCCGCGACACTGGCACTGGCCGCCTGTGCCCGCCCCAGCGCACCCCTGGCGGGCAACCTCGACCCGCAACCCAGCGCTCCCCGCGACATCGCGGCCACCGAGCCGCCCGCCCCCGTCTCCGGCCTGGAGCCGTGCGGCGATATCGGTTCCGCCGCAATGCCTCCCGACTGCTACCTGCAGTCACACGACAGCGCCGGACTCACCTTCGAGGTCCGCCGCCACGGCCACGGACAGCAGAGCGCCGTCACCGTCACCACCCTGGACCCCGAGGGCGTCACCCTCCAGACCCTGACCGAACCGGCCGTCGGAACGACCGAACCGCGCCTGCGCGACGTCGACAACGACGGCCGCGACGAGCTGATCATCCCGGTCATGGCCGCCACCGCCAATATCCGGTACGTCATCTACCACGCGGCGCCCGATGGCAAGCTCCAGCGCTCCGGCGAACTCGCCGGAATCGGCATCGACACCTCCGCCGCGGGCTACACCGTCATCACCGCCCGCGACTCCTACGAACTGTGGAACATCCAGTTCTGGACCTTCGACGCCGCCGTCCTGCACCCGCTCGTCACCGTGGAGGTGCACTTCCTCGACGACGGCACCGGTCACGTCGGCGGCAGCGAATGCAAGGTCGTCGACACCGGCGGGCTGGCCCGCACGGGCCTCGACCCGGACCAGGCCGCGGCCCAATTCTGCGCCGAACCAACGGTTCTGCGCGTCAAGCGCTGAGCATCCGGGGGTTGTAGGCCCGGATCAGGGGATTCTCCGGGCGATTCCGGATGCCCAATCCGCCCCGGCGTCGCCACCATGGAAGCAGGTCAGCTCACCGGCTTCGCGTACCGCCGGCGCAGCCACTCGGCATAGTCGAAAGACACTGTCTCGCCATCGGAGCCGAGACACAGCGCAGCGTCGCGCACCCGCCGGATGGCCCGGCCGATGGGCGGCACCGGGAAGGGCAGCAGGGCCTGGCCGAGGGTTCGGCGGCGGAGTTCGGCGAGTTCGGCGAGGGTCTGCACGGCCGGTCCGCCGACATCGCGGACCCGGCCCGACGGTCCGGCCGCCACCGCGTCGGCGAGCCGGCCCGCCACCGCGGTCACGTCGACCGGCTGGAAACGCATGGCGCTGTGCGGCGCGATCCGGAACTTCGCGCCGCCGCCCAGCAGTTCGTCGATGAGCTCGTGGAACTGGGTGGCGCGCAGCAGGGTCCACGGGATCGGGCCCTGGGTGACGGCGCGTTCCTGGGCGACCTTCGTCCGGTAGTAGCCGAACGGGACCCGCTCGCAGCCGACGATGGAGATCTCCACGTGGTGGCCGACCTTGGCGCGCTGCTCGGCGGCCAGCAGGGCGCGCACGCCCTCGACCATGGTGCGGGCGCTGCGCGGGCCGCGGTGATTACCGGCGTCGACCACCGCGTAGACGCCCTCGAGCGCCGCGTCCAGGCCCGCGCCGGTCACCAGATCGACCGCGTGATGCTCGGTCCCCGGCACCGGGTCCGCCGGTGCGGACCGGCTCAGCACCCGCACGGTGTGGCCCCGGGCCGCCAGCTCGCGGACCACCGGCGCGCCCAGGGTTCCGGTACCGCCCACCACTGCTACCTGCATTTCGACTCCCCTTTCTCGACCTGCTCGTCTCGGACGCTAAAACCACAAGGGATGGCGCTCAACATGATTCATCGCATGGTGTTCGATTGCCCACAGCGTTCGATTACCCACATTCGATGCGCTGTCGCGGGGTGGTGCGGTGGGATGCCGGACTCAGATGTGCGCGCCCTTGGTGCGATTGCAGGCGCGGCACAGGATCTGCAGGTTGGCCGGGCTGGTCGCGCCACCGCGGCTGATCGGGATGATGTGGTCGAACTCCAGGTAGTGGGTGTCGCCGCATTCGACGCACCTGCCGCCGTCGCGCTGCCACACCACGGCCTTGACATCCGGTGGGACCGAGCGGGTATCGCGGCGGCCGGGGGTGAGGGCCAGGCGTTTGGCCACCCGTAGCGCGCCCTCCATGGCGGCGGCCGCGTAGTCCGGATCGGCGAGCTCGAGGATCGCGCCGCCGCGCGCGGAGGTGGCCGAGATCTCGATCCGCCCGGCGGCGGGAGTCACCGAAACCACTCGGGCCCAGGGCATCTCGATGCCGGTATCGGGGCCGGTGAAGCGGAGTTTGCGGTTGCTGACGATGAGACGGCCCTCGGTGCGTTTGGGGCCGCGGGCCAGCTGGCGGACATGGACGGCGGGCAGGTTCAGGTGGACGCGCTCGTCGGGGTCCAGGTGCAGGCCGGTGGCGGGCTGGTGCGGGAGTTCACCCGAACGCAGGCGGGTGAGCAGACGGCCGCGGTGCAGGCGGCGGCGCAGCTCCTCGATGCGCGGGTCCGACAGCGACAGTTCCCCGGCGATGTCCTCGAAGGAGTCCAGATCGGACTGCTCGACCACACCGTCGGCGAGGGTGAAGGCGACCACGCGTTCCAGGTGCGCACCGGCGACCGGGCGCAGCGGATCGACGGCGACCGCACGCTCGATGCGCTGGAATCGCAGCTCGGTCCACAGCGCTTCCCAATCGCCGTCGGCAGCGCCGGCCGGGGCGACCCGATCCTCGCGCGGGCCCGGGACACGCAGCACCCGCTCGGCGCGCTGCCGCCATCCGCGCAGGTATTCGGCTGTCTCGGTGGCGCATTCGCGGCACAGCGACGCGGACCCCAGCAGTCCGGCCGCCGCGCCGAGCAGCCCCTTACGCGGCGCGCCGCAGCGCGGGCAGTGGCGGGCGTCGCGGACGACGACGGGCCGGGTCGAGGCGGTCCAGGTTGTGCCGTCCCACCAGCGCAGGCGCGCCGGATCGCGCGGGTCCGGATGCCAGTCGGCCCGTTCGGGATCCGGCGGCGGCGGGGTGCGGCGCGGCTCGGCCCGGAACGTGTGCGCGGGATCGATCCGCACCCCGAATTCGCGCACCAGCCCGGCCAGGCTCACCCCGGCATCGGCCAGGCTCCGGAACTCCCACCGGCCCTCGGCGCGTGCGAATTCACCCAGCACCAGGGCGGCAGCGGCATCCGCCACGGCCACCGGGTAGGAGACCACGGGGCTGTCATGGTCGAACACCGTGAGCGTCAGCCCGTCGACCCCGGCGAAACCTCGGCCGGACCCGGCGGATCCTCGGCCCGGAGCCGCCGCGCCCGGGGAGGGCCGAGCGGTGTCCTCGGGCTCGATGGCCGGCCCCTCGTCCACCGATCCGATGACGATGATCCCGGCGATGTCCGGCCCGGTCCGCGGCAGCGACACCGACAGCCGGGCGGTCCCCGCCGCGGGCTCGCGATCCAGCGTCACCGCCTGTGAGACGTGGCGGGGTGCGTCGAACCAGACGAAATCGCGGTCGGACCGGGCCCGGCCGTGCTCCGCCACCAGGACGGCCTGCGCCCGCACCGCATGCGACGACCGCCATGAAAGCACAACCGTCAGAAGCGATGTCGGAACCGTCGTTCGCTCACCCTTGGTCAGTTTCATCGTGGTGGCACTATGCCACGAGCCACCGACACAAACGGCCACCAGCCACCGATGAAACCGCGCGCCCGCCCTCACGGCCGATCCGGAAATCGTGCGGCACAGTAGAAGGATGACCAACCCCAAGGGGAGCGATCAGCAGAAAGCCCCGCGCGGGAAGGGCGCCGGCTCGCGGGTGCCCACCGCCGGCGACATCCTGGCCGCCGCGCAGGCCGCCGTCGAGGCCGCCCAGAACGCCGCCGGGCTGGCCCTGGACTCGGCGCAGGTCACCGCCTCGACCGCGTTCGACACCGCGGTCCGGCTGCCGCCCGCCTCCATCCAGCTCGCGGCGCAGCTGCCCGACCTCATCCAGAGCCTCACCATCGCGGTCGAGCGCCTCAACTCGACCATCGACCGGCTCGACCGGACCCTCGCGCTGGCCGAACCGGCTTTCGTCGCCTACGACCGCATCCTGACCCGGCTGGAATCGGTCACGGCCCTCGGCGAGGACATTCTCGAGCGACTCGACAAGCTCCCCGGCGTCTCCCTGCTGGGCCGTCTCACCGGCAGCCGTGACAATCCGGAACCCGAACCGCCGCAGGAGAAGTCCCGCCGCCGCAAGTGAGGTGACCGCGGTGGTCAGGGTAGGGGAGGCGGTCAGGGTAGGGGGAGCGGAGCGCGCGCCGGGACGCCCAGACCGGGCAGGGCGCGCAGCGCGGCCGCGGCCTTCCACACCATCTCGTGGTACTCGCCCTCGGGATCGGAATCCAGGACCACCGCGCCGCCCGCGCCGATCCGCCATCGGCCGTCGTAGCGGACCGCGCTGCGGATGACGATGTTCAGATCGGCCGTGCCACCCAGGCCGAGGAAGCCGATCGTGCCCGAATAGACGCCGCGGGCCTCGGTTTCGAGAGCGTCGATGATCTCCAGGGTGCGCAGCTTCGGCGCGCCGGTCATGGAGCCGCCCGGAAAACAGGCGCGCAGGCAATCGACGACATCCAGCTCCGGGCGCAGCCTGCCGCGGACGGTCGAGACCAGTTGGTGCAGCGTCGTGTACGTCTCGACGGCCATCAGCTCGGGCACGTGCACCGAGTCGACTTCGCAGACCCGGCCCAGATCATTGCGGAGCAGATCCACGATCATCAGGTTCTCGGCGCGGGTCTTCGGGTCGCGGGCCAGGTCCGCGGCGATCTCCGCGTCCGCGGCGGGTGTGTGGCCGCGCTTCGCGGTGCCCTTGATCGGCTTGCTCTCCACGGTCCGGGCCCGGTCCAGCTTGAGGAAGCGCTCGGGGGAGGAGCAGGCGACTTCCAGGTCCGCGAAGCGCAGGAAGGCCGCGTAGGGGGCCGGATTGCAGCGGCGCAGCGTGCGATACACGGTCAGACCGTCGGCGTCGCCCGGCGGATACGCGCTGTCGGTGATGCAGATTTCGTACGACTCGCCTGCGTGCAACTGCTCTTGGCAGGCGGCGACATCGGCCAGATAGCGGGCGCGGCCCCGGGTCAGCAGCGGCGCGACCGTCGCCTCGTCGGCGCGCAGCTCCAGTAGCGGCGGATTCTCCCACGTCGGAAGGGTTTCCACGACGGCGCGGGTGGTGGCGAGCCAGTCCCGGGCGGCGGCGGTGGCCTCCGGTTCGGTGAGGGCCAGCAGGTGGGTGCGGCCCGCCTCGTGGTCCACCACGATCAGGCGGTCGGCGAAGATCCACTGGGCGTCGGGGGTGGGGGAGCGGTGCGGTGCGGCGGCTCCGCAGTCGGCCTTCATCTCGTAACCGAGGTAGCCGACGTAGCCGCCCGCGAAATCGAAAGGGACGTCCGGGAAGTCGATCCGGCGGCGGCGTAGCTCGGCGGACAGGTAGTCGAGCACGCTGCCGGGGACCGTGCGTCGCCCGGTCGCGGACTCGACTTCCACATGGCCGCTGCCCACCCGATAGCCGACCACCTCGGCCAGCGGGCCCGACGCGTCGCCCAGGAACGAGAAGCGGTCCAGGCCCGGCTCCACGTGTTCGCTGTCGAGCCAGAAGGCGTGGGGGGAATCGGCGTAGAGGGCGTCGAAGACGGCCTCGGCGTCGACCGCGCGCTCCACGACGGTCCGCTCGACGAGGTAGTGGACGGGTGCGTCGTCCGGGCCCGGGGCAGCGGCCTGGATCGGACTGTGCGCCAAGGGCGTTCGCGCGGACGGCAGGGGGACGCCCTGTCCGCGATGGTATTCGGCGGTCAGCTCGGCGAAGTTGCGCAGCAGCTGTTCACCGTGCTTGCTGGAGACGGACTCCGGATGGAACTGCACACCCCACTGCGGGCGGGTGCGGTGGCGCACGCCCATGATCACGCCATCGGGGGTGGTGGCCGTGACCTCCAGGGCCGCCGGGGCCGGCTGGGCGGCGCACAGCGAGTGATAGCGCACCGCCGAGAACCCCTGCGGCACATCGGCGAACAGGCCGAGCCCGTCATGGCTGATCAGATCCGGATACCCGTGCCGGGCTCGCGGTGCGGTGACCACCTCGCCGCCCGCCGCGATCACGATGCCCTGATGACCCAGGCATACACCCAGCAACGGGAGGTCGGACTCGGCGATGAGCGCCGCCGAGATGCCGAAATCGCGGGGAATGTCGGGGCGTCCGGGCCCGGGGGAGATGACGATATTGTCGAATCGTTCGAGCCCGAGCTCCTCGATCGACCCCGCCTCGTCATTGCGCACGACCACGGGTTCGACCCCGTTCACCCGGCTGATCAGCTGATACAGGTTGTAGGTGAACGAGTCGTAGTTATCGATCAACAGCGTGCGCATTTGACCACGCACATTACGCTGTATCCTTTCTGCCCTCCGCTTCGCTCCGGGCGGGTTCGCGGCCCCGAGGTCTCGATTCTTCCCTCCTCCGCTTCGCTCCCCCGCTCCGTCGGTCCAGAATCGAGACGGCCGCGAACCGTCGGTTCTCCTTCTGCGGGCGACTGCCTTCAGTTGACGCCGATCGTTACGGCACAATGGTCGGCATGTCTGTTGCGCAGCCGTCCGAAGTGGATCGTGACGTCGTCGATTTCGCCATCGTCGGAAAGTGGATGGAGGAGCAGGGCTTGCCCGGCGGCGAGTTCGAGGAGGTCAAGCCGCTCGGCGGCGGCACCCAGAACATCATGCTGCGCTTCCGGCGCGGCGGCCGCGACTACGTGCTGCGGCGCGGGCCGAAGCATCTGCGCACCGCCAGCAACACCGTCATCCAGCGCGAATCCCGCATCCTCGGCGCCCTCGGCGACACCGAGATCCGCGCCCCCAAGGTGATCGCCGCCTGCCCCGACGAATCCGTGCTCGGCGCGTCGTTCTACCTGATGGAACCCATCACCGGCTTCAACCCGCAGAACGAACTGCCCGAACTCCATGCCGGTGACCCCGAGGTGCGGCGGAAGATGGGCCTGTCCGCGGTCGAGGCCATCGCCCGGCTCGGCTCCCTCGACCACGAGGCGCTCGGCCTGGCCGACTACGGCAAGCCCGAGGGCTTCCTGGAACGCCAGGTACCGCGCTGGCTCAGGGAACTCGACTCCTACCGCGTCAACGAGGGCTACCCCGGCCCCGAGATCCCCGGCGTCCAGCAGGTCGGCGACTGGCTCGACCGCAACCGGCCGGTCCAGCCCACCGCGGGCATCCTGCACGGCGACTGCCACCTCGCCAACATGATGTTCTCCTTCGACGGCCCCGACGTGGTGGCCATGGTCGACTGGGAGATGTCCACCATCGGCGACCCGCTGCTCGACCTCGGCTGGCAGATCGCCACCCGCCCCGAGCCCGGCACCACTGGTGCGGCCCTGATCGGCACCCTGGGCGCGGTCGGCGGCCTGCCCACCGCCGAGGAGATGATCGCCCACTACGGGCGGTTCTCCGACCGCGACCTGAGCCATGTCACCTGGTACACCGTGCTGGCCTGCTTCAAGCTCGGCATCGTCCTCGAGGGCACCCATGCGCGCGCCTTCGCGGGCAAGGCGCCCAAGCAGGTCGGCGACTTCCTGCACGCCATCACCCTCGAACTGTTCGACAAGGCGCACAAGCTGATGGAGTGACGGCAAACCTGTCGCCATCTCGACGGCGACTGGCTGAATATTGGTGGCCGACAAACAAATGCCACCGTAAGTTGGGGGCCATGCCGATCGTTCCCGACGCCAAAGACTGGACCTGGGTGCTCGAACGCACCTGCGCCGACTGCGGGTTCGACCCCGACGCCATCGCCTTCACGGCGGTGCCGGGGTCGGCTCGCGACAGTGTCACCCGGCTGCTGGCCGCGCTGGAACGGCCGGACGCGCGGGTCCGCCCCGACGACTCCACCTGGTCCGCGCTCGAATACGCGGCCCATGTACGCGACGTGTGCCGGATCTTCACCCATCGGCTCGACATCGCGCGCACCGGCGGGCCCCGGCCGGGGCCGGTGATCGCCGCCTACGACACCGCGGTCACCGTGGGGGACAACGGGATTCCCATGTTCGCCAACTGGGATCAGGACGCCACCGCGCTCGCCGAGAACTACGGAGCATCCGAGACCGCCACCGTGGCAGCCGAACTCGCGGCCGCGGTCGACGTGGTCGCCGGCGCCTTCGCGGCCGTGCCGGACGACGAACACGACCGGGCCGCACTGCGCAGCAACGGCTCCGCGTTCACCATCGACTCCATGGCGCGGTATTTCCTGCACGACCTCGTGCACCACGTGCACGACGTCGAACGCGGCTGAGGATCAGCGGCAGCGCAGCAGGGCGTCGCGCAGATTGCGCGAACGGACATCGTCGAGCACCGCCATGCCCAGCCGGTTCATCACGTAGCCGAAGCCGAGACCCGTTGCCGGATCGGCGAAACCGAACGAGCCGCCGTAGCCGGTGGTGCCGTAGGCGCGCTTGTCGGAGCCGAATCGGAAACTTCCGCGGGACTTGCGGAAACCCAGGTGATAGCGGCTCGGGGTGAGCAGCACCAGGTCCTCGGCCGGGACGTCGTCGGCGGTGTCGGCGGTGGCCAGGCGGTCCAGCAGCGCCCGGTCGATGGGCAGCTCATCGGTCTGCCCGGCCGCCGCGCCGTAGACCCGGGCCAGGGCGCGGGCCGTGCCGACGCCACTGGTCGCCGGGCTCTCCACCGAGAGGAACTCGCGGCGGGCGGCCCGGGCGGGCGCGCCGACCTGCGGGCTGTTCAAAGCACGGTAGGACAGGCCGCGCTTGCTGTAGAGCTGGATTCCGATGCGCACCGGGAGATCCCGCTCGTAGCGGAGGATGTCCAGGCCCTCGGTCGCCGACAGGGTCGCCACCCGATCGAGCGAGATCTCCTCCGGCAGACCGATATAGAACTCCGCGCCCACCGGGGCGGCGATGTCCTCGGCGAAGATGCGGCCCAGCGTGCGATGCGCGGGATCCACCCGTCGCAGCAGCTCACCCTGGTACAGGCCGGCCGTGATCGGGTGATAGCCGTGCCGGGTTCCCGGCCGCCACAACGGTTTCTGCTCGGCCAGCACCACCGCCATGCCGTCCAGATCCGCCATGTCCGTGAGCCGGAACGGGCGATCCAGGGCCGCCAGGCCACCCTGATGGTCGAGCAGCTGGCGCACGGTGATCGACTCCTTACCGTGCGCGGCGAACTCGGGCCAGTGCAACGCCACCGGATCCTCGTAGTCGAGCAGGCCCTTCGACACCGCCGACGCGACCGCGAACGCCGTCATGCCCTTGGTCGAGGACCACACCGGGGCCATGGTGTCGCGCTCCCACGCCACCGTGCGCTTGCGATCGCGGTACCCCGCCCACAGGTCCACCACCGGCCGATCCCCGTCGAAGACGGCGACCGCCGCACCGATCTCGCCGTGCCAGGAGAAATTGCGGCGGAACGCGTCGGCGACCGGACCGAAACCCGCGTCCACCTCGCCGTGGACCGTGACCTGCTCACTCATGATGGGGACGATCGTAACCGGGTTCCCGCGGAGCGCCAGGGCGGTGACCTCGCCGTCCGCCGGCACGGGGGTCCACGCCGAGACCGCCCGCGCAGGCGAGGTGTCACCACCGCGCTGCTGCGCGCAGCCGGAGCATCGGTCAGGCGGTAGACGCGGCGCACACCTCGTGAAGCCAAGGCATAGCTGCTGTTTGGTCGTGCACTTCCCGGACCTGGTGGGCGCGAGGCATTCCTGCCGGTCCGAACCGGTATCGTGGCCGGACATGCCCGGAATCCCGCGGATTACCGCATCATTGCTGCGCACCAAGCCGGTGGAAGAACTCACCTCCGAGGGCGAGCACACCGCATTGCGCCGCAGCATGGGCCTGATCCCGCTGATCGCCCTGTCGGTCGGCGCGACGCTGGGCACCGGCATTTTCGTCGTCCTCGGCGAGGCCGCGCCGCTGGCCGGGCCCGCCGTCGTCATCTCCTTCGTCATCGCCGCGCTGGCCGCGCTGTTCTCGGCGCTGTCGTACGCCGAACTCGCCGGTGCCGTGCCGGTATCCGGGTCGGCCTACTCGTATACCTATGCGACGCTGGGCGAGGTCGTGGCCTGGGTGTGCGGCTGGTGCCTGCTGCTCGAGTACGGCGTCTCGGTGGCGGCCGTCGCGGTCGGGTGGGGCGCGTACCTCAACGAATTCCTCGGATCCACCGTCGGCTGGCGGATCCCGGACATGCTCGCGCAGCCGCCGGGCGAGGGCGGGGTGATCAACCTGCCCGCCGCCGTCGTCGTGCTGCTGGCCGTCGCGGTGCTGCTGGGCGGCATCCGGGAGAGCGCGCGGGTCACCACCGTCACCACCGTGATCAAGGTCGCGGTGCTGGTGTTCTTCGTGGCCGTGGCGGTCACCGCGTTCGACTCCTCGAACCTGCACCCCTTCGCGCCGGAGGGTATGTCCGGGATCGGGGCGGCCGCGTCGATGGTGTTCTTCTCCTTCATCGGCTTCGACGCCGCCTCGACAGCGGGCGAGGAGGCCAAGAACCCGCAGCGGGATCTGCCGCGCGCCATCATCATCTCGCTCGGCATCGTGACGCTGATGTACGTGCTGGTGGCGCTGACCGCCGTCGGCGCGGTCGGGGTGGACGACGTGAGCAGCTCCGGCGCCTCCCTGGCCACCGTGCTCGACCAGGTCACCGGGCGCGGCTGGCCCGCCACCATCCTCGCGGCCGGCGCGGTCATCGCCATCGCCTCGGTGGTGCTGACCGTGCTGTACGGGCAGACCCGCATCCTGGTCGCCATGTCCCGCGACGGGCTCATGCCGAGCGTGCTGTCGCGGGTCGGGCAGAATCGGGTGCCGACGATCAACACGCTCATCGTGGGCGGCGTGGTGGCGGTGCTGTCGGCGCTGGTGCCGCTGGGAGAACTGGTGAACGCCACCAATATCGGCACGCTGGTGTCCTTCGGGCTGGTGGACATCGGGGTGCTGGTGCTGCGGCGCACCAAGCCCGACCTGCCGCGCTCCTTCCGGACCCTGGTGCCGGTGGTGCCGGTGATCGGCGTGGGCATGTGCGTCTGGCTGCTCGTCCATCTGCCCGGGGTGACCTGGCTGGCGTTCACCGTGTGGTCGGCGGTCGGGCTGCTCGTGTACTTCGGCTACGGCAGGCGGCGATCGGCGCTGAACCGGGCCGCCTAGGCTCGACGTATGCGAGCGCTCGAGCAGATTCGACAGTGGCCGGTCCGGAACGTGGCGGCGGGTGTCGTCGTCCGGGGCAAGGGTGTGGTCGACACCGAGGGGGATGCCGCGCGAGTGTTTCCGCTCGCCTCGGTGACCAAACCCCTTGTGGCGTACGCGGTCCTGGTGGCGGTCGAGGAGGGGGCGATCGAGCTCGACCAGCCCGCCGGGCCGCCCGGATCCACCGTGCGGCACCTGCTCGCCCACACCTCCGGGCTGGCCTTCGACACCGACGCGGTGCTGGCCGCGCCGGGCGCGAAGCGGATCTACTCCAGCGCCGGCTTCGAGGTGCTCGCGGATTTCGTTGCGGCGCAGACCGGTATCGCGTTCGACCGGTATCTGCACGAGGCGGTGTTCGAACCGCTGGGTATGACTTCCTCGGTGTTGACGGGTCCGGCCGGGCACGCGGGCCGTTCGTCGGTCGCAGATCTGCTGCGCTTCGCTGAGGAATTGCTGGCACCGGAGATTCTAAGTGCCGAATTGGCTTCCGAGGCAAGCGAAGTGCAATTCCCGGGACGCAATGGCGTACTGCCCGGCTACGGTTCGCAGCGGCCCAACGACTGGGGACTGGGATTCGAGATCCGCGACCACAAGGCGCCGCACTGGACCGGGGGTGCGAACTCGCCGCGCACCTTCGGGCATTTCGGGCAATCCGGAACGTTCCTCTGGGTGGATCCGGACGTCGGTATGGCGTGTCTCGCGCTCGCGGACGAGAATTTCGGGGACTGGGCCCGGGCCGCGTGGCCGCCCCTCAGTGATGCCGCGATCGCGGAGTTTGCGTAGACGGCGACACGGTCGCGGAGTAACACACGCATCATCGGGCACTCCAGTAAGCTCGGGCCACACCGCGCTCGGACCAGGGGTCGTTGGGGAAGACGTACCTCGTCGAGCCGGAGGTGTCAGTGGTGCGTGCGTCTAGTCAGTTCGCGGAGGCGACGTCTGGGGTTGTCTATGTCCATTCGTCGCCGGCCGCGCTGTGCCCGCATATCGAATGGGCGCTCACCTCGACCCTCAAGGCCCCCGCCAAACTCCGCTGGACCGTCCAGCCCGCCGATCCCGGACATCTGCGCGCCACCACCGATTGGTTCGGGCCAGTCGGTACCGGAGGTCGATTAGCCAGAGCATTGCGCGATTGGCCCGTTCTGCATTTCGAAGTCACCGAGGAACCCAGCGAGGGCGTCGACGGCGAACGCTTCAGCTTCGTCCCCGGCCTCGGCATGTGGAGCGGTGCCACCGGCGCCAGCGGCGACGTCATGGTCGGCGAGATGCGACTGCGCGCCATCGTCGCCGAGGCCCGCGCCCACGGCCGCGGCTCGGCCGCCGAGATCACCGCCGAAATCGATCGCGCCCTCGGCACCGCCTGGGACGACATCCTCGAGCCCTACCGCCTCGGCGGCGACGGCGCGGACGTCACCTGGCTGCGCCGCGACGTCGGCTAGACCCGCACCACCGGACACACCGCGCGGACCGCCGAACCATGCGAGCCTGCCGTCGCAAACGCCCCGAAACGGGCAGAATGCCCAGGGGAGGGGCAGCCGACGAGGAGGATTCGTGCGGACCACAGCGCAGATCGCGGGCACGGCACTGGCCGTCATCACCACGGCCCTCACCCTGACCGCCTGCAACGACGCCACCAACAACAGTTCTTCGGACGCCACCAGCAGCGCCGCCAAACCCGCCACCTCCGCCGCCGCCTTCCCGGCCGCCGGCCACGACGCCGTCCAGTGCGGCACCGGCCCCTGGGGACTCGCCGTCGTCGCCTCCACCGCCAAGGGCAACGACTTCTGCCCCACCGCCCTCTCCGTGGCGGGCGCCTACGCCGACCAACGCGCCAAACAATCCAGCGGCGACATCGCCGTCACCGTCGCCACCATCCGCTGGGTCTGCGGCGAACGCGCGGGCAACCCCAACCCGTACCAGGAATGCGCCAGCCAGAACGAATCCGCCGACAGGGTCCGACTCCAGTCCTGAACCCGGTCAACGGATTCGCGCACCACTCGCCGGTGCGACCGCACTGATTCGACCGGACGGATCACGCCGATCGCTGGTTATCGCCGGTGCGGACCAGCTCGGCCGCATTGACCACGCCCAAGGCGAGCAGCGTCGTCGAGAACAGCACGGGTAGGGCGAGAATCCAATGCTCGGCAGTGCTGTCGCCGATCGACACCGACTGAGTGATGAGCAGAACGCTGATCACCGCTTCACCTGCCACGCAACCGAGGGTGAGCAGGATGGCGAGCCGTCGCGGATGGAGAGCCGACAGTGCGGCCGGAGCCAGAGCGAGGACCGCCGCCGAGGCGAACTGCCAGAGGAAATCCGTGCGCAGGATCGGCGGGCTGATGGTGGACAACACGAGGACGGCACTCAGCAGCACACAACCCGACACCGCCAGAGCCGCCGTCGCGATCGCGCATCTGCCACTCGGCCACCGGAATTCGAATCGAGGCGCGCCGAGGAGCACTGTCGCCGCGGCCAGCAACCCCGCCAGACCCAGGAGCAGGTGCGCGTTCAGCGCGAAGTGAGCGCCGGTGGACGTCGCGAACCCCGGGCGATCCGAGGCGATCCAACCCTCCAGCCGGGCGATGACGATGGCGCCCCACGGACTGGTCGAGGCGAACCCCGCCACCAGTGCCTGCCGCGTGGTCCGATGGGGCCGTGGGAAGAATGTGAACAGCCCTGCGATGACCGACAGCCAGGTCACGGCCGCCAGATACCAGGAACCGTGCGCGAGAACGTCATCGAACCGGTACGCCGCGTCGTACTCGGAGGAATCGGCGAAGGGCATATGCCGACTGTCCAGCAACACGCCACCCGCGACCAGCGCCGCAACTCCGGACAGCGCGGTGGTGACACCGGCGACCATGCCCCGCCGACCCGCGAGCCCACGGTCTGGTCGCGCACGCTGCTTCGCCTCGCGTCGTCGCGCCCTCTGGGGAGACCCGGCCGCCGCGACCGTGTCCTCACCCTTCGGGATCGCTTCGGCCCCCGGTCCGGTTCGGATGCTGTTCTGCTCGCCAGGAATCGGATTTCGCCCCGCGTCGCCATGGTTCGCGCGACCGGAGTCAGCCCGCCGAAGCCGGCTGTGCCGGGCTACGTCTCCCGCTCCCGCTGGGCCTTCGCGATCGCGGAGCGGGTCGGGTTCGCCGTGCGATCCTGGCGCTCCGCCGAATTGCCTGCTCGACAATGAATCCGGGTGGTCCGTGCCCCGAACGGCCGGTGTGGCTCCGGACATTTCGGCGAGCGTCGCGGGCTGCGGATGGTCGCGCCTCGGGCGGCTGCCGGGCATGCGCGGGCTGTCCATGGTCGAGGCTCCGCCCAGGACCTCGCGGGCGTAGGACGCGACGGCGGGGTTGTCGTGGAGTGCTATGTAGTGCAGGGCTTTTCGGGCGGCATCGGCTTGGGGCCGGTCGATCGATGAGAGGCGGCTGCTCAGGGCATGTACTGCGCCGCGACGGATCTCCGGGTGGGGGCTGTCGAGGGCTGCTCGGATCGATTCGGGGATGCCGGTCAACGCATCGGGATCGGCGGAACCGGATGGAGTGCCGGTGGATTCGGCGCTTCTCGCCGTGCGGAGATCGGGCTCGGGGGGCGAGGCGGAGGCGGCGGGGAGGGTGTCGATGAGTTCGGGTTGGGGTGCGGCGGCGAGGGTTGGGGCGGTGCGGGGGTTTGCGGGGCGGGATCGGATGAGGATCTGGGTGGCGGCTTCGGCCAGGGCGGCGCAGGTGGGGTAGCGGTCGGCGGGGTTCTTGGCGAGGGCTATGGCTATGACGTCGTTGATGCCGGAGGGAAGTTCGGGGCGGATGTCGGTGGGGCGGGGCGGGGGAGTGTTGAGGTGGGCGGCGATGACGGCGGCCTGGTCGGTGTGCGGGAACGGCTGACGGGCGGTGAGGAGTTCGTAGAAGGTGCAGCCGAGGGAGTAGATGTCGGCGCGGTGGTCGGCGGTGGCGCCGTGGAAGCGTTCGGGGGCGGCGTAGGCGAAGGTCGCGGCGGTGCCGGTCAGGGTGAGGGTGTCATCGAGGGCGCGGGCGATGCCGAAATCGGTGAGCACGGCGCGCTTTCGGTCCGTGCCGGGGTGGGCGGGGTCGTCGTCGAGGAGGATGTTGCCGGGCTTCACGTCGCGGTGCAGGATGCCGTGGCGGTGGGCGTAGTCCAGCGCGCGGGCGGCGTCGGTGAGGATGCGGACCGCGTGGTCGTCGGGGAGGGGGCCGCCGCGCTCGGTCATCCGCTGCGCCACATCGCCGCCGCCGACGTATTTCATGCTGATCCACGGCAGGTCGGCGTCAGAAGCCGCGCGGTCGTAGACGGCCACGATGTTGGGGTGCTCCAGGCGGGCCGCGAGCGCCGCCTCCCGTTCGAAACGGGCCCGCCCCCGGGTGTCCCCGGCGATCAGCTCACCGAGCACCTTCAGCGCGACCAGCCGGTTCAGCCGGGGATTGCGGGCCAGATACACGACCCCCATGCCGCCCGTGCCGAGCGTTCGCTCGATCGTGAACCCCGAGAATTCCGCCCCCGGATCGAGCCGCATACCGCCGCCTCCGCCAGTCACCCCAATGCCAGCCAGGTCACCATACGCCCGGCCATCGGCCCCCGCCCGGCGATTGGCCACCCGGCCCGCCGCACCAGCGGGACACGCGCCACGGACGACTCGCCGACCATTTCGGCGCGCTCCGGCCCATGAACCCGTTCCGCGTCTCCTGCGTACTTCCGGACACCCGAGCGGCGGCGTTCAATAGGGCGAATGACCGATGTGCTGTGGAACCCGTACAGCGCAGCCTGAATTTCGCCACGGAGGCAGACCGACACCTTTGAGGAGCGGACCATGACCACTGCGGAAATCGATATCGAGGGACTGCGCTCGGCCGTCGACGGGGTGGTGATCACGCCCGCCGACCCCGACTACGACACGGCCCGTCAAGTCTGGAACGGCGGCATCGACCGCCGCCCCGCCGTCATCGTCCGCCCCGCCTCCACGGCGGGTGTCGCGGCCGCCGTGCTGGCCGCGCGGCAGTACAACCTCGAGATCACCGTGCGCGGCGGCGGCCACAACTACGCGGGCCACGCGGTCGCCGACAACGCCATGATGATCGACCTGCGAGCCCTCGATTCGGTCACCGTCGACACCGACGCAGAACTCGCGCACATCGGCGGCGGCGCGACCTGGGCGCAGGCCGACGCCGCGACCTCCGCGCACGGCTTGGGCGTCACCGGCGGCTTCATCTCCACCACGGGTGTCGGCGGCCTGACCCTGGGCGGCGGCATGGGCTGGCTCACCATGCGCTGCGGCCTGACCTGCGACAACCTGGTCGCCGCCGAGGTCGTCACCGCCGACGGCCGCGTCGTGGTCGCCTCACCGCGTGAGAACGCCGAACTGCTGTGGGGATTGCGTGGCGGCGGAGGCAATTTCGGCATCGTCACCACCCTCACCTTCGCCCTGCACGACGTCCCGGCGCTGGCCCAGCTCACCATGTTGTGCTGGACTCCCGAGCACGCCGCCGAGGGTCTGGCCGCCGGGCGTGAACTCATCGCCGGCCTGCCCAAGGGGTACGGCGGTGTGATCATGGCGGTCAGCGCGCCGCCCGCCCCGTTCGTGCCCGAGCACTATCAGGGGCAGCCGGGATTCGTGGTGGCGGTGGCCGGTTTCGCTGATCCGGAGGAGCTCGAGGCCATCGTCAAGCCGCTGCGTGATGCCGCCCCGCCCCCGGCCTGGGAGCTGGTCACCCCGCTCCCGTACACCGCGCTGCAGCAGATGTTCGACGAGTCCGCCCCGCCCGGACTGCACGCGTACGAGAAGTCCCTCTACGTCGACGATCTGTCGGATGCCTGCCTGGCTACATTGATCAGCACCTTCCCGCGGCGCCGCTCCCCGCTGACCCTGGTCCCGATCTTCCCGCTACGCGGCCGCTACAGCGAAACCCACGAGGACACAACGGCATTCAGCGGTTCCCGCAACCCCTGCTGGGCCATCAACATCAGCGCCATCACCCCGGACCCGGCCGATTTCGCGTCGGAACGGCAGTGGACCCGCGATTTCTGGGATGCCTTGCGCCCGTACGCCAATTCCTCGGCGAGCTACGTCAACTTCCTCGTGGACGACGACCCCGCCCGTCTCCAGGAATCCTACGGCGAGAAGTACTCCCGCCTCACCGCCCTGAAGGCCGAGTGGGATCCGGACAACGTCTTCCACCACAACGCGAACATTCCTCCGGTCTGACCCGGATCGGTTCCCTCGCAACGCAAAGCGGGCGGTCTCCGAAGAGACCGCCCGCTATGACGTTGCCGCGTAACGAATTACAGCGGAATGTTCTTGTTGTGCTGCGGCCGCGACGGCGCGGCGGCCAGCGCGGCGGCAATGGTGGAACGGGTCTTGGCCGGGTCGACGACCTCGTCCACGACCCCGATCGCCATGGCGCGCTCGACGCCGCCCGCGATCCGCTCGTGCTCCTCGGTGAGCCGCTCCAGCATGGCCTCGCGCTCCTCCTCGGGGGCGGCCGCGAGAGCCTTCTTGTGCAGGATGCCGACGGCGGCCTTGGCACCCATGACCGCGACTTCGGAACCCGGCCACGCGTACACGGCCGTCGCACCCAGTGAGCGGGCGTTCATGGCGATGTAGGCGCCGCCGTAGATCTTGCGGGTCACCAGGGTGACGCGCGGGACGCGGGCCTCGGCGAACGCGTGCAGCAGCTTCGCGCCGCGGCGCACCACGCCCTCGAACTCCTGCGAGACGCCCGGCAGGTAGCCCGGCACGTCGGTGACGACGATCAGCGGGATGCCGAACGCGTTGCACAGGCGCACGAAACGCGAAGCCTTCTCGGCGCTTTCGGAGTTGAGGCAGCCGCCCAGGCGGATCGGGTTGTTGGCCAGCACGCCGACGGTGCGGCCGCCGAGGCGACCCAGACCGACCACCATGGACCGGGCGTACCCGCCCTGCAGTTCCTCGAAAGTGCTTTCGCCGTCGACATTGTCGAGCAGCTCGTTGATGATCGGCTTGACGTCGTAGGCGCGCTTGGCCGACTCCGGCATCATGGCCTTGAGGTCGACATCGCCGTGCGCGGCGGCGGCCAGGTCGAATTCGCCCTGCTCGGCGAACATCGAGACCAGGCGGCGCGCACGGTGCATCGCGTCCTGCTCGTCATCGGCGACGATGTGGCAGACGCCGGACTTCTTGCCGTGGGTGACCGGGCCGCCCAGGGTCTCCATGTCGACGCTCTCACCGGTCACCGTCTTCACGATGTCCGGACCGGTCACGAAGACCCGGCCTTCCGGAGCCATGATGACGATGTCGGTCAGCGCCGGGCCGTAGGCGGCGCCACCGGCGGCGAAGCCGAGCACCACGGAGATCTGCGGGACCTGACCGGACGCGCGGACCATGGCCTCGAAGACCAGGCCGACGGCGTGCAGGGCCTCGACGCCCTCCGCCAGTCGCGCCCCGCCCGAATGCCACAGGCCCACAACGGGAATCTTGGAGTCGATGGCGGTATCGATCGCATCGACGATGTGCTTGCACCCCTCGACGCCCATGGCGCCGCCCATCACGGTCGCATCGGAGCAGTAGGCGACGGTGCGGACACCGTCGATCTCACCGATGGCGGCGAGCACGCCGGACTTGTCGCGGGGGTGGAGCGGGAGAACGGTTCCGGGATCGAAGAAGCGCTGCAACCGACCCAGCGGGTCACGGGGATCGGTCGTGGTGTCCGCGTGTGCGGGGGCCATGATGGTCATCGCAAACTCTCCTCATGAGGAAAATGCGGTCGCTGAGAGCGGCTGCGAAATGTCGAAATCCCGGCAGGGGATCAAGGTTTGGGATCTCGATCCGAAAATCCCCTGCCGGGACCGCTTGTCTTACTGACCGGTTCTAGAAGTGCGCGGTTCGTCTAGACGGTTGATCGTGAAAACTGCGCGTCAGTACCGGCCGAAGGCGAGCGCGACATTGTGCCCACCGAAACCGAAGGAGTTGTTGATCGCGTACTGGATGTCCTGATGGCGCGCTGTGCCGTGCACGACGTCCAGATCGATCGCCGGATCCTGGTTCTCGAGGTTCAGCGTCGGAGGGACGACACCGTCCCGGATGCTGAGCACCGTGAGAATCGACTCGAGTGCGCCGACGGCGCCGATCGAGTGGCCCAGGGCCGACTTGGGTGCGTAGACCGAGGCGTGCTTGACGCCGGCCTTGTGAATCGCGTTGGCCTCCGCGGTGTCACCCACGGGGGTGGCGGTCGCGTGAGCGTTCACGTGGGTGATGTCCGAAGCGGACAGACCCGCGGTCTGCATCGCGCGCTGCATGGCGCGAGCCGCACCGCTGCCCTCCGGATCGGGAGCCACGAGGTGGAACCCGTCGGAGGTGATACCCGCGCCCATGAGGCGGGCGTGGATGGTGGCGCCACGAGCCTTGGCGTGCTCCTCGGTCTCGAGGACCATGAGCGCGCCCGCTTCGCCGAAGACGAAGCCGTCGCGATCCTTGTCGAAGGGACGCGAGGCGCCCTTCGGATCGTCGTTGCGAGTCGACATGGCCCGCATCATGGAGAACGCGGCGATCGGAATCGAGTCGATGAAGCCCTCGACACCGCCGGTGACCACCATGTCGGCGTCACCCATGACGATCATCCGCCAGGCGTTGGCGATGGCCTCCGAACCCGACGAGCAGGCCGAGACCGGAGTGACCACTCCCGCGCGGGCCTTGAGCTCGAGGCCGACCACGGCGGACGGACCGTTCGGCATGACCATCTGAACGGCCAGCGGCGAAACCTTGCGGTAGCCACCGTTCTTCAGCTTGTCCACCGAATCGATCAGCGCGTCGCCGCCGCCGAGACCGGTACCGATGGCCACACCCAGCCGCAGCGGGTCGACCTCGGGGGTGCCGGCGTTCTTCCAGACCTCACGACCGAGCACGGTGGCCAGTCGCTCGACATACGCCATGCGGCGGATCTCGACCCGCTCGAGCAGGGTGTCCGGCGACACCTTCAGGTGGCCGCCGATACGAACCGGAAGGTCGTACTCCGCAATGAAGTCGTCCTCGAGCGTCTCGATGCCGCTCTCGCCATTGAGGAGGCCCTTCCACGTCGCATCGACGTCACCGGCGATCGACGTGGTCGCCGCCATGCTCGTTACGACGACGTTGGGAAAGTTCCCGTTCAAGGTGGAAGGAGTGGTCACGGTGTCGGTCCTACTCGCCCTGGTGCTTGGCCTTGAGGGCCTCGGCAGCCTCGGAGTTCTCGGCCTCGAGCTTCTGGATGTACGCCACCGCGTCGCCGACGGTCTTCAGGCTCGCCAGGTCCTCGTCCGGGATCTTGACGCCGTACTTGTCCTCGGTCTGGACGGCGATCTCGACCATCGACAGCGAGTCGATGTCCAGGTCGTCGACGAAGGACTTCTCGATGGTGACCTCGGAGGGCTCGATACCGGTCACCTCTTCGATGATCTTACCGAGCTCTTCGACGATCTGTTCCTGGGTCAGAGCGGCCACTGTGGTGGCTCCTTATCTTCTGTAGAGGGGTGGGGATTCATTGTTTGCGACCCGGTTTGCTCCATCGCCGTTGATGGGAGCGGGCCGCCAGCCAAGCTAGCTTGCTGAAGTCAGCTCGGCGAGCGCGGGGAGATCCGCGGGGGTCTTCAGCGCCAGGTTCGGGGTGCCCTTGAGCTCCCGCTTGGCGATGCCGACCAGGGTGCCCGCCGGCGGCAACTCTGCCACCGCGGAAACCCCTGCCGCACGGATCGTTTCGGTGCACAGGTCCCAGCGCACGGGGCGCGTGACCTGAGCAGCGAGCTTGTCGATCGCATCCTTGCCCGAGCTGACCGGCTGTCCGTCGAAGTTCGACAGCAGGGTCCGGACCGGCTCGTTCGGGACGATCTGGGCGATGGCCTCCGCCACCGCGTCCTGGGCGGGTGCCATGAACGCGGTATGGAAGGCGCCGGCGACCGGCAGAGCACGGACGCGGGCCTTTTCGGGCGGGTTCACGGCCAGGGCTTCGAGCGCCTCGAGCTTACCCGCGGCCACGATCTGACCCACCGCATTGCGGTTGGCCGGAACCAGGCCGAGTTCCTCGAGGCGAGCGAGAACCTCCGCTTCGTCACCGCCGAGCACCGCGGACATTCCGGTCGGCTCGAGCGCACACGCCTTGGCCATCTCCGCACCGCGGATGGCGGCCAAGGTGACCGCGTCGTCGGCGGAGATGACTCCGGCGACGGCGGCGGCGGCGAACTCACCGACCGAGTGTCCGGCGACGACTGTATCGGCGGGCAGTGAATCCTGCGGGATTTCGGCGAAAGCCAGCAGGGCGGCCGCGACGACGAGCGGCTGGGTGACAGCCGTGTCGACGATTTCCTCGGCGGTCGCAGTCGTGCCCAACCGCAGCAGGTCCAGCCCCGCGGCCTTGCCCCACAGCGCGACGCGGTCCGCGGCGCCGGGAAGCTCCAGCCATGAGGTGAGCATGCCGGGTGTCTGTGAGCCCTGTCCGGGCGTGAGCAATGCGATCACGGGTTTAAGAAAACACTGTGAGGCGGCTCTCACGAGATGTCGGCGCGAATGAAGCTTCGTTGGCAGTTTTGTGAGGAGTCCACAAAAGACCATGTGGGTTGCCCGGATCGCCCGATCCCCGAATCTCGTTACACCCCATCCTTGGGCTCTGTGACGGGAGTCATATCAGTGGCAGGAGTGGGTGATTCGTTACGGGTTCGTGTCAGCCGGCCTACTGTGGCCGCGATACGTAACACATAGGCATCGCGCGGATTCATCGGATCCCGACCTGTGATGTCGCCGATCCGCTTGAGGCGATAGCGCACCGTGTTTGGATGAACGAACAGCTGGCGGGCGCAGGTTTCGACGGCTCCACCGCAATCCAGATACGCGTCCAGCGTGTCCGACAAATCGGCGCTGGCGGCGGCCAACGGTAGCACGAGAAGCTCGTTCAGGGCGTCGATGGCGGCGCGGTCCCCGAGCAGGGCACGTTCGGGCAACAATTCGGACGCATGCACTGGTCGGGGGGCTCCCCGCCAGCCCACCACGGCCTCCATCCCGGCCATCGCCTCCACCGAACTCACGTGCGCCGCGGACAGTGCGCGCATGGTCGGGCCGATCACCACCGGGCCCTCACTGAAGGCATCCGCCAGCAGATCCGCCAGGAACTGCGACGGATACATCGGGTCCCCGAGATGTCCGCTGACTACCATTACCAGCCGCGAACCCTGCACCACTGCGAGCGCGTTACGGCCGTGCCGGGCGGCCACCGCATGTACGGAACTGACAACGGCCACCTGATCTTTGGGTGGAGTGCCGACGAGGACCGTGGCCGGTGCCGTCGCATCCCAATTGAGGGTGGACGCGCGGGAGAGCATCTCCGGGCCGTTGTCGCCGCGCACCACGGCGTCGACGACCAAGGCTTCCAATCGGGTGTCCCACGCGCCGCGCGACTCCGCGGCCGAGGCATACACCGAGGCGGCGGCGAACCCGAGCTCACGCCCGTAGCGCAGCACCGCCTCGGTCAACGCCACCAGCTGCCGGTCGTTGCGGGCCAGCGCCGGCAGCCACTGTTCGAAGAACTCCATGGCCACGCGGACCATGTCGACGGTCTG
The DNA here is from genome assembly GCF_042874235.1 of Nocardia sp. NPDC004151. Taxonomy (NCBI): domain Bacteria; kingdom Bacillati; phylum Actinomycetota; class Actinomycetes; order Mycobacteriales; family Nocardiaceae; genus Nocardia; species Nocardia sp. NPDC004151. Next base: position 155,309 of record NZ_JBIAMR010000009.1, on the reverse strand, counting down.
GCGCAGCGTCAGCCGCCGCGCCAGATCGTCCGGAATCACCTGGAAGGCATCGAGACTGAACCGGATGTCGGACTCCGGGTCCTGCAGCCATTCCAGGAAGTTCACCACCGCCGTCTGCACCAGCATCTGCACCCCGGCCCGCTGGGCGGCATCCAGATTGGCGAAGAACGGCAACCGATCCTGCATCGAGGCCACGGCCTCGGTCGACAGGCGACCGGAGAACTGCTTGACCCGTTTCAGGAGGGTGTCCGGAAGCGGGTCGCGCGTCTGCCGATTCGGGGAGAGCGCGCCGGTCGGAAGATAGACCTCGTGGGAGGAGGTGCCCTCTTCGTTTATCCGGCGCGGCCTCGGCGGTTTACGTTCCACAGTTCTTATGTTCGGCTATGCGTCGCCGCCTTCGGTACCGGGTGCCGCCTTCGGCGCGGCGTTCACGTCGTCGACGCCGTACCGGCGGGCCGCCTCGGCCACCGTCGCCTGTGCGATCCGGCCCTGATTGGCCAGTCCCTGCAGCGCGGCCACCACGATGGACGCGGCATCCACATTGAAGACGCGGCGCGCGGCCGGGCGGGTGTCGGAGAAACCGAAACCGTCCGTGCCCAGGGTGATGTACTCGCCCGGCACCCACTGGCGGATCTGATCGGGCACCGCGCGCATCCAGTCCGAGGCCGCCACGAACGGTCCCTGCGCCTTGGACAGCACCTCGGTGATGTACGGCAGGCCCTGATCCTGGTCGGGGTGGCGCAGTTTCGCGATCTCCTTGGACAGCGCCTCCTTGCGGAGCTCGCCCCATGAGGTCACCGAGTAGACATCGGCCTGCACGTTCCAGTCCTGGGCCAGCATCTCCTGGGCGCGCAGGCCGTCGGGCATGGTGACGCCCGCGACCAGGATGTTCGCGCGCAGGATTCCCGCCGAACCGGGCTGATAGAGGTAGATGCCCTTCAGCAGGCCCTCGACGTCGATGCTCTCCGGCTCGGCCGGCTGTACATACGGCTCGTTGTAGAGGGTGATGTAGTAGAAGATGTCCTCGCCGCCGAACTCGTGGTGCACCGAGTGCGATTCGGGATCGGTGCCCGGCAGCGCCTCCTGGTACCCGGTGGCCACGCCGCCGCCGTACATGCGGCGCATGCCGTCGCGCACGATGTGGGCGATCTCGAAGGAGAAGGCCGGGTCGTAGGCGACGCAGGCGGGGTTGGTGGACGCCAGCAGCAGCGAATGACCGTCGTTGTGCTGCAGGCCCTCACCGGTCAGTGTGGTTCGCCCGGCGGTTGCTCCGAGCACGAAACCGCGGGCCATCTGATCCGCGGCCGCCCACAGGCCGTCGCCGGTGCGCTGGAAGCCGAACATCGAATAGAAGATGTAGAGCGGGATCATCGGCTCGCCGTGCGTCGAGTACGAGGTGCCGACCGCGGTGAAGCTGGCGGTCGAACCGGCCTCGTTGATGCCCTCGTGCAGGATCTGGCCGACGCTCGACTCTTTGTAGGCGAGCATCAATTCCGCGTCGACCGATGTGTACAACTGGCCGTTGCGGTTGTAGATCTTCAACGAAGGGAACCACGAGTCCATACCGAAGGTGCGGGCCTCGTCGGGGATGATCGGGACGATGCGCTTGCCGATTTCCTTGTCGCGCAACAGCTCCTTCATCAGGCGCACGAAGGCCATGGTGGTGGCCACGCTCTGCTTGCCCGAACCCTTGCGGACCGAACGGTAGGCCTCGTCGCCCGGAAGTTGCAGGGGCTTGGACATGGTGCGGCGCTCGGGGACGAAACCGCCGAGCTGGCCGCGGCGGGCCATCATGTACTGGATCTCGGGGGCGTCCATGCCGGGGTGGTAGTACGGCGGCAGGTACGGATTCGCCTCGAGCTCGGCGTCGGTGATCGGAATGCGCTGCACGTCGCGGAACGCCTTCAGATCGTCGAGGGTCATCTTCTTCATCTGATGGGTGGCGTTGCGGGCCTCGAAGTGCTTGCCCAGGCCGTACCCCTTGATGGTCTTGGCGAGGATGACCGTCGGCTGGCCCTTGTGCGCCATGGCCGCGGCGTAGGCGGCGTAGATCTTGCGGTAGTCGTGACCGCCGCGCTTGAGGTTCCAGACCTCGGAGTCCGACAGGCCCTTCACCAGTTCCTTGGTGCGCGGGTCGCGGCCGAAGAAGTGCTCGCGCACGTAGGCGCCGTCATTGGCCTTGTAGGTCTGGTAGTCGCCGTCGGGGGTGGTGTTCATCAGGTTGACCAGCGCGCCGTCGCGGTCGGCCTGCAGCAGCGAGTCCCACTCGCGGCCCCACACCACCTTGATGACGTTCCAGCCGGCGCCGCGGAAGAACGACTCCAGCTCCTGAATGATCTTGCCGTTGCCGCGGACCGGGCCGTCGAGGCGCTGCAGGTTGCAGTTGATGACGAAGGTCAGGTTGTCGAGGCCCTCGTTGGCGGCCACCTGGATCAGGCCGCGCGACTCCGGCTCGTCCATCTCGCCGTCGCCGAGGAACGCCCACACGTGCTGATCGGAGGTGTCCTTGAGGCCGCGGTCGTGCAGGTAGTGATTGAAGCGGGCCTGATAGATGGCGTTCATCGGGCCCAGACCCATGGAGACCGTGGGGAATTCCCAGAAGTCCGGCATCAGGCGCGGGTGCGGGTAGGACGAGAGGCCCGCGCCGGGCCCGCCGTGGCTGTACTCCTGGCGGAAGCCGTCCATCTGATCCTCGGACAACCGGCCCTCGAGGAACGCGCGGGCGTAGATGCCGGGGGAGGCGTGGCCCTGGATGAACACCTGGTCGCCGCCGCCGGCGTGGTCCTTGCCGCGGAAGAAGTGGTTGAAGCCGACCTCGTAGAGCGCCGCCGAGGACGCGTAGGTCGAAATGTGGCCGCCCACACCGATTCCCGGGCGCTGGGCGCGGTGCACCATGATGGCGGCGTTCCAGCGGATGTAGGCGCGGAAGCGGCGCTCCACTTCCTCGTCGCCGGGGAACCACGGCTCGTTCTCGGTGGGGATGGTGTTGACGTAGTCGGTGGAGGTCAGCGCGGGGATCGCGACGTGGCGTTCACCGGCGCGCTCCAGCAGGCGCAGCATGAGGTAGCGGGCGCGGCCGGGGCCCTCGCGGGTCAGCATTTCGTCGAAGGAGTCGAGCCATTCGCTGGTCTCCTCCGGGTCGATGTCCGGCAGGTATGACGCCACCCCCTCGCGAATCACTCGAACCCGGCCCCCCGCCGGGCTTTTGCGTGCCGATCCGCCCTGGGGTTCCTGTGACCCGTTGGTGGAGTTCGACGACGTAGGGTGCATCAAGTCGGTCAAGACGATTGCTCCTCGTACACATGGGGTGGGACATCTGGTGTGGCGTCAATACCCCGGGTAGCCGTTGGTGCGCGGCGTACCCGTTAACGATTGGTTGGGGCGCATCTCACATCCTTGCCGATGATGCGGCCCAGGTCATCATGTCAGCCGGAAATCCAGTACGGTGGCGCAGGGAACCGCGCCGCTCGCGATTGGTTCCATCACTTCCGGGCTGGATCGGGGAGGAACCGAGTGAAGCTGCTGAACCCGAGGGGGTTCGGACTGCTGTGCGCGTCCGCGGCGGTGGCGGCCGGACTGGCGCTGGCCGGGTGCACGAACACGGTCGAGGGTACCCCGACGGCGAATCAGGTTCAGGTGTCGTCGTACAAGGCCGACGCGGCCACCTCGGCGGCGGCGGCCAGCTCCTCGAAGGCGGCCGCGGCGAAGGTGAAGGCGACCGCGGACAACTGCGGTCCGTTCCGCAAGACCACCGGCACCCAGGTCGACCGTTACAACGAGTTCGTGGACGCGCACGACGCGAACGACGTGAGCGCGGCCGACAAGAACGCCAAGCGCGACACCGCGGCCCAGGCGCTCGAGGACGCGGCCAAGACGGTCGAGGCTCAGGTGACCGCGTCGGGGCCGGACCTGGCGCCGGAGGTGGCGCAGAAGTTCACCGACTACGTGTCCGCGGCCCGGGATCTGGCGGCGTCGGTGCGGAAGCTGACCGCCAATTCCTCCGTCGCGCCGTTGAACGACGCGAGCCGGAAGGTCAACGACACGTTGACCGCGGTTCGCAACGCCTGTCCGGTCTGAACGCCGGTCCCGCTCGAGCCCGATCGATCGACCAGGTCGGAGGGGGTGTGAGCGGGCTGTCCGCTGAGCCCCGGCGGTCTCACATACGACATTTAGGGTGCGATTTCGGCCGATCGGCTTGCGCTGGGGGCTTTTACCATGTTCGCTTGCAACTACCTATTGTCGGGAATTGAGGAGGACACCACCGTGGTCGCCGCGGCGGACGCGCAGAACTACGCTCAGAAGCTTGGCATTTCACACGACATGGTGGTTCAGGAACTGGGCTGGGACGAAGACGCCGACGACGCGCTTCGCTCCGACATCGAAGAGGCCACCGGATCCGAGCTGCTCGACGAGGACACCGATGAGGTAGTCGACGTCGTGCTGCTCTGGTGGCGGGACGGTGACGGCGACCTGGTCGATGAACTGCTCAATGTGATCACCCCGCTCGCCGACGACGGCGTCGTGTGGGTGCTCACGCCCAAGACCGGTCAATCCGGCCATGTCGATCCGAGTGAGATCGCCGAGTCGGCCACCCCCGCCGGCCTCACCTCGACCACTCCGGTCTCCCTGGGCACCTGGACGGGCACCAAGCTCACCCAGCCCAAGACACCCTCCAAGCAGCGCTGAGGCCTTCCACTAAGGTTTTCGGTGAACCGGGTGCACCCGGTGGATCGGCTCGTCCGATCCGCCGGGTCGCACGCGGCGCCGCGTCGCACGCTGCGTCGCCACATCAGGATGGAGGGGAACGCATGCCGCTCGAGATCGGTACGCTCGCACCGGACTTCACGTTGAAGGACCAGAACAACCAGGAAGTCACCCTGTCGAGCTTCCGCGGTGAGAAGAACGTCCTCATCGTCTTCTACCCCCTCGCCTTCACCGGCATCTGCCAGGGCGAACTGTGCAAGGTCCGCGACGAACTCCCCAAGTTCCAGAACGACAACGCGGAAATCCTCGCCATCTCCGTAGGCCCTCCGCCCACCCACAAGATCTGGGCAGCCGAACAGGGCTACACCTTCCCCCTGCTCTCCGACTTCTGGCCCCACGGCGAGGTAGCCCAGGCCTACGGCGTCTTCAACGCCAAATCCGGCTACCCCAACCGCGGCACCTTCGTCGTCGACAAGGACGGCATCATCCGCTTCGCCGAAATGAACGGCCCCGGCGAGCCCCGTGACCAGCAGGCTTGGGAAAAAGCCCTCGCCACATTAGATTCATAACCCGTCGCCCGGCATGTTCGGGCGATCAGGGCGTATAGCTCAGTGGTAGAGCTCTGGTTTTACACACCAGCGGTCGGGGGTTCGAAACCCTCTGCGCCCACTCTTGGAGAAGCAGGTCACGGCCTCGGTCCTCATCGATTCACCGATAGGGATGACGCGCCGCTCGAAGTCCTTGGGAGGCTTCGGCCGTCGGCCGGCCCTGTCCCATGCCCACTCGACACCGTGCGCTCGGCGCCTGCCGACATCGTGGTCTTTCGCGGACATCGTCCGACACCTGCACCGCCGGCGGCCCCGCAGCGATACGCAGTCGAATCGCCGTAGATGGTTGAGAATTCGGCGTTTCTTCCGCTAGTTCACAAGGATTCGATAAACCGGCGTATAGCCTTTATAGCCTCAACACCCGATTCGATGCCCTGGTCCCTCACATCGCAGGAAGGATCGGAAGAGAAATTGCGGAGCCGACTGTTTGGACTGGCAGCAGCTTTGACAGGAACTCTCATCATGATCGGAGGGGGTGCCGCGAACACGGCGCTACTCGCCAGGGCAGAACCCGTCGCAGCAGGGGACGACTTCTACCTGCCGCCACCGCTGCCGCCCGTACCGGGAGCCATCGTGCGCGCGGAACCGGCGCAGGTGGCTCTCTCCGCGCCGGGAATGCCGGGCGTCGTTCCGGCCGCTGCGACGCGGCTGATGTACGTCAGCAGCGATACCCACGATGCGCCGACGGCGGTCGTGGGCACCTACCTGCAGCCGACTGTGCCGTGGACCGGCCCAGGCGAGCGCCCGTTGATCGCGTATGCGGGAGGTACGAAGGGCCAGGGCGACCAATGCGCGCCGTCGAAACTGATGACGCAGATCGTGCAATACCAGCCTCCGGCCGACATCACATTCGAATACGACCTGCTGGCGATCACGTCCCTGCTCATCCGCGGAATGGCGGTGGTGGTCACCGACTATCACGGGCTCGGTACCCCTGACGTGCACGACTACCTCAATCGCAAGGCACAGGCCTACGCCCTGCTGGATGCGGCGCGCGCCGCGGTGCAATTACCCGGCAGCGGCCTCAACCCCGGTACGCCGGTCGCTCTCTACGGATACTCCCAGGGCGGGATGGCCTCTGCGGGAGCGGCCGAGCTGCAGTCGAGCTACGCGCCGGAGCTGAATGTCCGCGGTGCCTACGTAGGCGGTCCGGTGGTCGATGACGAGTACTTCATCGGGTACAACGACGGACGATCCTTGATGGCACCTGCCACCGCGTGGATCCTCAACGGCATTGCCGCCGACTATCCCGAAACCCGCCCGATCCTCGACGCCGAGCTGAATGACACCGGTAAGGCGATCCTGTACGAATCTCTGGGCAAATGCGCTGTCCCGATCGGCTTGGCCCAGGCACATCCGAGCACCTCCGAATGGACTACCAGCGGCGATCCGATCACCGTGGTCATCGATCGGAACCCCGCGCTGCAATCGGCCTTCGCCGAACAGCGCCTCGGCACGCTTTCCCCGTCGGTACCGGTCCTCACCGCCTCGGCCTTGAACGACGAAGGGGCGCCGTACGCGCCGGTGCGGGCGATGGCGGCGGCGTGGTGTGGTAACGGAGTGCCTGTCCAGCTCGACGCCAACGCCGAGATCCCCTCCGTCTCCGGCATGGTGGGAACGCATGTGATGGCCTTTTTCCCGGCGCTGGCAGTCTCACAGCAGTGGGTGACCGATCGGCTCGCCGGCGTGCCCGCCCCGAACAACTGCTGGGCGCTGCCCTGAACCTGTGACGTTCGGGCCACGATGCCCGGTAGCTGCGATTCGGTGCTCTTGCCGATCCGGCTACCGGGCATCACGCGTTCGAGCACAAGGTTGATTTGCCCGGTCAGTCCGTATTTTTGGCAGTTCCAGCAGAATTCGCGGTGGAAACCGCTAGCCTGGATCAAGGTTTGGGCCCAAACGATTTCGACCGCACACACTTTCGACCCAAGTGCTGTTCCGTTGGATCAGAAGGCACACACATGTCAATTTTTCAGGATTCGAGGGCGCGCGACCCCAAGCGGTACCTATGGATTCTGGGGCTGATCGCTCCGTCGTGCGCTGTGGTTCCGTCGCAATTGGTAGCCCGCACCGGGCTCCCCATATTCTGGTGGATCGGTCCGGTTTTCGTGCTGGGCCTGATCCCACTGCTGGATCTCTCGGTCGGCGATGACGGGAGCAATCCACGCGACGAGGACTACCAGTCGTTGTCCGAGGACCGGTATTACCGGTGGTGTACGTTTCTTTTTCTGCCGCTGCAGTTCACCGGGCTGTTCGTGGCAGGATATTTGTGGGCAAGTCCCGAGCTAAGCGTAGCCGACAAGCTCGGATTGGCTGTGACGCTCGGGTTCGTGTCGGGGATCGGCATCAATGCCGCCCATGAACTGGGGCACCGGGCCGAACACCTGGAGCGCTGGCTCGCGAAAGTTGCACTGGCACAATCGTGTTATGGGCACTTCTTCGTCGAACACAATCGCGGCCATCACGTGCGCGTGGCGACGCCCGAAGATCCGGCCAGTGCCCGCTTCGGCGAGTCCCTGTGGGGATTCCTGCCACGCAGCGCGATGGGTGGCTTCCGCTCCGCCCTGAACCTGGAGCGGGAACGACTGCACCGCAAACGAAAACGTTGGCTCAGCCTAGACAATCAGCTCTTGCAGGCCTGGATGATGTCCGTTGCCCTGTGGGGCACTCTGATCCTCATGTTCGGCCCCGGCTTGATTCCGTATCTCGTAGTGCAGGCAATGCTGGGCGCCGGCCTGTTGGAAACCGTCAACTACATCGAGCACTACGGACTGCTGCGCCCGCGCCGCGCCAACGGCAAGTACGAACGGTGCTCCCCCCGCGACAGCTGGAACAGTGATCGCCTCGTCACGAACATCTTGCTGTTCCACCTCCAGCGCCACAGCGACCATCACGCCAACCCAGGCCGCCGCTACCAAACCCTGCGCAGCTCCGAACAGGCACCACAACTCCCGGCCGGATACGCCACCATGATCCTGCTCGCCGTCGTTCCTCCACTCTGGCGCGCAGTCATGGACCACCGCGTCCTCGAGCACTACGGCGGCGACCAGTCCCTCATGAACACCAAACCAGAAGCCGCACGCCGCTTCCCACTCCCTGCGCTCTGGTATGCCGGCCACCGTTGACTCGGGACCCGGTAAGACCCCAACCCTGCTCTGCTGACCACCTCGATCACGACCACCCTCGACGACATCCACGTCTGCACCGTCAGCGGCGAGATCGATGTCCGGGCCGCCCCGATGTTGCGGAAGGCGCTGTTCGACAGCATCGCCATCGGAGAAACGACCGTCGTCGACCTGACCGCGGTGACATTCTTCGGCGTGGCCGGCATCTGCGCCCCGGGCGGTGGCGGGGTGGTCGCGCGACAGTCCCGTCAGGGGCAACCCTGGCGGCACTGTGGGCGGACACCCGCCGCACCGCCGCACTGGTTTTACATACCAGCGGTCGGGGGTTCGATCCCCTCTGCGCCCAGCACCGAGTTCGTGGCGTCTCCGCCGACCATGATGAGGGTTCCAGTCAAGGCTGCGGCCAATCCAAGCAGTCCTTTTCCGATCCTTCCTGTGATTGTGAGGGACCCAGGGCATCTCGAATCGGGTGTCCAGGCTATACGCAGGGTTGACGGCTTTTGTGAATCAGTGGATGAAACGCCGAACTCACGTCGGCCCACCGCGTGTCGTTATGGGATTGCCCCTCGTGTCGGCATTGCCAATTCGGGGATGTCTATGAATGACCTGTGCGCCCTACGAGATTAGGGGTCCTCGGGTTGCGCAGGCGCGAGGGCTCGTTGATCGGGTGGCCGGCGTCGGGCAGGCGAGCAGGTGAATCCCGGTCTCGGGGAGGACTGTTGGCTGATCAATGACACAAACGCGTATTTTGATGTGTTGCTGGAAGTTGGCCTATATAGTCGCGTCAGAACTCGGACTGGCTTGTCGAACGACGTGAACTATTCATGGAGGTCAGACACGTGCTTGCTCGGTTTCCTTTTTTCCTCCGCAGCGGGTCGGCGAAAGTTGTGGCTGCGCTGGGTGGTGTGGTTCTCGGATTGTCGATGACGACGACGGCTGCGGCGGATCCGATATATCCGATCCCCGATCCGGATCCGTTCTACGCCGCGCCGGCGGATCTGGCGGCACATCGGCCCGGTGATGTGCTCCGCACGCAGAAACTGCCGCCGGTGGCCGTATTTCCCGGCGCCACCGTTACTCTGGTGCAATTCCGATCCACCAACTCCCAGGATGAGCCGATCGCGGCTACCACCACGGTCCTCACTCCGATCGGTCACCAGCCCGACGCGCCGTTGATGTCGTATCAGCACTTTATCAATGCGCTCGGCACCCGTTGCGCGGTGTCGCATATGTTGTACTCCGACGATCCGAATCTCTTGGTGACGGCGTCGATTCTGAATGCGGTACTGGCGCAGGGCTGGAGCATCGCGCTGCCGGATCATCTCGGTCCGTACTTCGCATTCGGCGCGTCGCGTCTGGGTGGCCGGATCGTTCTGGACGGCGTCCGAGCGGTGAAACAGGTCCCGGAACTCGCTTCCCCGCAGAGTCCGATTACGTTGGCCGGCTACTCCGGCGGCGGCATGGCCACCGGGGCGGCGGCGGCGCTCCAACCGTCGTACGCGCCGGAGCTGAAACTCGCGGGCGCGGCCATCGGCGGTGCCCCGATGAACCTGGAGACGATGGTCGAGGCGTTGGGCTACGACCCGCACCCGGCCTTCGGGCTGGCCATGGCGGCGGCGATCGGACTCGAGCGCGAATATCCGAGCCAACTGCCGATCAGCTCCTACCTCAACCAGCGTGGCTTGGCGATCCGCGATGCCATGGCCAATGACTGCACCAATCAGATCCTCGCCGAGGGCGTCGGCGAGGGCGCGGGGGCATTGATGACCGATGCCTCGAGCTTCAACGTCCGTGAAGGCCGGGAGGTGCTGAGGGAGAACAGCTTGGAACTCTTCGGCGAAGTGCCGCAAACACCGGTGTTCGAATGGCATTCACCTGGCGACCCGCTGATTCCGGTCCAAGCGATCGACAACACCAACCACCGGTGGTGTGCGGCCGGCGTTCCGGTGCAGACGCTGCACGTTCCCGCGCCCGAGCATCTGTCGGGAGCGGTGATGGGTGCCCCTGAGGTCCTGGCGTGGCTCAACGGCCGGGTTCGCGGCGAGCCGGCACCCAGTAACTGTTGACGGGTTGCCGTGACTTCACGGCCGGCGTTCTCAGACGGTCCGGGCGGCCTGGCAGGTCGCCCGGACCGGGCCGAGCAGACGGGATCGGGCGGCTCCGGCTTCCCGCCCCGGCGGGGGTCCGCCGAGCTCGACGCTCTGACCTGGATAAATGTGCCCTCGGCAGGATTCGAACCTGCACACCCGCTTTAGGAGAGCATCTGCCCCCGTTTGTCGGGATGGCCTGATGCCGGCCTAGTTTGGGGCCGGTCTCGATGAGGTGCAATAGAGTCCACGCGAGACCGTAACGATCGTCCGGCCCGAAGCGCTGGGCCAGTCGGCGGCTTCCTCGCCGGTTACCGGACGGATTATCGCTTCGAGCTGGGCTTGGCGGTACGAAAGCTCCTCTTCCCCCGCATCCCAATCGGGCAGTGGGCCCGACGTCTGCCCGGATGGTTACCGATCCGGCACACACCCGGGCGCGTGCCTTACCGGTCGACGGTCTCTTCGATGATGTTGGTGCCCAATTCTTCGGTGAACAGCGGGTCCCGGTTGGCTGCCGCACCGAGGATGAGAACGTCGAAGTCTCTGTTCTCGTAGTCGAATCCGGAGAAGAACAGAACTTGCAGCAAGACACCCCGCGGCGCGACACGGAGCGAACAGCACCTCAACACCCTGACCGCCCCACCGGGCCAGAGCAGGTACGCCAAGGACGGCGCGGGCACCAACGCCGCCGGAATCCCCTACTCCCCAATGCGATTCCCGCGCCTGCCCAGCGGCTCCGCCTCGGGCAGCGGTTAGTCACGGGCATCAGGAGTCTCGGTCGAATTAGCCGGAAAGCCAACGAAGTTCGATAGATGACCTGATCAGGGCTGTATCCGCAGCCCTGATCGGCATGTGAATCCCAGACCCTCGCAGCCGATGCCAGTCGGCAGCGGACGGCAGCGGGACCCGGGCGGAGAGAATGCGCGGGTCCCGTTGTCCTCGAACGGATCAGCCCTGCGGCTGGGAGAAGCGCAGGTGGTTGCCCCAGGGGTCGGCGAAACCGCAGTCGCGCATGCCGTACGGCTGGTCGATCAGCGGCTGCTCGACCGGGACGCCCGCGGCTTCGAGGCGCTTGAAGGTCGCGTCCACGTCCTCGGTGACGAAGATCAGGGTGCCCATGGCGCGGCTTTCCAGGCGGGCGCGATTGGCTTGGACGGCAGCCTCGTTCGGGTTCATGGTGGGGGTTTCGAGCAGGAACTCGATGCCGGGCTGGATGGCCGGGCCGACGGTGAGCCAGCGGACGTCGCCGAAGAACGGCATGTCCTGGCGTACCTCGAGGCCGATCACGTCGCGGTAGAACTCCAGGGCTTGCTGCTGATCGCCGACCAGTACGGCGACGTGGGTGAGTACGAGATCTTTTCCGGTGGTCATGGCTGTCCTTCTTCCTCGCGGTAACCGGGGGTCGTGGGTGCAGACGGGGCCGCACGAAGAAAGTAATCGGTGCGGCCGACAGGGTCTCCGACCCGAAGCGCGGCCGGTGCCGGCGGAGGTCCGTGAGACCTAGGGGCCGCAGCGAGCGCGGTATGCGGGGAGCGGGCCGCGTAGGATGATGTGCCTAGGTCCAGGTCGGAAGCGCACCTGGGTCTTCGTGTCTCAGCTCTGACCTCCTTCTACACCTGATGTGGTGCGGCCCGGATCTGCCTTGGTTTGCTATCCGCCGAGGAAGGGAGCCGTGATGAGCACTGCAGCGGAACGGGCAGCCCAGCTGGATTTGGTCGCTCGACTCAAATCTTCGTATTCCGAAATTCCGGACGCGCCGACTCCCGATCTCCTGGATCACGAGCACTTGGCGGCCTATATGAAGACGGTGCATGACGTCGGCGGTGAGCCGGATGCGCCGATGAAGTATGAGAACAAGCAGTACGAGGTGTGGGAGCACAACACCTATGTGATGTGCGAGGTGCTCGCTTGGCGCGGGATCTGGCTGTCGGAGGAGCGGCGCCGGATGGGCAATGTCGACGTCGGTCGCGCGATCTACTTGGGGATTCCGTATTACGCTCGCTGGCTGCTGGCCGTGGCGCGCGTCCTGGTCGAGAAGCACCACATCGGCCTCACCGAGTTGAGCGAGCGGATGGTCGAGGTCCAGGACCGCTACGCGGGTGGTCTCAACGGCAGGCCCATCGAGGCTCGCCCCAAGTTCGAAGGGGACGGTTCAGGGGTCGAACGGAACCGGCATCACATCGAGGCGGTTGGCAGGGGCGATCCGCAGGTGTTCGCCGGGCGTGCCGGTGAACCGAAGTTCCGCGTCGGCGATACCGTGATGGTGCGCGAACTGCCGGCACTGTTCTACACCCGGACACCGGAGTACGTCCGCGGCGCCACAGGTGAAATCGCCTCTGTCGCTTATGAAAGCCCGGCCGCCGAGGATGAAACCTGGGACCGGCCCGACGCGAAACCGGAGTGGTTCTACGTCGTTCGGTTCAATCTCTCCGAATTGTGGTACGGCTACACCGGAACGAGCACCGACACCCTGCAAACCGAGCTGCCCGAGCGTTGGCTGAAAGGGATCGAATGACCGGCCATGATCACGACCATGACCATGACCATGCGCGCACGGTCGCGCCGATGGTCGACGAGATAACCGACTTCGAAGTCCTGGAGATCGCACTACGCGAACTGTGCATCGAGAAAGGCATCTTCACGGCCGAGGAGCACCGCCGCTTCACTGAATTCGCCGAGCAGATCGGGCCCACCCCGGCCGCGCACCTGGTGGCCCGGGCGTGGCTCGACCCCGAATTCAAAGCGCTCGCTCTCGCCGAACCCATGACCGCCAGCCGCGAAGTCGGCGTCGACTGGCTGGAACCCACCGGCTTCGGAACACCCAGCGATTTCACCGCATTCGAGATCCTCGAGGACACGCCGACCCTGCACAACGTGATCGTCTGCGCCTTGTGCTCGTGCTATCCGCGGCCGATCCTCGGCAATTCCCCCGAGTGGTATCGCACGCCCAACTACCGGCGGCGCCTGGTCCGCTGGCCGCGCCAAGTGCTGTCGGAATTCGGTCTCGAACTGCCCGAGGGTGTTTCGGTGCGAGTGCAGGACTCCAACCAGAAGCACCGGTTCATGGTGATGCCCATGCGGCCGGAGGGAACCAACGGCTGGGACGAAGACCAGCTCGCCGACATCGTCACGCGCGACTGCTTGATCGGTGTCGCGCTGCCGAAGGTGGGCGTGACGAGCAACGTCATCACCGACACGCGTCCGGCCATCCATCCGGTCGACTGAAGGAGCGGGCAATCGTGAGCACGGAAGAAATCTCGTCGCTGCGGAGCATTGTGGAACGAAACCAGGTCTGGCCGCGGATGGCGGCGAAATACGGGGTCAGCAACCCGGTGCCGCCCTGGAAGACCAGCCTGGACGGTATGTGCGACGCCTTGGACAATGCGGCCTGCGCGGCGAATATCCCTGATTTCAAGGAGCGCCGCGACGAAGAGGACTCATTGTCGTCGACCATCTACGCCGACCTGCCCTACCCGGAAAACCAGCTCGTCGCCTTGGCGCACTCGCTGGTGGTCCGCGGCGTCATCGACGAATCCGAACTCCAGGAACGCCTCGCCACCATCCGAGCCAGACTGGAAGCCTGACCACGGAGGGTGAGCTGAGGATGTGACAACCCCATTCGGTTGGTCGGACGACTGCGGCGCTTCGTCGAGCCTGATCTCGACGTCGTCGGCGAGATCTGTCGGGCGATTCCGCCGAATGGGGGTGACGGTGTTGCCAAGTACTTGCTGATATCGATAGTGGGGTGTCGGGGCCGGGGAGGAATCCGTAGTTTCCGGTATTTCTGCTGGTCGACTACTTACGGATGGGCGGTGGGGGTGGGGAGTACGTAGGGTGGCGCGTATGTCGAGGAATCCCTTCTTTGAGCGCAGTGTGCTGCCGTATGAGCTTCCGGAGTTCGCGGAGATCGGGGACGAGCATTATCTGCCCGCGTTCGAGCGGGGAATGGCGGAGCAGCTGGCCGAGGTCGCGGGGATCACGGCGGGGGAGGGGGCGGTGACCTTCGCGAATACCGTTGAGGCGCTGGAGCTCTCGGGGCAGTTGCTGGGGCAGGTGTCGCGGGTGTTCTTCAATGTGGCGTCGTCGGATTCGACGGAGCGGACCGAGTCGATCGAGGCCGAGGTGTCGCCTCGGCTGGCGGCGCACGAGGACTCGATTCTGCTGGACGGGAAGCTCTTCCAGCGGATCGAGGGACTGTACGAGCGGCGGGAGGAGCTCGGTCTGGATGCGGAGCAGGTGCGGCTGCTGGAGCGATATCGGCTGCGGTTCGTGCGGGCGGGGGCGCGGCTGGACGCGGGGCAGCAGGCCCGGTTGCGGGAGTTGAATGCCGAACTCGCGTCGGCGTCGACGCTGTTCAAGAAGAACAATCTGGCCAACACCAACGCCGCGGTGCTGATTCTGGATCGCGCGGAACAGGTGGAGGGGCTCGCGGACGCGGCGGTGGCGGCCGCGGCCGAGAACGCGGCGGCGCTCGGGCACGCGGGGGCGTGGGCGTTGAGTTTGCAGAACGTGTCGAACCAGCCGGTGCTGGCCGAGCTGGCAGACCGCGACGTGCGGGAACGCATGATGGCGGCGTCACTGGGGCGCGGTTTCGGCGACGGGGGTAATGCCGAGCTGGCGGTGCGGATGGCGGCGTTGCGGGCCGAGCGGGCAGCGCTACTGGGGTACTCCGATCATGCGGCGTACGTGGTCGAGGATCAGACCGCGAAGACGGTGGACGCGGTGGAAGAGATGCTGGCGCAGCTCGTTCCGCCCGCGGTGGCCAATGCCGAGCGGGAACAGGGCGAACTCACCGCGGCCATGCGCGCGGCGGGCGACGACGAGGAGCTTCGCTCCTGGGATTGGCAGTTCTGGTCGGAAAGGATTCGCGCGGAACAATTCTCGGTCGACGCCGAGGCGCTGCGTCCCTATTTCGAGCTCGAACGTGTGCTGTGGGACGGCGTCTTCTTCGCGGCCGGTGAGGTGTACGGCGTCACCTTCCAGGAGCGCCCGGATCTGATCGGCTATCACCCCGAAGTCCGGGTGTTCGAGGTCTTCGACGCCGACGGCTCCGGGCTGGGTTTGTTCCTCGGCGACTTCTTCGCTCGCCCGTCCAAGCGGGGCGGCGCGTGGATGAACAGCCTGGTCGGTCAGTCGACCCTGCTGGGCACGCGCCCGGTCGTCGTCAACAACCTCAATATCGTGAAGCCGCCGGAGGGCGAACCGGCCCTGCTCACCTGGGACAATGTGCGCACCCTGTTCCACGAGTTCGGTCACGCGCTGCACGGGCTGTTCTCGAGTGTGCGGTACCCGTTCTTCTCCGGGACGGCGGTGCCCCGCGATTTCGTCGAGTTCCCGTCGCAGGTGAACGAGATGTGGATGTCGCGCCCGGAGGTGCTGGCCAACTACGCCAAGCATGTCGAGACCGGGGAGCCGATGCCCGCCGAGCTGGTCGAGCGCATGCTCGAGGCGGGCCAGTTCGGTGAAGGCTTCCGGACGGTCGAATACCTGGCGGCCGCGCTGCTGGACTGGGCCTGGCATCGCCTGCCCGCCGGGGCCACCGACGGCGTCGACGCCGAAGCCTTCGAGGCCGAAGCCCTCGGCAAGGCGGGCGTCGCCCTGCCCGCGATCCCGCCGCGCTACCGCACCGCCTACTTCTCGCACATCTTCGCGGGTGGTTACGGCGCCGGCTACTACTCCTACATCTGGAGCGAGGTGCTCGACGCCGACACCGTCACCTGGTTCGAGGACGAGGCCGCGTCCATCCGCGACAAGGGTGAGGCGTTCCGCCGGGAACTGCTCTCCCGCGGCGGCGCGGTCGACCCGATGGCGGCCTTCGAATCGTTCCGAGGCCGCCCGCCGATCATCGAACCCCTGCTGACCCGGCGAGGACTGACCGCCTGACCGGGCCGCCTCGGCTCACATCGGGTAGATGGCGTGCTTGCGCGGGTTGAATTCCGGCTTCACCCTCGGCTTGTCGCGTAGCAGCCGGAGGGCGTGGCGGATTTCCAGGCGGGTCCGGGACGGTTCGATCACCGCGTCGATGTAGCCGCGTTCGGCGGCGATCCACGGCGTGGCGATCGTCTCGTTGTACTGGTTGACCATGAATTCGCGGGCGGCGGCGCGGTGTTCCTCCGGCATCGCCGCCAACTGGCGTTTGCCGAGCAGGTCGACCGCGCTGTCGGCGCCGATCACCGCGATGCGGGCGGTCGGCCACGCGAGGCTGATATCCGCGCCGACCTGCCGGGCCGCCATCATGCCGTAGGCGCCGCCGTAGGACTTGCGCACCACCAGGTTGATGATCGGGACGGTGGCCTCGATGATCGCCCGGGGCGTGCGACCGCCGCGGATGATCACGCCGGCCGCCTCCTCCGCGAGACCCGGCAGCACGCCCGGGGTGTCGGCGACGAACACCAGCGGGATGTTGAACGCGTCGCACAGCCGGATGAAGTAGGTCGACTTGTCCGAGCAGGCCGCGTCGATCGAACCGCCCAGCGCCAGAGGCTGATTGGCGATCACACCGACCGGATAGCCGTCGACGCGGGCGAATCCGGTGATGAGATTCGGCGCGAATGCCGCACGGATTTCATGGAATTCGCCGTCGTCGAAGAGGCGCAGCAGAATCTCGTGCATGTCGTAACCGGCGCGATCGGAATCCGGGATGATCGTGTCGAGTTCCAGGTCGTGCGCCGTAATCTCCGGCTCCAGGCCGGGATTCACGATCGGCGGCTGCTCGAGGCAGCTGGTCGGCATATAGCTCAGGTAGTCGCGGGCCCATCGGTAGGCCTCGTCCTCGGTGTCGGCGACGTGGTGCAGGGTGCCGCGTTTGGCCTGCACTTCCGCGCCGCCGAGTTCTTCGGCGCTCACGTCCTCGCCATTGACGGCTTTGATCACGTCCGGCCCGGTGACGAACATGTAGGAATCCTTGGTGCCGATGAGCACGTCGGTATTGATGGGCCCGTACACCGAACCGGCGGCGCATTTCCCCAGAATGATCGACACCTGTGGCACATAGCCGGACAGCTTCTCCAGCACCCGGGAGATATCGCCGAACGAGGCGATGGAACCCACCGCGTCCTGGATGCGCGCACCGCCGGAATCGTTGATCGTCACCACCGGGCACGCGGTGTCGAACGCGAATTGCAATGCCCGCATGAACTTCTGCGCCGACGTCACCCCGACCGACCCGCCGTACACGGTCTGATCATGCGAGATCACCACCACCGGGCGGCCCCCGATCAGGCCGCGACCGGTCACCAGCCCGTCACCGTACAGTGCGTCCGCTTGACCCGGCTGGCGAGCCAGCGCCCCGGTCTCGATGAACGTCCCGGGATCGAGCAGCATGTGCACCCGCTGCCGAACGCTCGGAATTCCCTTCTTCTCCCGTTTGACGATCCCGGCTTCCCCCGCCGGTTCCGCCGCGATCTCCAGGATCTTGGCCAGTTCATCGAGCTTCGCCCGCGTACCGATCACTTAGTGCCACCTTCTGAGCCGAACCGTTGTGCGCCAGCGAGGTTAATCGGTATCGCCCCGAAACGGGGGCCCACCTTTTCCTCGGCACGGCCGTCGGAGCCCGTCGGCTACCGGTACCAGACTCCGGAATCCCAGTCGCCGTAGTCGTGGACGTCGAAGTCGTAGCGGATGTGGGCGCCCGCGGCGTAACCCTGCCAATCGGCCGAGGTGTCGCAGATCGGGTCGTCGTGGTTGCAGACGCTGAGAACCGGGACGCTCCCGAACCAATCGTCCACGCCGGAGAGGGGGTAGCCGACGAGCGAATTGCCGGGCGTCGCGGACACCCCGCCTTCGCCGGGACCAGGGGCACGCTTGGGGTCGGCCAGGAGAATGGCGTTCGTGTTGGCGGCGTTCGGGTGCGCCGTAATCCACGCGTGCAATATGGCCGCGCCCTGACTGTGTCCAATCAAGCGAATATGGTCGCCCGGGCATTCTGCACGGTGCGACCAGAAGAGCCGGTCGACTTCGTCGAGCGCCGCTGCCAAGGCGGCGGAACTGTAGGTGATGACCCGGTCGGTATAGGGGGCGAATGCCGACTGGACACTGTCGCCACCACCGATTCCGATCGTCCAGGTCCCGGTACAGCTGTCCGCGCCAGCCTGGGGAATCATCGCGGGGGCGATGGGGAAGAGGATGGTCATCAGCAGTCCGGCGAGGAGCGCCGTTGCTCTACGCATAGTCGTACTTCCTCGTACACGGCGAATCCGACTTCAGCTTACGCAAAAATGATCCGACCGGTGCCGTGGCTCGACCAGGGTGCGGCTCGGGCAGCGGATGGGTCGGTCCGGGCGGCAATGCCGGCACCCGCGGACCCGGAATGCCGGGCGAGGCCCCTCGTATATCATTCCTTCCGCCTTGACCGAGCGAGGCTGCCCGGTGCAAAGTGACTCGAGGGCAACATAATTGAGTGCCAATAGCGTGAACTTCTTGAAATTGGAGTGGAATTGGCAGAAGCGTTCGTGTCGAATACCAGGACCGGATGGCTCGAACCGATCGCGGCATCGACCGAACGATTCATCGCGACGGTAGGTCGGCTCACCGTGAGAACACCGATCTGGTGGCCGATGGCGCCGACACGGTTCCGGTGGCGCCGGTCTGGATCTGACCCGGATCAGTAATCGAGCGCGTGCTCCGGTTGGCAGACGTCGAGCGGGGAGGGAAGGTAGCGCACGATCGCGTCGAGGAGGGGGGCGGTGTCGTTGCTTCGGGGGGCGGCGCTGCACAGGATGGGGACCACGTCGCCGAGGCGGGTGAGGGAGCGGATGCGGTGGTGCAGGTGGTCGAGGGTGAGTTCGGCGGGGGTCGAGTTCTCGGTGTCCTCGGTGAGGGTGCGGATCAGGGCGCGGTAGCCGTGTTCGGCGGACTTCCAATGGGGGCCGTAGATTTCGGCGGCCAGGGGTTCCAGGGCCCAGAGGGGGAGGAGGTCGATGACGCCTTCGAAGGTGGGGCCGGCGCCCAGCGGGAGTTGCAGGGGCAGCGGGATGGCGCCGCGGGTGTCGGCGATGGTGCGGAGGCAGCGGGGGAAGTTGGCGGCGGCGTGGTCGAGGGAGGTGACGAGGCAGAGGCGCGCGACCTGGTGGTCGTCGGCGATCTGGAGGATCGTCTCCAGGCGGGGCGCGTTGGTTTCGGCGGCGTTTACGACCGCGATGACGCTGTCGGCGACGCGGATGGCGCGTTGCAGGATCGGGATGGGGGCGTGGCTGGAGACCTCGGACAGGCGGATCGTGTGATCGGCTCGGTCGGCGGACCAGCGCAGCTCGGGGCCGGGGTGGGCGGAGCCGTGCAGGCGGTGCAGCAGTCGGGTGGTGTCGGCGGGGTCGCCGATGAGCGTCACGTTGCGGATCGACTGCGGGTCAATAGCTTTGGTGGCCATCGCGGTGGGTTACTCCTCAATCCGAGGGTTCACCGTACCTCCGGGGGTGGATCGCGCGTGGGGAATTCGCCCCCAAAGTAGAACGTGTTCCTATACCGTCGGGCTTGTGCAGAAAGAACAACGCCCCGCCGTGGCCGACTGGTTCACTGCGGATGACGGTGTGGCGCGGCTGCGCGGCAGCCGCTGCAAGGAGTGCGGCACACCGTATTTCCCGAAGAACACCCTCGCCTGCCGGAACCCCTGGTGCGCGGGCCCGAAAGACGGCTCCGAGCTGGAGGACTACCTGTTCTCCACCCGTGGCCGGATCTGGTCGTACGCGGATGCCCGGTACAAGCCGCCCGCCCCGTACGTCTCGGGTGACCCGTTCGAACCGTACGTGATCGCGGCGGTTGAGCTCGAGGTCGAGAAGATGGTCATTCTCGGACAGGTGGTGCGCGGGTTCACCGTCGACGACCTGGCCGTGGGCATGCCCGTCGAACTCGCCATCGGCACCCTGTACGAGGACGACGAGGCGGAGCACACGGTGTGGAAGTGGAGGCCGGTCAATGACTGACACGAATCGCGATATCGCCGTCCTCGGCGCGGGCATGCACCCGTGGGGCAAATGGGGACGCAACTTCGTCGAATACGGACTGGTCGCCGCCCGCGCCGCGCTCGCCGACGCCGGAATCAAGCACGAGGACGTCGGCTACATCGCCGGCGCGGACACCATCCGCAACGGCTACCCGGGCTTCGTCGCCGGCGCGACCTTCGCCCAGGCGCTGGGCTGGTCCGGTGCGCGCATCTCGAGCAGCTACGCCGCGTGCGCCTCCGGTGCGCAGGCCATCGCCAACGCGCGCGCCCAGATCCTGGCCGGGCTCACCGATGTGGCGCTGGTGATCGGCGCCGACACCACCCCGAAGGGCTTCTTCCAGCCGGTCGGTGGCGAACGCCGCGACGACCCGGACTGGCTGCGCTTCCACCTGCTCGGCGCGACCAACCCGATCTACTTCGCGCTGTACGCCCGCCGCCGCATGGCCTTGCACGGCGCCACGCTCGACGACTTCGCCGCGGTCAAGGTGAAGAACGCCCGCCATGGCCTGAACAACCCGTACGCGCGCTACCGCAAGGAGGTGTCGGTCGAGGAGATCGCCGCCTCGGCCATCGTCTCGGATCCGCTGCGGCTGCTGGACATCTGCGCCACCAGTGACGGCGGCGCGGCCCTGGTCCTCACCTCGATGGACTACGCGCGCAAGCACGGCATCGCCGACCCGGTCCGGATCAGCGCCCTGTCGACGGTCACCCCGGTCTTCCCGAAGACCGTGCTCGACCTGCCGGACTTCGCGACCGACTCGGCCCTGGC
This sequence comes from Nocardia sp. NPDC004151, assembly GCF_042874235.1. Taxonomy (NCBI): domain Bacteria; kingdom Bacillati; phylum Actinomycetota; class Actinomycetes; order Mycobacteriales; family Nocardiaceae; genus Nocardia; species Nocardia sp. NPDC004151. The sequence continues at coordinate 134,079 of NZ_JBIAMR010000009.1, read as the reverse complement.
CGTCGAGCCGCCGCCGCACACCTTCCGGTCCTCCCTCGCGCACGCCGCGTACGAGGAGGCCGGTATCGGCCCCGAGGACCTGTCGATGGCCGAGGTCTACGACCTGTCCACCGCCCTGGAGCTGGACTGGTACGAGGACATCGGCCTGTGCGAGGTCGGTGGCGCGGAGGCGCTGCTGCGCAGCGGCGCAACCACATTGGGTGGTCGCGTCCCGGTCAACCCCTCCGGCGGTCTGGCCTGCTTCGGCGAGGCCATCCCCGCCCAGGCCATCGCGCAGATCTGCGAGCTCACCTGGCAGCTGCGCGGGCAGGCCGACGGCCGTCAGGTGGAGAACGCCCGCGCCGGCATCGCGGTGAACCAGGGCCTGTTCGGCCACGGTTCGGCGACCATCGTGACGCGCTGAGGACCCTCGTGACGCGCTGAGTTCGAGTCCACTCCGAAAAAACCCGGGCCCAGGCCCGGGTTTTTTTCGTGCCCGGGGTCGTAGTGCCGGTTGCCGGTTGCCATCGGCAAAGATCCCGCGTCAGGTTTTCATACCGACAACCCTTCGGTTCACGGAAATCGTGTCGCCCCAGTGCTTCCCGGCGATTTATTCGCTAATCGGGACTATTCACAACCGCGGTCCGGGATCGACTGTGGCTGGGATACCAAACGGTCCAAAACACTCATGTGAATTAGCGATATTTCATATGCTCTGGCCCGCGGAGTGGGACGACCGCGTCCCGCTCCGACAACCTGGATAAGAGGGACAGTTTATGAAACGAACGATTCTTGTGGGCATCGCGTCGGCGGCGCTGCTCGGGGCCGGCATCGGAACGGCTGCGGCGGACGGGATTCCGCTGACCCCGGCCGCCCCCGTGGACCTGCCCGTCACGTCCGGTTCGGCCTCGGAGCTCGGCAACGCGGTGGGCACCGGGTCGGTGGGCCTGACCGCGCTGGGCGCGAGCCTGGGCAGCGCGTTCGGCGGTGGGTACGCGGACGGTGTCCTCAGCACCCTCTCGGCGGGCATCTCCTCGCACTAGCGTCGGAGTCGCGACGGCGGTCGCAGGGCGGTTCTGGCCCCGCGACCGCCGTCGTGCGTCACGGCGACCGTTCCCCTCGTGAGGGCGACGTGGATCTCACATGCGGGTAGCCGAGGATTGTGCGACTTCGGGGCTGGATAGAGTCGACAGCACGTGCAGATCGAGGAAACCCCGAGGACTTGTGTTGACTACCGACCATCTTGACCGCTGGAACGCTCACGAGGCTGCGGCGGAGGCGATGATTCCGATCATCGGCAGCTTGTATCGGGACAAGGGGGTGACGATTCTGCTGCACAGCCGGTCACTGGTGAACAAGTCGGTGATCAGCATCCTGCGGACCCACCGGTTCGCGCGGCAGATCGAGGGCGAGGAACTGTCGATCGACGAGACGCTGCCCTTCCTGGAGGCGCTGCGCTCGCTCGACCTGGGCCCCAGCAAGATCGACCTGGGTCGTCTGGTGATGGCCTACCGCGCCGACGAGCGCGGCCTGTCGGTCCCCGAGTTCACCGCCGACGTGCTCGCCGAGGTGACCGACGGCAACAAGGCCGAGGCGCAGGGCCCGCGCGATGTCGTGCTGTACGGCTTCGGCCGCATCGGCCGCCTGGTGTCGCGCCTGCTCATCGAGAAGGTCGGCTCCGGCAACGGCCTGGTCCTGCGGGCCGTCGTGGTCCGCAAGGGCGGCGAGGACGACCTGGTCAAGCGCGCGTCGCTGCTGCGCCGCGACTCGGTGCACGGCCAGTTCAACGGCACCATCAAGGTCGATGCCGAGAACAACACGATCATCGCCAACGGCAACGCCATCAAGTTCATCTACAGCAACGACCCGACCTCGATCGACTACACCGAGTACGGGATCGACAACGCGATCCTGATCGACAACACCGGCAAGTGGCGTGACCGCGCGGGCCTGGAACAGCACCTGCGCCCGGGCATCTCGAAGGTCGTGCTGACCGCGCCCGGCAAGGGCGACGTCCCGAACATCGTGCACGGCGTCAACCACCGTGAGCTGGACCTGTCGCAGACCATCTACTCCTGCGCGTCCTGCACCACCAACGCGATCGTCCCGCCGCTGAAGGCGATGGAGGACGAGTTCGGCATCGTGCGCGGTCACGTGGAGACGGTGCACTCGTTCACCAATGACCAGAACCTGCTGGACAACTACCACAGCTCCGACCGTCGCGGCCGTTCCGCGCCGTTCAACCTGGTGCTGACCGAGACCGGCGCGCAGTCCGCGGTCAAGAAGGCCATGCCGGACTTCTCGGCCAAGATCACCGGCAGCTCGATTCGCGTTCCCACCCCGGATGTCTCGGTGGCGATTCTGAACCTGCAACTCGAGCGCGCGACCTCCAAGGACGAGGTGCTCGAGTACTTGCGCGAGATGTCGCTGTCGGGTCCGTTGAGCCGCAACCTCGATTTCACCGCGGCCACCGATGTGGTCTCGAGTGACTTCATCGGCTCGCGCGCCGCGTCGATCGTGGACGCCAACGCCACCATCGTGGACGGCGACACCGCGATCCTCTACCTCTGGTACGACAACGAGTTCGGCTACTCGTGCCAGGTCGTGCGGACCGTGCAGTACATCTCGGGCATCGAGTACCCGACCTACCCGCGCGTGGGCGCGGAGAGTGTCGCGGTCGCGGCGGGCTAGTCCCCGGATGTGACGAAGGGCCCCGGCGGTGTGACCGCCGGGGCCCTTCGCTGGGTGTCGACTAGCTGACCGGTGTGACCGGCTGCCAGCACACCACGCGGGCGGGCTGCGGGGTCACGGTCGCGCCGGCCGGGATGGCGCACTGGTTGGTGTCGGTGGTGCCGTCGAAGCGGCCGCCGATCTGGACGGTGATGGCGGTGCCGTTCTTGGCCGCGCAGTCGATGGGCGCGATCTGGTTGACGTCGGGCTGCATGCTGTAGCAGCTGCCCACCTTGACGTTGGGGGCGAAGCACAGCGAGCTATTGCCATTGGTGAGCACGAAGTAGCCCGCGTCGCGCAGCTTGCCGTCGGGGCAGGTGGCGCCGTTCTTCACCGAGGCGGCCAGTTCGTAGACCGCGGAGTTGTCCTCGCAGGCGGTCGGCTTGATCTTGCCGATCTGGGCGCCGCGGTAGTCGGTGGCGGTGACGCAGTTGCCCACGGCCAGTTCGGGATCCTTGGCCGAGATGGTGCCGGACTTGGTGAGGCCCGCGACGAGGCCGAGCGCCAGGACCAGGATGCCGGCGACGGCGACGATGGTGCCCGTGTGCTTGGGCAGGCCGGATGACGCGGTCTTGGCGGGGAGGCCGCCCTCTTCCGCTGCGACGGGGGTCGTCTTCGACCGGTTGCGCAGTACGAGCCCCACGATCAGCAGGACCACGCCGGCCGCTGGGATCAGGAGGCTGCCGGCGGAGAAGCCGGAGGAGTCGGCCGAATCTCCGGCCGCAAGGATCGCGGTCGACCCGATTTGCCCAATGAACACGTGTTTCAACCCTTCCGGTCCGGTGACGGACTCGGCAGGAAAGTACCTCGAGTGGGGTACCGGCCGGGCTGTTTTTAAATGAACTTGTTTCCGATTTTTTCGGAGTGTGCTCACTGCTGTGCGGGACCACCGAGGTGATCCCGCACGTCCCCGGTCAGTGGCAGTCGTGCTTGAACGACAGCCGCTCCGACCAGCGCTGCGAGGTCGGATCGTAGGCCTGGATGTAGGAGTCGTCGCCGCCCGTGCAGGGCCCGTGGAAGCCCGACTTCGGATCCCACATCGGGGTCTGATAGCCGAACGAGGCGCCCGCGTAGCCGTTGTGCGGCCCGGCCTTCACCGTGTACGTGGCCAGCCGCGTGCCGTTGTTCCGATTCACGATCAGCGTGACCGTCCCATTGTCGAAGTGATCACCGTTGATCTTGAACTGCGCTCCGGCATCGGAGACCGAGGTGCACACGTCGCCGTCGCATTTGTTGCCCGCGGTGTAGGTGGTCAGCCAGATGTGCAGCGACGCCTTGCGGGCGGCCGCCGCGGCATTGTCGTCCTTGGCCTGCTGCCGCACGGCGGGGGTGACGCAGACGACGTCACCGGTGTAGGCCTCCCTCCAGACATACCCGTTCACACAGGTATTGGGCCCGTACGCGCCGCCGCCCGCCTTCCGGGACGCGGCCGCGGCATTGTCGGCCCGCGCCTGATCCCGGGTGCCGGGGCTGACGCACACGTGGTCGGCCGAGTTGGCCTCCCGCCACACGTAGCCTTCCTGACAGGTGTCGGGCCCGTAGTCGCCGCCCGCGTTGGCGACGGTGAGGCTGCCGAACAAACCGAAACTGGCGGAACCGACGATGGCCGCTGCGAGCGCGGCGCGGGCGGCGGTACGGGCGTGGGTGGCGATCATCGGTGCGGTTCCTTCGTTATCGGAGGGGGCGGATGCACCGAGAATGCGGGCCGCTACCAATGAACGACCAACGAGAAACTCATGGCCGCGAACGGCCGGTGGCCAGCAGCAGCAACTCGCCGATCGGAGCTCGCACCGGGAGGCCGCCGCCCGCAGCCCATTCGGTGTCGGTCGCGACGAGCCGTTGCCGGGCCAGGGTCTCGCGAATCCCGAAAGTCCCCGCCGCACAGATCCGATCGAGCGATACCCGTGCCGCGTCGATCGGGACGTCGCGCGGGATGCCGAGGGGGATGGTGATGTCCTGACCGTGCACGAGCAGATCCATGAGGCGGTCGGCGGGAGTGGAGCCGAGGGCGGTCGCCCGGGCGGGCACGGTGGCCCGCAGTTCGTCGAGCAGTTGCGTGGTGGTCGAGGTCGCCGCGTGGCGGATGGCGGTGTCGCGGATCATGGTGTGCAGGTTGCCGCCCGCGCGGACCAGGCCGATCAGGATGGCGGCGGTGCTCGGCTGAGCGGACAGGACCACGTGCGCGACCACGTCGCGGATTCGCCAATCCGCGCACAGGGATTGATGATTCCACTGGGCTTCCGACAGCGAGTCGAGCAGGTCGTGGAGGCTGATGCGTTCGGCGGCGACCGCCCGCCAGATCTGTTCGGTGGTCAGGGTGGGAGTTGTCATTCCCGTACCGTAGGAATTCCACCGGGGTGGAGGTTCAAGTGAACGTGATCCACGACACACGCGAGCGGCTGATCGGGATCGGCGAATTGGCGCGGCGATCGGGAGTGCCGGTCCGGACCATCCGGTTCTATTGCGACGAAGGGGTATTGGCGGCGCGGCGTAGTACCGGCGGGCATCGGATGTTCGAGCCCGTGAGTGCGCTCGAACGGTTGTTGCTGGTCCGGCGGTTGCGGGCGGTCGGGGTGGGACTCGCGGCGATCATCGAGGTGGTGGACGGGCGGCGCAGTGTCGAGGACGCGGTGCTCGGCGAGCGGCGGGTCGTCGAGGCGGAACTGGCCGCGCTGACGTGGCGGCAGGCGGCGCTGACGGCAGTGGCGGACGCGCCGCCGGGGGAGCGGGCGAGGCGGCTCGAATTGGTTGCGGTGGTGCGGGATCGGGGACGCGCCACGGACACGGTGGTGCGGTTCTGGCGTCGGGTCCTGGAGCCGTTGACACCGGAGATGTTCGACGCGTTCGTCGATATGAACGTCCCGGAGCCGATCGATCCCACCTCGGCGGAACTGCTGGCCTTCGCGGAATTGGTCAACGCGGTCGGGGATCCCGGCCTGTATCAGGCGGTTTCGCGGCAGCTGTGGCGGGCGGACCAGGAGCGCATCACGCATCGGCGGGCGCTGCTCGACGGTGTCGCGTGGGCGTGCGCGGCGGCCGGGCCGCAGGTGGTGGCGAACCGGCCGCCGGGCCCGGGACCGGAACTCGACCAGTTCGTCGACGTCCACGCCCGGGCGCGCGGCGAAAGCGACAGTCCCGGTTTCCGGCGGCGGCTACTGTCCGGCGCAATCGATTCCGACGAACTGGTCCTGCGCTACTGGAGCCTGACCGCGGAGGTGACGGGTGCCCTGACGACCGGCGCCGCGCAGCAATGGCTGCACGGCGCGTTGGAACGATCGGTGGGTGGTGGGCCGGAGTAGGTGGTCCGGCCCACCGGAACGGCCAGGGATCAGTGCGTTTCGCCCGCGGTCTCGGCCAGCCAGTTGCGCAGCCAGACGGTGGCGGTGGTGCCGTTGCTGTCGACGACGTACCGCGGATACGACTGGTGCACGCCCGAGTCCAGGAAGTCCTGGACCTGTTTGATCCACTGCTCGCCCGCCGGGTTGTCGCCCGGCGCGTTGATGATGGCGGTGCCGCCCTGGACCAGGGCCTCGGACAGGATGGACTGGAAGGTCAGCGCATAGCTGGGAATCTGAACCGGGTCCTGGGCGGTGAGCTGGGTGAGCAGCCCGGCCGAGCGGCCCGCCAGGTCGTCGGTGGGGACCGAGCAGTACAGGTCGCCCGCCGCGCAGAAGGTGCGGACCCGCGGGCTGAGCCAGCCGAAGCCGCCCGCCCGCGCGCCGCCCGCGCCGGTGCCGGCCACGTGGGGGCCGATCAGGGCGTCGGTGGGGGAGCGGCGCGGATCGGAGACCAGTCCGACGGCGGCCACCCGATCGGGCAGGACGACACCGAGGCCGGTGCCGATCTCGGAGGCCAGGTCGCCCGCCGCGTCCGCGCCCTGGCTGTAGCCGATCAGCGCGAAACGTGTTGCCGCGCACCGGGCGGCCATGGCGGAGATGAGCCCGCGGGCATTGCTCACGGCCTCGTGCTTGGAGCGGCCGTAGACCTCGCCGTCCCAGGGGAAGGCGGTGGCCGGATAGCTGACGTAGTCGGTGCGCACGGAGCCGGGCAGGCCGCGCGTGACTTGGGAGAGCATGCCCTGTTTCGGATCGTCGACAGAGGTTTCCCAGGTGCCGGGGACGGCGATCACATTGAGGTTGGGGCAATCCGCCGGCGTGGCCTGTGCGCCGGGTGCGCCGGTGGCCGTGAGGATTCCGGCCGCGGTCGCCACCGCCGCGAGCGCGCTGCTCGCCGTTCTGAAGGCTCGGGTTAATCGAATGGACAAAGTCCACACCCCTTGTTCGAATCGTTCGGACGATTTCTCCACCGCATGGTCGGTGCCGGGGGCGGCACGTCGAGCAGAACATACCAAAGGTGGGGGCCGGTCTCGAGACTGATTGCGCGGGAAACGCCGAGAACCGGACGGATGGGATAAATTGACACCTGTTCCCATTGTCCGGCGTGGCGGCGCGCGGGCGAAATCCAATTCCATTGTGCCGCGCCGATTTCGCCGAGGTTAATTCGCGGGCCGGTAGCCGATTCCTCATTGCTAGCAATCGACGCGCCGCCCGGCAGGTCGGACTCCAGGCCGATTATGTGGGAGTATTCCGTCCGGGAGAAGTTCTGGCAGTGGTCGCGGACGCTGAGCCGTCGATTCGCTACAGGGCAGGAGGGAACCGGCGGATATGAGTATCCGGGCAACGAATATCGGGGAACATCAGGGCATCACGCTGCCCACATTCGGTGATGTGTTGCGGCGGTTGCGCGACCAGCGCGGACTTTCCCGGGAGCGGCTGGCATTCTCGGCCGGGGTCAGCGCCAGTTATGTCACGCAGTTGGAGAAGGGTGGGAAAGCCAAGCCCACCCAGGCCGTGGTCGACGCGCTCGTCAGATGCATGAATCAGCGGAATCCGTTGTCGGACATCGAGCGTCGATATCTCTACGATTTGGCCGGGCTCACCGGCTCGGGATATCCGACGGTCGCGGAGTTGAAGAGATCGATCGGCGCCGACGCGCTGCGCGTCCTCGCCATGCACCGGCCCAAGCTGGCGGCGTTCTACGACACCCGCGGCAATGTGCTGGCCGGGAACATCGAATGGGCGCAGGCGTTTCCGGGACTGGCCGAGAACGGGAATCTGTACCGGTGGATGTTCGCCGATCCGGCGGCCCGGCAGGTGATGGCCGATTGGGAGGCCGACGCGCGGAAGTCGGTGAGCTGGCTGCGCGGGAGTGTCGGCTCGCTGACAGACCCCACCGTGTTCGGCGATCTCATGCGCGAGCTCGGCGAGTTCGCGGAGTTCCGGCGCTTCTGGTCCACCGGTGACGTCGGGTTCGCCCCGCCCGTGCGGACCATGCGGTTGCGTGATCGGGGCACGGGCGAGCTGAAGCTGTACCGGATCCAGGTGGGCATGCTGGAATCCGTGGCGCATCCCGGCCTGATCGTCGCCACGGTCGGGCTGCCCACCGGTTCGGCTAGTTGATCGGGGTCAGGATCACGACCGGGATCTCGCGCTCGGTCCACGCCTGGTAGGTGTCGAAGTCGGCGTAGGCCTCCACGAGTCGCGGCCAGAGCCGGGCGCGCTGATCGGCGTCGGCGGTGTGGGCGCGCACCGCGAACCGGTCGCGGCCGATCTGGATGTGGGTGTCCGGGTTCGCGCACAGATTGCGGTACCACTGCGGGTGCTTGGGCAGCCCGCCCTGTGAGGCCACCACGATGGTGTCCGCGCCGTCGCCGATGTACAGCAGCGGGACCGTGTAGACGGTGCCGGACTTGCGGCCGCGGTGCTCGAGCAGCAGCGTCGGCACCGGTTTGCGGAAGCCCGCGCCGATGCGCCATTTCCCGCCGATCCGGCCACCGGTGCGGCGGTAGATCCAGACCTGCGCGCGGCCGGTGTATTTGAAGATCTTGGGCAGGACCGGGGAGTCGAGTTGCGGGGGCCGCGGCGGGGTGGTGGTCATGGGCTTCCTTTCACGCCCCTCGACCATACAGTCAGCACCATGTGTATGGTCAAGGCGTGCGCACGCATGGATGGTCCGGATCAGCTCCCGCCGACGACGCGGAGGCGGTCGACCGCATCGTGGCCGCCGCCCGCCGCGCCATCGACCGCTCCGGCGACGAGTTCAGCATCGCGGAGGTGGCCCGCGACCTCGGCGTCACCCGGCAGACGGTGTACCGCTATTTCCCCAGCGCGGAAACGCTTTTGACGGCGACGGCCATCGCGCAGACGGAGCATTTCCTGGACGTGCTGGCCGAGCGGCTGATTGAGATTCGTGAACCGGCGACTGCGGTCGTGGAGGGCATCGCCTACACCCTGGAACGGCTGCCGGAGGAGAAATACCTCGGTCTGCTACTGCGTCCGGGGCGGGCCAGCGCCTTCTCGGCGGGCGTAACTTCCGATACCGCAAAGTCTTTCGGGCGTTCGCTGCTGGAACGCTTCTCGGTGGATTGGGTGGGCGCCGGGATCTCGGACAGTGATCTGGACGAACTCGTCGAGCACATGCTGCGCATCGTGCAGTCGTTCGTCATCGATCCGGGCTGCCCGCCGCGACGGGGCGCGGAGTTGCGCGACTATCTCTCGAAGTGGGTCGCGCCCGCACTGCTTTAGGGAAACCCCGGGGCCTAGCCTGCCCCGGGGTCTCGGTGGCCGCCCATTTGCGGCACGCCGACACGGTTGAGAACGGGTTGAGTCTGAAGTTAACGTGACGCTCTGCGATTGAGCTACAGCCCATTGGTGGCTGGGCCGGCAGGAGTTGAACCCGCAACCTTCACGCTGACAAGCCGTTCCTTCGATTCGGCGTTCGGCGGCGAATACTGAAACTGGAGCGATAGTGTGAGTTTGAAGGCGCGGTGCCTCTGCCGGTTGGGCTATCCCGCCGTGTATGGCGGGAGGAGGATTCGAACCTCCACTGGGCCGCTGTGCCTGTCACAGTTGAACTTCTGTTTCAGCTTGCGCTCCTTGCGCACTGCCGACTGTAGCCGCAGCCGCGCTACTCAGCCAAACAAATATCCGAAGACGTTCTCGCCCAGCTTGCGCTGGGTGACTTCGGCGTTGTTGGCCTCCTCGCGCGCGAATTTCACCGCGTGCTGGAGCTTTTCGACGCGCTCGGTCAGCTCGTTGACGCGCTTGGCGGGCAGCGCGCCGGAGAACCGGATGGTCCGCCAATAGCCGACCACCACATCCTCGTGATACACCTCGACCTGCGCCGGATGCTTGTCCGTCGCTTCGGCTTTCACGTGGTTGCGCGGAATCTTCTTGGTGCGCACCGTCTGTACCGGCTCGGTCGCGTAGCAGTCCGCGGCAGCGTCGTACTCCCACGACTCGGCGGCGTCCAGCACCGGCAGCTTGCGGACGAACGTGTGCAGGTCGACCAGCTGCTTCTCCAGGAACAGCAGGTAGGTGATGGGCGCGTTCTCGACCAGGGTGCGGCCGTCGACGACCACGTCGGCGGTGGCGGCGCAGTTCGCCCAGTCCTTGGTGGCCACCACATCGAACAGCTTGGTCAGGATTTCCGCCGTGGTGTGCAGGACTTCCTCGGATCTCACCTGGACGCGCGTCGATTCGGGCGGCAGCTGCTCGCCCTCCTCGTCCTTGGGACGGTAGGTGCGCGAAATGCCGCTCAGCAGAGGGTTTTTGGCCAGCTTGTGATGGGCCTCGGTGAGCTCGGAGAAGGTACGGGACTTGATCCCTTTCTCGACGGCGACAATCTGATTCAAACGTGTCATTCGGGCACTGTATCGGTGGATCGTTCTTGTCGGCCAGGCGTTTTCGGCCCGCGCATCGGTGGTGGTAGACGGTGTGGTCTGTGAGTCCGCTGCGACTTCGCGGTCGGGTACGGGTCCCGATCCTGCTCGCCTGCGCCCGGCGCCGGATCCGGATCGTCGAGTCCGGCCGCACCCGTGCCCGATGCGGTGGCGCGCGGGCGGCGGGGTACGCGGCTGCGCGGGCCCGCCGGGCCGCACGGCTCGCGGCCGCGCGCCCCGAAGCCGCGCTCAGCCCGGAATCGGGCGTGCGGTAGAAAAGGTATGGCGTCGTGGACGCATCCGCTGATGCCGCCGCCGAGGAGACTTCGTGCGGTCATCGACATCTGAACGGAGAGGCTGTTTCATGGCGACCTCGGAAGCGCGCGCCCAGATCGGCGTGACCGGCCTGGCGGTCATGGGTAGCAATATCGCCCGCAACTTCGCCCGGCACGGCTACACCGTGGCCCTGCACAACCGCAGCATCGGCAAGACCGACGCCCTGCTCGCCGAGCACGGCGGTGACGGCGACTTCGTGCGCACCGAGACCGTCGAGGAGTTCGTGGCCGCGCTGGAGAAGCCGCGCCGCGTGCTGATCATGGTGAAGGCGGGCGACGCCACCGACGCCGTCATCGAGGAGCTGGCCGAGGCCATGGAGCCCGGCGACATCATCATCGACGGCGGCAACGCCCTCTACACCGACACCATCCGCCGTGAGGCGGCGATGAAGGCGCGCGGCCTGAACTTCGTCGGCGCCGGCATCTCCGGTGGTGAGGAGGGCGCCCTGAACGGCCCCGCCATCATGCCGGGCGGCCCGAAGGAGTCCTACGAGTCGCTGGGCCCGCTGCTGGAGTCGATCGCCGCGCAGGTCGACGGCGTCCCGTGCTGCACCCACATCGGCCCCGACGGTTCCGGCCACTTCGTGAAGATGGTGCACAACGGCATCGAGTACGCCGACATGCAGCTGATCGGCGAGGCCTACAACCTGTTCCGTGACGCGCTGGGCTTCGATGCCAAGCAGATCGCCGACGTCTTCACCCAGTGGAACTCCGGCGACCTGGAGAGCTACCTGGTCGAGATCACCGCCGAGGTGCTGAACCAGGTCGACGCCAAGACCGGCAAGCCGCTGGTCGACGTCATCGTCGATGCCGCCGAGCAGAAGGGCACCGGCCGCTGGACCGTCAAGTCGGCCCTCGACCTCGGCATCCCTGTGACCGGTATCGCCGAGGCCGTCTTCGCCCGCGCCCTGTCCGGCTCCCGCACCCAGCGCGCCGCAGCCAAGGGCCTCGCCTCCGGCGTCCTGGGCGAGAAGCCCACCGACGTCGCCGAATTCACCGAGGCGATCCGCCAGGCCCTCTACGCCTCCAAGATCGTCGCCTACGCCCAGGGCTTCGACCAGATCGCCGCCGGCTCCGCCGAATACAACTGGGACCTGCACCCCGGCGACCTCGCCACCATCTGGCGCGGCGGCTGCATCATCCGCGCCCGCTTCCTCAACCGCATCAAGGAAGCCTACGAAGCCGACCCGGCCCTCCCGTCCCTGATCCTCGCCCCCTACTTCCGCGAGGCCATCGAGACGGCCATCGACAGCTGGCGCCGCGTGGTGGTCGTCGCCACCCAGCTCGGCATCCCGGTCCCGGCCTTCGCCTCCTCCCTCTCCTACTACGACGGCCTCCGCGCCGAACGCCTCCCGGCCGCCCTGACCCAAGGCCAGCGCGACTTCTTCGGCGCCCACACCTACGAGCGCATCGACGCCGAAGGCAAGTACCACACCCTGTGGAGCGGCGACCGCAGCGAAGTCCCCGCGTAAGTCGCGGTAGGACAACCGGTCTCATAACGAAGGCGGGGCAGGCGCCAATCGGCGCCTGCCCCGCCTTCGTTGTCGACTGCGAGCTGAATCGCCTCAGAGGGGGAGACAGAGCAATAGGACTATTCGGTCGGGGTAAGTTTCGCTTTGGATGGGGCCTACTTGGACGTTGTATTCGCGGATTGTGCCGGAGTTGGGGTTTCGGAGGCGGAGGGTGCGGACGGGCGGGGTGAAGTCGACAGTGCCTTCGGACCAGTATTGGCGGAAGTGGGGGTAACGGGCCAGATCGGCGACCAGGGTGGTGAGGGAGGGATCGTCGGGGAGGCGGCCGACGGTCATGCGGAGCCATTGGACGTAGAGGCGGGCCTCGGTTTGCCAGTCGGGTTCAACGAGTTTGGCTATCGGGTTGCCGAAGAGCCAGTGGAAGATATTGCGGTCCTCGCGGAGGCCGGGGAAGGCGGCGTACCAGTCGTCGTTGGCGTCGAGGACGTCGCCGCCAGGGGCGATGTAGGCGGCGAGGGCGGGGTGGAACAGGGCCAGGGCCTCGCGTTGGTCGGGGGTGAGGGAGTCGTACAGGTCCTCGGAGGTGGGGGCGTCGTCCACGCGCAGGCCCGCCAGGTCGAAGAGGTGGCGGCGGTCGGTGGGGGTCAGCGGCGCCTTGGTGTCGAGGCAGCGCAGGAGGGCTTCGACGACGGATCGGGTCGGGTTGCCGCGTTCGCCCTTCTCGAGCAGGGTGACGTAGCTGGCGCTGACGCCGGCGGAGTAGGCCAGGTGTTCGCGGGAGAAGCCGCGTTCGTCGCGGAGGCGGCGTAAGGCCTGGCCGAAGCTGGGAATCGAGATGTCATCCGCCAGCCGGTCGCCGTCTCCGGTCACCGATGCCCGCCTTCCCACTGCATGCTCATCGCCGATTCCCGCTCGCAGTCACCGACGAGCAACCCATAACGGGATGCTGCCACATAACTCGTTTCTCGACGGTCATGCATTAGATCCTGTTTGTGTGTGTCGGAGCGCTTGTGGCGGCGGTGCAGCGCGTGATATTCGCGCTTACCACATCGGGCCTCGATCGGGTACTGGGAAGGTGCTGGGTATCGCCATGGAGTCGGCGCAGAATCCGGGTTCGGCTCTCGTCGGGACATGGTGGGCCGCACTACTTTTCGAGGCGTCTTCAATTTCGCTCTCGAAAGGTTCTACATATGTGGGCTCTGGTTCTCGCCGCGGTCGGTCTCATGACGGGTAGTGCGGTGGCCGCGGGTGCGGCGGGTAGTGCGGGATCGCTGGCCGGGAATATCTGACCGGTCAGGGCTGCGGGTCCGCGGCCATCGCGTCGCGGACCGAACTCTCCTGTGCGCCACGGAATGTCGGCTCGGGGTGCAGGAGAATGGAATAGACGGCCTTGGTGTCGGCCAATTGCTCGCGCAGCCAATTCTGGCGATAGACCGTGGTGTGCGGCATGGTGTCGTCACCGACCGCGACCGTATCGATCCCGGCCGCGCGGCACAGCGCGATGGTGCGGGGCAGGCTGAAATCCTGGGTGACCGCGATGGCGGAGGTGACGCCGAAGATGTCGTGGGCGCGCACACACGATTCGTGGGTGCTGAATCCGGCGTAGTCGAGCGCGATCTTGGCGGCGGGCACACCCTGCTCGATCAGGTAGGCGCGCATGGCGGTCGGCTCGTCGTAGGTGGAGCGGCCGTTGTCGCCGGTGAGCAGCAGCGCCTTCACCTTCCCGGCCTCCAGCAGCTGCCGGCCCAGGTCCAGGCGGGCCTTCAGGTAGTCCGACGGCTTCCCGTTCGCCTTGACCTCCGCGCCGAGCACGATGGCGACATCGGCGGACGGGGCGCTCTCCACGCTGTACTCGTACTTCCGGTGCGCCATCCGGATCCACAGATCCGACGCGACCAGCACCGTGAATCCCAGCACCGCGATCACGGCGCAGATCTTCACCACCCGCCGCAGCGGCAACCACGTGGCGACCCGGCCGCGGGCGGAGCGGAGAGCGGAACGCAACTGCATGGTCGCCAGTGTGCCGGAACTCCCCGCGTCGATCGAACGACTTTTCGCCCGTGTCGGTGCCGTGGAGACGAAGAGGGTTCCGGCTCAGACCGGCTGCACGCCGATCATCGGCAGCACCGTGCGCCGCGCGAACTCGCGTGCCGCCGTCTCGTCGGTGAGCGGGATCAGCCCGTCCGGCGTCAGCACCAGCGACTGCCCCAGCCGCGCGAACACCTCGGCCACCAGATCGGCGTCGAAGTCCGGCACGTCCCCGGAAGCCTGTAGCGCGCGCAGTTTCTCGGCCAGATAGGTGCGCCCGACCGCGAGCACCGGCCCGGCCTCGGTGGTCAGCCGCGGCAGGATGGTCTCCGGCTCGGTGCGCAGCAGCCGCCGCAGCAGCTTGTTGTTGGCCAGCTGAATGATGAACGCCGCGAATACCTCCACCAGCTGCGCCTGCCCGGACTTGCCGCCCGCGGCGATCCGCACCCGCTCGTCGATCTCGGCGATGAACAGCTGCGCCTCGCGCACGCCGACCGCGGCGACCAGATCGTTCTTGGATTCGAATCGCCGGTACAGGGTGGCAGGGCTGATCCCGGCGCGACGGGCGATTTCCCCCATGCTGGTTCGCTTGATCCCGAAGTCCAGGAACGCCGACAGCGCGCTTTCCAATAGCTGTTCGCCTTCGCTCCGCGGCTTTTCGAGAATGCGTTGCAGGATGGTGGGAACGGACGGCATCGAGTCTCCAGTCGATCGGGTGGACGACCCCGCGACAGCGCGGTGAACGGCCGAGGCGCGGTAGCGCACAGGCCGATCCGAAAGTATCTCATTGCCGCGGGGTCGCGGTTCGTACCCCGTCCGATCAGTGAACGCCCGGTCCGGTCAGCGGACGTCGAGGGCGGCCATTTCGCTCTCGATGGCATTGGCCGCGAAATCGATGCCGCTGGAACGTAGTTCGTGGACTCGGCGTTGCAGCGCCTCGAATCCCCCTGGCTGCGCGGCGATGTCGGCCACGCTGATGCGCTGTCGGTGCATACCGTCGTGCTTGTACGACACCGTGAAACCTCCTGCTAGCCCCGAGCGCGCACCCGGCTAGCGGCTGCACAGCGCGGGCCGCCGGGAACGCATCCGCCGATGCTAGCAGCGGACTGACTGGTCACTTGATCAGTGTGGGGCTTCTCACACGCCCCCTTCAGTCACGCCTCTTGACCCTGGCGATGCAGCGCCGAGTTGTGCAGGTATGCGGCCGCATTCAGGCGAATGTGATCACGCTCGGCCTCGCTCAGCTCCCGGCGCACCTTGCCCGGGACGCCCGCCACCAGCGACCCCGGCGGAATCTGCGCGCCCTCCGGCACCAGCGCGTTGGCCGCGATCAGACTGCCCTCGCCGATCACCGCGCCGTTGAGCACCGTCGCGCCCATCCCGATCAGCACGTCATCGCCGACGGTGCAGCCGTGCAGAATCGCGTTGTGCCCGACCGAGACACCCTCGCCCACGGTGCACGGGAAGCCGGGATCGGCGTGCAGCACGCAGCCGTCCTGGATATTGCTGCGCGCGCCCACGGTGATCTGGTCCATGTCCCCGCGCAGCACCGCCGAATACCAGACGCTCACTTCGTCTTCCAGCCGCACCCGGCCGGCCACGGTGGCGTTGGGCGCGATCCACGCGGTCTCGTCGATCTGCGGCGCGTGCTCACCCAGCTGAATCCTCATGGGGCGAACTTAGCGGCGGAACAGGGCGCGGTGGGCCGCGGGGGTGGTGCCCAGCAGCCGGTGGAAGTGATGGCGCAGATTGACGCCGGTGCCCAGTCCGGAATCGGCGGCGACGCGATCCATGGTGTCGTCGGTCGATTCCAGCAGCAACCGGGCGTGATCGACGCGCTGCTGCAGCAGCCACTGCTGCGGGCTCGCGCCGGTGCGGTCGCGGAATCGCCGGGTGAAGGTGCGCCGCGACATGAGCGCCGTGCGTGCCCAGCCGTCCAGATCGACGGGCTCGTCGAGATGGGTGCGGGCCCAGACCATGGCGTGCTCGATCGGATCCTCGTCCACCGATTCGGGCACCGCGACCGGAATGTACTGCGCCTGTGAGCCACTGCGATGCGGGGCCAGTACGAGACTGCGCGCCAGCTCGGCCGCCATTCTGCTGCCGTGATCGGTGCGCACCAGATGCAGGCAGCAGTCGAGTGCCGCGGCCGTGCCGGCGGAGGTGATCAGATCGCCGTCGTCGGTCCACAACCGGTCGGCCCGCACCCGCACCGCCGGATAGGCGCGGGCCAGCTCCGTGGCCGCCGACCAGTGGGTGGTGATCTCGCGCCCGTCGGCCAGGCCGCTGGCCGCCACCGCCCACGCGCCCAGGCACAGGCCCACGATCCGGGCGCCGCGGGCGTGGGCCCGGTGCAGGGCGTCGCGAACCGGTTCGGGCAGTGGGCGATCGCGGTCCCACGCGGGGATCACGAAGGTGTCGGCGGTCTCGGCCGCCTCCAGCCCGTGGCCGACGACGATGTCGAATCCCGCGGGCGTGGCGAAGGTTCCGGGTTGCTCGGCGCACACCACCACGCGGTACGGACTGTGGTCGGGGCCGCCCGCGCCGATCCGGCCGAACACCAGGGTGGGGACCGACAGGTGGAAGGGGCTGATCCCGTCGTGCGCCAGAACGGCGACGGTGTGCTCGGCACGCATGGCCCGATCTTATCGATACGCGGCCTTCGGGCCACTGTCGGCGCTCGGTCCCGCGGACGAAACTCGATGCCATGACGAACAAGATCGACACCGCGGCCGCCCTCGAGATCCTCCACATCGGCGGTCCCACCGTGCGTTTCGGCTACGGCGACCTGACCTTCCTGACCGACCCGACCTTCGACGAGCCCGGCAACTACCCCGGCCCGGTCACCCTCTACAAGCTGGCCGGACCCGCCGTCCCGGTCGCGCAGATCGGCCCGATCGACGTGGTGCTGCTCTCGCACGACCAGCACGCCGACAACCTCGACGCCGCCGGTCGCGCGCTGCTGCCGAGCGTCGAGCACGTGCTGTCGACCCCCGACGCCGCCGAGCGCATGGAAGGCGTTCGGGGACTCGCGAACTGGGAATCGGTGCGGATCGGCGCGGTGACCGTCACCGGCGTGCCCGCGCTGCACGGACCGGAGGGCTGCGAGCCGCTCACCGGTGTGGTCACCGGGTTCGTCCTGCAGGCCGACGGGTTGCCGACCGTGTACGTCTCCGGCGACAACGCCTCGGTCGAGAACGTGCAGCGGATCGCGGAACGCTTCGGGCGCATCGACATCGCCATCCTCAATGTGGGGGCGGCGAACGTCGACCGCTTCGGCGATCTGGATCTGACCCTCAACGGCCGCACCGCCGCCAAGGCCTCGCTCGCGCTCGGCGACGCGCTGATCGTGCCGGTGCACGCCGAGGGCTGGGCGCACTTCTCCGAGCACCTCGACTACCTGACCCACCGCTTCATGCTCGCGGGACAGACCGACCGCCTGCGCATCCCGAGCCCCGGCGAGACCCTGACCCTCGAGCTCCCCGCCGCGGTCGCGCGCTGAGAACGGCCGCCGAATTCGGGCCGTGGCGCTGATGGCGGCGCGGCCCCGGCCGGGGAACGATGGCGGTATGAGAATCGGGGTTCCACGGGAGGTCAAGGAGCAGGAGTACCGCGTCGCCCTCACCCCGGCCGGCGCCGGGGAACTGGTGCGGGGCGGCCACGAGGTGCTGATCGAGGCCGGAGCGGGCCTCGGGTCCGGCTTCCACGATGCCGACTACCTCGCGGCGGGCGCCCGCACGGCGCCTACCGCCGACGACGTCTGGGACGCGGCCGAACTGGTGCTGAAGGTGAAAGAGCCGATCGCCGAGGAGTATTCGCGCATGCGGGCGGGGCAGGTGCTGTTCACCTTCCTGCACCTGGCCGCCTCGCGGGAATGCACCGACGCCATCCTGCGCTCGGGTATCACCGCCATCGCCTATGAGACCGTGCGCGCAGCCGACGGCACCCTGCCGTTGCTCGCGCCCATGAGCGAGGTGGCGGGCAAGCTCGGCGGCATGGTCGGGGCGTATCACCTGATGGCGCCGCAGGGCGGGTCCGGGCTGCTGCTCGGCGGGGTGCCGGGCGTGCGGCCCGCGGACACGGTGGTGCTGGGCGGGGGCGTGGCGGGCAGCAACGCGGCGACCGTCGCGGTCGGCATGGGGGCGCGGGTCACGGTGCTGGACACCAATATCGCGCGATTGCGGGAACTGGACGCCCGGTTCGGCGGTCGGATCACCACCATCGGATCGAATACCGCCGAGGTCGAGAAGGCCGTGCTGGCCGCCGATCTGGTGATCGGGTCGGTGCTGGTGCCGGGTGCGCGGGCCCCGAAACTGGTGCCCGACAGTCTGGTCGCGCGGATGCGGTCCGGCGCGGTGCTGGTCGATATCGCCATCGATCAGGGCGGCTGCTTCGAGAGCTCGCATCCGACCACGCACGCGAAACCGACGTTCCACGTGGCGGACACGCTGTTCTACTGCGTCGCGAACATGCCGGGCGCGGTCCCGCACACGTCCACCGTGGCGCTCACCAATGTGACGCTGCCGTACGCGCGCGCCATCGCGAACCTGGGCTGGTCGGGCGCGTGCGCCGCGGATCCCGGTCTCGCGCAAGGGCTCACCGCCGACGCCGGGCGGCTCTACTCGCCGGAGGTGGCGGCCGCGCACGGCCTGGGGCCGGCGACCTACACCTCATCCTGACCGGGCGGCGGGCCCGTGACCGGGGGAATCCGGTTGCGGGCCCGCGGTGTCCGTCGCTCAGGACTCGGACGAGCCCAGCGCCCAATCGGGTCCCGCGCCGTCGGCCGGGAGGTCGCGCAGCTTGTCCGGGTTGCGCACCACGTCGATCTTGGTGATCCGGCCCTCGTCGATGGTGAACGAGAAGACGCCGGTGTTCTTGCCGTCGAACACCACCAGACCGGGACGGCCGTTGACCAGCACCGGGCGACCCCACGCGCCGCCGACCTTCGACGCGAATTCCAGGAACCCGAGCAGCGTCGCGGCGACCTTGTCCGCGCCGTGCATCGGGTGCAGGAACGCCTGCACCTTGCCGCCGCCGTCGGAGGTGAAGGTGACATTGGTGTCGAGCACACCCAGTAGCGCGCTCAGGTCGCCGGAACGCCACGCCACCGCGAACGCCGACACCACCTTCTCGTGCTCGTCCGCGCTGGCGGGGAAGCGGGGAGTGCCGTTCTCCACGTGTTTACGGGCGCGCGAGGCCAATTGGCGCACCGCGGCGGGGGTGCGGCCCACGACTTCGGCCACCTCCGGACCGGTCATGCCGAAGACGTCCTGCAGTACGAACGCGGTCCGCTCGGCGGGCGACAGCGATTCCAGCACTACCAGCAGCGCGGTGGTGACCCGCTCGTCCTGCGAGATGCGGTCGGCCGGGTCGTCCCAGGTGGTGACCTCGGGCTCCGGAAGCCATTCGCCCACATACTGTTCGCGCCGCGCACGGGCGGACCCCAGGTAGTCGAGGGCCAGCCGCCCGGTGACCGTGGTCAGCCAGGCGCGCAGGTTCTCGATCTGCGCGTCCTCGGGGCTGGTCTCGTAGTACCGGACCAGTCGCAGCCACGCCTCCTGCACCACGTCGTCGGCGTCGCTGAGACTGCCGAGCGTGCTGTACGCGACCCGCCGCAGATAGCCGCGATGCTCCTCGAACTGCCGTGCCAGCTCGGCCTGATCGGGCCCGTCCGGCCGCTGCCCACCACTCATCGCACCCTCGCCTTCGCTTACGCCCGCCTGTTGGGCGAACCGTTCACAACACCGACGACACAGCTCATCGGAGTGTGACATTCACCCGATGAACTTAGCCAAGCCGACTGTCCGGTCTCGCGATTGCGGTCGGAGCGACCGCCGAAACGGACGCGAAGCGCGGGGCCGTTCCGGCGTCAGGGCCATGCCCCGAGGACGTGGGTCAGCGTTGGCGGCAGTACACAGCCGCCGCCGCGGCCAGCGCCGTGCCGAGCTGGACGGCCTCCGAGAGCCGGACCGCGCGGCGGAGATCGCGCACCCGTGGCACCGGGCCGTCGCCCAGTGTGGGCCGCATCTCGATCCCGTGCCGGTACTCGGTGCGCCCGCCGAGCGTCACCCCGAGCGCCCCCGCCATGGACGCCTCCGCCACACCGGCATTCGGACTCGGATGCTTCGCGGCATCCCGCCGCCAGGCCCGCCACGCATCACCCGGGCGGCCACCGATCACCGGCGCGAGCGCGGTCGTGAGCAGCCCGCTCACCCGCGCGGGCGCGAGGTTCGCGACATCATCGGTCCGCGCCGCCGCCCACCCGAACCGCTCGTACCGCTCATTGCGATAGCCGACCATCGCGTCGAGGGTATTGATCGCCCGATAGGCCAGCAGCCCCGGAACACCCGCCGCCGCGCCCCAGAACAGCGGCGCGACAGTCGCGTCCGAGGTGTTCTCGGCGATGGATTCGAGCGCGGCCCGCGCCAGCCCATCCGCATCGAGCGCCTCGGGATCCCGCCCGCACAGCGACGGCAGCAACGCCCGCGCCCCATCGATGTCCCCGGACTCGAGCCGATCAGCCATATCCCGCCCGGTCTTCGCGAGCGTGGTCCCGCCGAGCACGGTCCAGGTCACGGCCGCGGTGAGCGCCACCTCCGCCACCGCCCGCCCGAGCGAGATCCCACCCCGGCCCGCCGAACGCCCTCGCGAGATCCGCCGCCCCGCGCCGGCCTGCCCGGACGCCAGGCGCCGCAACCCGATTCCCAGCCCCGTCGCGGCGCCGACCAGCACGATCTCGTGCACAACACCGGCGGCGCGGCTGTCCCGATAAGTGACCTGCTCGACCCGCATTGCCGCCGAACCGAACCCGGCCACCGGATGCCCGCGCCGAGGATCGCCCAGCACCCGATCCAGCCCGAAGCCGAGCAGCAACCCGGCCGCAGTAGCAGTCCCCATACGCACCCGGCGAGGCTAGCCGAGCCGACGGCACGCCCGGCCCCCGGCCGCCGCGCACACCGTCAGGCGACCGTCCTGGCGGGAGATCGGTGCGCTCAGCACGAACGTGACGATGGCCCAGGTGCCGACGCCCCGATGGCCGTGCACCCTCGGATTCGCGCGCTCGGACACCGTGCGGAGTTCAGGAGTCTCGGGAGGCTGCGGTGCGGTCGCGGTCGGCGGCGCTCGGCCGGAGTCAGCGGCGGGTGCCGCCGTAGCGGTCGGCGAGGCGGGCCTCGTTGGCGGTGGTCTTCGCCTTGATCGGGGCCGGATCGTTGGGTTTGGCCGTCGGCGAGGGAGTGGGAGATTCGGCGGTGTCGGCTGTCGTCGCGGTCTCGGGCGCCTCGGTGACCTGTTCGGCCGGGGTGGCGGGTTGGGCGGCGGCGTCGGACTTCTCGCGGCGGCGGGCACGGATCTCGGCCCAGACGAAGTAGCCGAGGCCGAGGGGAGCCATGACGCCGAAGGCCAGCCATTGCAGGCCGTAGGAGAGGTAGGGGCCGGCGTCGAGCTGGGGGAGGGCGTCGGGGGTGAAGGCGCCCGGCTGGCCCACGTCGAGCTGGAGGTAGCCGCCGAGGCCGTCGGTGGGGATGGGGGTGAGGGGGAGGCCGAGGACGGTGGCCTCCTGGGCGGTGTCGGTCGTGTACACCTGCCGGAAGCCGTCCTCGGTGGTCGGCGGCTTCTTCTCGATGACGCCCTCGGAGGCGCGGATACGGGCCTCGAGGTGCTGCGGCCCGGTCGGCGGGTCGGCGATGGCGGGCGGGCGGGTGCCGCCCTGCGCGGCCGCGATCTGGCCGCGGTCGACCAGCAGGGTGCGGCCGTCGTCGAGCCGGAACGCGGCGAGCACGGTGTAGGCGGGCTGCCCGTCGAGGTGGCGCAAGCGCACCAGGACCGTCGAGTTCGGGACGTAGCTGCCGGTGGCGGTGACGCGCCGCCATTCGGTGTTCTTGCCGTCGCCCGACAGCAGCCCGGCGATGTCCACCGGGTCGGCGTGCACCGACGCGGCGATGCGGTCGTTGCGATCGGAGGTGCGGGTGTTCTTGCCCAGCTGCCAGGGCGCGAGCACGGTGAAGCACAGGTAGGCGAAACCGGCGACCACCACGGCCAGGATCAGCCAGCTCGGGCGCAGCAGGAAGGTGAGGCGACGCAGCAGTGCGCTCATGCGTCCCGGCCTCCGTCCCTCGGATCCTCGCCGAGCTGTTCGCGCACCCAGTCCAGCATCCCCGGCACGGCCGCCTCGATCTGTTCGCGCACCAACGTGAAATCGGACTGGTCGCCGTAGTACGGGTCCGGCACCGAGCGACCGTCCGCGTCCGGGTCGAAACTGCGCAGCAGCCGCCGCCGGTCCGACGGCACCCCCATCCGGGCCAGGTCCCGCTCGTGCCCGGTGTCGAGCGCCACCACCAGATCGGCGTCGCGATGGTCGGCCCCGATCACCGCGGCAGTGTGCCCGGTCGGATACCCGTGCGCGCTCAGCTCCCGATCGGTCCGGTAGTCGGCCTCGTCCCCGACATGCCAGTTCCCGGTCCCGGCACTGCTCACCCGCACCCGATCCGCCAATCCCGCGCGCTCGAGATGCGCGGCGAAGATCTTCTCGGCCATCGGGGACCGGCAGATATTGCCGGTGCAGATGAAGGTCACATGCAGCTCACCCATGATCGCCCAGCCCAGCCTTTGTTCTTACGCCACTTCCGGTAGCTCGGTGTCGTCCCTGTCGGACCGGTCAGCATTCATCCTCACGGTAATGGACGCGCCGGTGTGACTCGGCATCCCGGCCGTCACCTGCCGAGGGCCCAGCCGAACAGCAGTTCCACATCGTCGTGGTCGGCGCGGGTGAGCGTGTAATCGGGCAGGGCGACCATGGGCAGGCGCAGGCCGTCGAGTGCCGCGCTGAGCACCCTCGCGGCCGCGATCGGTTGCGGAGCGCCGGCTTCCGTGAGGGTCGCGACGACGAGCTCGAGGGTCTCGTCGTTCCACCGCACCACCAGCGGAGCCAGATCCGGTTGCCGGACCACCTCGAGGTACAGGCTGAACACGGACATGATGCGGCGTGTGGGAGCCATGCTCATCAGCAGCCAGCGGTCGGCCAGGTCGGCCGGGGAGGCGGTGCGCAGATCGAAGTCGCGGCGCAACTCCCCGAGCATCTCCCGGGTCGAGGCGATGTCGCGGCGCACTGCCTCCTCACAGGTCGAATACACCAGTTCAGCGCGGGTGGGGAAGTGGTAGGTGATCGACGCCAGGGAAACTCCGGCCGCGGCCGCCAGCGCGCGGGTGGTCAACGCGGGCAATCCGTCACGCGCCACCAGTTCGAGCGCGGCGTCGAGGACGAGCTGGTAGCGCTGTTGGCCGCGGGCGCGCCGCCCGTCCGTGTATCCGGTTGTCACCGTCACCTCCTCCTGGGCCCAATCTTGCCTGATGAATGGAGGGCGAATCTACAGAAAACTATTCGTACGATCGTCTTTTAAGTTATCTTGGCCCGGCTCTCACTGCTCGAACCGAGGTAATCGATGACAACAGCGCTCGAAGACAGGCCGCCCGCTCCCGCCCGCTCCCGCGCTCGGCGTTACGGGCCGCGCGTCGCGGTCGCATTCGCCCTGGTGGTGGCGCTGACGACCGCCGCCGCGTGGGCGGGCACCGCGATCTTGAACATTCCCGGACCACTGACTCTCTACCGGCTCGAGACCGCGCCGCCGTCCCAGCAGGGCGTCTTGTTCGCCAGCCGGACCGCCGCGGCGTCCGGCACGCCACGACCGCTGCCCGTCCGTACGAGCGAGTTGCCGGGCACCGTCCCGTGGAAACAGGACCGGATTCCGGTGGGGCAGTTCCTGGACACCACCAAGACCAATGCGTTCGTGGTCGTACGTGACGGCGCCGTCGCCTACGAGTGGTATCGCGACGGAGTCGACGCGACGACCCGGCTGTCCTCGTGGTCGTTGGCCAAATCGCTGGTGTCCCTGCTCGTCGGCCGCGCGATCGACGCCGGGAAATTGCGGGAGAGCGATCGGCTCGGCGACCTCCTGCCCGAGCTGCGGACCGGCACCGACTACGACAGCGTGACCGTCGGGCAACTGCTGGACATGACCTCGGGCGTCGACGTCGGCGAGAATTACAACAAGTACCTACCGCTGTCGGGCACCGCGCGTATGTATCTCACCGAGGACCTGCCCGGATTCCTGCGCGATCACCGCGGCCTGCGCTTCACGCCCGGGTCCACGGCGGAATACCGCAGCGTCGACACCCAGCTGCTCGGCCAGATCATGGCGCGAGTGGAAGGCAAACCCCTCACCGAGCTTTTCGAGCGTGACATCTGGGGGCCGATGGGCGCCCAGGATTCCGCGCTGTGGAATCTCGACCACGACGGCGGGCAGGAAAAGGCGTTCTGCTGTTTCAACGCCACCGCCCGCGACTACGCCAAGATCGGGCAGCTGGTGCTCGACGGCGGCCGGGCCGGCGGCGCTCAGATCATTCCGCCCGCCTGGATCACCCGGATCGGCAACCCCGCGCCGCACCAAGTGGATGGCTGGGGCTACTCGGCGCAGTGGTGGCACCCGGTCGGCGGCGACGGCGCCGATCTGTCCGCGGTCGGCGTCTATGGCCAGTACATCTACGTCGACCCGCCCAGCCACACGGTCATCGTGAAACTGAGCGACTACGGCACCGGCCAGGACGAACTCGACACCATCGCCGTGTTCCGCGACCTCGCGCGCGCCGGGCGCTGACACCGGCGCATCACCCGAACCGAACCGACAACCCCTCGATATTGGAGATCTCATGAACCGCAACGCCCGTGTCCTCGTCGCCGCCGCCCTCGCCGCGACCCTGATGACGCTCACCACGGAGGCGGCCACCGCCGCGCCCGCCCCGAACGCCACCGAAGTGAATGTCGAAGCGAATGCTGATGCGGGGCAGCAGCTTTCGCCGCAGGCTCCGGTCGCGACCCCGGTGTCGGTGCTGACCAGCGATCCGCAGGCCGACATCGACACCGCACTGAACCAGGTCGGCAACGAATTCATGTTGGCCGCCACCGTGGGCACCATGGCCGGCGGGGTGGTGGGCCTGGTGGGCGGTTGCGTCATCGGCGCGGTCGTGGGCGCGATCGGCGGCTGCATTCCCGGGCTGGGAATCGGGGCGGCCGTGGGGCCGATCGTCGGTGGCCTGATCGTGGGGGTTCCGGCCGCGATCGCCGCATTGGCGCAGGCGTACAGCACCCTGCACGCCGCCGGTGAGATCAGTGCTCCGCTGGCCGTGGCGGCGGACTGAATCTCGCAGCGGCGCCGAAACGGCGGCGTGCCGGTCCGGTCACGCCGCCCGGCACGGGTCGTGGCCGGTGGGCCGACGAAACGCGCACGTGCGATCGCGCTGCCGGGACGTGAACTTCGGACACGTAGGGTGGACGGCTGTGCCGGACGACACCGAGTTCCAGGATTTCGACCATGCCAGGCTGCGGCACCACGGGGACGTGGACGCGCGGCCGGGCATGGTGGATTTCGCGGTGAACGTTCAGGGGAGCGCGCCGCCGGAATGGCTGCGGGAGCGGCTGGCGGGACGGCTGGAAGAGCTGGGGCGGTATCCGGGGGAGGCGGATGAGCGGGCGGCGCGGGCAGCGGTGGCCGCGCGGCACGGGCGGTCGGTCGACGAGGTGCTGTTGCTGGCCGGGGTGGCCGAGGGGTTCGCGATGCTGCCGCGGCTGGTGTCCCGGCTGGCGGCGGTGATCCATCCGTCGTTCACCGAGCCGGAGCTGGCGTTGCGCGAGGCGGGGGCGCCGGTGGCGCGGGTGGTGCTGGAGCCGCCGTACTCGCTCGACGGTGTCGTGGTGCCGGAGGACGCGGATCTGGTGGTGGTGGGCAATCCCACGAACCCGACCTCCGTGCTGCACTCGGCGGACAGTATCCGGGCGCTGCGGCGGCCGGGACGTATCGTGGTGGTGGACGAGGCGTTCGCCGACGCGGTGCCGGGCGAGTCGGAATCCCTTGCCGGAGAGAGTCATCCGAATGTCTTGGTGTTCCGTAGCTTGACCAAGACATGGGCGCTGGCCGGACTGCGCTGCGGGTACGCGCTCGGCGCGCCGGAGGTGCTGGCGCGCTTGAATCACGGTCGCGCCCACTGGCCGCTGGGCACCTTGCAGCTGGAAGCCATTGCGGCGGTGAGCGAACCGGCCGCGGTCGCGCAGGCGCGGCGGATGGCCGAGCGCATCGCCGCCGATCGCGCCACCATGATCCCGCGGCTGCGGGAACTGGGCGTCGAGGTGCACGAGCCCGCGGCGGGCCCGTTCCTGCTGATCCGGGTGCCGGACGCGGAATTATTGCGAAAGCGGCTCGCGGACAAGGGCGTCGCGGTGCGCCGCGGTGATACGTTCCCCGGGCTGGAAACGGGCTTCCTGCGGGTCGCGGTGCGGTCGGCGGGTGCGGTGGACCGGCTCGTCGCGGCCATTCGCGACGTGGGGTTGTGATCGTGGCAGGCAGGATCGAGAAGGAGGTTCGGTTGTGACGACGGTGCGGCTGTCGGATCTCATCGCGGCGCTGGAAGCGGCGTACCCGCCCGGCCTGGCCGAGTCCTGGGATTCGGTGGGCTTGGTGTGCGGTGACCCGCGGGACTCGGTCTCGCGGGTGCTGTTCGCCGTCGACGCCACGGCCGCGGTCGTGGACGAGGCCATCGAGTGGGGCGCGCAGGCGCTGGTCGTGCACCATCCGCTGTTGCTGCGCGGGGTGGACACGGTCGCGGCCGACACCCCGAAAGGCGCGCTGCTGCACCGGCTCATCCGCTCCGGCTGCGCGCTGTTCAGCGCCCACACCAACGCCGACTCCGCCGATCCGGGCGTCTCCGACGCGCTCGCGGCGGCGATCGGGCTCACCGTCACCGGGCCGCTCGATCCGAAACCGCTGACCGCCCTGGACAAGTGGGTGGTGCAGGTGCCGGTCACGCACCGCGACGCCGTGCTGGACGCCCTGTTCGCGGCGGGCGCGGGCAGGATCGGCGCCTACTCCGACGCCGCCTGGACGGTCACGGGCACCGGCCAGTTCCGGCCCCTCGAGGGAGCCAACCCGGCGCTGGGAATGGTCGGCGAGCTGCACGAGGTCTCCGAGGATCGCCTCGAGGTGGTGGCCCCGCCGTCGCGGCGGGCCGCGATCCTGGCCGCCCTGCGCGCGGCGCACCCCTACGAGGAACCCGCCTATCACGTCACCGAACGCGCCGGCCTGCCGTCCGGGCTGGGCATCGGCCGGGTCGGCGAGCTGCCGGCCCCGGAAACCCTGCGCGAGTTCACCGCTCGCGTGCGCGCCGCCCTGCCCGCGACCACCTGGGGTGTTCGGGCCGCCGGTGATCCGGACCGGATCATCCGCACCGTCGCCGTGTGCGGCGGCGCGGGAGATTCCTTCCTGGGCAAGGTCTCCCGCCTCGGCGTGGACGCCTACGTCACCTCCGACCTGCGTCACCACCCCGCCGACGAACACCTGCGCGCGGGCGGCCCGGCCCTGATCGACGCCGCCCACTGGGCCACCGAGTTCCCCTGGTGCGGCCAGGCCGAGGGTGTGGTCCGCCACGCCCTGCCCGGCCTCGAGACCCGCGTCTCCGCCCTGCGCACCGACCCCTGGACCCTCGGCGAGTCCGACTGCTGAGCCCGTCCGCGCGCGACGTCGCCGGCCCGGCCGCCCCCGGCGATTTTCCGGCTCGGCCCGGTCCGCGTGATCGTTTGTCCTGCTCGGGGCGGGCTTGGCGTTGCGGGCCCCGCCGGGGCGGTACGGTGGGAGTCTTGAATTTCGTCCATAGCGTCCAGGAGACCTTCGCGTTGAATGCCGAACCATCGATCCAGGCCAAGCTGCTCGACCTCGCCGCCGTCGACGCCGAGCTGACGCGGATCGAGCATCGCCGCAAGGTGCTGCCCGAGCAGCAGGACGTGGATCGGCTGGCCGCGGAGCGCACCACCCGCAAGGACGAGGCGGTGAAGGCCGAGATCCTGATCGACGACCTCGACCGCGACATCCGCAAGCTGGAAGGCGAGATCGAGGCCGTCCGCAAGCGCGAGGAGCGCGACCGCGGCCTGCTCACCGCCGGTTCGGTCGGAGCCAAGCAGCTCTCCGAACTGCAGCACGAGCTGACCAGCCTGGAACGCCGCCGCAAGGTCCTCGAGGACGACGAGATCGAGGTGATGGAGCGCCGCGAGGCCGCGGCCGCCGCGCACGCCCACGCCGGGGCCAACCTGGACCAGGCCGAGGCCGAACTGGTCGACGCCGAGCGCCTGCGCGACAGCGCCCTGGCCGACCTCAACGTCGCCCAGCAGCGCTGCGACTCCGACCGCGAAGCCCTGACCCGGTCGTTCCCCGCCGACCTGATCGCCACCTACGACAAGCAGCGCACCACCTACGGCGTCGGCGCGGCCCTGCTCCAGGCGCGCCGCTGCGGCGCCTGCCGCATCGAACTGGACCGCGGCGAGATCTCCCGCATCTCCCAGACCGCCCCCGACGTCGTGGTCCGCTGCCCCGAATGCGGCGCGATCCTGGTGCGCACCAAGCACTCCGGGCTCTGACCGGACCGCCGCGCGCTCACCGGCGCGCGGCACCCGTGCCGCCCGGCGGGGACCGGCACACGACACGACAGCCCGAATACCGCGAACCAGCACGGCGACGCGACAGGATCGACGCCTGGCCCGCACCGGATACCCGAGGCGAGGACACGGTGAGGCGGCGCGGCGGCCGACCCGCGAACCGGGTGCCGCGCGGCGCGGACCTCGACGCCACGGCGGCGTGACCCGCCGGCGGATTCTCGGACCTGCACGGAAGGTGAACAGCGTTGGTGGACATGGTGATTGTGGAAGCGGACGGCGGCTCGCGCGGCAATCCCGGCCCCGCCGGGTACGGCGCGGTGGTCTGGGACGCCGATCGCGCGCGCGTCCTGGCCGAGCGCAAGGAATTCCTCGGGGTCGCCACCAACAATGTCGCCGAATACCGCGGCCTCATCGCGGGTCTGGAGGCGGCCGCCGAGCTGGGTGCGCGGGAGGTGTCGGTGCGCATGGACTCGAAGCTGGTCGTCGAGCAGATGTCCGGGCGCTGGAAGGTCAAGCACGAGGCCATGATTCCGCTCGCCGATCGGGCGCGGCGGCTGGTGGCCGGGTTCGAGCGGGTGAGCTTCGCGTGGATTCCGCGCAAGGAGAACTCGCACGCCGACCGGCTGGCGAACGAGGCGATGGACGACGCCGATACCGTCGCCGAGGTCCGTACGGCGCTGCGGGAGTCGGGCCAGGCACTCGGCCGACCGGCCGAACTGGGATCAGGCGCATCGAATTCGACGGCGGCCGAACGCGATTCCGGTAGCGACCGGGGCACGCTCGGGCAGGTCGCCGCCGCGGTGGCGGGCGGCGTCGTGGACAGTCCCGCATCCGCCGCCACGCCCGCGCCCGGCTGGACCGGGGCGCTGGGGCGGCCGACCCGGCTGCTGCTGCTCCGGCACGGGCAGACGGAATTGTCGGTGGAGCGCCGGTATTCGGGCCGCGGCAATCCGCCGCTGACCGAACTCGGCCGGCAGCAGGCCGCGAACGCGGCGGCCATGCTCGCGCGCAAAGGCGGGATCGAGGCCATCGTGTGCTCGCCGCTGGGTCGGGCGCGGGAGACCGCGGAGGCGGCCGGGAAGGCGCTCGGGCTGCCGGTGCGGGTGCTGGAAGGATTGACCGAGACCGACTTCGGGGCCTGGGAGGGAATGACATTCCTGGAAGCCCGCGAACAGGATCCGGAGCTGCACGGGCAGTGGCTGGGCGATCCGTCGACCCCGGCGCCGGGCGGTGAGAGCTTCGATCAGGTGCGTGAGCGGGTCGAGTCGGTGCGGCGGGATCTGGTGGCGTTGTATCCGGGCGCGAATGTGCTTGTGGTCAGCCATGTCACGCCGATCAAGACGCTGCTGCAACTGGCGCTCGGAGTGGGTCCGTCGCTGCTCTACCGGCTGCACCTGGATCTGGCGTCGCTGTCGATCGCGGAGTTCTACCCTGACGGCGGCTCGTCGGTGCGCCTGGTCAACGACACGTCGTATCTCTGAGGAGATTGGTAACCGCCTGTGCCGCAGGGGGTTCGGTTCACGGACGTAGGGTCGCCATCAGGAACTCGGTCTGGTCGTAGACGGCCTTCTCGAACCAGTCGTCGAAGTAGATGTCGAAATGGCCGATCGGATAACGCTTCACGGTGGCGTGCTTGGTCCGTTCGGCCGCCTTCACGGTGGGGCCCGCCGGGGCCACCGAGTCGTTGTCGCAGATCGCGTACAGCACAGGCGCTTTGATGTCCTTGACGTGCCGCGTCGGATTGTCGAACAGGGTCGACAGCCCGATCCGCGCCGCCACCTTCGGCCGGTACTGCGCGCTCTCCTCGGCGAGCCGCCCGAATCCGGCGGGCACGTCGGCCGCGCTCATCAACGCCGCGGAGTGCTTCTTGCCCGCCAGCCGCGCGGTGATCGGGCGCCGAATGATCGGCCCCAACACCTGATCCGTCACCGCCAGCGTCCCGGTCTTGATCAGGCTGAACGGCCCCTTCGCCAGCGCCGAGGACCAGCCGCTGGTGAACGGGCACTGCGCCACCACCGCCGCGATGTAGTGGTCGTCCGGCGCCACCGCGAGCACATGCCCGCCGCCGAAAGAGCTGCCCCACAATGCGATTCGCGTCGCGTCGATCCCCCGGACGGTGCGCGCGAACGCGATCGCCGCATGCCAGTCCTCACGCTGCCGCGCGATATTGATCACCTGCCGGGGCTCGCCCCCGCTGGCCCCGAAATGCCGATAGTCGAAGGCCAGAGCCGCGATTCCCACCGACGCGAAACGTCGCGCGTACCGATCCAACCCCATTTCCCGGTCCGCCCCCAGCCCGTGCCCCATGACCACCAGCGGGCGCGGACGCGGCGGTCCATCCGGGAGATACAGCCAGCCGGCGCACTGTTCGACACCCGAAGGGAACCCCACCTCGACACGCTCCATGACGCCCTACCGTACCCTGGTGGCCGCGGACGAGTCGGTCGGGCGGCCGCGGCGAGAGGAACGGGCAACGCGTGTGCCGCAGCCTGTCGCCGAGGAAAGTCCGGACTCCGGAGAGCAGGGCGGTTGTTAACGGCAACCCGGGGCAACCCGCGGGACAGTGCCACAGAAAACAAACCGCCGGCGGGCCGCACTTCGCGAGAAGTGCACCGCCGGTAAGGGTGAAACGGTGCGGTAAGAGCGCACCAGCGCGCCGGGTGACCGGCGCGGCTAGGTAAACCCCGCCCGGAGCAAGGTCGAAGGCCGCACTCGCGAGAGTGCGGCTGCGCAGGTGTTCGAGGGCTGCTCGCCCGAGCCTGCGGGTGGACCGCTCGAGGCACCCGGCAACGGTGTGTCCAGATGGATGGTCGCCACCCGGCGTTTCGACGTCGGGGACAGGATCCGGCTTACAGACCGACTCGTCCGCCCGTATTTTCTGCCCCTCCGCTTCGCTGCGGGGCGGGTTCGCGGCCTGTGGTCCCGATTCTTCCCTCCTCCGCTTCGCTCCCCCGCTACGTCGGTCCAGAATCGGGACGGCCGCGAACTGGGGGTGATCTGTCGGCGAGAATTTGGCGTCGCGGGGGCGATCTCCCGGTGCCATCATGGAAGGCACACCACCGGATTCGCGGTGGCGCGGAGATATTTTCGCGGAGCTCGCCATGGATGTTCTGTATCTGCTGATCGGATGGCTCGCCGCCATCGTCGTGATCGCCGGAATCGGCCTGGCGGCCGGGGTACGGGTGGTCACGCAATACGAGCGGGGCGTGGTGTTCCGGCTCGGGCGGGTGCGGGCGGTGCGGGAGCCGGGACTGCGGCTGCTGATTCCCGGCGTGGACAAGATGTCCAAGATTTCCATGCAGGTGATCACGATGCCGGTGCCCGCGCAGGAGGGCATCACCCGCGACAATGTGACCGTCCGGGTGGACGCGGTCGTCTACTTCCGGGTCATCGATCCCATGCGCGCCCTTGTCGAGGTGCAGGACTATCTGTTCGCGGTCGCGCAGGTGGCGCAGACGTCGCTGCGTTCGATCATCGGCAAGAGCGAACTCGACGATCTGCTGTCGAATCGGGAGCAGCTCAACAAGGGCCTGGAATTGCTCATCGACTCGCCCGCTCTGAACTGGGGCGTGCACATCGACCGCGTCGAGATCAAAGACGTCGCCTTGCCGGACGCTCTGAAGCGTTCCATGTCCCGCCAGGCCGAGGCCGAACGCGAACGCCGCGCCCGCGTCATCTCCGCGGAGGGCGAATTGCAGGCGTCGCAGAAGCTGGCCCAGGCCGCCGCCAACATGTCCGACGCCCCCGCCGCATTGCAGCTGCGATTCCTGGAGACCGTGGTTCAGGTTGCGGCGGAGAAGAATTCGACCCTGGTGTTGCCGTTCCCGGTGGAGCTGCTGCGTTTCCTCGAACGCAGCGGCCGGACGCCGGCCGAGACCGCGCCGGAGGAGCCCGACGCGTCGCAAGAGATGAGGGAGTAAGTCATGGCTGGTGTCGTTCAACCGGCGGCCATCGTGGTGCTGTTCGCCATCGCGTATGGATTCAAACTCTTCAGTGCCAAGTTCCCGGGCGGACTGCGCGGTAGGTAGGCGGTCCGCGCGGCGAGCGGTGCGGCCGCGGGAAAACTGGCGGGCGGGCGGCGTGATCGACACCGCTCGCCCGTTTCCCCGCGCATCTCCTCCGCATGGATGAGAATGGCGGCGCGCCTCACGGTGTGTACCGGCGCGGCTCGGCGTGTCGGGCGGGTTATCGGCCTTGAACTGGCACCGAACGTGATCGACGTCATAAAGTGTTGCGCGTTGGAAAGTTCCGTAGCGGTCCGCGACGGGACAAGGGCTCAACAAACGTCGGAAAGCAGGTCTCGTCTCAATGCGAATTGCTCGCAAACTGGCAGTGGGAGCGTTTCTCGCCGCTGCCGCTTCCGCTGTGCTGGGTGCCGGTTCTGCCTCCGCGGTGGCCGTGACGCCGCTGCCGGGCGGGATTCAGGTGGATCTCACCGCGGCGGACACGCAGTGGGTGGCGCAGAACCACTTCGGACAGGTCATCGCCGGCCTGCCGCATCCGTCGGCCGCGTCGTTCGGGGAAGCCCTGGACTCGGCCGCGGCGCTGTCGTCGCAGTACCCGGGTGGCCGCGTGGTGTTCACCGTGTACGGTCCGTTCAACGAGCTGAACGGCACGATGCTGGCCCTGCAGTAGGGCCAGTCTCCGCAGTGGAACTGCATCAACGGATCGTGTCGGCGCCGGTGGACTTCGGTGCCGTCCGAACCGAGTTCGGACTGGCCTCGGACTACCCGTCCGAGGCCGTCTCGGAAGCCCGCGACGCGGTCGACGCGTTCGCGGGCGCCCGAGCCGACCGGCGGGAGATCCCGCTGGTCACCATCGATCCCCCGGGTGCCCTGGATCTGGACCAGGCCGTCTGCCTGGAACGCACCCCGAGCGGCGGATTCCTTCTCCACTACGCCATCGCCGATGTGGCCGCGGTGGTCGTCCCCGGCGGGCCGCTGGCCCGCGCGTCCCTGGCCCGCGGCCAGACCTTCTACTTCCCCGACGGCACCGTCCCGCTGCACCCGCCGGTGCTGAGCGAGGGCCTCGCCAGCCTGCTACCCGACGTCGACCGCCCGGCCGCGCTGTGGACCATCGAATGCGACGCGCACGCCGAACCGGTGCGGTTCTCGGTGACCCGCGCGCTGGTCCGCTCCCGCGCCCGCCTCGACTATCAGGGCGTACAGGCCGACGCCGACAACGGCCGCCTGCACCCGTCGATCGCCGCGCTGCCCGACTTCGGGCGGCTGCGCATCGCGGCCGGCATCGAGCGCGGCGCGATCACGCTGCGGTTGCCCGACCAGACCGTGGTCCGCGACGCCGAGCAAACCGGGATCGACCACTGGCAGCTGGCGCTGGAACCGCGCACCGCCGCCAACGACTGGAACGAGCAGATCTCCCTGCTGA
Source organism: Nocardia sp. NPDC004151 (assembly GCF_042874235.1). Lineage (NCBI taxonomy): Bacteria > Bacillati > Actinomycetota > Actinomycetes > Mycobacteriales > Nocardiaceae > Nocardia > Nocardia sp. NPDC004151. The sequence goes on along the minus strand of NZ_JBIAMR010000009.1, from coordinate 99,954 downwards.
CCGGAATGTGTGCGGCCCGAATCATGCTCGACGGACATAACTCGAACGGCTCCGGCAACCCCGAGCCGCCGGGTCTGCTGCGCACCATGCCGCCGCCCGCGCCGGCCGCCATCGAGTCCATGCGCCGCACCGCCGCCGCGGTCGGGGTGCCGTGGCCGCCCGGGGAGTCCGCGGGCCGCATGCTGGCCGAACTGGACTGCAATACGCCCGCCGCCCTGGTGCTCATGTCGGAGGCCACCGGCCTGCTGCGCGGCGCCTCCTACACCATCCTGAACGGCCAGGACCCGAACACCTTGCGGCACAGCGCGATCGGGGCCCCGTACGCACACGTGACCGCCCCGCTGCGTCGCCTGGCCGACCGCTACGCCACCGAGATCTGCCTGGCCCTGTGCGCGAAAACCGCAGTGCCGCAGTGGGTCGTCGACGAACTGGCCATCGCCGTCGACACCATGCGCCGCACCGACGCCCTCGCCGGCAAGGTCGAACGCGCCTGCCTGGACCTCACCGAGGCCACCGTCCTGTCCCCGCGCCTGCACACCGACTTCGACGCCGTCGTGCTCCGCGAGGCCAACGGCACCCGCCCCGCCGAGATCTTCATCGCCGACCCACCGGTGTTGGCCAAATGCACCGGCGCCCCGCCGGAAGGCGAGAACGTCCAGGTCCGCCTCACCGAGGCCGACCCCGTCACCCGCACCGTCACCTTCAGCTACGCCACTGGACCTACGCTTTCGATGCCATACTCGACGTCATGACCGTCGAACCGTTTCCGCAGTGGCTACGCCGCCGCCGGGCGGCTTCGTCGCAGAGGACCTCGATCGCCTGCCCGATCTGCCCCCGCACACCGAGCTGATCGACGGGAGCCTCGTCTTCGTGAGCCCGCAAGCCCAGTTTCACGCGCTGGCAGTCAGCATGTTCGAAACGGCGTTGCGGCGTTGCGCGCCCTCCACCGTTCGAATTCGGCGCGAAATGACGGTGACGCTGGATCGCAACCAGCGACCCGAGCCAGCTGTCATCGCCGTGCGTGCCGATCGCGCGGGCGTTCCCGCACTGACGACGTACCGGGCTGATGATGTCCTGCTGGCTGTCGAGGTCGTATCGCCCGAGTCGCGAACATGAGATCGGGAACGCAAACCGCAGCTCTACGCGAAGGCTGGAATATCGCATTTCTGGCGCGTGGAGAATGCGGATGGGCGGCCGGTTGTCTACGTCTATGAGCTCGACCCGGCCACGGGTGCCTACGCGCTCACCGGAATCCACCATGATCGGCTTCAGCTGACCGTTCCGTTCGAGCTGGAGATCGATCTCACCGAGATCGACTTGCTCTGACTGCATTTCGCGGGTGCGAACCGCTCGTCCGGGTCAGCCCAGCGGGTGGTGGTGGACGAATTCGACGGCGTCGGGGTACTGGTCGAGGGCCTGGGCGGCTGCTGCCGCCTCGGCGTCACACAGGTGTTGGTAGGTGTAGTCGGCGTCGACGGCGTGGGTGCGGATCGTGTTGAGCGCTTCCACGGCGTCACGGTGGTCGCCGAGCACTCCCTGTAGGTGTTTGGCCTTCTTGCCGAGGTCCTCGGCGGGTTTGCCGAGGACGGCGGTGGCGGCCTCGGCGGAGTAGCGCAATCGTTTGGCGGCCTTGCGAATATCGTGCAGGCGCTCGATGCGCTCGTCCCCGGACAGGCCGTGCTCGGCGTGCACGAGGTGGCGCAGCTTCCGGAGGTCACGGCGCAGGACCTTGGTGAAGACCGGTTCCGCCGGTTCGCCGGCGCGGGAGTCCTTCAGCGGCGGGTCGGTGAGTAAATCCTGCAGACCGCGGATCAGCGAGGCGTAGCGGTGGTCGCCGAACGCGGTGACCACCGCGCGGTGGGCTCCGGCATAGGTATCGCGCTCCTCGGCGATGAGCCGCTGGGCGAAACCTTGGTGGTGAGTGGGTCTCTCGTCCATCGGCACCGTCTGCTCGCGCGGTGCCCCGGTGGCGGCGAGCAGCTCGGTGAAGCGTTCGGCGCGTACCTCGGCGTCCCGGGCCACCCCCAGCAATCCCGCCAGCCAGCGCAATTCATCGGTGATCTCGGTGACCGGTGCGCGGCGCAGCACCCGCCGGTAGGACTTCAGCACGCTGCGCAGCCGCCGGGTGGCCACCCGCATCTTGTGCACCGAGTCCGGAAGGTCCTGGCGCACATCGGGTTCGGCCGTACACAGCCGGTCCACATCGGCGGCTACTGCGTCGACCAAGGCGGGACCGGCTGTGGTGCTCATCTACGTCCTGTACTTGTCGGTGGCTTCCACCAGGTGGTGGGTGATGCCGGGTTCGAGGGCCGCGTGGCCGGCGTCGGCCACCAGGTGCAGTTCCGAGCCGGGCCAGGCCCGGTGCAGATCCCAGGCGCTGGTGGCCGGGCACACGACGTCGTAGCGGCCCTGCACGATAACGCCGGGAATGTGGGCGATGCGGTCGATGTCGCGCAGCAGCTGTCCCTCGTCGAGGAAGCCGCCATTGACGAAGTAGTGGTTCTCGATGCGCGCGAACGCCAGCGCGAAGCGCGGATCGGCGGTCTCGGCGACCCGATCCGGCTGGGGCAGCAGGGAACTCGTGGCACCCTCCCAGGTGGACCACGCGACGGCCGCGTCGGTGGCGAGAGCGGCATCGGGGGAGTGCAGCAGGCGGTGATAGACCTCGACGAGGTCATGCCCGCGGTCGGCTTCCGGCACCGGCGCCAGGAACTTCTCCCACTCGTCGGGGTACACGTACCCCGCGGAGCCATTGTAGTACCAATCGATTTCCTTGCGCCGCAACAGGAATATGCCGCGCAGCACCAGCTCGGTGACCCGGTCGGGGTGGGTCTGGGCGTAGCTCAACGCCAGCGTCGAACCCCACGATCCGCCGAACACCAGCCACCGCTCGATGCCCAGATGCGTTCGCAGCCTTTCGATATCGGCGACCAGGTCCCAGGTGGTGTTGTGCTCGAGGCTCGCCCCGTCGGCGATGTGCGGCGTCGACTGCCCGCACCCGCGCTGATCGAACAGCACGATCCGGTACGCCTGGGGATCGAAGAACTGCCGGTGGTAGGGCGCGGTGCCGCCGCCCGGTCCGCCGTGTAGGAAGACGGCGGGCTTGCCGTCCGGATTGCCGCTCACCTCGTAGTAGAGCGACTGACCGTCGCCGATATCCAGCTTGCCCTGCTCGTAGGGCTCGATCGCCGGGTACAGAGTGCGCATCAGCCCGCCACCAGGCCCGCGGCCATGTTCGGGATCTCCAGCGCGGACAGCGTCTGATCGCGCACATCCGCACAGCTCTTGGTGGTGACCCGGTCGACCACGCCCCGCTCGCTGGGAATGAACAGGCCGTTCTGCACCGCCCACTGGGCGACGGTCGCGTTGAACGCGATCTTGCCCAGCGTCGGACCCTGCACCCGCCAGTCCGACAGCTGCGGGCGCAGCATGTCGCACAGCTGCTTGGCCTGATCCTCGGAAATGTTCAATTGTGCGGCGGTGCTCGGCGGGGTCGACGGTGCGGAGGTGAGCGATGAGCCGGAGCCCTTGGGCTGCGACGACCCGGTGGAGGTGTTGTCCCCGCACGCGGCGGTCAGCGCGACGGCGGCCAACGCCGCGCCCAGCAGCGAGGTACGGCGGATCCAGCGACTAGTTCCACGATCCATGAATTCCCTTTGGTCGTTCCAGCTCGTTGGCTTTCGAGTCTGCCACCAAAATCGGGCTGTGGACCGAGATGACGGGCCCCGAAGGCTGGGGGATAGCCGGAAGCTATGAAAAGTGCCGGGCAGGGTGTCGGTGGGTGACCTCGAGTCCCGGCATCGGTCCACGGCGTCGCCGTGTCGGCCCGCGGCATCTCCGTATCGGCCCACCGAGCGGCGAAACGCCCCCGCGATCATCGCGGGGGCGTTCCCGTTCACTGCGCGGCCGGACCGCTCAGTAGCTGTGCTCCGGGCCGGGGAACACCCCGCGCCGTACCTCGTCGGCGTAAGTGGCTGCGGCGGTACGCAATTGCCCGCCCACATCCGCGAACTGCTTGACGAACTTGGCGGTCTTGCCGCCGGTGTAGCCCACCATGTCCTGCCAGACCAGCACCTGCGCATCGCATTCCACGCCCGCGCCGATGCCGACGGTCGGAATGGTCAGCTTGCGGGTGACCTGCCCGGCCAGCTCGGCGGGCACCATCTCCATCACGACGGAGAAGGCCCCGGCCTCCTGCACCGCGATGGCGTCGGCGATGAGCTGCTCGGCCCCGTCACCGCGGCCCTGCACCCGGAATCCGCCCAGCGTGTTGACGCTCTGCGGGGTGAACCCGATGTGCGCCATCACCGGAATGCCGGCGGCGGTCAGCGTGTGGATGGTGTCGGCCACGCGCTCGCCGCCCTCCAGCTTCACCGCGTGCGCCCCGGTCTCCTTCATGAACCGCACGGCCGTGGCCAGCGCCTGTTCGGGGGAGGACTCGTAGCTGCCGAACGGCAGGTCGGCCACGACCAGCGCGTGCGGAGCGCCCTTCACGACGCCGCGGACCAGCGGGATCAGTTCGTCGACGGTGATCGCCACGGTGGTGTCGTAGCCGTACACCACATTGGCGGCCGAGTCGCCGACCAGCAGAACCGGAATCCCGGCCTCTTCGAAGAGCCGAGCGGTGGAGTAGTCGTAGGCGGTGAGCATGGACCAGCGCTCGCCCGCCTGCTTCATCTGCTGCAGGTGCTGCACTCGCGTCTTCCGCCGCGCGGGAGTTGTCGGCGCCGAACCGTACACAGGGGTTTCCGCATCGGATACGGACATCATCGTCCCTTTCGTCGTTCCTCGAGGCCCGTGCCGGGTCCCCGGGTTGTTCTGACGTCCTCAGTCTGCCATTGCGGCCGCTCACCCCAGCGATGCAATTGCTCACATCTCAGCCGACCGGTCCCTTCGCCAGCTGGACGCGCTCCGACCGGTTCTGCCCGCTCGGGTCGGTCCATTTCAATGTGACGGTGTCGCCCGGGTGGTGCAGGTCCATGGTCGCGGTGAGGTCGGTGGCCGTGGTGATGGTGTGGTCGTCGAGGCCGGTGATGACGTCGCGGGCGGCCATCCCGAGCTGATCGGCGGGCCCGCCCTGGACCACGCCCCGGATCTGCGCGCCGCCCCCGGCGGAGGTCACGGAGACGCCGATGAAGGCGGTGTCGCCGATGTGGATGCGGTCCGAGCCCTGGCCCGCCTGGATCTGCTTGGCCACCCCGGCGGCCTTGTTGATCGGGATGGCGAAGCCCTGACCGCCGCCGATGCTGAACCGGAACCCCTTGGACGCGGCGGTGTCCATGCCGATCACCTTGCCGGTCGAGTCGACCAGCGGGCCCCCGGAGTCGCCGGGTTCGATACTCGCGGCGACCTGGATGAGGCCGGTCAGCTGCTCGGAGCTGCCGGTGGCGTCGTCGCTGGCGGTGATGGACCGGTTCAGCGCGGTGACCGTGCCCTGGGCGGGAGTGGGCTCGCCGCGGCCGCCGGCGTTGCCGACACCCACCACGGGGTCGCCGACGGCCACCTTGTCGGAGTCGCCGAGCGGCGCGGTCTGCAATCCGGACGCCCCGGTCAGTTTGATGACGGCCATGTCCTCGCTGCGGTCGAACCCGACCACGGTGGCCTCGTAGGTCCGCCCGTTCCCGAGATCGGTCGCCGAGATCTTGGTCGCGCCCTCCACCACGTGATTGTTGGTGAGCACGATGCCGTCCGAGCCGAGCACGATGCCGGTCCCCGCGCCCTCGCCGTTCTGCAGCCCCAGCTCGGTGTCGATATCCACGATGCCCGGCACCACATTTCGCGCGGCCACGTCGAGATCGGCTGGCGCGGTGGTGAAGTCGATGGGCTGGCTCTTCGTCACCCCGCCCGGCGATTCCGCGATCGGCGCACCCGGCAGGGTCGAGGGCCCGCACGCGACCAGTCCCAGCGTGGCGGTCAGCGCGACCGCCGCCGCCGCGGCGATACGCAGCGCGCGGGGGCGGGACGAGCGGGTGGTGGACCGATTCGGCGAAAGTGGTTGTACGGACATGGCATCCCCTCGTGCGTAGAGCCCCCCGGTTCTCTCCCATTAAGCATGCGGTTTCTGAGAGCGGCCTGGGGACTTTCCGTGCGAACACCCACGGACCGGGGAGGACCCGCACCGAACCTCCACCATGGCCGAAACCGTGACATGGCACGATCGTGGGATGGCGTTGATGCGAACCGGCCGGGTCGTGCTCATGGCGACGGCGTTGGCGATGACCGCGGCTGCGTGCACCAGTGTGGTGGACGGCAACCCCACCGCGTCGGCACCGGTGGGGATGGAATCCTTCTACAACCAGACCCTGAACTGGGGCAGCTGCCGCGAGTACAGCGAAGACCAGATGCCGCGCGACGCCGAGTGCACCCGGGTGACCGTGCCGGTCGACTACGCCAATCCCGGCGGGACCACCGCCAAGATCGCCATCTCGCGGGTGAAGGCGAGCGGCGACAAGATCGGTTCGCTGCTGTTCAACCCCGGCGGACCGGGCGTGACCGGCCTGAGCATGGTCGCCCTCGGTGACAGCACCGCGCTGGCCGACCGCTTCGACCGGATCGGCTTCGATCCGCGCGGTATCGGCGCGTCGCAGCCCGCGATCAAATGCCGGACAGACGCCGAGAACGACGCCCAGCGCGCCGAGCCGAACCGGGACAACTCGCCCGCCGGCATCGCCGCGCTCGAGGCGGAGAACAAGGACTTCGCCGGCAAGTGCGTGGAGCGCACCGGCAAGGAGTTCCTCGGCCACGTCGGCACCCGCGAGGTCGTGCAGGACATGGACGTGATCCGGGCCGCGCTCGGCGACCCCAAGCTCAGCTATGTGGGCTACTCCTACGGCACCCGCCTGGGTTACGCCTACGCCGAGAAGTTCCCCGACAAGGTGCGCGCCCTGGTCCTCGACGGCGCGCTGGATCCGGAACAGGATCCGGTCAAGGAGTCGGTGGCGCAGGCGGCCAGCTTCCAGAAGGCGTTCGACGCCTACGCGGCGGACTGCGCGGCCAAGGAGAAGACCAACTGCCCGCTCGGCGACGACCCGGGTCAGGCCACCAAGAAGTTCCGCACCCTCGTCGACCCGCTGTGGGACAAGCCGGTGCCCACCCAGGACGGTCGCGGCCTGCACTACGGCGACGCCATCACCGGCGCCCAGCAGACCCTGTACTCCAACCGCTTGTGGCCCGCCCTCACCAAGGGCCTGCGCGAGCTGGCCCAGGGCAGCGGCGACACGCTGCTCGCGCTGGCCGACATGTACGACGGCCGTCACGACGACGGCACCTACGACAACAGCGCCGACGCCTTCAACTCCATCCGCTGCGTGGACGATCCGGCCGTCACCGACCGCGCCGTCGCCGCCAAGCAGGACGCCGACTACCGCCGCGTCGCGCCTTTCCTCGACGACGGTCACGGCAGCGATGCCGCCCCGCTGGAACTGTGCGCCATCTGGCCGGTCCCCAATACCAGCACCCCGCACAAGATTTCGATCCCGAACCTGCCCAAGGTCGTGGTGATCTCCACGACCGAGGACCCGGCCACCCCCTATCAGGCGGGCGTGAACCTGGCTCAGCAGCTCGGCGCCTCCCTCATCACCTTCAACGGGACACGCCACACGGTGTCGCTGTCCGGTGTGAAATGCGTCGACGACCCCGTCATCGACTATCTCGTGGACCTGAAGCAGCCCGCCCAGGGCCTCACCTGCTGATCGCTGACGCCCGGGCCGCGCGCCGGAATCTCCGCGCGGTTCGGGGTCGTCACTGCTGACAGTTCCGAGAGTTGAATCTGTCGGCGTATGTAACACGGATTTAACTCCGGGACCCTACGCTCGCGGTCATGGACCGTCAGAAGGAATTCGTGCTCCGGACGCTCGAAGAGCGGGACATCCGTTTCGTGCGTCTCTGGTTCACCGATGTCCTGGGATATCTCAAGTCCGTGGCGATCGCGCCCGCCGAGCTCGAGGGTGCGTTCGAGGAGGGTATCGGCTTCGACGGTTCGGCCATCGAGGGGTTTGCCCGGGTCTCCGAGGCCGACATGGTGGCCAAGCCGGATCCGTCCACCTTCCAGGTGCTGCCGTGGTCCACCTCGAAGGGCCACCAGCATTCGGCGCGCATGTTCTGCGATATCGCCATGCCCGACGGCTCGCCGTCGTGGGCCGACCCCCGGCACGTGCTGCGGCGTCAGCTCAACAAGGCCGGTGACCTGGGCTTCAGCTGCTACGTGCACCCCGAGATCGAGTTCTTCCTGCTCAAGCCCGGCCCGCACGACGGCACCTCGCCGATCCCGGCCGACAACGGCGGCTTCTTCGACCAGGCCGTGCACGACGAGGCCCCCAACTTCCGCCGCCACGCCATCGACTCGCTGGAGTCCATGGGCATCTCGGTGGAGTTCAGCCACCACGAGGGCGCGCCCGGCCAGCAGGAGATCGACCTGCGTTACGCCGACGCGCTGTCCATGGCCGACAACGTCATGACCTTCCGCTACCTGATCAAGGAAGTGGCCATCGACGAGGGCGTGCGCGCGAGCTTCATGCCCAAGCCGTTCGCCGACCACCCGGGTTCGGCCATGCACACCCACATGTCGCTGTTCGAGGGCGAGCAGAACGCCTTCGCCGACCCCGACGACCCGGACAACCTGTCGGAGACCGCGCGCGCCTTTATCGCGGGCATCCTTGAGCACGCGCACGAGATCTCCGCGATCACCAACCAGTGGGTGAACTCCTACAAGCGCCTCATCCACGGCGGCGAGGCCCCCACGGCCGCCTCCTGGGGTCGCTCGAATCGTTCTGCGCTGGTGCGCGTCCCGATGTACACCCCGAACAAGTCGGCGTCGCGTCGCGTCGAGATCCGCAGCCCTGACAGCGCCTGCAACCCGTACCTGGCCTTCGCGGTGCTGCTGGCCGCGGGCCTGCGCGGTATCGAGAAGGGCTACACGCTGCCGCCGGAGGCCGAGGACGACGTGTGGTCGCTGACCTCGGCCGAGCGTCGCGCCATGGGCTTCCGTGAGCTGCCCGCGTCGCTGGACGAGGCGCTCAAGGCGATGGAGAAGTCCGAACTGGTCGCCGAGACCCTCGGCGAGCACGTCTTCGACTTCTTCCTGCGCAACAAGCGCCGCGAATGGGCTGGTTACCGCGCCCAGGTGACCCCCTATGAGCTGAAGGAGTACCTGGGTCTCTGATCCCGGCGAAGCACCCGAATCGGGCCGCAATCCTCGCGATTGCGGCCCGATTCGTGTCTCCCCCCACCACTCTCATGCCCGGATCGGCACGTCACCACGGCCACTCGGCGGCGTCGCGGACTGGAGGCGGATTGGACACAGTGTCTGGTTTGGGCGGGATGGGTGACATGTCTGGTGGGCACGACCTGTAATTTGAAGGACATGGTTCGGCCTCCGACTGCTCGTTCCGCTGTGCCCGGTGTCGGGCGGCTCGGTCTGCTCGAGCCGTCGGCCGCCGCCTCTCTGCGAGAGTTGGCGTGGGACAACGTGGACAGTGTTCCCCTGCTGTGGGCGCTGTCGCGTTCCCCCGACGCCGATCTGGCGCTGTTGACGCTGATCCGGCTGCGCGAGCAACTCGGGAGCGATTGGGCGGCCGTGGATTCCGAACTGCGCCGCGACTCCGCGCTGCGCGGGCGGCTGTTCGCACTGATCGGCTCCTCCAGCGCCTTCGCCGACCACCTGGTGGCCGATCCGGGCGCGTGGCGGCTGCTGCGGCGGCCCACACTGCCCAGCCGCGCGGAAGTGCTGGCGGATCTGCTGGACGCCGTGCACGCCGTCCCGGAGAACGGGGCCGCGGCCGGGCCCATGATGTACCGGGCGGGGATCTCCGGGCCCGAGGCGATCGCCTTGCTGCGCAAGCGGTATCGCGATCAGCTCATGCTGCTGGCCGCCATCGACCTGGCCGCCACCGTCGAGAACGAACCGGTGCTGCCGTACCAGCAGGTGGGTCAGCACCTCACCGATCTGGCCGACGCCGCGCTCACCGCGGCGCTGTCGGTCGCGGTCGCGCGGGTGTGCCAGGACCGTGAGGTGCCGGTGCACCTGGCCGTCATCGCCATGGGCAAATGCGGTGCGCGGGAACTGAACTACGTCTCCGATGTGGATGTCATCTTCGTCGCCGAACCGGCCGATACCACCGCCACCCGGCTCGCCGCGGAGATGATGAGCGTGGGCAGCGCCGCGTTCTTCGAGATCGACGCCGCGCTGCGCCCCGAGGGCAAGGCGGGCGCGCTGGTCCGCACCCTGGACTCGCACATCGCGTACTACAAGCGGTGGGCGCGCACCTGGGAATTCCAGGCGCTGCTCAAGATGCGGCCCGCCACCGGCGATCTCGACCTCGGTCGCGAATACCAGAAGGCCCTCATGCCCATGGTGTGGGCGGCCAACGAGCGACCCGACTTCGTCGCCGACGTGCAGGCCATGCGCCGCCGCGTCGAGGACCTGGTGCCCGCTGATCTGCGCGAACGCGAGCTCAAACTCGGGCATGGCAGTCTGCGCGATGTCGAATTCGCCGTCCAGCTGCTGCAATTGGTGCACGGCAAGGCCGACGAGTCGCTGCACGTGCAGAGCACCGTGGAGGCGCTGGGCGCGCTGGCCGCGGGCGGCTACGTGGGCCGCGACGACGCCGCCAACCTCACCGCCTCCTACGAATTCCTGCGGCTGCTCGAACACCGGCTGCAGCTGCAGAAGCTCAAGCGCACTCACACCCTGCCCGCCCCCGAGGACGAGGAGGGCATGCGCTGGCTGGCGCGCGCCGCGCACATGCGCCCGGACGGCCGCCAGGACGCGGTCGGGGTGCTCACCAGCGAGATCAAACGCAACGCGGTGCGGGTGCGGCGGCTGCACGCCAAGCTCTTCTACCGGCCGCTGCTGGACTCGGTGGCGCGCATGGACGCCGCCCAGCTGCGCCTGAGCCCCGAGGCGGCCGTGCGGCAGCTGGCCGCGCTGGGCTACGTCGCCCCGGAGAACGCGCTCGGCCACCTCAAGGCGCTGACCGGTGAGGTCGGGCGCAAGGGCCGCATCCAGGCGCTGCTGCTGCCCACCCTGCTCGAATGGCTCGGCGAGACACCGAATCCCGACGCGGGCCTGCTCGCCTACCGGCGGGTGTCCGAGGGCCTCGACAACGAGATCTGGTTCCTGCGCGAACTGCGCGACGAAGGGGCCATCGCGCAACGGCTGATGATCGTGCTCGGCTCCTCGGCGTACCTGCCGGACCTGCTGATCAACGCGCCCGAGACCATCCGCATGTACGCCGACGGCCCCAACGGGCCGCTGCTGCTGGCCACCAAGCCCTCGGACGTGGCGCGCGGAATCCTGTCCGGGGCACGGCGTTACGACGATCCCAAGCGCGCGGTCGCCACGGCGCGCTCGCTGCGCCGGCACGAACTGGCCCGCGTGGCCTCCGCCGACGTACTCGGCATGCTCGACGTCCAGCGGGTGTGCGAGGCGCTGTCCTCGGTGTGGATCGCGACCCTGGAAGCCGCGCTGCAGGCCGTGATCCGGGCCAGTGAAGCCGAACTCGGCAGACCCGCGCCCGCGGACTTCGCCGTCATCGGCATGGGGCGGCTCGGCGGCATGGAACTGGGCTACGGCTCCGACGCCGACGTGCTGTTCGTCTGCGACCCGCGGCCGGGCGAGGATGAGACCGTCGCCGTGAAATGGGCTGTCGGCGTGGCCGAACAGGTGCAGCGCCTGCTCGGCGCGCCCAGCACCGACCCGCCGCTGCAGGTCGACGCCGGACTGCGCCCCGAGGGCCGCAACGGCGCGCTGGTCCGCACCCTGGCCGCGTACGCCGCCTACTACCAGCAGTGGGCGCAGCCGTGGGAAGTCCAGGCGCTGCTGCGCGCGCACCAGGTCGCGGGCGACCCCGAACTCGGAATCCGCTTCCTGCGCACCATCGATCCGGTCCGCTACCCCGAGGGCGGCATGTCACCGGAGGGTGTCCGCGAGATCCGCCGCATCAAGGCCCGCGTCGACTCCGAACGCCTCCCGCGCGGAGCCAACCCCGCCACCCACACCAAACTGGGCCGCGGCGGACTGGCCGACATCGAATGGACCGTCCAGCTCCTCCAGCTGCTGCACGCCCACGAGGTCCCCGACCTCCACAACACCTCCACCCTCCAGTCCCTCGACGCCATCGAGCGTGCCGAGCTCATCGACACCGCCGACGCCGAACTCCTCCGCGACGCCTGGCTGACCGCCACCAAGGCCCGCAACGCCCTGGTCCTCGTCCGCGGCAAACCGGCCGACCAACTCCCCGGCCCGGGCACCCTCCTGTCGGCGGTGGCCCGCGTCGCGGGCTGGCCCAACGACGACGGCAGCGAATTCCTCGACCACTACATGCGCGTCACCCGCCGCGCGAAAACGGTGGTGGAGAGGGTCTTCGGCGGCGAATAGCAACTCACGGGAGGCGTCAGTAGGGCAGCTTCAAGTTCCGCTGCCCCATCATGTCCTGGTAGGAGAGGTCCATCTCGATCACCGTGTCCAAAGCCTCCCTGACCGCGAACAGCGCGTCCTCGAGGCTTCCGACGGTCAGCTCCGACTCAGCCTCCTCCAAGACCGCCCGCAGGATATGGAGGCTGTCGCCTTGGATGCTCAAACCGGGAAAATGGCGACCTTCCCACCTGACCAACGAGTAGTTTCCCTGTACACCCAGCAACTGCGCCGGTACATCCATGATCACCTTCTCTCTCTTACCGTGGATCGAAGAAACTCGCGAGTTGTCCGGAACGTCATCGACCCAGCTCCAGCCGGCCTGGCGGGCGATGGCGAGTAGCTGCTTGCGCGCGCTGCACGAACCGGGCCGGTGGCCATCGCCTTCGGTGCACAGCCGATGCGGCCACAGCATGATCTTCACGCTGTCGGAAGTCTGCATCGACGGCGTCAGCGGCAGTCGGTGATGGCTCACGCGAGATGTGGTCTAGGACAACGTCCTCACCGCCCTACGTCCGCGACGCGGGGAACGACGAACCCCCACGCCATGACCCGGTCCGATGCCGCCCGCGATGCCGGCGCCCCGCCCGCCCGCTCGCCGGCGCCTCCACATACCTCGAACCGTCGAGACACAGTCGGAGAAACCGGGCCTCACCACCCGGATGCTCATCCCGGTAGAAACCCCACACGCTCCAGCCGATCACGGCCAGACAGAGAGCGAGAATCGACAGCAGCGCCCATGTGTCCCAAAGCATTACGGCATCCCCTCGAATTGCATACCGCTGGTGATGGTTTGAATGCCCGAGCGGCTGCGCGCTGTCACCGCTCGATACATGTCCCAGTAGACACCCAGGAGGTCGCGGAAATTGGGTTCATGGTGACCTGTCCACGGATTAGGCTGAAGTGTCCACGGTGAACGGTATCGGCCGTGGACACCGGTGATCGTGAACATAGCCATCGTGGACATTTATCCAGATAGCGAGGCTGATCGAATGACTGGTTTGGCCGCTTCTCGTATTGCGTTCGGTTCGTATCTCCGGGGTCTCAGAACTCGAAGTGGCAAGAAGCCCTTGGCCGCTGGGCTCGAGATCGACAAGTCGCGTCAGACGGTCGTGCGCATGGAAAACGGATATCCGACGAATGCCAGCACCAACGACGTCGAACGGTTGCTCGAGTTCTACGGGGCATCGGCACAGGACCGGGAGGAGGCCTTGCGTCTCTGGAGCGAGGTCCGGTCCGAGGAGAAAATCGCTCAACAGCAGGGCGATTCGCGAGGGTACTGGCAGCCGTACGCCGACCAGGTCGCCGCCCACCTACCCCGCTACCTGCGTCTCGAAGCCGCCGCTCATCGGGTCGTCACCTATCAGCACGTGCTGGTTCACGGGCTGTTGCAGACTCCCGACTATCGGCGCGCGATGGCTCGAATCGATGACCCGGATTTGTCCATCGTCGATACCGAGCGCCGCGTCGAGCTCGCCGTCCGTCGGCAAAAGAGATTGAACGATACCGACTTCCGCCTGGAGTTGCTCATGTCGGAATCAGTCCTGCGGCATCAGCCGGGTGGCCCAGGCGTGATGGTTGGGCAGCTGCGGTGGCTCGCCGAGGCAGGTCGGCGCGACAACATCAGCATCAGGCTCATTCCCTTCGCGGCGGGTTCCCACAAGGGTTTGGCTATCCAGCCATTCACCCTGGTCCAGTTCCCGGCACTGAGCAGCAACGTCGTGGACGCACCGGTGGTCTACCTCGAAAGCGGTTCCGCGGGCGTCTATCACTCCAAAACGGATGTCGTCGATGAATATCGAGAGGCGGCGGACCGGATCAGAGCGGTAGCGTTGAGCGAAAGCGACACAGCCGACATCATTGTGCGGATCGCGAAGGAGTACGAGGCGTGAGCAGCCAGTCATCCGGGCCTGGATGGTTCAAATCGACCCGGTCGAAGGCCTCCGAAACCTGCGTGGAGGTTTGCTTCGCTGACGGAGAGGTCGGCGTTCGCGACTCGAAGAATCCCGGTGGCCCGGAACTGTTCTTCGACGGCTCCGAGTGGGACGTCTTCCTCGGCAGTCGCATCTGGGACCGCTGACGCGGGGACGCGCGGCTCAGCCGAGTGGAATCCATTCCACGCCAACCTGTTCGATGTGGGCCGCCTCGTCCGCGGTCAGTGGCGTGCGGCCACTGGCCTTGGCGAGATAGGTCATGGGGTCCCAGCCCAGCGGAGCGAGGTCGTCGGGGTTGCCGGAGACCAGCAGCAGGGTGGTGACGATGGCGGCGGCCTCCGGGGTGGTCCAGGGGGTGCGGTCGAGGGCGGTAGCGAGGTCCAGACCGTGGAGGGCGAGTTCGGCCACGCGGGTGATGAGGAAGTCGGTGAGGCCCATGCCGATGTTCCAGCGGGTCATCAGTCGGCGGTCGTCGGGTTCGCGGCGGGCGGAGTCGTGGACCAGCGGCCAGGCGGCGTCGAGTGCGACGACGACGGCTAGACCGGAGGGGTAGGCGGTGGCGCTCCGCTGGGCGAGTGCCACGCGTTCGATATTGGCCTGCGCGTCGAAGATTCGCGGGTTGTAGTAGTTGACGGCGTGGAGGGAGCCGTGGCCGGTTCGGGGACGGTCAGGCCGTCGGTCACGGTCGGCATGCTGGTGCACGAGGATCCCGATCTCGACCCGAGGCCGCTGGTCCGACTTCTCGGCATGCACAGTCAGCGGGCCGGGTCATTCGAGGAAGTCATCGATCGCGGGTACGAGGTCGATTCGGGCGGAGGTGAATTCGGCTCCGAGGGTGGGTTGGACATGGGGAAGTGGTCTGCCGAAACACCAATGGCTGCTCCACCAATACCTTCCCCGACACCATCGCCGACGAACTCAACGGACGCCCTGGACAAACCCTCGGATTCCGCACACCATGAGAAGCACTCGAACAAGTGTCGCGATGACTGCCTGAGACCGTATCGAGTTTCGGACGACCCGTGCAATCGCGCACAATCCCGCTGAGTGAAACATCGGCGGGGCGTATTCCTCAGCCGGAGGGGGTGTTCGAGCGGGTCTGCCCTTGGCGGGCCCGTTCTTCCTCGATGGCGTCGAACCGGATTTGCAGGCCGTCGGTGAAGGCGGACAGCGCTAATTCGAAACTCTGTGCATCGATCTCGTCGGCCTTGGCGCGGAGTAGGTGGGCCTGTTCCAGATGTGGGTAGCGGTCGCGGTAGACCTGGACGTCGTCGACGAAGCCGCGGGAGAACGAGCCGATGGTGGCGCCCATGACCAGGTAGCGGGTGGCCGCACCGTAGTGGTGGCCTCGCGCGGGGGCCAGCCGGCGGAGACCAGGGCGCCGTGGACGGCGTTGGCGGCGCGCAGGTTCTCGTCGCGGGTGCCGGGTCCAGCGGCCAGATAGGCGACGAAGTTGGGGTGGCGGACCAGGGCGTCGCGGTAGGAGCGGGCCGACGAGGCGAGGCCGATGCGCCAGCCCTGGTCGAAGGCCGACACATCGACCCGCGTCATGAGGCCGAGCGCGATGTCGTCGAGGACGGCATCCTTGGTGGGGTAGTGGGTGTAGAGCGAAGCGGCCTGCACGCCCAGTTCGGCGGCGAGCTTGCGCATGGACAGTTCGGCGAGGCCGTCGCGGTCGATCAGGGTCAGCGCGGCGTCGCGAATGCGTTCGCGGTTCAGCAGAGGCACTTTCGGCCTGGCCATGCGGCTCGTCTCCGTCGGTCGAAGACCTAGGCGGCCCCGGCGGATGTCGAATGTATCACTCGGCCCTTGATTAACCGAACGGTGTTCGGTTAACTTCGGGTCACAAACCTAACAGCGTTCGGTTAGGGGCCATCGCAACCCATGAACTTCGAACACGGCAAGCCGCAGCGCGAACTGCGCGACTTGACTCGGGCTTGGATGGATACAGAGGTCGTCCAGACCGCCGCCTGGGACCTTTCCAGAATGCACACCACCGCAACCCTTTCCCCGGACGGCACGCACTCTGTCCCAGATATCCAAATGCAGGTCTTCTGGTCCTTCGGGGCCAGGCCCTCGACGCCAACGCGGTGCCGCGCGCGACGTCGCGGCGCACCCGTGACGAGCTGACCAAGCTCTCCGGCACCCACGCCGCCGTGGCAGCCAGACGCGCGGGCCTGTCCGACTATGAGCAGACTCGCATCGCCGAGTTCGCCGCGGTCGGAGTGAACGAGCCGCTGCGCAACAAGGTTCGTGCGGTCGTCGAGAATGCGCATCGCTGAGCAGCGGACGAGCGCGGCGACGCCCTCGCCGCACAGCGCACACCAACGCCCCGACGACAACGGCCGAGGCCGCGGTCGGCGTCAAATTCCGCACCGGACTGCGCCACACCGACATCGGCGCGGGCGGTGTGCACTCCATCAACCACACCAAAGGCCCCGTCGACAACGGCCGAGGCTGTGAACACCCCTGCCCCGGAACCCCGGGAGCACAATCCCAGAAGGGAAACGCCATGTCCGACACCACCATCCATGCCACGGACGTCACTGCCGCAGCGTCGGCGGTCGACCTGCTCGCCAACAACATCCTGGCCAATCCCGAAATCGCCAGCCACTATCTCGATCCGGCGGGGGTCATCGTGGAACTTGCCGCGCGAGTCCGCCACCTACGGACCCGCCTGGCCGGGCGCCCAAGGCGTCGCGGTAACCAGCATCGACGAGGCTCCCCGACGACTCCCGCCCGGAGTACGACTGGAGCCTCGCCCCGCCTCACCTGAGAACCCGCCGCCAGCTCCGCGCGGCCGGTTTGGGTCCCAGCCGCCAAGGCATGGCCGCCTGCGAACACCCCGTCGCGGCGCGCGGAGCCCACGTGGTTCAGGCCGCCATCGTTTTCCGAACGTTCCCGGAGCAGGCTTCACTGGAAGCTGGCCGAAGAGGGTGTGGCCCCTGGGTGATCGGAAAGGTTGATTCGGAGACGGGGTTCCAAGACCGATCCATCTAGCGAAGCTGGCTGCTGCACAACGGATCTCGAAAGCGATTGTTTTCGGGAACATCGTGAGGCAATGCCGGGATCTGCCGTAGGACATGGGGCTGTGCGGCGGCATCGGGCACGCCCCAGGAATTTGGGGCGTCTTCGGCGACGGGAATCGGCCCGCTCGGTCTTCGATGCCGTTACCGTTCGCTGCGCCTGACTGATCGCCCGACCCGTCGGGGATCAACGCGGGCGAGGGCGAAACGAACGAAGGGGGAATACCACAGTGACATCACGGCGAATCAGCACTCGAATCGGCTGGAGCCTAAAGGGGTTAGCGGTTGCGGGCGCTGCTGCGATCATGACGGCCGGTCCCGCGACAGCGGACCCCGGCCTGACGATCGACGGCCCGCTCCCGGTCCAGGTCGGGACGAGCCATTGGGTGACCAGTGACCTGCACGACAATTCGGGGGAAACGATGATGCCCTCTTTGACGGGCTCGTCCGGGAACTACGTGTACCTCTACGACAACGGCCAGTGTGTTACCTCGGACATCATCGGTATGAACGGCACCGGTCTGAAATCTGTGCTCTGGACACCGATGACTGCTGGCACGCACACCCTGCAGTTCAGATCCGGCTGGAGTGTGAAGACCATGACGGTCACCGTCGAACCGGCCCCGCCGGGCGCGCCTGCCCCATCTCCCTGGCGCGGCTGCGGCTCCACGGGCAGCATCGGCTGAGCGGGCATACATACAGGCGATGACCCCGACTTCGCGTCAGCCACCGTCGTTTTCCGAGCGGACGCCCACGCGTTGGCCGCCGCAGGGATCCGGCCAATGGCTTGCGGCTCGCGATCTCGTCAGAGAGCTGCTGCACGTGGGCGGGGTCCGCGTCCCGGGCTAGGGCGACGTAGTGGTCCATGACGTAGCGCACGGGCAATGTCTGTCCTGGGGCGGTCGGCCCCTGCACCAGCCGGAGCCGACCGCGCCCTGGCCACAAGCCGCAGATCGCCGTGTATGACGGCCGTGCGGTGCGGGCGAACGCACTCTACTGCTGATGACCGGGCCGCTGTGCCCGGCGGACTGGTCAGAAATCCAGCTGTGTCTGTTGATCCTGAGCGATAGCCTGGGCGCTCGGAGATGCGGGAGAGGATGGATTTTGGCGCATATCTAGGTGATTGTGTGCTTGCCGCCGGATGCGATCGATGACGTTCAGGCCACGCTCACTCGAGCACTTGCTCCGTTCGAGATGTACGAACAGCCCGCTGACCGGGGTATGTGGGACACATGGCGTATTCGGGCTGGCGGCGAGGGAGCCAGGTTTGATGTACGACCGGGCTATGAGGACGATCCTCGACTGATCTACGACACCCCCGACTACGCCGGCTTCGTGCTGCCCACCAACCGAGGCGAATGCGCGGGTGGCCCAAAGGCATTGCTGAACGTTCCGGTTGACACTCTCCGATGGACCGATGTGCTCACACTCGACGGTTGGTGGGTGGAGCCGAGTGGCGTCTGGGCGCATGAGGACTGGGACGAACACACGTCCTACGAAGACAAGCCCGACTGCCAGGTACCACCTGGCGGCAACGAGAACTACCTGGCGGCAATTCCCGAAGACACAGTGCTTGTCCGGGTCTACTGCCATGGCTGACAACGCACTATTCTGCCGCGTGCCGCGCTGACCGAACCGGCCAGCGCGGGACGCCGACGGGCCGGGACCCGGTGCGGTGCTGAAGGTCCGCTTCTGCCGAATGAAGGGCGTTCTTGCGCATCTGCTGACTTGGCCCGTCCTCTACCGAGGTACACCCGACGACACCATCACGGCTAGCGCAATCGCGAGTCCAGTCCGAGGTTGTCCCGGACATCGGGAGGATGTGGTCACGGCATCGTTGAAGTGAATGTGGACTGGATACTCGGGGCGGGACAACAACCGGCCCGTATCGACGAGCCGGTTGTTTCGCTTGCGTGATTCTTATTCAGGCAGGGCCGCGGGTGGAGCGTTCGCTCGTTCCTCCGATGTCAGCCGACCTGAGCTGCGAGCGGGGCGCTGATATCACCGACGGCGTGCAACGTGTTGTACGCCTGTGCCAATGCTGCGATTCCGGCCGGGACGCCGGCTACCACGCCACCGATGATGGGGCCCACGGCTGCCCCGATCCCCAGCCCGGGGATGCAGCCGCCGATCGCACCGACGATCGCGCCGATGACGCATCCGCCCACGAGTCCTGCAACACCGCCGGCCATGGTGCCCATGGTCGCGGCCAGCATGAACTCGTTGCCTGCCTGACTCAGCGCATAGTCGATATCGGCCTGCGGATCGGAGCCGTCGATCGCCGCAACTGGAGTCGCAACCGCGGCGAACGGTGAAACAAGCTGTGCCGCGGTGGCATCAGCTTGATTTGCGGTCATCTCAGTGGCCGACGGCGTCGACGGTGTAGGACTGTTCCGGGAATCGGCGCTCAGGAGGGTCGGTTCGGCTTCTCCGGCCGTCAGAGTGGTCGGTGCGGGTGCGGCCGTGGCCGCCTCTGCCGTGAGGGTCATCAAAGTCGTGGCCACCGCGGAGGCGACGATGACACGGGTGCGGCGATTCACTGGATCTCCTTGGTTGTTACTTCGTTGCTGTGCCGCCAGCCGAAATAAACTGTGCGGCACGGAAATCGGAGACAAACCGGTTGCATGACGGTCTGCCTCGATCTCGTTCTAGGACCGCGGGTTTACGCGGATTCAGGGGCGGGTTCCAGGACGACGAAGATTTTCGAGGAGGGTTCGAGAGTCTCCCATTGCCCGGTGAATCCGCGCGGGAACAGAAATGCCTCCCCGGCTCGGAACACTCGCCGCTCGCCGGAGTCGTCGGTCACCGCGACGCTGCCGGTGAGCAGTACGCAGATTTCGTCGACCGGATAGTCGACCACGTTCAAGATGCCTGCCTGGCCTTCCCAGGCGCTGCCGATCATGCGACCGGTGGCGTCGGAGCAGCCGCGCCATTCGACTTCCTCCCAGTCCGGGGAGGCGGTCCACCCTTCGGGCCACTCGGGCACCACCCGGGTGCCGATGCCCAAACCGATGGCGCGCACATCCTTGACACCGATGGTCATGAGTTTTCCCTCTCCGCATCCGGGGCCGCGCCGAGCCGGCGCAGTGTGTTGTGTGTGATCTGTTCGGTGAAGAAGTCGCGTTCGATGAGGCCGTTGACCCATTCGCACGACCCGGCGTTGACGACAGTGCCCGCGCCGCGGGTGAAGACGCCGACCATGCCCGCGCCGTAACGTCGATCGCGCTGGTGTTCGGGTACGTCGTCGCCATAGATGAACGGGAGCATCATTTCCGCCTCGAACTCCGGTGCGCCGAGCGGGACCTCCGCGTTCCACCGGTCCTCGGCACCTACCACCGCCGGGGCCAGCGCCAGGATCTCGAGGGTCTCCGGGGCGCCATCTTCGAAGGTCGGGTAGGGCAGCCCCTTCCGGAAGGTGTAGTCGACGCCATCGAGCTCGAACGCCGCGGTGCAGACCGGGGCGCCGCCGATCACGTCGCCGTAGTACAGGTCGGTTCCCTCGAAAAGCCAATGCTCGGGCCGGTATACGGTGAATCCGCCGCTGGAGCGCGGCACCGCGTTGCCGTACCTGCTGTACACACCGCCGAAACCGGTCAAACCCATGGTCTGTGCGCCGGGCCGGCCGACGATCGGAGCGTCCCACACGGTGGTGACCCGGCTCGGATCGGTTTCGTAGAGCGGGTCGAAAGCGGGGAGCTTGTAGCAGGTCTGGGTGGCACCGGTGTCGTCGAGGCGGACCTGCCAGAGGAAGTTTCCGGCAAAACGAGCGACATTGCCCCCGTTGTCGACGAAATTGTCGACGGCGTCCCGCATTTCGGCCGTCCAGTACTCGTCGTGACCGACGATCACCAGACATTGGTAGTCACGCAGTGATTCCGGGCGGAAGTGCAGATCGTGCTGGGTCAGGTAGTCGAAGTCGTAGCCGTGGTTCTCCGCCCACACCACGAACGGCCGTTCGTAGGTCGCCCAGAACGCGTCGGCGTGATGGCGGGAGTAGCCGTTGGCGAACGCCCACTCATAGGCTTCGTGGTGCGGCTGCCAGAACGGTGGCGGAGTGTATTCGTGGCGGCTGCGCGGTGCGCCGACGGGTTTGCGCAGCATCCCCCGGGCGATGGGGCGTTGGGTGGACACCACCGCTGCGGGGACGTCGATCTCCGGGTCGTCACCGAGACCGCGGTAGTGATTGGCGCCGCCCCAGTCGTTGTAGGCGGTCATCGTCGTGGTGGTGAGCATCAGTGCGTACCGGGTGCGTCCGGTGACGGCCGCCCGCAGGACGAAGAAATGTTCGCGCTCGTAGATCCGGCCTTCGACCTCGATCCGCGCGATCACCAGGTACAGACCCGAGCGCCATTGCGGGTCGACGGGGATGCGCGCGGCGACGGGCCAGCCGCAGCCGACGGTATAGCTGTCGGCCGGGGTTGGATGGGACTCGCCGGGCAGGTCTTCGAGCCGGTACACGGTCTCCGGGTGCGCGCCGTCGCGCACCACTTCGAGACGGTAGCGGTCCGCGGTGGTGTGCACGTGCACCGCGACCGTGTCTCCTGCGCTATAGGAGAATTGGTCTGTGTAGCACCAGATCTCGGGTGACGATGGATCGCCGCCGGGGACTTCGCATTGCCAGCCCGGCACGGTCCAGGCGTGTCGCGGAAACCGCTGTTGTTCAGTCATCGAACCACCTCTGCTGTGAGTAGGACTTCGGTACCGCCGGACAGCTGCCGGTATCGATCAGGCGCCGCGGTGCGCAGCCACAATGCTCGTCCGGCTCCGAGGAGGAATCCCACCGCCAAGGGGGAGAGCATGATCGCGTTGCCCATCGGTCCGAGCCCGGTCAGCATCGGCATGTTCTGCATGAGCAGCACCAGTACGACGGCGAGGGATACTGCGGCCAACCCGGGTGCGATCAGCCTCTGCCACAGAGTTTCTCCGCCCGGGGCAGGCCGCAGATAGCGAATCACCGCTGTGCAGACGGCGATTTCGAGCACCATGACCCCGACCAGTGTCGGAGTGTTGGTCCACAGCACGATCTGGCTGTACGGGTCCAGCGACGTCAGGCCGAAGCCGATCAGGGTACCGGTCACCACGAGGGTATGTGCGAGCCCCGCCGAACTCGGGGTCTTGGTGCGTGCCCCGGCACGGCTGAACCACGCCGGCAGCACACCGTCCCGGCCGAGCGCGAACAGGTACCGCGCTCCGGCGTTCTGCAGTGCGAGCGCGCCCGCGAAGAAGCTGGTGATGATCAGCATCTGCATGACCGAAGTCATTGTCGCGCCGACATATTCGGTATTGAGGTTGAAAACCAGCTGGGACGGGTCACCGGCCAACAGCGCGGCCAGCCGACTCGGGCCCGCGGCCATGAGGATGACCCAGGAGATGAAGGTGTAGACCACCGCCAGCGCGCCGATCGCGATATAAGTGGCACGCGGGACGGTGCGGTGTGGGTCTCGGACCTCCTCGCTGTAGATGGCGGTCTGCTCGAATCCGATGTACACCACGAAGGTGATCGCGAACAGCGCACCGATCGATCCGGTCATCAGGTGTGCGGGGTTGAAGCTGCCCGCCGAAAGCCCTTCACGGCCACCGCGAATCAACACGGCGACGGCCAGTACGAACAGAATTCCCACCTCGGTCACCAACAAGACCGCGAGCACCTTCGCGCCGATGTCGACCTTGAGATACGACAGCAGCGCGACGATCAGCCCGAGTATGACCGCCGTCACCTGCCACGGCACGGAGACTCCGGTGATCATCGAAATCGCCGTTGATCCGAAAACTCCTGTGGCAGCAAGGAATCCGATTTGACCGAGGGCGTAGGAAAGATAGGCGACCATGGCCGCGCCGGCTCCCACAGTGGGTCCGATACCCCGGCTGATGTAGGCATAGAACGCGCCGCTGTTGCGCACGTGTTTGCTCATGGCCGTGAAGCCGACCGCGAACACCGCGTAGACGATTCCCGCGATCAGGTATCCAGCGGGCGCGGCCTGGCCGGCGACCATGAATCCGAGCGCGGCGAAACCGGCCATGACTGTCAGCGGTGCGGCGGCGGACAAAACGAAGAACACAAGATGGGTGGAGCCGATCACGCCGGATCCGAGTTCGGTGGAAGACTCTTGCGGCGCACCAGATTCAGCGACATTCACGGGCGCACCTTCTCCGCGCGCGGCAAGGCATGCCCGGCGGCGGCTGCTCGGTTACATGCCAGCACCGAGAGCAGTTCATAGGCCGTGTGCGCGGCGGCGATTCCTGTGATCTCGGCGTGGTCGTAGGCCGGGCTGACCTCCACGATGTCCGCGCCCACGATGTCGAGCCCGACCAGCCCGCGCAGGGTGGCCAGCAGCTCACGGCTGGACAGACCGCCCGATTCCGGAGTACCCGTGCCGGGGGCGAAGGCGGGGTCGAGCACGTCGATGTCTACCGACACGTACACCGGACCCGTGCCGAGTCGTCGGCGTATGCGCTCCACGACCTGCACTACGCCCTCGTACTGATAGTCGTCGGCGTGCACCACCTGAAAACCCAGGCACTCGTCGGATCGCAGATCATCGGAGCTGTACAGCGGGCCGCGCACGCCGACGTGCAGGCAACGCCGCGGATCCAGCAGACCCTCCTCCGCGGCGCGCCGGAATGGGGTGCCGTGGGTGAAGCGCGCACCGAAGTAGGTGTCCCAGGTGTCGAGGTGCGCGTCGAAATGTACGACGGCGACGGGGCCGTGCTGGGCGGCGACCGCACGCAACAGCGGTAGCGCGATGGTGTGATCACCGCCGATGGTCAGCAGGCGGGTCCCCTTCGCCAGCCAGCCCCGAGCCTCGCTCTCGATGGTCGCCACAGCCTCGTCGATGTCGAACGGGTTGACCGCGATGTCCCCTGCGTCGGCGACCTGATGGACCGCGAACGGGTGGACATCCAGCGCGGGGTTGTACGGCCGCAGCAGCTTGCTGGCCGCGCGGACATGTCCGGGGCCGAAGCGCGCTCCGGGACGGTAGCTGACCCCGGTGTCGAAGGGAACTCCGACGATCGCGACGTCGGCCCTGCCGACCTCGTCGATACCCGGCAGCCGGGCGAAGGTGGCCGGGCCGCAGTACCGGGGAACTCGGCTCGCATCGATCGAGCCGAGGGATTGCTGGGAAGACATGGACAGATGCTAGGTGTGCGCCAAGTCCACCATCCATCGACGCGAGGTAGAAATCCCGG
This sequence comes from Nocardia sp. NPDC004151, assembly GCF_042874235.1. NCBI lineage: Bacteria > Bacillati > Actinomycetota > Actinomycetes > Mycobacteriales > Nocardiaceae > Nocardia > Nocardia sp. NPDC004151. Next base: position 75,394 of record NZ_JBIAMR010000009.1, on the reverse strand, counting down.
CACACTTGTTGGACACTGCGTCTATGCCTTTGACCGTCGCGGCCCTACTCGAACAGCCGCAATTGCGACTCGAGCTGATCGCCGGACGAGAAGCGATCCACCGGCCGATCGATGCCGCTCATGTAACCGAATTGTTGCGGCCTGGTAGTTGGCTCCAGGGCGGCGAACTGCTGATGACCGCCGGACTCCAGCTGTCAACGGACGAGACGCAATGTCGCGACTTCGTGCGTGACGTCGTCGGCGGCGGGGCGAGCGCGCTGGCGCTGGGGCTGGGTCACGGCCTGCCCTATCGGCAAGCGCCCGCCGCCCTGATCGAAGCCGCTGAGGCCGAAGGGATTCCGCTGTTGCTGGTGCCGGACGAGACTCCGTTCATCGCCGTCACCAAGGCGGTTTTCGCGGCGCATGCCGCCGAAGAACGGCAGCGACTCGAACGCACGCTGACCGTGCAACGAAAATTGACGGTCGCGGCCGCATCGGGCCGCGGCCTGGATGGATTGATCGGGGTGTGGTTCGACTCGACCAAACTGCCCGCGCTGATCACCGATCCGCTGGGCCGGGAAATCGCCACCGCCGGCCCCGGGACGAACCGGCTGCTGGATGCCGCGCGCGAGCTCATCGACGAAGTGGCACCCCACGGGCTGCGAGGCAGCTCGGTGACCGATATCGACGGACGCACCCTCAGCGTGCAACCGGTCGGCGCGAGGCGAGTACGAGGGTACGCCCTGCTGGTCGAATCGGATGCCCGCGAAATCCGGCTCATGAAGTCGGCGTTGACCTCATTGGTCACTCTCGAACTCGAGCAACGGTATCTGGCGGGTGACGCCGAGCGGCGTGCTCGGGCGAAGACACTCGATCGGGTCCTCGCCCCCGGCGCGAGCGCATCCGCTATCCGAGACATGTTCGACCAGTTCGGCATTCGCACCGCCTCGGTCGTCGGGCTGGCCATCCAGCCCTTGCCGGGGCGCATCGAAGAACTTGCCGCAGACCTGGCGTACGCATTACCCGGCGGTCTTGTTCGCACCGTAGGTGATGGCGTGGAGGCGATGGTGATCGACGGCACGGATCTGCCGCTGCTGCTGCGTCGCTTCGCCGCCGATCACCCCGTGGGCATCGGCGACACCGTAGCGCCCGAAATGGCGGCATTGTCTGTACAGCAGGCGCGTTCGCTGATTCCCGTGAGCGCTCGGCTCGGGCGCCCGGCAACCTCGCGGCAAGACAGCACCAGCAGCCTGCTGCTGTCGATTGCCTCCCCCGATGTGCTCACTGCGTTCGCCGACAACACTCTTGCGTCGATCGATCTCGCCGATCAGACCGGAGAGCTGGTCAGCACACTCCGAGCCTGGCTCGACGCCAACGGAACCTGGGATGTCACAGCCGAGCGGCTCGGCGTGCACCGTCACACGGTCCGCAACCGGATCTCCAAGATCGAAAAACTGCTGGCGCGGTCATTGGATCCCGCAGCCACGCGGCACGAGTTGTGGCTCGCCTTGCAAGTTCGGGACACCCTCGCCGCACCGGTCAGTGGTGAGCGCTCATGACGTGCTTCATACGGGTGTACTCCTCCATGCTGTAGATCGACAGGTCCTTTCCGTAGCCGGACTGCTTGAATCCGCCGTGTGGCATCTCCGCGGTCAGCACCATGTGGCAATTCACCCATACCGCACCGAAATTCAGCGCGCGCGCCATTCGCTCGACAGTGCCGTGGTCGCGGGTCCAGACACTGGATGCCAGCGCATAGGGCACATCGTTGGCGTAAGCGACGGCCTGGGCCTCGTCGGTGAACGACTGCACCGTCAGCACCGGGCCAAAGGTCTCCTCCTGCACGATCGGATCACTCTGACGGACACCCGTGATGATCGTCGGCTCGACGAAGAAACCCTTCTCGCCCAACCGCTTTCCACCTGTCACGACGGTCGCGTGGGAAGGCAGTGCGGCCAGCTTGCCCAGTACGGAGTCGAAGTGGCGGCCATTGTTGAGCGGTCCGCAGAAGCTGTCCGGATGCCCGGGCTGCCCCGGCCGCAGATGCTGGGCACTCTTCACCAGTGCTTCCACCAGATCCGCATGGATGGATTCGTGCACGAGCACGCGGGTGACGGCAGTGCAATCCTGGCCGGCATTGAAGAATGCCGCCTGCGCGATGCCGGCCGCCGTGGACGCGGGATCGGCATCGGCGAACACTACTGCCGGAGCCTTACCGCCCAGTTCGAGATGAGAGCGTTTGAGCCCGCGCGCAGCCGATTCCGCGACCGCGATCCCGGCCCGCACCGATCCGGTGATCGAGGCCAAACCCGGCTCCGGATGCGCCACCAGTGCCGCGCCTGTCCTTGCGTCGCCGAGAATCACGTTGAAAACTCCGTCCGGCAACAGACTTCGGGTCAGTCCCGCCAGCACCAGCGTGCTCTCCGGCGTCGTGTCGCTCGGCTTGAGTACCACGGTGTTCCCGGCGGCGAGCGCCGGACCGATCTTCCATATGGCCATGAGAAACGGGTAGTTCCACGGCGTGATCTGCGCGACCACGCCGATCGGCTCGCGACGCACGTACGAGGTGAATCCGTCGACATATTCTCCGGCGGACCTACCCTCCAGCAGACGGGCCGCGCCAGCGAAGAACCTCAGCTGGTCGGCCCCCGCCGCGATCTCCTCAGCGGCGATCACCGCCTTCGGCTGGCCGGTGTTGCGGCACTGCGCCTCGACCAGTACGGCGCTGTGCGCCTCGATGGAATCGGCCAGCTTCAGCAGAGCGGTCTGGCGGTACCCCGGCGTAGTTCTGCCCCAGGCTTGGAAAGCCCGTGCGGCGGCCATGACTGCTGAATCGACCTCGGCATCGGTCGACACCGGCACGCGACCGGTGACGGTCTCGTCAACCGGATTCACCAGCTCGAGGGTGTCCGTCGATTCCGAGGCCACGAACTTGCCATCGATGAAGTTCTCGAGCACACGACTCGCCATGCTTCTGTCCATCCTTGTGGGGAGTGATCAGATCGAGTCTGCCGGTGGTAGCCCACATTGCGCTACGACGTCATGTACAACCGTCAGGCGGCCCATTCGACACCACGTCAGCCGTCCTGGACCGTGGCGATGCGAGTGATCTGCGAGCGTGAGGGCGACGATCTGGCCCGGCTCCCCGCTCGGCGGCTTCGGCTCCAGGATGTTCGGAGGTTGTCCGTCAGGTGGCGGAATACCCCCTCGACGTAGTCGATCAGCGAGTTGTCTCCGTCGACCACTACGAGGGCGACTCGAAGATTCTGCTCGATATGGGCGCGGTGGACTCGGCGCTGGCCGCGTACCACGGTTCCGCGACGGCGCCGAGTGCGTACGGCATCGATTTCGGGGTCCTCGCAACTGGTGAGACCACTCTCGTCGAAGCCGACGACGGTACATGCTGGGTGCGTACAGTAACGACGCCGACAAATACGCGGAGCTGATCTTGCGTCGGTGGAACGAACTTCTCGACTCTGCGCGAACCCAGCAGCCCCTCTCCGGAAGATTCGGCCATCCTGTTAGACCGCATACCGCGCTGACCGAACCGGCCAGCGAGTCTCGAAAGATCGACGATCAGTACACGTTCGGTGGCCGGTGCGCATGTCCCAATCACTGTTGGGGCGGCGTCCTCCGCGACGGGTAGAAGTCGATATCGTCCCAGTCGTCATCGAAGGCTTCGAGGATTCACTCGTACCGGCGCGTCGCACGCCAGTCTCTGGCACTACTGCGGTCTCGGAACCGGTGGCGGAGCTCGTCTTCGAGCCAGTCCCATCGGAAGCGGTGGGCAAAGTAGCGACCGAGCTCGGCGCCGGCACGGGCCTCCCCGGAATCGAGCACCCACAACACTGCGGCCCGGATCTCGGAGGGATCGGCTGTCGCCATCACCGGAACCATCGCTGCCAAGACAGGATCGGCAGCGGGTGACCCGGCTTACGGTCGCCAGTCGAATTGGTTCTCGAGATCAGCACACATTTCCGAGAACCATTCGGACACAGACTTGTTGAGCGGCGAAGCGAGGAGGCCATCGTCTTTGCCGAACCACGTAGCAGATCGGGTTCGCTGACCTTTTCGTAGTAGCGAGGACAGGATTCGAACCTGCGACCTGTGTCAGGACTCCGCAGCGGCGTCGGCCGGCTCGGCCTCGGTCTCCGGCTGCCGGTGCGCGGCCAGGAACTCGTCGACGATGCGAACGTGGTCGTTGTGGGTGGTGCGGGCGGCTCCGACCAGCCGACCGTAGGCGATCGGGCCGACCAGTTGCGCGACCGCCGCGGCCACGTTGTCCGTACCGATCGCCGCACGGCCGTCCTCGGTCGCGAACAACTCTTCGAACGGCTGGCGGTAGTGGTAGTTCAACGCCAGCCGGAACATGTCAGCCTTGCTCAGCTGCGCGCTCAAATCGACCGGGGTGCCGGCGGCGAGCCAGGTCAGGGCCACCTTGCGCACCGGTGCGGCATGGATGACCTCGGCCTGGCGGTCGAGCAGCTCGATCAGCCGGTCACGCACCGGCCCCGCGCCGGGTGCGGTCGCCACAGGCACCAGGGCGCGGTGCAGCGCGGCTGTTCCCGCCATGACCCCCTTGCCGAGGTACTGGTACATGGAGTTCTTGGCGGCCTTCTTCCGCTCGCCGTACACGTAGATCGCCAGCGGCTTCAATCCACCCGATTTGACCAGCGTCACCACCGCGCGCAACTGATCGGCCCGTGTCATCGGCGCCTGCGGGGTCTCCGCCTGGCGGGTGTCTTCGGTGGTCTCGGTGGTCATCGGGGTCCTTTCGTCCACAACCCGCCGCCGCGACTGCTCCGGCAGGAAATCCATCACCGATCTTACGTACGATCGTTTCACACGCTTCGGCATGCCAGCGGGGGGTCCGATCTCCCGCTACCGCTCAAATGGAATTGGAAGCGCGAGCCCCACTAGCGCATCAGGAGGACGTTCCACGTGCCCAGACACCAACGCCTGGAACGTCTTCATGGTCCATCGCGGCGGCAACGAGAGCTAGCCAGCCTTGATCTGCTGCACACCACACACCGCCCCTCGCCTACCACTTGCGTGCGGGTCGGAGGGAAAACCCGGCCGAACCGCCCCTCGGGCAGCCACATCCAGACTATCAATCCGATCTGCCTGATTGCTGCCGTCAGCCGCCAAGACTCCGAGGCAGCCGGATACCGCGCCCTGCAACAAACCAATCCGGCTGTAGTCCATCGCCAGAATCTCCAACTGCCTCTCCCTATATCGGAACGCCGGAACGCACGCTATTGCCGCATACCGGGCTGACCGAACCGGCCGGCGCTGGGCGACGCCGGCCGGAACCTGGTGCACCACACACCATCAGAAGCGCTCGAAGACGTGTTGCGATGACCGCGAGCCCGCACCGCATACCGCGCGTCTGTTCGGGCGGTTCTCCGGGATCGCGGCATCGTGAAGGATGGCTCCCTCTCCCGACATCGATGTCACCTTCGCCGCTGACGAACTCGTGCTCCGGCTGGCCGCCCTCGCCTACCTCGCCCGCTTCTCCGCGGTCTCACGCACCCACGCCAGATCCGATCTGCGCCTGTACTTCTACTGGTGCACCGACCAGCACCTCACCCCACTCGCGGCCGCCCGCACCGAGGTCGAACGGTGCACGCGGTGGATGCAGGAGGTCCGCCGCTTCAAACCCGCCACCGTCGCCCGCCGCCTGGCCGTCGTCGCAGGCTTCTACCGCACCTGCGTTATCGACGGCGTCCTGGACCGCTCACCCGCCGAGTATGTCCGCCGGCCGCGGGTATCGAACGAGTCACCGACACTGGGACTTTCACCCCCGCAGTTCGAGGCACTGCTGTGCGCCGCCCGCGACTCGGACAACCCGCCGGACTTCGCCCTGGTCGCCATGCTCGGGCTGCTGGGCCTGCGGTACTGCCCTCCGGTGAGACCGCAGTACTACGGAGGCCGGTCGATGAGAAGACAACACCGGACAACGCGTGGGGTCCAGGAAGGCCACCAGCGGCTCGGCGCCGGCTGCACCGAATCCGCCGTCCGTGTGGCGATCGGGTCGTGAATCGCGACGCCCCGAAGGCGCGGAGAAGCTGTCACATGTCCTTACGCCGTCACCGATGCTGATTGCGTTGTCTGGACACACATCAGGGCTACGCCTGGCGAAATACGCCACGGTCTCGGCCGACTCCCACGGCAGGCGACGGCCCCGGGGCCACGCGCCGTGCCGCCGTCTGCGGTAGCACCAAGGCGGTAACCTCCATGCGCATCGTGGGGGTTACCGCGTTGCGCCACATGGAAATCCGGGGACACAGGCACATCAGAGATCGGGCGCATTCCATCGGTGCCGGCATCCTCGTTGCGCCCGGCGGCTGCGGCACGGTCGAGGTCGCTCAGCGCCTGGTTCAACACCCACCACCGCCCCCGATTCCGGTGACGCACCGGTGGTGCACTGGCCCGAACCCAGCCCCCTGCGATCCTGGTGGAACACCATCATGGCTCCCGCCCAGCCGCCGGGTGCGACACTGAGGCCATGACCGAGGACGACCGCGGCACCGCTGAGGTGGTGGCCTCGGTGGAGAAGGTGGTCGCCGCCGGCAACGCACTGCAAGCGGGCTGGTTCCGGTTCCACTTCGCCGACCAACGCTGGGAGTGGTCCGACGAGGTGGCCCACATGCACGGCTACACGCCCGGCGACGTGACCCCGACCACCGAGCTGTTGCTGTCGCACAAACATCCAGATGACCGCGACCGGGTGGAAGCGGCCTTGGTCTCCTCGGTGCACGACCACGCGCCCTTCTCCAGCCGCCACCGCATCATCGACACCCACGGCATCGAGCACCATGTCGTGGTGGTGTCGGACTCGGTCACCGACGACGCCGGCACCGTGGTCGGCACCGAGGGCTACTACATCGACCTGACCGACCGCGACCCCGCACAGACCCACGCAATCCTCGACGACCTGCTACCGCGGATACTCCAACATCGGGTAGTGATCGAGCAGGCCAAAGGAGCGCTGATGCTCGTCTACGGCATCAGCGCCGAGCAAGCATTCCGAGTACTGGTGTGGCGCTCACAGGAAACCAACATCCGCCTGCGAGATCTCGCGGCCCGGCTGATCACCGAAATCGCCGCCATCCAGATCACACCGGCGACACGCTCGCAATTCGATCACCTGCTGCTAACCCTGCACCAGCACGCCCCTCCCACGCCGGTCGACCAAGGGCCTCACACCTCGAAAACTCACCCAGGGACTGAACGGCGCTGATTGCGCAAGGCTCCGGAGTTGGTGAGCCGTCGGCAAACGCTGACCCCTGCCCTTCCTGGCCGTGTAGCGCACATCCGATGGGCAGGTAGACCGCACGCCAGGCGCGCCTCAGGACCTGGCTATATGGCTCGGCGTGCCTACCCCATCGGGAAAACGACAGGGCGATCGGTCCACTGACCAACTGTGCCGCAGGGATGTCATCCCATGCTGTCTCCCACGGTGGCCGTACTGCGCTGGACTGCGGCGATCGGATCAGTTGCTCTGAGCGAGGAGGTGTCGGCGGATCGTGTCCTGCAGGCCGCGGACCGCGGCGGCAGGCCAGTCGGCTCCGTGGCTGAGGCCGGGGAAGGTGTCGGTGCAGGCGACGAACTGCTGCTGGGCCGGAGACCACCGAATCCGGTACGGAGCGTCATGAACCCTTCGCTCGATCTCACACATGGCCGTCTCGATTCTGTGGCGACACGCCGACGCCTTCAGCGTGGCACCGGCGCGTCCGCACCGGTAGTGACCTTGGCCCCAGAACACGCGAACCGAACGACACCGACGCTGAGGCCACCGCACGGGGCCCCTCACCGAGGACTTCATCACCGAATTCTCCGCCCGAATCGGGCACCGAATCGAACACCACACCGGCAGGTTCTGAACCGTCGCCGCCACGATAAGACGCGGGGCCGACAGCCGGTCTCCTCTGCTTCTGGCCCCGCGTATTTCGGGTTTCGATCCGTACGGGGTTGTGAGAAGCCTGGAATGTGGCACTCAGCGTCGAGATTCGTATGCGCTGTCATGTCGCTGACCGAACTGGCCAGCGCTGCATATCGGAAGATCAACGGGCCCAGGGCATCTCGGGCGGCTGACCAATCGTCAGCCGTCACGATGCGATGCCGGAAATTGGTTCACCCACCGAACTGCGCGATTAACGCAATTAAGAAGCAATGCTTCCTGCTCCGGTAACAGTGAATGCCCTGAAAACGTTAGAGCACCGGGAAGTCGAAGAGAAACCAATATTCGTGGATAGTCCACAAGCCCGGCTTGTGAATGAATAGGGCGATTCGACGATAGAATTCAGTTCCGATAACCAATCGACCTAGACTGTGCGCCATGGAAGTGCACACCCGTCAGTTGCAATACTTCATCGCGGTGGCGGAGGAGCTGAGCTTCACCCGCGCGGCGCAGCGACTGCATGTCTCCCAGCAGGGCTTGAGCATCCAGATCAAGCAGCTCGAGCACGCGATGGACGTGGTGTTGTTCTCCCGCACCACCCGCAATGTCGAACTGACGGCCGCCGGCGCCGCATTCCTTCAGGATGTCCGTGGTGCGCTGACCGGCTTGGACGTCGCGATCGAGCGGGCGCGGTCGGTGCATCGCGGTGAGCAGGACAGGCTGGTTCTGGGCGCGCTGGAGGGCGCGGCCCTGACCCTGACCGAGCCGATCCTGTCGGCTTTCCGCCAGCGCCATCCTGCGATCACCGTGGAGTTGCGGCATTTCACCTACGAGGACCCCTCGGCGGGGCTCGCCACGGGCTCGGTGGACGTGGCCTTCGCGCGCCGCCCGTTCGTCGACGCGGGGGTCGACTTCGAGCCGCTGTTCGCCGAACCACTGATGGTCATGGTGGCCGCCAGTCATCGGCTGGCCGGTCGCACCGAGGTCTTCGCGCACGAGTTGCTCGACGAGCCTCTCCTCGGAGCCGCCACCACCGATCCGGTGTGGAACGCGTTCTGGGAGTTGGACGCTTTCCGCGACGGATCTCCGGCCCCGGTGGTGTCCCGGTCGAACTCACTGCTCGAGGAGCTGCACAAAGTCGCCACCGGGGTCGGCATCGTCCTCACTGCGGCCTGTGCGCGCTGGATCCCTTTTCCGGGTGTGCACCTGCTGCCGGTCGCCGATGCCCCGTCCAACGAGGTGGCGGTCGGCTGGCGCCGTGCACACGAATCGGCGCTGGTCCGTTCGTTCGTGGAGGTCGCCCGCGGCATCCGCGACACCCACCCGGAGCTGGTCAAGCTCTTGCAGGAACCCGATTTCGCGGACTGCACGATGCCGCCTCACCTCTGATCCACACCCCTGGCCCCTCGACAGTCGGAGTCACTGATATCTCTGAAGTGGTACTTTCATGCGGCTACCCGCGCGGTCCGGGGCCGTGGTGGGAGGTCCCGCCGGCAGCCGGAACCCGTTACGCCGCAGAACGTCCGCTACTGCCTGCGGGCTCAGGCGGTCATCGCAACACTTCTTCGAGTGCTTCTGATTGGTGTGCGGAATCCGGGGGTTTGTCGAGGGCGGCCGTTGAGTTCGTCAGCAATGGCGTCGAGGTCGGTCTGGTTTAGGTGCGTAGGTCGAGGTGTCGGGGAAGGCATTGGCGGACAAGGCCGTTGGTGTTCCCGACGAGAACTTCGACTCGTCCGAACGCGTCGCACTGCCGTTTCTGAGCTGGACCGACCGTCCTCACCGGTCGATGGCTGCCCGACGCTCTGGACGCACAGCCACGTCGACATCCAACACCGCTTCAAACGTCCGCACATGCCGCTTCCCGCGCTGACCAGACCGGCCAGCGCCCAGCGGTAGAAGATCAGCCAGCCCTGCCGAACTGAGCCGCGCGAACGGCGCGCAGAGCAAATCGAGGCAACTCAGAATCCCCGATGATCAGCACGACACCTGTTGGGATTTGCTACAGTCCCGCCAAAGCTACTGAGCTGCAGAAACTTGCGCTCGAACCGCTTTGCCCTCCTGGTGACCCCAGAGAACCCGGTGTCCCGGGTCGACGACGCGGCGCTGCGCGGCGGCGAACTCGCTATCCCAGTACTCGAACACGCATTCGATCATTGCATAAACAGATCGTGTGGCCGGTATAGGCTGCGGGCATGGTGAACGTCGGTGCGTGCTGCTGGTGGCTGGTGGGCTATCGGTGTTCGAGGTCCGCGAGATCGACGGCGACCACGCCGTCGTCGAATCGCTGACGCCGATGCGCCCGGCCGCTACCCGTTCCCAGCGCGGCTGGCCCACCTGGTGCCCGCCGAGAAGGCAGCCGTACCGAACGCTCTACTAGGTGCGCGGCAGATCGGTTGCGGCGCAACATCGTCGGATGGGTGAGTACGACGCCATCAACGAACACAACGCAACGTCGAGCGGGCCCGGGCCGCGGGTTGGCCCGAGCTGACCGGGACCGACGCGCAGCTCGGGTGGGCGACCACGGTGCGGCAGACCAAACTCGACGAGTTCGACGCCGGATCGGACCCGCGGTATCTACTGCCCCTACCCGTGACCGCAACGCGGATTGGTCCGTCGGCAGGCAATTGCCCACCGACGGCCCAGCCACACCCGCCGTCAGACAAAGGTGAAGGGCAGTCCGTTGCTGGTGCCGTCCAGCTCCACCTTGACGGTGACGTTCACCGTGCCTGTCCCCGTCGGGGAGATGGCCGTGATCTGGGTGTCGGAGTCGATGGTGAATGTGGTTGCCGTGGTACCGAACCGCACGGTCAAGGGACCGACATTGGCGAACCCGGAGCCGGTGATCACCACAGAGCTGAAAGTCGTCGCAGGGCCGGAAGCGGGTGTCAGGGAAGTGAGAACAGGTGCCATGGTCGGACTCCAAGCCGAAAATGAATGAAAATGGTTGCCTTGCAACGGATGCCGATCTTGCTGCGGACCGTTACCTATCCAGTAAGCCTCCGGCGCTGGCACTTCGGCAACGGGATCCACAGTTCGTTACCCTTCCGGTTTTATCCGGTTTCGACCCGGTGATTCGCGGCAACAGGGTCAGGACAACTCACCCCCACACCCAGCCGGTGCGCGAGGTCGCAGCATGAACTGAGTGCTACGCCTCGGCTGCTCGGCGAGACGGCAGCGGCTCGTCGTACTTGCTGACGTTGGGCATCAGTCGGTCCTCTCCGGCGATGAGTTGCCTTGGGCCGCCCTGGGTCAGCTCGGGTACGTACTCGTAGATCGTGGACCGCGAGACGCCGAGCAGTCGGGCGATCGAGGACACCGATTCGTCGGGCCGGGTCAGCAGAGCGCGGGCCTGGCGGATCTGTTCCTCGGTCATGGCCGGGCGGCCGCCCGAGGCGTTGCCCGCGGGCGCGGGAGGCGGCCAGGCCCTCGTTGGTGCCCTCGACGATCAGCTCGCGGATGAACTCCGCGAGCGCGGCGAAAACGTGGAAGACCAGGCGTCCGCCGGGGGTGGTGGTGTCGAGGCTTCGTGCAGGGACTGGAATCCGATGCCGCGGCGGCGGAGTTCGGCGACGATCGCGAGCAGGTCCTGCATCGAGCGGCTGAGCCGATCCAGCGCCGGCACCACGAGGGTGTCGCCGGGGCGCAGGTACTCCAGGCAGCGCTGCAGTTTCTCGCGCTCGGCGTTCTTGCCGGACTTCTTGTCCGCGAATACCTTCTGGCATCCGGCCGCGCGAAGCGCGAGCAGTTGGCGGTCGAGCAGCTGGTCGGTGGTCGAGACCCGCGCGTAGCCGACGAGCGCACCCCCGCCGCCGATCGGGTCGAGCGCGTCGCCGTCGAGGACGAGCGGGGCTGGGCTGTCTGGATCGCGTGTCGCGGTGGCCATACCCGGACTGTGCGAGAAAGGCCGACAAGACTTGTTGGACACCAACATTTTTCGACACATGGCCGGTTCGGGCGACCTGGGACTCCGAACCACACCGCGCCGAGGTGTCGCGGGTGTTGTGAACCGCGTGATGTCTGGCAGAGGCGCGGCTGCTGCCAGAGGGATCCGGTTGGATGAGCCCGTGACTGTCTATGACGTAGCCCGCAAGCTTCCGACCATCGCCGGCCTGCGGGACCTGTGCCGCTCGCTTGCGATGCTCGACGCGATCCTGAGCCCGGACTGGGAAAGCCGGTATTACTCCTTCAATGCCGCTTGGGCTGAAGGCGAGGAGGTGGCCTCGATGAGCGACGGGTCGGGAGACGAGTACTCCATCGTGTTCTCGGTGGCCGGGGTCTATGTCCGCGGCTTCAGCCACGAATCGCCGATGAGCCCATATGGCCATGACTGCGAGCCCTGGCCGGGAGTGATCGACCATGTTCCCGATGTCTTCAAACCCTTCGTCGAGGAGCCGGCGTTCACCGACGAAGACGGTGTGCCCGTGGTGACAGCCTGCTTGTGGCGGGAGGCGACGGATGATCGGTGGCACCACGGCACGATCGAGTTCCCCTCGGATCGTTCCGATCCTGATGGGGCGACAGGTCTGTTCCAACTTCTGGTCGACCGCTCACCTGAAGCGTTCCAGCGCTTCGCCGAGGACTATTACGAGGTCTCTGTGGACCTGGAAGCGGTGAGTGAGGTGTATGCGTTGCGGCCGCTGGACCAGGAACTCGTGTCGTCGTTGAACGTGGAGGTCACCCTGGCGGACCTGGCCAAAGACATCTCCGAAATCGGCTATCCGCAGGCCCTCTGAGAGCTGATCTGGCTGTCCACCAGCACGTTTCACTGGTGGCGCCGCCGGCGACGACACGAGTATGGACCGGGACGCGGCTGTGATCGCCGCCGCACTCGACGGCTACCTCAACAAGAATGCCGATATCGCTCACCGGTTCGTCGACCAGGCGCGCGACGACCTCCACAGCAACTAGCTCGTTATGGCCGCTGCTAGCTGATCGTTTTCCGAACACCGATGTAGCGAGAGAGATGTCGGGTGCTTTAGGTCAAGCGGCATCGCCAGCCATCGCACGCCACCTCAGGCACCTTTTGCCCAAGCCCAGGCTGTCAGCCGCCACTGTGTCCCCACCTTGCCGAGCGCGACGGTGAAAAGGGAGCCGGTCTGCGTTACCTGCTTGCCCTGCAGATTGACCGTCATGGTGGCGGGAACAACGACATAGGCGTGGTCACCGGTGACGTCGACATGCCGCGGCTCGCCGAGCACAATGTGGTAGCCCGATGCTCCCGTGTGCTCGCCCTCCCTGAGTACGTCTCGCCACCAGTCCTCGCTGGCTGTCGGTCCTTGCCAGACATGCGGGGACATGCCGTCGAGTATCTGCATCGGGTCAGCGCACAGCGCAGTCATCGCCTTCGGGTCACTGTTGTTGAAGGCATCGACGTACTGGAGCAGCACTGCCGTGGGCGCGTCGAGGTCGGTGTCCATGCTGGGGACGGTAACTGGTGTTCCTCGCGTAGGGGTGAATGGCGCCGTCGTGTTGTCGTTCGCCTTCGAGGCCCGGCACTCGCTGGATCGTTTTCCGAACGCTGCTGAATGGGCGCCAGGCGCTCACGGCGTCGCGTCCGGCGGCCATCTCGGGCTGGCCTTCGCCCCCGGAAGTTGGGGCACCCCCGCCGATCTGAAACGGGCCACTCCGGAATTCGACACCGCTAGTATTCACGGCGCCCGACCGGCTTCCCGCACCATCCGGGGTCCGGCGGGAGCGCTACGAACACACGGGGAGGGCATATGGCATCGAGCCATATTCTGAGTCGAATCGGCTGGGCTGCAGGTGGATTGGCGGTCGCGAGCGCGACCGTCCTCGGGACGGCGGGCTCCGCTGCGGCGGCGGACTCGCCGAGCCTGACGATCCAAGGCAGTCCGATGCCTGTGCAAGTGGGCAGCACCTACCAAGTGGTGGACGATCTGAAGGTCACTTCGGGGGAAACAAGCACCGGTTCATCATCGAACCCGTTCACCGGCCCCAATCCGATCTGGCTCTACGACAACGGTCAATGCGTCCACTACGACATGGTCGGGGCGAACGGTACCGGCATCAAGATGATGAACTGGACACCGACGACCGCCGGCACGCACACACTGCAGGTCAGGTGGGGCTCGCGCGCCAAAACCGTGACGGTCACCGTCGAACCGGCCCCGCCCGGTACCCCGATCCCGGCTCAGACCAGCTGCGGTACCAACAGCCCTACCGGCAGTTTCGGCGCCTGAGCCTGGCTGCACCGCCAACACAGGCGGCGGTACCGAGTGGCGCCGCTCGGGCCGCCCCCAGGATTCAGGTGGTCCGGGCGTCTGGCCGTGAGTTCCCCCTGACCGGCAATGGTTGAGACCTTTCGGTTTGTTTCGTGGGTACGCTGCTGGTCATGGTGCGCCATCCGGCGCCGATGCTCGCCACCCCGGGCCCCGTACCCGCCGATGACGACACCCGGTACGCCTACGAATGGAAGTACGACGGAATCCGTGCCCTGGCATGGATTTCCGGCGGGGTGTGCCACCTGGTCAGCCGCAGCGGCAACTCGTTGAACGCGGCCTTCCCCGAGATCGCCCACGCCCTGGTCACCTCGCCGCCGGCCGGGAGATGACCCTCGACGGCGAGCTCGTGGCCCCCGACCGCGACGGGGTACCGCGGTTCTCCCGCATCGGCCGCCGCCTGGGCATGACCCATCCGAGCCCCGCGCTGATCCGGGGAGTGATGGTGCGGCTGTACGTGTTCGACCTGCTGGGGTTCGGGGACCGGGACCTGCGCACGCTGACCTACCTGCACCGCCGCGAACGCCTCGAACGACTGCCGCTGCCGCACGGCCCGATCCTGCTCTCGCCGTCCTACCGCGATATCTCGGTCTCGCGGATGCTGGAAGTCGCCGCCGAACACGACATCGAAGGCGTCATCGGCAAGCGCATCGACTCCACATACAGGGCCGGCAGGTCTCAGGCCTGGCGAAAGCTCCCCCTGCGCGGGCGACCGAGGCGGTCGTGGTCGGCTGGCTGCCCGGCCACGCCGGCGGCGAGGTGTTCGGATCCCTGCTCGTCGCCGCCCACGACCATGACGGGCAGCTGGTGCTCCTCGGCGCGGTCAGGACCGGGTTCTCCGACGCCGCACGCCGCTCCCTGCTGGCGCTGGCCACCGCCACCCCACCGGTCGCCGGCACGGTACCGGCGTCGATCGCGGTCACCGCGCATTGGGTCACCCCGCGGCTGGTCGGCGATATCGCCTACCGCGAACGCACCGCCACCGGCCTGCGCCATCCATCCTGGCGCGGACTGCGATTCGACCGCGCACCCGAGGACATCACCATCCCCGAGACCAATTGATCCGCCCATCCGCAAGCCGCAGACCGCGGTGTATGACGGCAATGCGGCGCGGGCGAACGCCCTGTAATAGCCGATTACACCGCGACAGCGGCAGGGCCCGATGTAGGGGCATGGGCATACCGCCTCAACCTCGTGGAGCTGGTGATGTCGTCACCGCTCTGGCGGAGGTGCCGGCGTTGCGACCCGATGTCACCATCCTGGATGTGCGGCTGCTCGGCGGGGGCGCATCACCGGGAAACCAGTTGGGGGCCGTCGAAACTTGGACCAGCACAGCGGCTTTGCTCATGCCACGCGGTTCGACGCCGGTAACGGAGCGCCCGTGTAGGTCCACACGACCGGCAGCAGCACGCCGACGTCGAGCTCATCCGTCAATCGCTGCCTGGCCAGGCGTTCGCTCAGCTCCGGCATCGCACCGACCGGACTGCCCGCCAGATCGGTCAGGCACCTTCGCAGTACCGACTCCACCTGCCGCCGCGATACCTCGCCGCCGAACTCCGCGGATAGCCGCGTCACCGTCCGCTCGTACATTCCGGGATCGATCGTGTGCCGCGACTGCGTGGTATCGAGAACCATGATCACGGCTACCAGGCTGCAGTGCGCGTCGACGCCACGGCAGGGCCGAAAGGCTTCTCCCGATTTGCCTTGGCCACCAACGGTTGTGCGCAGCGTCCAGGACCGACGGCTCGGTTGTGGCAACGGTGATGTGCCCTTCGGGGTCCCCACAACTGACCTTCGGCCCCTGTGGTGAGCCAGCGTGGCGGGCGATCTTGGATCAGGCAGCGCCAGCGTAGTCGCTGCCCCCTCCGGAATGTTCGTGCACATCAGGAGAATCGCATGAGCGACACCACCGCCCAGCCCGCCATCGGCCGCGTACGGAACTCGGTAGTCTGGCCCGACCCCAGTCCCTTGGACTCTTGGTGGCACGGGGTGATGTACGCCGAAACCAGCTCGGCCCTGCAGACACTCCGAATGGCACGCTGACCGGCGACCCTATGCATGCAAATCGACACCTGAGCCGAAGAAGGAGAATCGGAGATGATCCGAAAGCAGTGGCATGATCTGAACGTGCGCACTCGCGGGCTGATCGTGGGCGCGGGCGTGATCGACGGTATCGCGAAGGTCGCGGCCCTGCTGGATCTGCTCCAACGGCCGCCCGAGCAGATCCGCGGCTCCAAACGCGTATGGGCAACCTCGATCGTGCTGGTGAACTCGATAGGCGCCCTCCCCGTCGCATACTTCCTCCTCGGACGCCGCGCACCGGACGACAACGCTTGACCTGCCGCTGTACGTTCCGCCCAATCCCACTGAAGGTTACCGAAAGCGGTGCGGCCGACGGCGAGACCGACAGCGGCGCAGAGACATCCGCTACTGCCGAATGCAGTGCATGCATTGCTCGCCTCGTTCCAATTGCCACGTAGCCGGACCCCGGCTCGAGTCGGCGTCGATGACGAAACCATGACCGACGCGATATCGAGCCGGCTGATCTAGCCGGCGCACCGTATGGTGCGTGCAGGCTGTGCTCGCCTAGATGTCGGGTTCGCTGACGGCAACAGGCACTTCGTGGCCGCCGGTCTGTCGTGAAGTCGATCGAAGAGGTGATGTGATGGACGCTCGAGTTCCTGATGCGGAGGCGGTGACCGACCTCCTCGGCCATTATCTTCCGGGTTTGCGGGTTGCTTCGGCGGTATGTCTCGGCCAAGGACTGGACAACGTTTCCTATGAGATCAACGGCGAGTTGATCATCCGATTCAGTAAAGAACGCGATCCGGATCGCCGAGCGAAGCTGGTCAGCGACGAAGCACGTCTACTGGCTATGGTGGCCTCTATATCGCCGGTACCGGTCCCCGATCCGATCTTCATCGCTCCCGAGCTGGGGTATCTGGCCTACCGCAAACTCGCCGGTCGACCCATGATCGATCTACCCAGCAGAATCAGGGCCACTCACACCGATTCCGTCGCCGCCGTAATGGGCGAGGTACTGTCCGCCTTGCACGCCACCACACACAGCCAGATCGGTGACCTCGTCGAGATCGACGTTCAGCCAATGCAATTGTGGCTGACCGAGGCCGCGGACAACTACGCTGCCGTCGCCACGGCCCTACCATCGATCCATCGCCGCGCGGCCGAGACCTTCCTCTCGACCCCGCCCCCAGCCGACTGCGCCGACATCGTCTTCTCGCACAACGATCTGGGAATCGAGCACATCCTGTTCGATCCCCGCGCCGCCCGAGTCACTGGCATCCTCGACTGGAGCGACGCCGCGATGATCGACCCCGCCTACGACTTCGGGCTCCTCTACCGCGACCTGGGCCCCACCGCCTTGACCATCGCAATGCGCACCTACCGAACCCGAACCCGCGCCGACGAAGGCACCCACGCCCGTGCCCAGTTCTACGCCCGGTGCAGTGTCTTCGAAGACCTCGCCTACGCACTCCGAACCGGACACACCGAATACCTCGACAAAAGCCTCGACTCCTTGCAATGGCTGTTCCCGACCGCCCACTGACCGCCACCGGGCAGCCCATCAATGGACTCCGAGCGGCAACCCTGACCAGAGCCACAGAAAGTGGGCTCTTCAAGTGGCCGCTGACCACGCTGATCTAACCGGCCAGCGGGGGTCTCCGAAGATCAACGGGCTGAGATCATCTCACCTGACCGGGCCCGCCAGCTATGCACGGTATTGCCGCATTGAGCGCGGTCATGGGCATTGATCTTGGCGGAAGACGAGCGGCCCAAGATCGTCTCAGACCGCTTGTGTTTCAGGGAGCGTCCGCGGCTGTCGATGACGGGGCCGAGGCATGTGATTGGCTGGCCGCGAAGGCGGGAATCGAACCCGCGCCTCCCCGACTGAGCGAAGGGTGCTCTACCAACTGAGCTACTCCGCGACCATTCGTGAGCGTAAGGACTGAAGGTCGTTGCAGCAAGGGAATTCCCGCTACAGAGCCTGAACCGAGGTTGGACGTCGACTGGGCCGCGTCATACGGCTGCGGGTAGTGCGCGGTCATGCCGCTGCGCGCGCTGACCGAACCGGCCAGCGCGGGGCGTCCGGCGGCCGGGACCCGGTGCTGTTCAGAACGTCCGCATCTGCCGAAAGGCGTGCACTCCGGGGAGACCCGCGTTCGCGGACGCGCGCCCCAGAGAGTCGAGAGCCTTCAGCAACACAGTGGCAATCAATTTCCTGGCCCGCCGAAAAGGCGTGTTACGTTCGCTGAACTCGGAGACTTCTGTTCGTTTCGACCGGCTGTGGTAGTTGGCCCTCGCCGGGCGGGCTGCAGCGGTTTCCGGCTTTCCAGCTGCAAGTTCGCGTCCTTTCGGCCGCGAGGGACAGGAGTGATGCACCGGTGAGTTCGCCTCGATATCTGCGCACGGGCGCCGTTGCCGCCGCGGTGGCTCTAGCCACGGCACTGGCGGTTTCGTCCTGCAGCAGCAACTCTTCGGATTCGGGTGACAGCGGCTCGTCGGGCACCTCTTCTCCGGCCGCCGCCGGGAAGGGTCCGGCTCGTAATCCCTATCTGGCCGCGGACAAGTATGCGGTCACCCACTTGGACTCGGGCCAGACCGACACCTTCGACGACCCGGTACCGCGGGGCACCTTCCACATCGATCCGGCGCAGATGCCGCGCGTCACGGTGGGTCCGGTCAGCATCATCACCCTGGCCGGCACCGACCCGAAGTATCGGTGGGTCTCCTCGTCCGCGGGCGTGCGGTATGTCGATGTCTCCGACGACGGATTCAAGGAAGTCGCGGGGATGGACGCCCCCGGCATAGCGCCGATCTCCGCGCCGGCCTTGGACGCGGTGCTGAATCAGAACTTCACCGACGTCGCCCAGATCCAGGACGCGGTGAATCAGGACTGGGGTGCGGCGAACTGGACCCGTATCGCCAACGGCGTCTACAGCCTGGTGGACAAGGACAATCGCGTCTACTACACCACCAACGATTCTCAGTTGTACGTGTTCGGGCTCGTGAACAACGACAAGCCCGAGGACGGCGTCCAGGTGATCAAGCACCTCGACCTGAAGCCGTTCCTGGGCACCGGCACCACCGCCACGGGCCTGCCGGAGAACGTGGTCGGGGTGAATCTGACCTACGACGGCCACCTGGTAGTGGCCGCCACCCGTGGGCTGCTGGCCTTCGACCGCACCAACCTCGACGCCGCCCCGCAGCGGGTGCGTTTCGGTGCCGACGAGACCGTGTCGAACTCGATGTCCATCGACGAGCACAACGGCATCTACATCGCCTCGAACAAGATCATGCGCAAGATCGTGTGGACCGGGTCGAAACTCTCGACCGACGAAGCCGACGGCGCGTGGTCCTCGCCCTATGACACCGGTCGCCGGCCCCCGGCGGTGAAGTTCGGCACCGGCACCGGCTCGACCCCCACCCTGATGGGATTCGACGGCAAATCCGATGAGCTGGTCGTGATCACCGACGGCGCGGACCAGATGCATCTGGTCGCGTTCTGGCGCAACAAGATCCCTGAAGGGTTCCAGCAGAAGCCGGGCACCAAGTCCAACCGCATCGCCGACCAGGTCCAGGTGACCGCGGGCCTGCCCGACCCGCTACCGGAGTTCGTGCAATCCGAACAGTCGGTCGTGGTCAACGGGTTTGGTGCGTTCGTGGTCCAGAACATCGGTAGCGGCGGCGAACCCGACCGGCTCATCGACGTCCTCGCCAACGGCCCGGTCGACGCCCCGCCGCACGGCATGCAACGCTTCGAGTGGGACCTTGCCGGGCACCGCTGGAACTCGGTGTGGGCACGTGGCGATGTCGCCTCGACCTCCATGGTCCCAGCCATCTCCAGCACCACCGGGGTCGTGTTCGTCAACGGCTACAGCAGAGCCGACGGCTGGGAAGTCACCGGCCTGGACTGGAAGACCGGAGAAACCGTGCACCGCACCATCTTCGGCCAATCCAACCTCGGCAACGGCGCCTACGCCATCATCGAAGGTCTCCCCAACGGCGACCTGCTGTTCAACAGCATCGGCGGACCCTTCCGCGCCAAGATCGCCAAGTAACGCCGCGACACTCACACCCGACAGGCGGCCCCGATCCCACCGGGACAGGCCGTCACGCGTCAGCCCCGGGGCGGGACGGTATTCGGGCCCGCTGCCGCTATGGTTGCTGGAAATGAACCGGGCTGCCTCCGCCGCTGACTCAGCCCACCACCGGGCTGAAGGAGGCCATACCGTGCTGCATCTGCGCATCGTTTCTCCGAGTGAGCGGAGCGGCGACGTGCTGCGCATCCTGGTCGCGGAACCCGGTGCCGCCCATGTGACGCTCGCACGCGGTGAGGCCGTGGATCCACCCGGCGATGTGATCGAAGCCGATCTGGCGCGTGGCTCCGTCAATGCCGTGGTCTCCGCGCTGAGCGCGCTGGATCTTGCTCGGACGGGCAGTATCTCGTTCGCGCCGACGGGAACCATGTTGTCCAGTTCAGCGCGGCGGGCCGATGCCGCAGCGCCCCGGCCGCCGGACCAGGCGGTGGTGTGGGAGCAGTTGCTCGAGCAGGCGCGCGAAGGGGCCCGCTTCACGCCCACCTTCCTCGCGTTCCTGACGATCGCGATCCTGCTGTCGGCGGTCGGGGTGACGACAGCGTCGCCACTCACCTTGGTCGGCGCGATGGTGGTCGGACCCGAATTCCGGCCGCTGGCAGCGCTTTCGGTGGGGTTGGTGCGCCGCGATGCGCGGCTGGTGCGGGCTTCGGCACGCACCCTGGCCATTTCGTTCCCGGCCGCGATGGCGATCACCGTGCTGGCCACGCTGTTGTGGGTCCGCCTCGGCTGGATCGGGGTCGGAAACGTCGAGAGCGCCCACGCCTTCGACTTCATCTACCAGGTCGGGCCGTTCTCCTTGGTGGTCGCCCTGCTGGCCGGGGTAGCGGGGATGCTGGCCGTGGTCACCTCCACCTCCGCCGTGCTGGTGGGTGTGTTCATCTCGGTGACGACCGTGCCGGCCGCCGGATTGGCGGCGGTCGCGGCCTTCGCGGGAAAATGGCATGCCGCACTGAGCTCTCTCGCTCAACTCGGCGTCAACCTGATCGGGATCGTCGTCGCCGGGGTAGCTGTGCTGCTGTTACTGCAGGCCGCCGACCGTCGCGACGGCGTACTTCCCCGCAAACGCTGACCCGCTTCGGAACTCGACCCCTCGAGTGTTGCTACAAGTTCGCTCAGTGGTGCCATCATTGCCCAATGAGTGCACGCTACGTCGATCTTCCCCGCCTGCTGCGACGGCTATCGGTTTGTGTTCGGGTACCGATGGTGCTGTTGGGGGTGTCTGCCATGGTGCTGGGATGTTCGACCGGCACGAATCACCAGAGTGACAACGCCTCGCCCCAGAGTTCGGACACTCGGGCAGCGGATGCCAAGGCCGAGGAGGACTGGGCCTACTCGGTCGGCATTCAGAACTACGTGTTCGGACTCCCGCTGACGATCTCGGAGCGGGAGCGCGCACTGCGGCTGGATCCGGTGGCGTTGGAGAAGGCCAAGGCGTACGCGCCGGCTGCTCCGCTGAACCAGATCGGCCACATGAAAACCCTTGCTACGGCAGACGACAAGATGCCGTACACGCCGAACAACGACACCGTCTACAGCGGTGTGGGGATGGAACTTCGCGATGAGCCGATGATCCTGACGGCCCCGGACATCATGGACAGATACTGGTCGGTCGAGGTCGCCGACGCCTACACCAACAATGTCTTCTATATCGGAACCCGTGCGACCGGCGGCAAGGGCGGCGACCACGCCTTCGTAGGACCGAACTGGCATGGTGAACTGCCGCCCGGCGTGATCGAGCATCGGCTGCCCAACAACAGCGCGATGGTGGCGATCCGCATCGGCGTGCTGCCCGAAAACGCCACCGATCTCGCCGAAGTCAATGCGCTGCAAGAGAAGTTCACCACGACCGCCTTGTCCAACTGGAGTGATCCGGCCAAACACGGCCAGGTGACCGTGCCCGATCTGGGCAAGCGCCCGCACTACGACGGCGATCTGGCGATCTTCCAGACGATCGCCGATCTGGCGGCCGAAAACCCACCGGCCCCAGGCAACGAAGCGGCCATCGAACTACTTCGCCGGGGTGGGATCACCCTCGGCAAACCCATGGACGTCAACGCTCTCAGCGAACCGACGCGAAAGGGCCTGGCGCGCGCGGCCGTCGACGGTCCGCAAGTCATGTCGTGGAAGGTGAAGTACCGCGGCACCCCGTACCCCACTCGCTGGAACAACCTCGAACCAGGAACCTACGGAGTCAACTACTTCGACCGTGCCGCCGGAGCGTTGGAGGGATTGTTCGTTCACGACCGCGACGAGGCCGAGTACTTCAGCACCTACGAAGACGGCGACGCCAACCTGCTCGACGGATCACAGCGATACGTGCTGCACTTCAACGCCGACCAGCTCCCACCCACACTGCCGAACGGATTCTGGTCGATCACCATGTACGGCGCTGATTTTCAGCTGGTGAAGAACCCGATCAACCGCTACTCCATCGGTGACCGCACGCCGGGCCTGACCAAGAATCCCGATGGATCACTCGACATCTACATCCAGAACCAGCAACCGGCAGACCACGCGAGCAACTGGCTGCCCTCGGCACCCAGCGGACTGTTCCGGCTGAACTACCGAATCTACCTCCCCACCGCCGACGCCAAGGATCCCGCAACCCTCGGCAAGTACCTGCCTCCCGTCAAGAAGACCAGCTGAGAGCGTCACTCGGAGCCTGGTGCGGTGCAGAGCGCACGCTCATGGCGCATACCGCGCTGACCTAACCGGCCGCAGGCTGCGGTCTGCCGCTGGAACTGTGCCGAGTCGGCTCCGATGCGAGCTCGATGTCTTCGAGCGTCGAGCAGTTCGCGGGGCCCGCGCCATGCTCGAGGCGTCGAACAGCAACAGTGCCCGAATGCGGTCGCAGTGCATCGGCACGAACAGCTCATTCCACAATGGATCCGGGGTCGATCGGCGCCGCCGACTCAAAGAGCGTATTGATGATCGTCTGGCGGCGGGCCAATGGGCGCTCGGTACGAACGCACGCCTTCCGGGTCGGGCGGCGAAAACCCGTTGGGCGGAGAATTTCGCGGCAGGCACTTCTCGGCCTGCGGGTCACAGGTGGTCGTCCGGCGTGGGTGCGGGGTCGATTCGGGCGGAGGGGAATTCGGCTCCGAGAGTGGGTGGGACGTGCGGGAGTGGGCTGCCGAGTAGCTCGACCTCGCGGTTGCGGATCAGCCAGGGTGGGCAGGTGTGGGCCGATTCGGGCGTGGTCGGGCGGGTGCCCGGAGCGAACATGCCCGGCGGCATGGCGGTGCCGGGAGATTCGGGGCGAAGCTGTGGTGTGAGGGGGCGGGGCTGGGTGGTCGGATCGGGCACGGTCGGGCCCCGGAAGCTGTGGGCGAGGTCGGGAAAGGGGTTGGGGAAGTATCGGTTCGATGGGGCGCCGGTGGGGGAGCTGGGCTGGCTTGCACGGGTGGGATCGTCGGTGGGCGTCGTCGAGGTCGGGAGGATCGCCGTGGGGTGGGTTTCGGTGGTGGTCGAGCGGTGATCGGGATCGGTGTCCGGTCGCCACCGATCCGCGCCGGGGTCGGTCGCGCTTCGATGGCGTGCGTCCGGCTCGTCGGTGGCCGCTTGATCCTGGGGGATGTGCTGTGCGAATGGGGAATTGGTCGCCGTGGCGGTCTCCTCACCTGCTTGTGGCCGGTGGGTGTCGAGGTCGGTCGGATTGCGCCACGCGTCCAGGTTCGGAGTGAACCCTGGCGTGGTAATGGCTCGCGCATCGGAGGCGGGGCTCGGATCCGTTGCGCCACTGCGTTTCCCGGAGGCATCGGCAGCGCCCGGTGTGGTGATCGTGAAGAACGCCGGTATTCCCGAGCCTGCGGGCGGGTAGATCGGGGTGTAGTTGGCGTCCAAGGCCGCGAGGGCGAGCTGATATTGCTCGTCTCGGTCGGATTGGGGGCCGTGGGTAACCGGTGGGGGCACGGTTTTGCGGAGGGCTTCGGCGCCGAAGGCGGCGGCGATCATGCGGTGGCCGGTGCTGTGGGCGATCTCGGCGGTGTCGGTGGCGTCCTGGACGAAGCGGCGGGCGGCGGCCGCGGCGGCGTCGGCGAGGTGGCCGGTCATGCTGTCGGCGAGGGCGGTGTGGACGGCGGCGTGCAGGGCGGTGACGGCGCCGAAGATGCTGTCTGCGATGGTGACCCAGGTGTCGGCGGCGGCGTGCATGTCGGCGGGGTTCATGGCTTGGACGGCGTCGTGGATCTGCTGGTGGGAGAGCCGGGTGAAGTCTTCGACGTGGTCGATGTAGTCGGGGTCGGTGGTGCGGTCGGCGAGGCGGGCCTGGTCGTGTTCGGCGCCCGATTGGCTCAGGCGGGCGCTGCGCCGCAAGGCTTCCGGTTCCATCGGCGTCCCTCCCGTCGTCCAGCTTCCGAGTACTTGGACGCGGGAGGGTCGGTGCGGGTTCCCGCTGCCGCCGCTCAGCCCTTGCGGGCTTGCAGGGTGTAGCTGAGGGGCAGGCGTTCGGGGCGGTCGATCAGACGCCATTCCCAGTGTTCGTCGTGGACCATGCGGCCGGGCAACGGGTTCGACGGGACGCTGTCGTGTTCGATTAGCTGGGTGAGGGTGAGGTCGGCCTGCAGCAGGGCTTCGACGATCTCGCCGAGGCCGTGGTTCCACTCGTGCGTGATGGTGTTGGTCACCGTGGAATCGGTTTCGACATAGGTGGTCTCGTCGTTGAACACCATGGGCTCCGCGGTCTCGAAATACGGGTAGCCGATCGTCAGAGCGTCGGTGCGGGTCTCGTCGATCGACCACAGCACCGGGTGGTACTCCCGCAGGAACAGGCGGCCACCGGGCCGCAGCAGCGCGGCCACGGTCGTGGCCCAGCGGCGGATATCGGGCAGCCAGCACAACGCGCCGACCCCGGTGTAGACCAGCCCGAACCGCCTCCCGCCGAGCGCGGACACCGCCTCGTAGATATCGGATTCGACGTACTCGATCGGCGTGGCGGCGGCGTCGGCCAGCTTGCGAGCCTCGGCCAGTGATGCGGGGGAGAAGTCCAGTCCGGTCACGGTCGCGCCGAGCCGGGCCAGTGACAGCGTGTCGGTGCCGATGTGGCATTGCAGGTGCACGGCGTCGACCCCGCGAATGTCGCCGAGCCGTGGCAGATCGAAGCGCACCACATGGCTGAGGAAGGACGGGTCGGTCCGGAAGTCGTCGAAGTGGTAGTCGAGGGAATCGGCGTGCAGTGGGGCGCGATCGTTCCAATTGGCCCGGTTCAGGCCGCGATAGTCGCTCATGATCCTCGACTGTGTCACGAACTGTCGTTGCGGGACCGGGGACTTCGCGCGATATCTCGGTGGATACTGGTCCCGAGTGGTGTGGGAGGCGAGATGGGGACGTCGCGGATTCGACGGGGCCTGGTCGTACTGCTGGCGGTCGCGAGGGTGTCCCTGACCGGCTGCTCGACGGTGAAAAGCACCGACTCGCAGCAGGTTTCGGCTCCGGTGACGGACAATCCGTGGGTGGTGGCGGGCCAGACCTCGGCCGCCGGGCCCAGCGGACCCCGCTCCGGGGTGGCGGACGCGACCCTCACCGCCGAGAACGGGGACGGCGGCGCGGTCGACAAACTGGCCCTCAATGCCATCGCGGATATCGCCGACTATTGGAACGGCCAGTACGCCAAGACTTTTCCGGGCGTGTTCAAACCGGTGACCCGGTTCATTTCCTGGGACTCCACCGCCCCGCGCGCCCAGGCCGTCGAATTCTGCCGCGGCAGTACCTTTCAGGAGGTCAACGCCGCCTATTGCAGTGTCGACAAGACCATCGGATTCGACCGCGGCACTCTACTGCCCGGCTTGGTGAAGAAGTTCGGCCCGATGGCGGTGGTCATGGTCCTCGCCCACGAGTACGGCCATTCGATCCAGGCGCAGGCCAAGCTGAACGGCTTCTTCACCCCGACCGTGGTCCGCGAACAGCAGGCCGACTGCTTCGCCGGCGTCTTCCTGCGTTCGGTGGCCGAAGGCAATTCGCGCCATTTCACCCTCAACACCACCGACGGCCTCAATGGCGTGCTGGCCGCGGTGATCTCCTTCCGCGACCGCGAACCGGGCGCGTCCCCGGACGAGCACGGCACCGCGTTCGAACGGGTCACCGCCGTGCAGATCGGCTACACCGACGGCGCGACCGCCTGCAAGGGCATCACCCGCGCCGAACTGAAGCAGCGCCGCGGCACCCTGCCGACGAGCTTCCAGCCAGGCGACAAGGATCGCCAGCTGCCGGTGGACCAGCCGGATCTGGCGCTGGTGGCGCAGTCGCTGACCCGCGCCTACCCGATCCAGCCCGCACCCGCCTTCGACTACGGCGGCGTCTCCCGCACCTGCCCGAAAGTGACCGTCACCCAGCCGGTTTCGTACTGCCCGACCACCAATGTGATCGGCACCGACATCCCGAGCCTGGCCGCGCGCGCGGCCACCGGCGACAGGGGTGACCTCTTCTCCGCGACCGTCGGCGGCGACTACAACGCCTTCGTGGTCTTCGTCTCGCGCTACATGATCGCCGTGCAGCAGGCCCGCCGGCTCGGCATCTCCGGAGCCGATACCGCCGGGCTGCGCGCCGCCTGCTTCTCCGGGGCGTACAGCACCAAGCTGAGCCGCCCCGGCAGCGATCTGCAGTTGTCCGCGACCGATCTCGACGCCGCCATCTCCGGACTGCTGATGGACGGCCTGGCCGCCGCTGATGTCAACGGCGCCGTGGTGCCCAGTGGTTTCGTCCGGCTGGAGGCGTTCCGGACCGGCGTCCTCGACGGCGAGGACGCCTGCCTGAAGACCTACAAGTGAGCCCGGTCGGGCTCCGGTGAAACCTGATCAGGCGCTGGGCAGGTGCGCTTCGAGCCAGTTGACCACGTCGGTGAGCACCTTGTCCTGCTCGGGCTCGTTGTAGATCTCGTGGTAGAGCCCGTCGTAGCGGATGACCGTCTTGTCCTTGGACGCGGCGTCGCGTTCCACCTTGTCGGTGCCGGTGGGTGAGGCGAGGCCGTCGGCGCTGCCGTGCTGGACCAGCAGCGGCGCGGTCAGCCGATCCAGGTGCGCCTTGACGTACTCCCCGGCGCGCAGCATCTCCCCGGCGGTGCGGGCGGGCACGCCGCCGTGATGCACCAGCGGGTCGTCGTCGTAGGCGCGCACCACCTCGGGGTCGCGGCTGACCAGCTTCGAATCCAGTTTCACGACGGGCACATTCGGCAGATACTTGGCCACCAGCGGCGCGGCCAGGCGCTGCACGGCATTGCCGGCCTCGATGTCGATCGCGGGGGCGGACAGCACCAGGCCGTCGACCTCGGGCTGGTCGCGGGTGGCGAAGTAAGCCGTGGTGAGCCCGCCCATGCTGTGGCCGATGACGAATTTCGGCAGTCCCGGGTGGCGGCCGGTGGCGGTGGCGAGCATGGTGCGCACATTGTCGGCGGCGGTGTCGAGTGAGCCGATATTGGCGCGGGCGCCCTCGGACTTGCCGTGCCCGGTGTGGTCGAGCGCGTAGACGGCGAACCCGGATTCGGTGAGCCGCTGCGCGACGTGCGCGTACCGGCCGGAATGCTCGGCGTAGCCGTGCACGATCACCGCCACGGCGCGAGGGTCGCCGTCGGGCAGCCACGCCTGCCAGAACACGCGGCCGCCCGCGCCTTGGAATTCACCGGTCTCCGTGCGGGTCATCGCCGCTCCTTCGAGTCGAGGTCGTCACGTACCTACGAGGGCAAGGGTGCCGGGTCGCGGTTTCGGACGCCACCGTATGCGTCCGAAATGTCGCCAACCGGCGGAGCCATTCTCGCTCATCGGACGCGTGATGGGGGCGGGCACCGGTAGCCGCGCGCACGATCGATCATCGGTGCCGGCGCCGATCGCGCGCGGGCGGCCGGTGCACCGGGGACGGCGGCGCCGGTCAGAAGGCGGCGATGCGGTCGATGAGCAGCCGGTTGAACCGGATCAATCGCGCATAGTTGGCGCGGGAGATCCGTTCGCCGGTGCCGTGGATGCGTTCCAGGTCGGCGGCGGACAGCATGATCGGGGCGAAGTTGCAGCGGGTCCGCGCCAGATCGTCGTAGTAGCGGGAGTCGGTGGCGGCGGGAACCACGCCGACGGTGACGGCCAGCCCCGGCACCACCGCGCGCGCGACATCGGCGACGACGTCGAAATCGGGTCCGGCGCTCGGGTCGGCCGACGGTTCGGAGCAGGTGCCGTCGAGTTCGATGGTGACGCCGTTGTCGCGCACCACCTTCCGGCAGTGCGCCAGCACCCCGGCCACCGAATCACCGGGCAGGATACGGAAGTTCACGTACGCCTCCGCCCGCTGCGGGAGCACGTTGGACTTGACCCCGCCGCTGATCACGGTGGGGGCGGTGGTGGTCCGCACCAGCGCCTCGGTCTGCGGCCGGGCGGCCAGCACCCGCGCCGCGATCGGCCCGGCCACATTGACCAGCCCGAGCAGGGTGCGCCGCGGTTCGGTCACGAATTTCCTCACCCGGGTGAGCATGTCGACGGCGACCGGTGTGAGTCGCAGCGGGAACGGGTGGTCCTGGATCCGCGCCACCGCCCGCGCCAGCCGCCCGACCGCGGTCTGCCGCCCCGGCATGGACGAGTGCCCGCCCACGTCGGTGACCGAGAGCCGCACGGTCGCGAAGCCCTTCTCGCCCACCATGATCGTGGCCACCGGCACGTCGATGCCCTCGGCGACGCCGACGGTGATGACACCGCCCTCGTCCACCAGCAGCCGGG
Source organism: Nocardia sp. NPDC004151 (assembly GCF_042874235.1). Taxonomy (NCBI): domain Bacteria; kingdom Bacillati; phylum Actinomycetota; class Actinomycetes; order Mycobacteriales; family Nocardiaceae; genus Nocardia; species Nocardia sp. NPDC004151. Next base: position 46,464 of record NZ_JBIAMR010000009.1, on the reverse strand, counting down.
CCCGCACCCCCGCGTCCCGCAGCCGCCGCGACATCCTGCCCGCGCCGTCGGCCCCGAAGATCTCCTCGTCGTGGCCGAACGCGAGATACACCGTCTGCGTGGGCGCGACGCCGTCCCGCAGCGCCGCTTCGACCGCCTCGAGAATCGCGATCATCCGGCTCTTGTCGTCGATCGCGCCCCGGCCCCAGATGAATTCGTCGTCCACGACCCCGCCGAACGGCGGATACGGCCAGCCGTCGTGGTCGTCGACGGGCACGACATCCATGTGCGCCAGCAGAATCGCCGCCACGGCCTCGGCCCCCGGCTCTCCGGCGTACGTGCCCTGCCGCGCGCTCCCGGCCGCCCCGGCGGCGGCTGCCTTCGCTTCCGGCCCGGCCGTGCCCGCCCGGTGCTCGGTCGCCGCGCTACCCGCCCAGCGGTACAGGCGGCTATGGCCGAAGCTCTCCCAGGTGAGGTGGGCGTGGACCAGGGGGAAGCACTTCTCCAGGTGGCCGGCGAGGCGTTCGAATTCGGCCGGGTCGATGCGGCTGTGGTCCTCGTGGGAGACGGTGCGGCAGCGCAGCGCCCCCGCCAGCCGCTCGGCGGTGGCGTCGTCGACGGTGGGCGCGTGGGTCGGCGCGGTGCTGGTCACGGGCTAACCGCCGGTCCGGGGAGGGAAGGTCACGGCCACAGTGGCATTGTTCACCACATCGGCGATCAGGGAGACCGTCTTCTCGTTTCGCCACTTCGGAATCGCCTCGCTGAGGTCGCCGGGCAGGTCCGGGGTGCGGATTCCGGACAGCAGCGGCAGGTGCAGTTGGGCGGCGGTCACGGTGACGGGGGCGTTGGCCGGCTGATGCGCCCACACGTCGTCGACCACGTCGGTGACGCGGATGCCGATGCGATGTCCGGCGGGAATCGGCCAGTCCTGGGCGAGGAGCCGGACCTGTGTGGTCGGTGTGACCGGTGCGATGCCGCGGGTGATCACGGTGGCCCGATTGTCGGGTCCGATGTCGTAGACCTCGACGGTGACGCTGGCCGCGGCGGGACCGTCCAGGGTGAGCGTGGCGGTCGGCGCACCGGACAGCTGCTGATCCTGGGCGAGCGGTGGGGAGACGGTCCATATCTCCCGGTCCGCGCCGGGCAGCAGACCGCGATCGGTATACCGTCCCGTGCGCAGATCGATGTCGACGGCGCGGCTGTCGGCCGGCGGCCACGCCGTCTCCGCCCGCCAGCGGCCGTCGAACTGCCCGACCGTGACGCGCGGGCCGGGCACCGTCACATCCTTGCCCGCCACCTGCCGGTCGAAGAAGGCCAGCAGTTCCGAGGAGAACTGTGTGGCACCGCACTTCTCGCTGCAATCGCGGTGCCCCCACTGCCCGAACATGGCCTTGTGCTCGCCGGGGCCGAGCCCGTTCCACAGCTGGAAGACCCGGTCGGCGCGAGTGTTGTAGTCGACGAACCCCTGGCCGAGGAACAGCGGAATGGTGTTGCCGCGCAGCTTCTCCACCAGATCGCGGTCGCGCCAGAACGGCGTGCTCGCGTCGTGGTTGCTGGTCTCGGCCAGATACTGCTGGTAGCAGGCCGGGTCGATGGACGACGCGTTGGCCTTGTACTCGGCCGAGTCATTGGGGTGCGCGGGCGTCGACGCGATCAGCAGGTGCTCGAATCCGGCGATGTCCCCGGGCCGGAAGCCCTGTTCGCTGATCGGTTTCAGCGAGAACTTCCACGCGATGCCTTGCATGTACAGGTACGCGTTGGGGTCGGCGACGACTTCGAACGAGGCCACCGCCGCCAGGCCCGCCGGCTTCTCGGCCAGCCCCATGAGCCCGGTCCACCCCTCGTAGGACACCCCGTACAACCCGACCCGCCCGGTCGACCACGGCTGTGCCGCCGCCCATTCCACCGCGGTCTTCACATCCGAACGCTCACCCGGCCCGCCGAAATCCGGGCACCCGTTGGATCCGCCGAACCCGCGCAGGTCCACGATCACGTAGGTGTATCCGGCGGCCAAAAGCATCGGCACCGGCAGATCCCCGGTCGAGGGCCCGCCGCCGGGCCGCAACTCGGTCAGCCGCGCCTCGTGCGACCGATACGGACTCACCGTCATCACCACCGGTGTCCGCACCTCGTCCCCGAGCCCCACCGGCCGCAGCACGTCGGCGTGCAACCGCGTCCCGTCGGGTGCGGTGATGAACTCCTCCCGCCACTGATACCCCGGATCCGCGCTCGCCTGCCCCGGCGCGACCACCGCTCCCATCACCAACAGCACGCCGACCACCGCGCGCCACACCACCATCCGCATGCTCACCATAGTGACCTTGGTGGTTGTGCGCGCCCCTGACCAGCCCCAGGAACCGGGGTGCACGGCGGTCGGCGGCGCCGGTCATTCAGTGGGTGTCGGCCGCGAGTTTCCGGACCAAGAACCGTTCCTGGGCGGCGATCGTATACCTGTGTAGTAGGTACTGTTCTGTAGGCTCTATCGGCGAGGGGTGGCCGACTGTTGGCGCCCTGGACGCGCTGGCCACAGTGGAGATCGAACGGCTCGCAAACTGCTCTTACATGAGGGGTTTTCGATGAAGCGCAAAACCGGGCGCGACACCCTGTACCACGATCAATCGGCGTGGTGGAAGCTCCAGGAGTTCCTCCCGCCCCGGCTCCGGCTCACGGTCGAAGCGGACCTCCCCACCGAGGACTTCTGGGAGTGGGAGAGCAACAACATCCATCTCGATCAATATCTGAACCCCGGGGCCCCGGCGAAAGTGATCCTGCATCACGGCGTCGGCACCAACGGACGGCAGATGAACCTCATTATCGGTAAACCGTTGGCGGACCAGGGCTGGGAAGTCACCGCCATCGACAATCTCGGCTACGGCATGACGCAGGTACGCCCCGGCGGCACTTACGGGTATGGCCAGTGGATCCAGATGGTCACCGACTATCTCGCCTACGAGAAGTCGCGCGACGATCGCCCGATCGTGCTCTTCGGGCTGTCGGCCGGCGGCATGGTCACCTACCACGTCGCCGCGCACGCACCGCGCGGCGCCGTGCACGGAATCGTCGGCCTGACCTTCCTCGACCAGCGCAATCGGGACGTGTGGATCGCGACCGCGCGCTACAAATTCAGCGCCACCGTGGGCATGAAAGGCGTCGGGGCTTTGGCCCGTTCGCCGATGAAGGGCCTGGAGTTTCCGATGAGCCTCGCCTCGAAGATGAGCGCGTTGTGCAACAACGCGGACGCCATGAAAGTCTTTCTGGCCGACAAGACTTCGGCGGGCAGTGCGGCGTCGATGAAATTCCTCGCCGATTACCGCACCTATGTCCCGGATATCGAACCCGCCGACTTCGACGTCTGCCCGATTCTCCACACCCAGCCCGCCGAGGATCATTGGACGCCGCTGGAATTGAGCAAACCCGCGCTCGACCCGATCAAGAAGGTTCCGGTGACGCTGGTGATGCTCGAGAACGCGGGGCACTATCCGCTCGAGGAACCTGGTCTCACCCAGATGGAGGAGGCCGTCGACGCGTTCGTGCGTGAGGTCACCGGCACCAACCCTTGATCACAGAGAGTCGGGTACCCCATGGCGAATGTAGAGGAAACCGCTCCCGAATCGTTGCCGCGCAAGAGCCCCCGGGTGTGGCTGGCCCCGGCGGTCGTGGTGTCGCTGCTGATGGCCCTGCTGGCCACCATGTACCTGGCGTACGTGGTGGATCCGTCGAAGCATCTGCACGGCTTTCCCGTCGCCCTGGTCGATCAGGACTCCGGCGATGTGATCGGCGGGCAGCCCACCAATGTCGGCAAGCAGATCAATGACGCGCTGGTGCAACAGATTCCGGCCGACAAGTTCGATCTGCGGGTGCTGGGCATCAATGAGGCGCAGCAGCAGCTGAACACGGGCAAGGTGTACGGGGCGATCGTCATCCCCAGTGATTTCACCAAGCGGCTGGGCATTTTCGCGGCCGCCAGCGCCGTGCCCGGCGACGTCACCCGCCCGCAGATCACGGTGTTCACCAATCCGCGTACCGGGACCTTCGGATCGCAGGTGATGCAGAACATCGCGGCGACGGCGCTGAAACAGGCCAACGACACTGTTGGTCAACAGCTCACCGGCACCGTGAACACCCGGCTGCAACCCTCCGGTGGCGTCGCCGCACTACCGGGGCTGAGCAAGCTCATGCTGGCCGCACCGATCGAGGTGACGGTCACGCCGTTCCATCCGCTGCCGGGCGGCACCGGCGGAGGTCTCACCGCCTTCTTCTACACGGTGATGATCCTGCTGGCGGGCTTCACCGGCGCCATGGTGATCAATGGAATGGTCGATGCCGCACTGGGTTTCGCACCTACCGAGTTCGGGCCCTGGTATGTGCACAATCCGTCTGTGCCGATTTCTCGTCTGCGCACCCTGTTCCTCAAATGGGCGGTCATGGCCGGGACCGCGCCCGTGGTGGCGGGCATCTTCATGGGAGTCGGCCAGTGGCTGGGCATGCCCATCGACCGGCCGCTGCTGCTGTTCCTCTACAGCACCTTCGCGATCACCGCGGTCGGCGTCACCGCGTTGTCGATCGTGTCCGCGCTGGGCACCATGGGCCTGCTGGTGAACCTGGTGCTGTTCATCGTGCTCGGTCTGCCCTCCTCCGGCGGCACGGTGCCGCTCGAGGCGATTCCGAGGCCGATGGACTGGCTGGCCGCGTTCGAACCGATGCACCAGGTGTACCTCGGCGTGCGCGCCATCCTCTATTTCAACGGCGACGGGTCGGCCGGATTGAGTCACGCGTGCTGGAAGACCCTGTTCGGATTGCTGATCGGTCTGCTGGTGGGCTTGATCGTGACCGGCTATTACGACCGCAAACAACTGCACCGCGCGCCCGCCGCGGCCCGATAGCGCTCAGGCCGGTCGCAACTGCCGGAAGGCGCGCGGGCCCATGCCCTTCCAGCGGCGGAACGCCCGCGAGCAGCTCGACACCTCGAGATGGCCCAGGCGCTGGGCGATCTCGGCGACTGGCGGGCGTTGCGCGACCAGCCTTCCTCGGCTCTCTGTGCTGGCTGATGAGTCGGCTCGCCATCGAGTCGCCAGTTCCGGGGTTGGAATCAGCGGCAGGAAAAGGGTGTTCCGCCACCGCGCCGGTTGATTCGATGCGGACGTGGTTGTAGCCGGGATATTGCCGTGGGGTTGTTCGGGGTTCGAGTGCGATGAGCGGTGAAGGCGTCGCCGACCTCGCGGCGCCGGTGATGCGGCTGCGGGCATTGACCTGGCAGGTGTTCGTTCCGACCGCGGTGTTCGGGATGGGTGGCGGAGCGGCCGCCCCGATGTATCCGCTGCGCGCGCTCGAACTGGGTGCGAGCGCCGGGGCGGCGGGAATCGTGGTAGCGCTCTCGGGGTTCGGGCAGCTGCTCGCGGATCTGCCCGCGGGACAGCTCATCGCCCGGGTCGGGGAGCGGCGGGCGGTCGCCGCGGCGTCGGTGGGCGGCGCGGTCGGTGTGGTGCTGGCCATCGTCGCGCCGAATCTGGGGTGGCTGGCCGCGGGGATGCTGCTCACCGGTGCGGCCTCGGCGCTGTGGGGACTGGCGCGGCAGACCTATCTGGTGGCCGTCGTGCCCGACGGCGACCGCGGGCGGGCACTGTCCCTGCTGGCGGGCTCACAGCGGTTCGGGGTGTTCGCGGGGCCCTTGATCGGCGCGGGCGCCACGCACGCGTTCGGGGTGACCGGCGCGATGTGGCTGCAACTGGCGGCGATCCTCGTCGGCGGGACCCTGATGATGTCGGTGCGCGATATCGACGACGGACCGGAGCGGATCCGGCGCGGACTGCGGGCGGTGGTCACCGAAAACCGCCGTGTGCTGGGCACACTCGGGTTCGGGGCGCTGGCGACCGGGGCGGCGCGGGCGGCACGTGTGTCGCTGCTGCCGCTGTGGGCGGCGCATATCGGGATGAGCGCCCCGGCCATCGGACTGATCTTCGGGATCGCCGGAGCGGTCGACGTCCTGCTGTCCTATCCGTCCGGTATCTGGCTGGACCGGTACGGGCGACGCGCGACCGGGACACCCTCGCTGCTGTTGTTCGCGCTCGGCTACACCGCTCTGCCCCTGGCCACGACGGCCTCCGGATTGTGTGTGATCGCCGTGATCCTCGGAATCGCCAACGGCCTCAGCAACGGTCTGATCATGACCGTCGGCTCCGATGTCGCCCCACCGTCAGCGCGGGCCGAATTCCTCGGCGCCTGGCGGCTGACCCACGATCTCGGCATGTTCGCGGGCCCGATCGCGGTCGGAATCATCGGTGCGGCAGCCACACTCGGCTCCGCCGGGGTCGCGCTGGGAGCGGTGGCGACCGCGGGTGCGGTCGCCATCCGCCGCTGGTTCCCGGCGCGGGTGACGGTCAGATCGGGCGCAGAGTGATCATCTTGCGCAGGCGGGCGCGGTCGCGTTCGAGGCGGCGGGCCTCGTAGGCGATGGGGAAGTAGCGGATGCGCTCGGGCAGTTTCGGTACGGTTCGGCCGATGGCCCAGCCCAGGAATCGCAGGGCGCGTTCGTCATTGGCGGTCCACTCCAGGCCGAGGCGGTCGCGGACGGAGCCGGGGGTGGTGCCGACGGTGCAGAAGTACTGGAGGCGGCCGATGGGTTGGGTCGCCACGCGCCACACCGGGTGTAGGGCGGACGGGATCTGCCTGGGCGGGGCAATGTTCCGAATGACCTTCAGGTAGTCCTGAGCGACGTTGGTGGGAACCAGGTGGTTCTCGATCTGGTCCTCGAACCAGGGGAGCCATTCGGCGTAGGTGGCCGGAATCTCCTTGGGCGGCACCGAGAAGTTGCGCATGAGCTGCACGACTTCCTGGTAGTAGGACTCCTTCTCGGCCTCGGTCAGCTTGTCGCTGGAGAAGTACTTGTTGCCCTCGGTGAAGGCGAAGACCGCGGTGTGCAGCACCCACGCCCACGGGCCCGAGGACAGTGCGCGGTGCTTGACGCCGTGGGCGTCGGTGGAATTCAAGGTGGCGTGCATCTTGCGCAGCCGGTCGGCCTCGGCAAGAGCCTCCTCGCCGCCGTAGATCCACATCATGACCGAGGCGATACTGCGGGCCGCGCGGCCCAGCGCGTCGGTGCGGAAGCTGGAGTGCTCGTCCACCACCGCGGCGATGCTGGGTTCCATGGTCTGCAGCAGGAAGGCCGAGCCGGCGGTGAGGGAGAAGGTGATGAGCCCGGTGTCCTCCCACATCCGGCTGCCGGGTTCGAACGGACGGCGTTCGGGGCGGGCTGCTCCGGATCCCTCGGCGAGCGCGACGGCGGCGGTCATGGTGGATCTCCTTTGATCGACCGTTCCTGACGGCTGTCACGCGCCGACAGGATGAGAGAGTAACTACCGAATCTTCTCATCATGTCGGTGGAGTGGCAACCGTCACGATCGAACGGGATACGATCGATTCCGGCCCGAGTCTCGGTCCGAAGTCATGAATGACGATGCGATACCCGAATATCCGTACTGACGAATCCATGCGTTAGGAGCGAGATGACCGAGGTGAGCGTGGACTTCCGGCCGTTCGGACCCGGCGGCCGCACCCGATCGACGGTGTTCGAAGGCAGGACGAACGGCTGAGCCCGTCGTGGACGCGATGCCGAGAACGGCTGCGGCGGTGATCGACACCGCTGCCGGTTGGTTGCGCGGCACACCCTGGGGCCGGACCGCTGGGCGGGTGTTCCAGGGCCTGTTCGAGATCGAGCTCGTCGATCGATCGCTGGCGCTGTCCGCGCAGATCTTCACATCGGTATTGCCGGTCATCATGGCGGCAACGGCCCTGAGTGGCTGGCATTCCGCGTCCGGCGCGATCCGTTTCCAGTTCGGGTTCGATCTCGGGGCGCTGCCTGTCGGTGACGCGGCGCAGGTGTCGGATTCGTCGCTGGCCGCGTTCGGTGTGGTCGGGCTGCTGATGGTCGTATTCAGCGGCACGTCGTTCGCCCGCGCGCTCGGACGCGTCTACGGGGCGGTGTGGCAGGTGAATTCGATCGGTCCACGGGATGCGTGGCGGTGGTTCGCGGCACTGTTCGCGGTCGCCTTGGCGGTCGCGCTGGTCGGGCAGACCCAGAACCTCGCGCACGTCAGCTATGTCGGGTGGCCGCTCGTGCTGGCCGGCGAGCTCGTCATCTGGACGTTGGTGTGGGCGTTCACGCCGTTCCTGCTCACGAAGGGCGCGTTGACCGGGCGCGTGGCCTGGGCGACCGGGCTGCTGACCGCGACCGGGCTGACCGCCGTGCATCTGGCCGGGCGGGTCGTGCTGCCGCGGATCACGGCCAACGCCATGCGGCACTTCGGACCCCTGGGGCTCGCTTTCACTTCTGTCAGTTGGCTTTTCGTGATGTCGGTGGTGATCGTCGGCGCTGCCTCGATCATCAAGGCCTTCGCCCAGGACGAGACCGTGATCGGACGGTTTCTGCACGGCTCGAATTGACCATCGCACGATCGAGGCGGGACAGTCATGGCGGCTTCCGAACCCGAACCCGAACGCCCACGCCGTAGCGCGGGACGGTGGACGGCCACGGCCGTACTGCTGACACTGTTCGCCGTCCTGGCGATCGCATCGGTCCTCGCTGGATTCGCGCACCGAGAATTGCTCGACACCGACCGCTACGTCCGGACCGTCACGCCGTTGTCCGCCGACCCCGCACTGCGAGAAATGCTGGCCGACCGGGCCACCGACGCGATCATGGATAGCGTCGACGTCCAATCCGTCACCGCCCAGGCCCTGGCGGCGCTGGCCGACAGCAACCCGCGCGTTCCGCGCGCGGTGACGGGGCTGGCTCCCTTGGCCACCCGGCAAGCGCGAGGTCTCGTGCGTGACACGGCCGAATCCGTTCTGGCGTCCGATCAATTCCGAACCGTATGGATCGAGGCGAATCGGCAGGCGCATCGCGGGCTGGTCGTGGTGCTGACCGGGGAGGCCCCGGCGGCGGTCGGAATGGACCAGAACGGCGCGGTGAGTGTGGCGTTGGGCCCGATCATCGACAGGGTCCGGTCCGAATTGACCGACCGGGGCTTCACGTTCGCCGACCAGGTGCCCGCGATCGACCGCTCGTTCGTGCTCTTCCGGTCTCCCGAACTGGTCGAGGCGCGACGCTGGGTGATGCTCCTCGATCGGGTGGCCGACGTGCTGCCCTGGATCACGGTGCTCGTCGCGGCCGTCGCGGTCTGGGTCGCACCCGCGGGCGCGCGGCGTCGCGCCCTCACCTGGCTGGGTGCGACGCTGGCGCTGGCGATGGCGTTGCTCGCGGTCGCCGTCGGCATCGCACGATCGGCCTACCTGGACGCGGTGCCGGACGACGTGCTCACCCCGCAAGCCGCCGCGGCGGTGATCGACGCCTTCCTGATACGGCTGGACACCACCGTGCGAGCGATGTTCGCTCTGGCCGTGGTGATCGCGCTGGCCGCGCAATCGCACCGAGTCGTGCGCGATCCACGGGCGATCCGATCCGTCGTGGCCCGCTACCGGGGCTCGCTGCGGATCGCCGTTCTCGCCGTCGTGGCGATCACGCTGACGTTCTGGTCGTACCCGACCGGACCGGTGGTCATCTGGACGGTGCTCGCCGCCGTCACCGCATTGGTGGTCGTCGAACTGGCGGCCGGACCCGGACAGTCCCGGCCCGCGCCATCGACCGAAACGTGAAAAGCCGGATGACGGGGACCGGCCGGGTAAAACCGGTCCACGCCATCCGGCGATTCCGCCCGCCACCGGGTGAGTTCGGCTCACGGCGGGCAACGCCGTCCGATCCTGGATCAGAAAATCGGACGACGGTCTCGGGGTGACTAGGTCACTATGCGCAGCGGGTGCTCGATGAGTTCCTTCAGCTGCTGCAGGAACTTCGCCGCGACCGCGCCGTCGATCGAACGGTGATCCGCCGACAGCGTGACGCGCAGGGTCTTGCGCGACACCACCTTCTCGCCGTCGAGCTTCAACTCGTCCTGCGCGGCGCCGACCGCGAGGATCGCCGACTCCGGCGGGTTGATCACGGCGGTGAACTGCTCGATACCGAACATGCCCAGGTTGGAGATGGTGAAGGTGCCGCCGGACATGTCCTCGCCCTTCAGCTTCCGGTCGCGGGCGCGACCGGCCTTCTCCCGGCCCTCCGCCGCGATGGCCGACACCGACTTGCGGTCCGCGTCATGAATGACGGGCACGAACAGGCCCGCGTCGGTGGCCACGGCGATGCCGATATTGATCGCCTTGTGCCGCAACAGCTTGTCGCCCGCGAAGGAGACGTTCACCGACGGATCCAGGCGCAGCGCGGTGGCGACCGCCTTCACGAGCAGGTCGTTCACGCTGACCTTGCCGGAACCGGTCTCCTCCAGGGTCTTGTTGATCTGCGCGCGGAAGGCCAGCAGCTCGGTCACGTCGATGGCGCTGGTCAGGTAGATGTGCGGCGCCTGCTGCATGGACTCGGTCAGGCGCTGGGCCGAGACGCGCTGAATGGTGGTCAGCGGGATCTCGTCGTAGTCGCCGGTGGCCGGGGACACGGACGCCGGAGCCGGAGCCACGGCAGGGGCGGCGGGTGCGGCCGCGACGGGAGCGGCTGTACTGCTCGCGGTTTCGACGTCCTGCTTGGTGACGCGGCCGCCGGGGCCGGTGCCGGTCACCGCGGTGATGTCGACGCCGAGCTCCTTGGCGACCTTGCGGGCCAGCGGAGACGACTTCTTGCGCTCGCCGTCAGCGGAAACCGCGGGGGTGCCGCCGCTTCCGTTCACGGCGGCCGGATTGCCCTGCGCGGCAGGAGCGGCGGGGGCCGGAGCCGCGGCGGCGGCGGGCGCGGCCGGGGCGGAGGAGGACCCGCTCCCGTCACCCAGGATCGCGATGGCCTCACCGATCGGCACGCGCGCACCGGCTTCGGCGATGATCCGCTCGAGCACCCCGTCCTCATAGGCCTCGAGCTCCATGAGCGCCTTGTCGGTTTCGATCTCGGCCAGGATCTCGCCGGCCTTGACCTGGTCGCCGACCTGCTTGAGCCAGGCCGCGACGACGCCCTCCTCCATGGTGTCGGAGAGCCGGGGCATGGTTACTTCGGACATGGTTCCTTCCGGATCTCAGCGGCGCTTGCCCACGGCGGCAAGGGTTTCGGTGGCGGCCCGGTACAGCGACTCGGGCGAGGGCAGCGCCAGCTTCTCCAGGGGCTTGGCGTAGGGCAGCGGCACCTCGGCCATGGCGACGCGGCGGACGGGGGCGTCGAGGTAGTCGAACGCGCCGTCGGAGATGGACGCCGCGATCTCCGCGCCGATGCCGTAGGTCAGCCAGTCGTCCTCGCCGATGACGGCGCAGCCGGTCTTCTTGACCGAGGAGATGATGGTGTCGCGGTCCAGCGGGCGCAGGCTGCGCAGGTCGATGACCTCCGCCGAGATGCCGTCGGCGGCAAGCTGTTCGGCGACCTGGGTGCAGACGTTCGCCATTCGGGAGTAGCCGATCAGGGTGATGTCGGTGCCCTCGCGGGTGACCGCGGCCTTGCCGATCTCGACCGGCGGCAGGTCCTCGGGGACCTCGCCCTTGGTGTTGTAGAGCGACAGGTTCTCCAGGAACAGCACCGGATCGTTGTCGGCGATCGCGGCCTTCATCAGCGCCGCCGCGTCGGCGGGCGTCGACGGCGCGACGACCTTCAGGCCGGGCACGAACGCGTAGTACAGCTCGATGTTCTGCGAATGCGTCGCACCCAGCTGCTGGCCGCCGCCCCCGGGGGTGCGGATGACCATGGGTACGGCGGTCTGCCCGCCGAACATGCCGTAGATCTTGGCGGCATGATTGACGATCTGGTCCAGCGCCAGCAGCGAGAAGTTGATCGTCATGATCTCGACGACCGGGCGCAGGCCCAGCATGGCGGCGCCGATGGCCGCGCCGACGAAACCCTCTTCGGCGATCGGGGTGTCGCGCACCCGCTTCTCACCGAACTCGGCCAGCAGGCCGGCGGTGATCTTGTACGAGCCTTCGAAGACGCCGATCTCCTCACCGATGAGGAAGACGTCGTCGTCGCGCCGCATCTCCTCGCGGAGGGTCTCGCGCAGCGCTTCACGGTAGGTCATGACAGCCACGGTGATGTCCTTAGGCGGTGAAGAGCGGATCACCGGGCAGGCGATGGGAATCGCCCGCGACCGGGGTCGCGTAGTTGTAATCGAACAGGGTGGCCGGGTCCGGATGCGGGGACTGGTCGGCGAAATCGACCGCGACGCGCACGCGTTCCTTCACATCGGCCTCGATGGCGGCGGCCGACTCCTCGGTCAGTACGCCCGCCTCCAGCAGACGGTTGTGCCACAACACGATCGGGTCGTGCGCGACCGCGGTGGAGACGGCGTCCTCGGCGCGGTACTTGGCCGGGTCCACCACCGAATGCCCCTTGAGCCGGTAGGAGACGGCCTCCAGCAGCGCGGGCTTGCCCTCACGGCGCGCGGTCTCGATGAGATCGGCGGCGACCTCGCGCACGGCCAGCACATCGGTGCCGTCCACCCGCTCACCGCGCATGCGGTACGAGGCGGCGCGCTTCCACAGATCCGGTTCGGCCGAGGACTTCTCGACGGTGGTGCCCATACCGGTCTGGTTGTTGATCACCAGGAACACCACGGGCAGATTCCACAGCGCCGCGATGTTCAGCGACTCGTGGAACGCGCCGATGTTCGTGGTGCCCTCACCCATCTGGCACACCACGACGTCATCACCGCCGCGGTAGTCGATGGCCAGCGCCGCGCCGATGGCGAGCGGCACCTGGCCGCCGACGATGGCGTAACCGCCGAGCAGCCGGGTCTCGGTGTCGTACATGTGCATCGACCCGCCCCAGCCCTTGGAGGTGCCGGTGGAGCGGCCGTACAGCTCGGCCATGACGCGGCCGGGCTCGATGCCCTTGGCCAGCGCGTAGCCGTGCTCGCGGTAGTTGGTGAACAGGTAGTCGGTGGGACGCATGGCCCGCCCGACACCGACGACGGTGGCTTCCTCACCCAGGTTCAGGTGGCAGTAGCCGCCGATCTTGGCCTGCTGATACGCCTGCGCGGTGCGCTCCTCGAAGCGGCGGATGAACAGCATCTCACTGTACAGCTCGCGCAGGGTCGCGGCGTCGGTGCCACCGAAATCGGCTCCGCCGAGCAGGGTTTCGGCGCCGGATACGGCTACGTCCGCGGACTGGTCGGCCGGGCGGGTGGCCTTGCGCGCCGGCTTGCGCGGCGCGGCGGTGGTCTGTGTCAGCTCCGCTGCAGTGGTCGTGGTCATGACGGAACTCCTCAACGCTTCCGGGGCGGCGCGACGTGAATCGGCAGGCCCAGCCCGACCAGGGCGGCCTCCATACCGATCTCGCCGAGGGTGGGGTGGGCGTGAATGGTCTCGGCCAGCTCGTCGAGGGTCGCCTCCAGCGAGATCGCCAGGGCCCCTTCGGTGATCAGGTCGCTGGCCGACGGGCCGATGATGTGCACGCCCAGCACTTCGCCGTGCTTCTTGCCCGCGACGATCTTCAGGAAGCCCTCCTGATCGCCGAAGGACTTGGCCCGGCCCAGTGCCGCGAACGGGAACTTGGCGGCCACGATGTCGTGGCCCGCGGCCTTGGCGGCGTCCTCGGTGAGGCCGACGCTCGCGATCTCCGGATGCGTGAAGGTGGCCGCCGGGATCACGTTGTAGTCGATGTGGGCGGCGTGACCGGCGATGGTGTCGGCGGCGACCAGGCCCTGATGCGAGGCCACGTGCGCGAGCAGCGCCTTACCGGTGACGTCACCGATGGCGTAGACGTGCTCGACGCCGGTGCGCAGGTGCTCGTCAACCGGAATGAAACCCCGTGCGTCGGTGGCGATTCCGGCGACCTCCAGGCCCAGCCCGGCGGTATTGGGGCGGCGGCCGACGCCGACCAGCACCACGTCCGCGGGCAGCTCCTGCGGCTTGTCTCCGCCGACCGTGACGGTCAGACCCGCATCGCCCTCGGCGATGGCGGTGACGGTCGCGCCGGTCAGCACCGTGATGCCCCGCTTGGTGAACGAGCGGACCAGCGCGGCGCCGATCTCCTTGTCCTCCAACGGAACCAGGCGATCCTGCATCTCCACCACGGTGACGTCCGCGCCGAACTCGTGAAACAGGTTGGCCCACTCCGCGCCCACGGCGCTGCCGCCGATGACGACCAGGCGCTTGGGCACCTCGGTCAGACCGAACGCGCCGTCGGAGGTGATGACGCCGGGCAGGTCCGCGCCCGGGATCGGCAGGACGGCCGGGACCGATCCGGTCGCGACGATGACGTCCTTCGCGCTGACGGTGCGCACGGCGTTGGCGGTCGGGGCGGCGGCGTAGCGTGGGCCGCCCTCGAAGATCGGCGACGGACCGGCCTCGACGACCTCGACCGTGGTCGGGCTCGTGAACCGGGCGTGGCCCTCGATGACGGTGACGCCATTGGCCTCGAGCAGGCCCGCGACCCCGTCGGTCAGTTCCTTGACGATGCCGTCCTTGCGCTGCCGCACCGCGGCGTAGTCGAAGCGCAGGTTATCGGCGTAGATGCCGAATTCGGCGGCGTGCGCGATGGTGTGGAAGACCTCCGCCGAGCGCAGCATCGCCTTGGTCGGGATGCAGCCCCAGTTCAGGCAGACGCCGCCCGGGCGTTCCTTCTCGACCAGGCCGACGGTGAGGCCTCGTTGAGCGGCGCGGATGGCGGCGACGTACCCGCCGGGACCGCCACCGATCACCAGAAGATCGAATTCCGGCACTCGTGGTGCTCCTCGTTCTCGATAACTCGACCCGCCATCGGTTGTGATGCGAGTCATTGCGAACGAGTCTGTCGGTCCCCATTTGCACAATCAATGCACTCGAAGCCCATATATGTCAGTGCGTGACTGGGCGGAGAGCACAATTTGTACCAGTGAGTAGCGTGCTTTCGGCGGTTCAGCCGAGGGTGGTCCCGGGCAATTCCAGAGCGGCCAGTGCGAGCGAAAGTTCCAGGTAGGCGCGCTGGCCTTCCAAGGGTCGGCCGAGCAGCATGGTGATGCGCTGCAACCGGTTGATGACCGTGTTCCGATGGCAGTGCAACTTGGGTGCGGCATTGGCCGCCGAGCAGTTCTCGGCGAGCCAGACGGCCAAAGTCCGCAGCAGAATGTCACGTTCTTTCGGCGGCAATTCCAGGACCGGGCCGAGGGTCCGGGCGACCAGAAGATCGGTCAGATCGGGGGAGCGCAGCAGCAGCGCCTCCGGATAGCGCTCGTCCAGCGAGACCAGCAGCCCGGCCGCGTCCCCGGGCACGGTATCCAGCGCCAGCACCGCCAGCCCGTGCGCGGTATCGATGCCCGCCAGCCCGGCGACCGCGGGGGAGACCCCCGCCCGGCCCCGGATCAACGGCCGAAGCTGTTGCAGCACAACCGAACTGTCCCGATGCTCCAGCGACACCAGCCCGACCGTCGAATCCACCCGCTCGTGCCACACCGAGCGCACCCCCGAAACCCCCAGCGCCGCCTCCGCACCCGTGTGCAGCCGCGGCCCGCCCTCACCGCGCGCCACCACCACGAGATACGCGCCGTGCGCGGGCAGATTCAGCTCGCGCCCGGCGCGCGCCGCGAACGTGGCGTCGTGGGCGCGCCCGGCGAGCAGGTCCTCGATCAGCGAATGCCGGCGCCGCTCATCACTGCGCACCCGATCCAGCTCGGTGTTCCGGTACGAGGTGACCAGCGCCGACGACATGCCGTCCACCACCGCCCACATGGCCGACCCGACCTGCCGGGTCTCCGCCGACCCGATGTCATCGGCCTTGTCCAGCAACGCTTCCCACACGATCTGGCCGCCGAGCCGGAACGTCCGCAGCATCGCCTCCAGCGGCACCCCCTGCTCGGCGCGCCGCCTGCCGATCGCCGCGGCCACATCGTCGCCGTCCGGATTCCGCGGCAACCCGCCCAGCAGATCCAGAATCCGCGTCAGATACCGGCGACAGCCGTCCCGCAGATCCGCGCGCGGCACCGCCGTGTAATCCGTCCACCCAGGGTTGTCCGTGAAGATCGCCGCCATCAACTGCTTGGTCAACGCGGGCACCTCGGCCTGACACGCCGCGGCCAGCCTCTGAGTGCCGACCGCCGGGATCGGATGCCTGGGTGCCGCCATGGCACTCAACCTACTCCCGAGGGCCGCCCGCCCGTCCCATCCGGGCCGGTCAGCGGGTTTCGACCCCGCCCAGCACCGGCTTGATATCGAGAATCGGCGTCCCGTCGATCGCCTCCAGCCCCGCCACCCCCAGCACGTCCGGCGACACCTCGGTCAGCGTCACCTCGTGCAGGCCGATCGGGTTCGGCCGGTCGGGGGAGCGGGTCGCGAAGACACCGGTCGCCGGACGGGAACGGTCCCCCCGCGGATGCACCGCGAGCACTTCCCGGTTGCCCGCGTGCAACCAGGTCAGCAGGATCACCCGCATACCGGGCTGAAGATCCGCCGCCGCCGCGGCGAATTCGGGCGCCAGTACCACCTCGGCGGGCGGCGCGTCCTCATCGGGCTGGCGCGGCGCCCCGGCGCGGCCGGTGAGCGGGGAGCGGACGTGGCCGACCGGGCGCACCTCGAAATGGTCAGGGCTGCCGGAGAATTCCGAGGACATGGATCTTCTGCTCCTTGCACCGTGGCGATGATGGCGATGTCCATGATCGTCTGTGCTGATCGAAGTCGCCAATATTTCCGTGATCGGACTGGGCGGCACGGTAATTCGTCCGGTGGTTGCACTGGACGGCGTATGATCGGCCGGGATGGGCATCCAGGGCCAGCGCGAACGAATAGTCACCACCGACTGGGAAGTGTTCGCGCGCAGGCTGGCCACCTTTCTCGCCGGGTTGCCATCCCGCGCCACCCTCACCCTCGTCGCCACCGGCAATCGATACGTGCAATTCCAGCAGTTCGACATCAATCTCTCCGCCGAACTCACCGGTAATTACTATTTGCCCGAACCGATTTCGGAGGCCGCCGCCCAATTACTGCGCGACCTCGGCTGGACCGCTCCCGCCCTGCAACGCGAAATCGAGAACTGGCGGCGCACCCTGCGCTGGCCGATCACCCGCACCGCCTTCGAGGACCTCGCCCGCTCCGCCACCCGCGGCCTGCACGAGGCCCTCGGCGTCGGCGACCCCGGCGACCTGCGCGCCAGCGCCTGGGCGGAGACAACCGCTCTGGACCTGTCCGCCTTGAGTTCCCGGCGATAGCCGGGCACGCGACGGCCCCGCCGCACGCGGTACGACGGGGCCGGAACGAGTGAGGGTCAGCCCACCAGGGTCTTGTGCAGCTTCACGATGGTCGCGGCGTCGATGCCCAGACCCTTGGTGAGGAACTTGCCGAAATCACCGTACTGCGCGTTCATCTTGTCGATCGCGTTGTTCAGGTACTCGTCGCTGACGACCTGCAACGGGATCAGCAGATCCGGGTTCTGCATGATGCCCGCCTGCTTCAGCTGCGCGCGCTGCGCGGCATCCGCGGCCGACCGGTACTGGTTCGACAGCAGGTAGTCCTGACGGGCAACGTTTTCCGGCACACCCACGGCGCGCAGCATCACATACGTCATCCACCCGGTGCGGTCCTTGCCCGCGGTGCAGTGGTACAGCGTCGCGCCGCCGGATGCCGCGATGTCCTTGATCGTCTGCCCGAACTTCGCCATCGAATCCGGCGTCAGGAAGCTCTGATACATGTCCCGCATCATCTGCTCGGCCTTGCCGTCACCCAGCGCCGCCTGCTGCACCGCCGGATCCTTCGACCCGATGGCCTGCACCATCTTCAGATACATCCCCCCGTCGCTGATCGGCCGAGACACCGCGGTGGCCCCCGGAATCGCCCGATCCGCGCCCTGCGCCCCCACCTCGGCCTGCGTCCGGAAGTCGATCACCGACTTGATCCCCAGCGCCCCCAGCTGCTGCACATCGGCGTCGGTCAGCTTCCCGAGCGCATCCGCCCGAATCACCTTCCCCGACTTGGTCGAATCCCCGGTGTAGGTCGCATACCCCCCGATATCGCGCACATTGACGGCCCCCTGCAACGTGATCCGAGTCGCCTCGGTGTGCATGATCGGCGGCGCCGCCAGAGCCACGGACGGCACCCCGGCCACCCCGCCCCCGAGCAGCGCCCCCGCCGCAGCAGTCACAACGAGCATTGAAATACGAAGTCGTGCAAATCGTTTGATGTTCACGGCCGCGACGCTAGGGGTGCTTACGCGCACCCCGCCCGGTTACCCACCGGTCCTCCCACCCACCGGTGCCCCGTCCCCACCCACCGGGACCCCACCTGGACCACCCCGAACGCCTCTGCACCCCAGTAACTCTCGCGCAACCATTCTACTCCCGAAGGTCCTGGAACCGAATCTCGGGGATGTGACCTGACCCAGCTTGGTGCGATTGCGGGAGTTTCCCGCAGCTCGAGTGAGCACGCGGAGCCCGCTCGGATCTTTGGCGTCGAAAGAAGTACGTGAGCGCCGATCCCAGGAGCGTTCCGGTGACGGTGATGGTGGCGGCGAATACGGCGGTCATGGGTCCTCGGGACGCGTGAGAGCGGATCGCGATTCCGCTCTCGCCGCCCGGGGCCCGGCCGTGCAAGTCGCACCTTCGGGATGGACCTACCGGCGGTATCCAAGAACTGGAGCGAGTTCGGGACCTTGGATGCGAGGATGTCGGCTCTCGCCACTGACCTGCCGACCCGGGCACTCCGGCCCCGCACCGAGGACCTTCGGCGCTGTTCGCGGCCGCGCCGTGCCGATCAGACTGGAATCGAACGACGTGTGGGAGAACGGAGGCTTCCGTGACCATCGGCGACACCGTGACAATCGACCGCGACGGGCTCGACCGGCTGGTCGCGGTGCTACAGGAGAACTCATATCGGGTCATCGGCCCGACGATGCGTGACAACGCGATCATCCTCGACGAACTCGACACTCCGGCCGCACTGCCCGCCGGGTGGGGCGTGCACACCGAGCCAGGCCGGTATCGCGTGTATCGCCGCTCCGACCAGGCGGTCTTCGCGCATTCGGCCGGGCCGGGGTCGTGGAAACAGTTCCTGCATCCACCGCACCGCCTGATCGCACGACTCGACGCCGACCTGAATCTCGAAGCGGCCGGAGAGGGCCCGACACCGGCGACCGGGCCGTCGTCGCAGCCACCGCAACCGGATCGCCCCGCCGCATTCTTCGGTGTGCGCGGCTGCGATATGGCCGCCATCCGCATTCTGGGGCGGGTGCTCGGCGGAGACGCCTACCCGGACTCGGCTTTCGCGGCCCGCTGCGCCGGTCTGTTCATCGTCGCTGTGAACTGCACCGAGCCGGGCGGGGTGTGTTTCTGCGCGTCGATGGGCACCGGGCCGGGCGTCTCCGTCGGATACGATCTCGCGCTCACCGAACGCATCGACGACAGCGGGCATCGGTTCCTGGTAGAGGTGGGCACTGCGGCGGGCGAGCGCATACTCGCAGAGCTCCGCTCGCACCCGGCGACCCAGGCCGAGATCGCGGATGCCCGCGCCGAGGTGGCAGCCGCGGCGGGTCGCATGGGCCGCAGCATGCCGGACGCGGACCTACGCGCGGTGATTCGCGAATCCCACGAATCACCGCAGTGGGAGGACGTGGCGAGCCGCTGCCTGACCTGTGGCAACTGCACCATGGTGTGCCCCACCTGCTTCTGCACCACTACCGAGGACGTCACCGATCTCACCGGCGACCATGCCGAACGCTGGGAGCGCTGGGCGTCGTGCTTCGAATTGGATTTCTCCCATGTGCACGGCGGCAGCGTCCGGCAGTCGGGCGAGAGCCGGTACCGGCAGTGGCTCAGCCACAAACTCGGCACGTGGTACGACCAGTTCGGCAGCTCCGGCTGCGTGGGCTGCGGACGCTGCATCGCATGGTGCCCGGCCGGGATCGATCTGACCGCTGAGATGGGCCGGCTCGTCGAACTGCGCGAGGAGGCCGACGATGGTCACCACTGAGGAACTGTCCGCGTTCACCTCGCTGGCCGCACTCGACGGCGCGAAACTGGAAACGCTGGCCCGGGCCGGGCATGCGGTGCACTATCCGGCCGGGCAGCGCCTGATCGTGGAAGGCCGACGGGCCGACCGCTGCTGGCTCATCAGCGAAGGACGGGTAGTGCTGGACGCGGGGGTGCCGGGGCGTGGCGATGTCGTGGTGCAGACACTCGGTCCGGGCGATCTGCTCGGCTGGTCGTGGCTGGTTCCGCCGTACCGATGGCATTTCGGTGCGATCACCGCCGAACCCGTGCGAGCGATCGAATTCGATTCGACTCGGCTGACCGAATTCGCCGCCGCCGACCCGAGTTTCGGCCATGCACTGACGCTGCTGCTGTTCGAGGCGCTCCTCGAGCGACTGCAGGCCACCCGCGCCCGGTTGCTGGATCTCTACCGCAATCCCGGCGAAACCTGCACCGCCACACCGATACGCCTGGGCACGTCAGGTGACGATCGATGATCGCCGAGGCCCGCGCCCGCGCGTCCGCGGACACCATGCTCCCGTATCGGGTGACCCGCCGCATCCCGCAGACCAGCGACACCGCGACCCTGGTGCTTGCCCCGGTCGACGCTGCCGCACAACGGTTCCGGTCCGGGCAGTTCATGATGCTCTACCGCTTCGGCGTGGGCGAGGTCGCCATCTCTGTCAGTGGAAATCCCTGTGCCGCAGTCGATTTCCTCGAGCACACCATCCGCGCGGTCGGCGCGGTGAGCGCGGCCCTGCACGACGCCCCGGTCGGCGCGGCGATCGGAGTGCGCGGACCGTTCGGGACCGGTTGGGATCTCGGCTCCGCCATCGGGCGCGATCTGGTGATCGTCGGCGGCGGAGTCGGGCTGGCGCCGCTGCGCCCGGTCGTACTGGAGGCGCTGGCGCGGCGCACCGAGTTTCGGAGGATCGTCCTGATCACCGGTGCGCGCACACCCGATGACATCCTTTTCCGCGACGACCAGCAGGTCTGGGCCAGCGACGGCCTGCTCGAACTGCATCAGACCGTCGACCATCCGGCTCCCGGCTGGACGGGACCGATCGGCTTCGTCACCGAACCGCTCGCGAAACTGGTCGTCGATCCGGGCAACACCACGGCATTCCTCTGCGGTCCCGAACCGATGATGCGGTTCTGCGCGAACACCCTGCTGCGCAAGGGCGTCCCGCCCACCGATATCCGAGTCACCCTCGAACGCAATATGCAATGCGGTGTGGCCCGCTGTGGCCATTGCCAGCTCGGTCCGCTGCTGCTGTGCCGCGACGGCCCGGTCGTGGACTACGCGGTAGCCGAACCCCTGCTGTCGGTACGGGAGCTCTGATGACGACGCCCACTCTCGCGGTCTGGAAGTTCACTTCCTGCGACGGCTGCCAGCTCACCCTGCTGGATTGCGAGGACGAACTGCTCGCGCTGGCGGGCCGGGTCCGCATCGCTCACTTCATCGAGGCGAGCAGCGCGGTCGAGCCCGGGCCCTATGACGTTTCGCTGGTCGAGGGTTCGGTCAGCACGCCCGACGAGCAGCGCCGGATCCTCGAGATCCGCTCGCAGTCACGGATTCTCGTGACGATCGGCGCCTGCGCCAGTCACGGCGGCATCCAGGCGCTGCGCAACTTCGCCGACATCACCGAATTCGCGTCGGTGGTATATGCCAGCCCGCAGTACATTTCGACGCTGGACACCGCGACGCCGATCGCGGCGCACGTGCCGGTCGACTACGAGCTGCGCGGCTGCCCGATCGACCGCCGCCAACTGCTGGAAACCCTGTGCGCGCTGCTGGCCGGGCGCGAACCCGACCTGCCGAACACCAGCGTCTGCACCGAATGCAAACGCCGCGGCAATACCTGTGTGATGGTCGCCGACGGCATTCCCTGTCTCGGCCCGGTCACCCAGGCGGGATGCGGCGCCCTGTGCCCGTCCTACCATCGCGGCTGCTACGGCTGCTTCGGCCCGATGGAACGGCCCAATATCGGTGCGCTGCTGCCGATCCTGCGGATCAACGGCATGGATGCCGTCGCTATCGACCGAGTGTTCAGCACGGTCGCGGTCGCCGCGCCGGACTTCGCCGAGAGGAGCCGGGATGAGCCATCGCAGTAGGCAATTGCGGGTCAGCTCGCTGGCGCGCGTGGAGGGCGAGGGCGCGCTGCGGGTTGTCGTCGAGGACGGCCGGGTGGAGCGGGCAGAGCTCAATATCTACGAACCGCCGCGATTCTTCGAGGCCTTCCTGCGCGGCCGGGCGTACACCGAGCCACCCGATATCACCGCCCGGATCTGCGGCATCTGCCCGGTGGCGTATCAGACCAGCGCCTGCAACGCGCTCGAACAGATCTGCGGCATCGCACTGGATCCGCCACTGACCGCGCTGCGCCGCCTGCTGTACTGCGGCGAGTGGATCTCGAGTCATTCCCTTCACATCCACCTGCTGCACCTGCCCGACTTCCTCGGTTACCCGGACGCCATCGCCCTGGCCGCCGACCATCGCGAACTGGTCGAGCACGGGCTGGCCATCAAAAAGGCGGGCAATACACTGCTCGAACTGATCGGTGGCCGTCCCATCCACCCGATCAATGTCCGGGTCGGCGGTTTCTATTCGGTGCCCGGCCGCGCCGATCTGGAACCGGTCGCCGAACAGCTGCGCCGGGCCCAGGACTACGCGATCGAAACCGCCTGCCGGGTCGCACAGTTCGACTTCCCGGACCTGGAGCTCGACCACGATCTACTCGCAGCCACCACACCGGACCGTTACGCCATCGAGGACGGCACCGTGTCGACCAGCACCGGACTCGACTTCCCCGCAAGTGAATTCGGCGAGCACGTGGTCGAGGAACAGGTTCCGCATTCCACCGCGCTGCACGCGCGATTGGACGGGCGACGCTACCTGACCGGTCCCCTGGCTCGATACAGTCTCAACTCCCGGCGACTCTCCCCACTCGCCCGCCAGGTCGCCGCCTCGGCCGGACTCGGCCCGGAGTGCCGTAATCCGTTTCGCAGCATCGTGGTTCGCGCCGTCGAGGTGGTGTACGCCATCGATGAGGCGCTACGTCTCATTGCCGACTACGTGCCGCCAGCCCACCCCGCGGTGCCCTGCGCCCCACAGCCTGGCGCCGGCCACGGCATCAGCGAGGCCCCGCGCGGATTGCTCTATCACCGTTACGAAATCGACGCCGCGGGCTCCATCCGGGCGGCCACCATCATTCCGCCGACCTCCCAGAACCAGGCCGCCATCGAGGAAGATCTACGCCAGGTGGTGTCCGAGCACCTCGACCTGGACGACGCGGCGCTGACCACCCTGTGCGAGCGCACCATCCGCAACTACGATCCGTGCATCTCCTGCTCGGCCCACTTCCTCGAGCTCGACGTGGTGCGCCGATGAGCGGTCCGCGAGCCGTTGTCATCGGCGTCGGCAACGAGTACCGGCACGACGACGGCATCGGCCCCGCCGTGGCCACCGAACTCGAAAGGCTGGGCCTGCCCGACGTTCTCGTGGCATCGAGCGACGGCGAGCCGACTGGTCTGCTGGATCTCTGGGCCGCCGCGGAGCTGGCGATCGTGGTCGATGCCGTCCTCTGTGAACCTTCCACCCCCGGCCGGGTCTGGCGCACCACCGTCGATGCCCTGCGCGGCCTCACCCACGCGGCCAGCTCCCACGCCATGGGCATCCCCGACGCCCTCCCCCTGGGCCGCGCCCTCGGTAAGGTCCCCGCCGAACTCGTCGTCCTCGCCGTCGAAGCCCACCGCCTCGACCTCGGCGTCGGCCTCTCCGCCCCGGTCGCCGCCGCCCTCCCCGACATCATCGCCGCCGTCCGGACCGAACTCGCCCGTCTCGGCATCCCGACGAATGAATGAACGCTCAACGGTGGGTCCGAAGCCCCGATCCCGATTCCGTAGGTGATGGCGACGTGTTGTTGGATTCGGTACAGCGCTGGCCCGATACAGACGAGTCCACCCGCCAAGTGATCACCGAGATGATCGCCCAGCGGGTGGACTCTGATCCGTCTACCGCGTACGCACTGCGCACCGAACGCGGGGATTAGCCGCGTTCGCGCAGGTCAGGATTACACGTCGTAGTACAGCTCGAACTCGTACGGGTGCGGGCGCAGGTTGACCGGGGCGATCTCCTGCTCACGCTTGATGTTGATCCAGGTCTCGATCAGGTCCTCGGTGAACACGCCACCCTCGGTGAGGTAGTCGTGGTCCTGCTCGAGGCGGTCGATGACCGACGCCAGCGAGGTGGGGGCCTGCGGGATGTTCTTGGCCTCCTCCGGCGGGAGCTCGTAGAGGTCCTTGTCGACCGGAGCCATCGGCTCGATCTTCTTCTTGATGCCGTCCAGGCCGGCCATCATCATGGCGGCGAAGGCCAGGTACGGGTTACCCGAGGAGTCCGGCGCGCGGAACTCGATGCGCTTGGCCTTCGGGTTCGAGCCGGTGATCGGGATACGGATCGCGGCCGAACGGTTGCGCTGCGAGTACACCAGGTTGATGGGGGCCTCGTAGCCCGGCACCAGACGGTGGTACGAGTTCACGGTCGGGTTGGTGAACGCCAGCAGCGACGGGGCGTGGTGCAGGATGCCGCCGATGTAGTGACGCGCCAGGTCCGACAGGCCCGCGTAGCCGGCCTCGTCGTGGAACAGCGGCTTGCCGTCCTTCCACAGCGACTGGTGGGCGTGCATGCCCGAGCCGTTGTCGCCGAACAGCGGCTTCGGCATGAAGGTAACGGTCTTACCCTCCTGCCACGCGGTGTTCTTCACGATGTACTTGAACAGCTGCAGGTCGTCAGCGGCGCCCAGCAGGGTGTTGAAGCGGTAGTTGATCTCGGCCTGACCGGCGGTGCCGACCTCGTGGTGGCCGCGCTCCAGCTCGAAGCCCGCGTTCTGCAGGTTGGTCGAGATCTTGTCGCGCAGGTCGACGTAGTGGTCGTACGGCGCGACCGGGAAGTAACCACCCTTGTTGCGCACCTTGTAGCCACGGTTCGGGGTGCCGTCGGCGTTGTACTCCGCGCCGGTGTTCCAGGAACCCGACACCGAGTCGATCTCGTAGAACGAGCCGTTCATCGCCGAGTCGTAGCGGATCGAGTCGAAGATGTAGAACTCGGCCTCGGCGCCGAAGTAGCAGGTGTCGGCGATGCCGGTCGCGGCCAAGTACTCCTCGGCCTTGCGGGCGACGTTACGCGGGTCGCGGGAGTACGCCTCACGGGTGAACGGGTCGTGCACGAAGAAGTTCATGTTCAGCGTCTTCGCGGCACGGAAGGGGTCGACCCGCGCGGTGCTGTAATCGGGCAGCAGCAGCATGTCCGACTCGTCGATCGACTGGAAGCCGCGGACCGACGAACCGTCGAACGCCAGGCCCTCTTCGGCGAGATCAGCGGTGAACGCCTTCGCCGGGATCGAGAAGTGCTGCTGCACACCGGGGAGGTCGGTGAAGCGAATATCGACGTATTCGAGCTCCTCCTCCTTGATGTACTTGATGACCTCGTCGGCCGTGCTGAACGCCACTTAGTACTCCTTACGGATCGGTTCCCAGCCAGTGGTGACTGCATGGGTTCGTCGCGACCACACGGTATGGATGCGGTGTTTCCCTGCAATCAAGGCTGTGTTTCGCCAGTGTTACACGCACTGCTGGCCGGGGGTTCGGCGGTGCCCCCGGGTTCGCGTGGACGCCGCAGCGGTCGCCGAGCAATGCTCGACCAGCACCGATATCCTGCCACCGACCTGCTCGAACCGGCTGTTAAGACTCTGAAAAGTTAGAGGCCTCACCGCGTCCGACCCGGTGATGGTGACAATCCTCACCGCCGGGCATCCGCCTGGCAACCGGGGCCGCCGGACAGTTGCGACAGCCTCCGGAAAGGCGCCGACAACATATACGATTCCCCTCTCGTCCGCCGATCGACGGGCGTCGGCGACCCGCCCGCAGGCGGCGCATAAGCTGAGTCCATGGCACGCATCACCGGCTCATGGCTGTCCGGACCGAACGCCGAATCCGGAGACAACCCGCTCGGTGACTACCAGGGCAAGGAACTCGGCCTCCCGGCCTCCGGCCCCGGCGCGCTCGCCCCTTTCACCCGCCGCGTGCTGGCCGTGCTGGTGGACTGGTTCATCTCCATGGGCCTGGCCGCCATCATCGTGCGGCCCGACGCGGACAAGATCCTGTCGAAGATGACCATCCCGAAGGGACAGCAGCCGCCCTCGCATTTCGAGGTCGTCACCCAGGCGCTGTCGACTCCGACGCTGGTCGTGTGGTTCGTGCTCGGGATCGTCGCGGTCACACTGTTCGGTTTCACGCCGGGGCAGTACTTCCTGAAGATCAAGGTCAGCCGCGTGGACGCCGACGCGCCGGTCGGTTTCGTCCGGGCGCTGGGCCGGCAGCTCATCCTGCTGTTCGTCATCCCCGCCCTGTTCACCGACAGTGACGGCCGCGGCATGCACGACCGCGCCACCGGCACCGCCCTCGTCTACAGCCGCTGACCCCGCGCGGTCACCGCGTTCACCGGCCCCGGTCACGGACCCGTCGATTCCGGTCACAATTTGTGCTCGGGGTGATTCGAACACATCACGCCGCGTCGAGTCGGCGCGGATCAGCCGCGTTACCTGCGATGCTGTTGGTGCAGTGTGTTGCAAGGCGTTGCCAAATGTTCACCGCTGTTTGCTTTCGATCGGTATGGTGGCGGCGATTTGCCCTGATGCAGCCACCCGGTCGTTGTCAGGGCGGTAGCTGTTGCTGTGCCGATGGAGGGATCGATGGTCGAGGACTACCGGGCGGCCGCGCGGACCCTGAGCCGCCGGTCTCTGCTCGCGACCACCGGACTGGTTGGTTTGGCCGCAGCGGGTGCGGCCGTCGCCGCGGGCGTCAACGCCGCCACCGAAGACGGCGTCCAGCGCACCCAGCATGCCGAGGACATCGGCCAGACGGCAATGGGTCCCGCCCCGATCATCAGCACCGAACGCGTCTACTCGAAGGCCCGCCGGTGCGAGGTCGACCTGGTCACGATCCTGCCGCCCGGCGTCTCCGCCGACAACATCCCCATCTCGCTGCTGTTGCACGGCCTGCACGGCACCGCCCGCAACGCCGCCGTCGGCAATATCGCCGACCTGCTGGCCGCCGCGGTCGCCACCCGCCTCACCCCGGCCTTCGGTTTCGTGGCCCTCGACGGCGGCGACAACTACTGGCACGACCACGGCACCGGCGACGACCCGATGGCCATGCTGCTCGACGAGGTCCCCGGCTGGCTCGCCCAGCGTCGCCTCGCGGGTAAGGACGGACAGCCCTTCGCCTGCACCGGAACCTCCATGGGCGGCTTCGGCGCTCTGGTCTACGCGCGTCGCCGCGCCGAGCAGAACCGCCCGTTGAGCGCGGTAGCCACCATGTCGCCGGGTCTGCTCACCTCGTGGACCGAAATGGCCAAACGCAACGCGTTCATCAATGCCGACCAGTGGGCGGCCCTCGACCCGCTACGCAACCTCGACAAACTCGGCCCGGTCCCCGTCGGCCTGTGGTGCGGCGACCGCGACCGCTTCATCGAGGGCTGCCGCCGCTTCATCGCGACCGCCCGCCCCGAGGTCGGCCTGATCACCCCCGGCACCCACACCGAGGAGTACTGGCGCACCGTCACCCCCGACGTCATCGGCTTCCTCTCCCGCCACCTCCGCTGACCCGTTCGCCGAGTGGCACACCCGGGAGGGGATTCGTCCGATTTCTCCGCCACCATGTGCCACTCGGCGAAAAAGTAGAAGGCCCGCATCCTGGGGGATGCGGGCCTTCTGCTTTCGAGTGATCAGCGGCGGCGGATCGAGCGCTGGACGCCGCGCATCTTCGCGCCGTTGGGCAGCGGGCCCTTGGGCAGGGCCGGGCCGCCGCGGGTGGCGAGGGCCGACAGACGTCCCTCGATATTGTCCATGCGCGCCGCGTCGATATTGCGCGGCAGCTTGCGCAGGTGGCGTTCCAGCTCCTTGAGCGGAACCTGCCCCTCCTCGTTGCCGATCACGATGTCGTAGATCGGGGTGTCGCCGACCAGTCGCGACACCTTCTTCTTCTCCTGTGCCAGAAGCGACTTCACCCGCTGCGGCGAGCCCTCGGCGACCAGTACGACACCGGGCAGGCCGACCACGCGGTGCACCGCGTCGAGCTGGGTGGTGGCCGCGACACCCGGGGTGACCCGCCACTTGCCCTGCAGGTTGTCCAGCACCCAGGCGGCCGCGCCGGCCTGGCCCTCGGCCTTGGCGTACACGTTCTTCTGCACCCGGCGCCCGAAGATGATGAACGCGGCCAGCACGCCCAGCACCAGGCCGATCGGCAGCAGGAACCACTGCAGCCCGAAGATCAGGCCGATCACCAGGAACAGCACGGTCACGCCGACCAGTGCGCCGATCATCAGCGGCAGCAGCAGCTTGTCTTCCTTGCGCTGCATCTGGAACGCCTGCCAGAGCTGCTTGCGACGGTCCTTCGACGCCTGCTTGCGCGCCGCCTTCGCCGCGGCCTTCGCTTCCTTCGACGGATTACCGCCCTTGCCTGCTGCCATGCGGTCCAGCTTAATCGCCGGGTACGCCCGGTTCGCGATGGGATGGACAGTGACGCGACCGGTCGGTGCCCGATGGCCCGAATCGCGGTCGGCGCGAGCGTTTGTCGGCCGGAGCCGCCGCATCGGCCGGAGTTCTTCCAGTCGATGCGGCGCTCGTGGCGTCAGACCGCCGCCCCGACCGGTTCGGTGGCCGCCGCCACGGGTGCTTCGGCGCGCGGGGTCCGCAGGGTGATCAGGGCCAGCGGAATACCCACGGCGACAATGACGCCCGCGACGATGATCGCCAGGCGGTAGCCCTCGAGGAACGCGTGCATCGGAGCCGCGCCCTGCCCGGCCACGGTCGCCGCGCGAGTGGTGAGGATCGCGCCGACGATCGTGACACCGAGCAGCGCCGAGATCTCGCGGCTCGCATTGACCACCGCCCCCGCCGCGCCCGCGACGGCGGGCGGCATCCGGTCCATGATCGCCGTGTTCAACGGAGTCATGAGCAGGCCCGATCCGATGCCGAAGCCGATGAACGCGGGCATCAGGTCGAGGATGTGCCCGTGCTCGCCGATCGTCGAAATATCCAGCAGCGCACCGACGATGCCCGCCACACCCAGTGCCACGGTGACGTTCGTGCCCAGCCGGCGCGCGGCCAGCGGGGCGAGCGGCGACACCAGCACCATGGCGACCGCCATCGGAATGAACGCCGCCCCCGCCGCGGTGGGCGAGAAGCCGAGCACGTTCTGCAGATACATCGCGGTGAAGAAGTAGATACCCATCACCCCGAACCCCCACAGCATCATCACGGCGATGCCGCCGCTGAAGGCGCGAGAGCGGAACATCGACATATCCACCATCGGGTCCGGCCGGCGCGATTCGATGACGACGAACGCCGCGAGCGCGGCCGCGCCCACCGCGAAGCAGCCCACGATCACCGACGAGGTCCAGCCGCGGTTGTGTCCTTCGATCAGGGCGTAGGTGACCGCGAACAGCGCGATCGCGGAGGTCACCAGTCCGGGCAGGTCGAGCCGGTGCCGCACCCGTTCGCGGGTTTCGTCGAGGGTCAGCGCGGTGAGCGCGAAGGTGATGACTCCGAAGGGCACATTGATCAGGAAGATCCAGCTCCAGTCCACGTGCTGGCTGAGCACGCCGCCGGTGAACGGCCCGAGCGCCAAGGCCAGTGCGCCGATGGCACTCCATACGCCGACCGCCTTGGCGCGTTCGGCGTCGTCGGGGAACAGTCCGGCGATGATGGCGAGGGTCGGAGGGATCGCGGCGGCAGCGCCGACGCCTTGCAGCACCCGGGCCCCGATGAGCATGGCCGGGCTGTCGGCGAGTCCGGCCAGCAGTGAGGCGAGGGTGAACACGGCCAGTCCGCCGAGGAACATCCGGCGGCGGCCGAACAGGTCCGCGAGTCGTCCACCGGCCAGCATGAGCCCGGCGAAGACCAGGATGTAGCTGCTCACCACCCATTCCAAGCCGGAGATGGACAGCCCCAGGTCGCTCTGGATGGACGGCAGCGCGACGTTGACCACGTTGTTGTCGAGAAATGTCATGAAGGTCGCCAGGGAAACCCCGATCAGGGCCCACCAGCGGCGGGGCAATAGTGGCATCACAACTCCTATGCGTTGTTCCTGTACATAATTCGCATACGTTGTACATGTACGTGGTACAGGAAAGCCTGTACGTTGTATATTTGTCAAGTGGCAAAAGCGGAGAACCGATTGAGCCGGGAGACCGTCGCCGACGGCGCGATCGCGCTGGCCGACGCCGAGGGCCTCGACGCGCTGACCATCCGGCGACTGGCCCAGGAACTGGGCGTCACCCCGATGGCGCTGTACTGGCATTTCAAGAACAAGGACGAACTGCTGGCCGGCGTCGTCGACCGGCTGTGGGAACAGGTCGACACCACCCGCGACCGGTCGCGCTCGCTGCTGGAACAGTTCCGCGCCCTGGCCGAATCGCTGGTGACGGTGCTGCGCCGGCACCGCACCCTGGTGCCGCTGTTCCAGGTGTCCCGTGACAACGACCCGAGTCCCGGATTCCTGGATGCCACCGAGGCCGCGCTCGAGATCCTCACCGAATACGGCGTGGACGTCGACTCCGCCGCCGCGATCTGCGGCAACACCTTGCGAACCGCCGTCATGTTGGTGCTGGGCGAGCCCGGCGCTCCGGCGCCGCAGCAGTCCGCCGACGACAATGCCGAGATGATTCGCCGCAAGCGCCTCCGGCTGGAAACCCTTCCGCGGCAGCGTTATCCGCGGATCGTGCAGGCCGCCGACGCGCTGACCTCCTGTGAGGCCGATCGGCACTACGGCTTCGGCCTCGACTTCTTCATGACGGCCCTGGCCGCGCTGCCGCTGCCCGCGCGGGTCGGCGCGGAGGAGTCCTGACGGTCAGGCGTGGCCGGATTTGGCCTGCTCCCGCAGACTGTCGGCCAGTTGGTGCGGCATCGGTTCGTGGCGCGCGTAGGCGCGGGTGAAACTCGCCGCGCCATGGGCCAGTGAACGCAGATCCACGGCATAGCGGCTGAGCTCCAGCTCGGGGACTTCGGCCCGAATCGCGGTGCGGCCCAACCCCGCCGGCTCGGTGCCCAGGACCCGGCCGCGGCGACTCGACAGGTCGCCGAGCACCGGGCCGACGTAGGTGTCCGAAACCACCACCAGCACTTCGGCAATGGGTTCCAGCACGCTGATGCGGGCGGTGGCGGCGGCTTCCCGCAAGGCCAGGCCGCCCGCGGTCTGGAAGGCCGCGTCGGAGGAATCCACCGAGTGCGCCTTGCCGTCGAAGAGCGTCACCCGCACGTCGACCAGCGGATATCCGGACGCCACCCCGCGCAGGGCCTGGGCGCGCACACCCTTCTCCACCGACGGGATGAACTGGCGCGGAACGACTCCGCCCACCACCTTGTCCACGAACTCGATGCCCGAACCCTCCGGCAGCGGGGCCACCTCGATCTCGCAGACCGCGAACTGCCCGTGTCCGCCGGACTGCTTCACATGCCGCCCGCGACCGGCCGCCTGGGTGGCGAAGGTTTCGCGCAGGGCCACCTTGTGGTCGACGACGTCGACCTGCACCCCGAACCGGGACCGCAGCCGTTCGAGCGCCACCTCGCGATGCGCCTCGCCCAGGCACCACAACACCAATTGGTGGGTGTCGGGATTCTGTTCGACCCGGACCGTGGGGTCCTCGGCCACGAGTCGCGACAGCCCCTGGGAGAGCTTGTCCTCATCGGCTTTGCCGTGCGCCTTGATGGCGACCGGCAGCAGCGGATCCGGCATGGTCCACGGCTCGATGATGAGCGGGCTGTCCTTGGCGGACAGGGTGTCCCCGGTCTCGGCGTGCGTCAGTTTGCTCACGCACACGATGTCCCCGGCGATGGCCTGCGGCAGCGGCCGCTGCTGTTTCCCGAACGGCGCCGACACCCCGCCGACCCGGTCGTCGGCATCGTGATCTCCGTTCGTGCCGGTGCCGTGCCCGCACACGTGCACGGTGTCGTCGGCGTGCAGGGTGCCCGAGAACACCCGCACCAGCGACAACCGGCCCACGTACGGGTCGGAGGCGGTGCGGATCACCTCGGCGGCCAGCGGCGCGTCCGGATCGCAGGCCAGCGCCGCGGACTTGCCGCCGCTGCCGGTCGCGGACACCGGATGCTCTGCGGGCGTGGGGAATCCGCGGGTGATGAGGTCCAGGATCTCGACGGTGCCGAGCCCCTGGCGCGCGCTCTCGGGTGGGGGAGCGGCGATCAGCATCGGGTGGAAGCTTCCGCGCGCGACCGCCTTCTCCAGGTCGGCGACCAGCGAGGCGAGGTCGATCTCCTCCCCGCCGATGTAGCGGTCCATGAGGGTTTCGTCCTCGCTCTCGGCGATGATGCCCTCGATGAGCCGGTTGCGGGCCTCCTCCATCTGCTCGCGCTGTTCGGCGGAGGCGGGCGTCTCGACGCGTTCCCCGGTCGCGTAGTCGTAGACGTGCTGGGTGAGCAGTTCGATCAGCCCGGTCACCGGCCGGTGCCCGTCGGGGTTCTTGGGCCCGTACACCGGAAGATGCAGCGGCAGTATGGATTCCGCGCGCCCGCCGCCGAGGATCTGGCGGCAGGTCTCGGTCATGTCCTCGAAATCGGCCCGTGCGGTGTCCAGATGGGTGAGCACGATGGCGCGCGGCATGCCGACGCTTGCGCACTCCTCCCACAGCGCCAGCGTGGGTCCGCTGACGCCCTCGACCCCGGCGGCCGCGGAGAGAATGAAAAGGGCCGCGTCCGCTGCTCGCAGACCGGCCCTGAGCTCCCCGACGAAATCGGCGTATCCGGGGGTGTCGAGAAGATTGACCTTGACCTTCTCCCACCCCATCGGCACCACCGACAGCTGCACCGACCGGTGCTGGCGCTGCTCGATGTCGTCGTAGTCGGAGACGCTGGTGCCGTCCTCGACGCGCCCGGCTCTGGGCACCGCCCCGGCGGCCACCGCGAGCGCCTCGACCAGCGTGGTCTTCCCGGACCCGCTGTGCCCGACCAGCACCACATTGCGGATATCGCCGGGCCGTTCGGCCACGACCGCCTTGCCGTTGACACCGTGCGCTGAAATCGTTCGCTCGACCATGGCTCGCTCCGTGGGTCGATCATTGCGGTCCTTCGAGCTTCCCACCAGCGGCGCGCTCCCGTCCACGAATCGCGGGATAACTCGTCTACCGGCGTTTCGGCGAAGGCCGCGCGGCATTCACGTCCGCGCCACCGGAGCAGCGGTTCCGCATATGCGACCGCGCGCCGCGTCCCTCGTGGGTCGCGGCGCGCGGTCTGCGGTGAATCGGGTGCGGCTAGGAGCCGAAGCGGGCCAGCACGCTGGTGGCCTCCTGCGCGGCGCTGCCCTCCTCGGCCAGGTGCGCCATCTCCGGGGAGATCTCGCGGCCGTGGTGGCGCATGGCCTGGGCGTAGAGGCGGCCCGCGCGGTACGAGGACCGGACCAGCGGACCGGCCATGACACCGGCGAAGCCCATCTCCTCGGCGGCCTGGGAGTGCTCGACGAACTCCTCCGGCTTCACCCACCGGTCGACCGGGTGGTGTCGCGGGGAGGGCCGCAGGTACTGGGTGATGGTGATGATGTCGCAGCCCGCCTCGTGCAGGTCGCGCAGGCCCTGGGTGACTTCCTCCGGGGTCTCGCCCATGCCCAGGATCAGGTTGGACTTGGTGACCAGACCGGCCTCGCGGGCCGCGGTGATGACCGCCAGCGACCGCTCGTAGCGGAAGGCGGGACGGATGCGCTTGAAGATGCGCGGCACCGTCTCCAGATTGTGGGCCAGCACCTCCGGCCGCGACTCGAACACCTCGGCCAGCTGCTCGGGCACCGCGTTGAAGTCGGGGATCAGCAGTTCGACGCCGGTGTGCGGGTTGAGGCGCTTGATGGCGCGCACGGTCTCGGCGTACAGCCACGAGCCGCCGTCCTCGAGATCGTCGCGCGCGACGCCGGTGACGGTGGAGTAGCGCAGCCCCATGGCCTGCACGCTCTCGGCCACGCGCCGCGGCTCGTCACGATCGAGGGCGGCGGGCTTGCCGGTGTCGATCTGGCAGAAGTCGCAGCGCCGCGTGCACTGCTCGCCGCCGATGAGGAAGGTGGCCTCGCGGTCCTCCCAGCATTCGAAGATGTTGGGACACCCGGCTTCCTCGCAGACCGTGTGCAGCCCTTCGCGTTTCACCAGGCCCTTGAGTTCGGTGTACTCGGGGCCCATGGTGGCGCGGGTGCGGATCCACGAGGGTTTGCGCTCGATCGGGGTCTCGGCGTTGCGGGCCTCGATGCGAAGCAGCTTGCGGCCGTTGGGTGCGGCCGGATCGTTAGGTGTCGGGGTATCGACGGAGGTCACTTGGTTCACCCTACGCTTGTGGTCATTCGGCCTTGACGGGCGCTTCGTCGCGCGCCGCGGGGATCGGTTCGGGGCATTCGGCGGCGGCTGCGGCGCAACGGGACACGGTGTGGTCGGCCACCGTCAACTCGCCGTCGAGGGCGCGGGCGATCGCGTCGGCGACCAGCGGCCGCACCTCGGCGACGGTGACGTCCCGGCCGAGTTCGCGGCTCAGGGTGGTGACCCCGGCATCGCGGATGCCGCACGGCACGATCGCGTCGAAACCGTCCAGGCTGGAATCGCAGTTGAGCGCGATGCCGTGCAGGGCGACGCCACGCTGCACGCGCACGCCGATCGCGGCGACCTTGCGCTCGGGCAGGAACTGGTTCGCCGGGACCCACACGCCCGAACGGCCTTCCACCCGACCGGTTTCCAGCCCGAGCCGCGCGCACACGGCGATCAGCGCCTCCTCGAGGCGGCGCACGTACGCGACGACATCGACCGGTTCGGCCAGCCGCACGATCGGGTAGCCGACCAATTGCCCCGGCCCGTGCCAGGTGATCTTCCCGCCGCGGTCGACCGCGATGACCGGGCTGCCGTCCACGGGCAGATCCCGCGGCTCGGTGCGGCGTCCGGCGGTGTAGACGAAGGGGTGTTCCAGCAGCAGCAGTCGATCCTGCCCGATGCCTTCGGCGCGTTCGTCGGCGATGGACCGCTGCAGTTCCCAGGCTCGCTGATAGTCGATCAGGCCCAGATCTTCGACCGCGAGGGGTGTGCTGTCGAAGCGAGCCGACACCGCGCGGGGTAACGCCGCGGTGGCCGTAGTGCTCTCGCTCACGATGGCGACGCTACTCCTTCGGGGAAGGTCCGTTGCATGAGCGTCAGGTCCATCCAGCGCCCGAATTTGTGCCCGACTTCGGGCAGCTGCCCGACGGTGCTGAAGCCGAATTTCTCGTGCAGGGCGATCGACGTGCGGTTACTCGACTCGATCGCCGCGATCATGGCGTGCACGTCGCCGCTCTCGGCTCGTGCCAGCAGCGCCCGCATGAGCGCGGTGGCCACGCCGCGGCGATGGAATATATCTGACACGTACACCGAGTTCTCGACCGAGAACCGGTAGCCCGACTTGGGCCGGAACTGCCCGTAACTCGCGTACCCCGCCAGCTTGCCGCCGATCTCGGCGACCAGCACCGGATGGCCGGCGCCGGTCCGCGCCGCGAACCAGGCCTCGCGCTCGCGGATGTCGGCCGGTTCGGTATCCCAGATGGCCGTGGTCTCGGCGATGGCGTTGTTGTGGATCACCAGGATCTCGGGCAGATCGCTCTCGCGTGCGTCCCGCACCACCACGACGGACGGTTGATTGGTCACGCCCCCACGGTATCCGCGCGGTTGCTGTGACGTGCACCGCGCCCGGCGTCAGCCGAAGGCGTCCCCGCGTCGGCCGAAAGTGCCCTGGCCGCAGCCGCCGTCGGCCCGTAGTCAGCCCGAGTGGCCGAGCGTCGCGGTCAGCGCCGCGCCGATGGTCGGGTGCTGGAACTGGTACCCGGCTTCCTCCAGCGCGGTGGGAATCGCCCTGGGCCCGTGCAGAATCGCCTCGTTTGCGAACTCGCCGACCGCGAGCTTCAATGCGAACGCGGGCACCATCAACGGCGTCGGCCGATGCATGACCCGCCCCAGCGCCCGCGTGAACTCGGCATTGGTGACCGGCGCGGGACCGCACATATTGACCGGCCCGGAAAGGTTCTCGTGGGTGAGCGCGTACACGATCGCCCCCACCTCGTCGTCGAGCGAGATCCACGGGACGTACTGCCGCCCGCTGCCGAGCCGCCCGCCGAGCCCGAGATAGTAGAGCGGGTACAGCATTCCGAGCATGCCGCCGTGCCGTGCCAGCACCACCGCCGAACGCAGCAGCACCGTGCGCACTCCGGCGTCGGCGGCCTGTTCGGTGGCGGCCTCCCAGTCGGCGCAGAGCCGGGCCAGGAATCCTGTTCCGGCGGGGGAACTCTCGGTGACGACCCGCTCGCCGGTCTCGCCGCCGTAGTAGTGCGCACCGCTGGCGTTGACCAGCGTCGGCACTCCGGCGTCGGCGACCGCGGCGGCCAGGACGTCGGTGGGGACGATGCGGCTGTCGCGCAGCTCCTGTTTGTAGCTGCCGTTCCAGCGCCGCCGCCCGATGCTCGCGCCGCAGAGGTTCACCACGGCGTCCGCACCGCGCAGCGCGCGCTCGTCCAGGTTGGAACGGACCGGATCCCAGGTGAATTCGTCGCGGGCGTGCACGGGACGGCGCACGAGGCGGGTGACCTCGTGCCCGTCGCGGCGCAGGGCCGCGACGAGTGCCGTCCCGATCAGTCCGGACGAACCGGCGACCACGATCTTCATCCGATCCAACCCCCGACCCGTCTCCGTTCCGGCCTCAGAGGCCCAGGTCACCCTCGAACGCGGCCTCTTCCAGACGGTGCTTGATCGTGGTCACGAAGCGACCCGCGTCGGCGCCGTCGATGAGGCGGTGGTCGTAGGTGAGCGGCAGGTAGGCCATCGACCGGATGCCGATGAACTCGTTGCCGTCGTCGGTGATTACCATGGGGCGCTTGACGATCGCGCCGGTGCCGAGCTCGGCGGCCTGCGGCGGCACCAGAATCGGGGTGTCGAACAGCGCGCCGTTCGAGCCGATGTTGGTGATGGTGAAGGTGCCGTTGGCCAGCTCGTCCGGCTTGAGGCCGCCGGTGCGGGCGCGGTTGGCGATGTCGGCGATGGCGCGCGCCAGTCCGGCCAGCGACAGGTCGTTGGCGTTGTGGATGATCGGCGAGAGCAGACCCTGCTCGGTGTCGACCGCGATACCCAGGTTGACCACCGAGTGGTAGGTGATCTCCTTGGTCTCCGAGTTGTAGGAGGCGTTGATGTTCGGGTGCACGGCCAGCGCCTCGATGACGGCCTTGGCGTAGAACGGCAGGAACGTGAGGTTCACGCCCTCGCGCTGCTTGAACGAGGCCTTGGCGCGGTTGCGCAGGGACGCGATCTTGGTCATGTCGACCTCGTGCACCTGGGTGAGCTGCGCGGTGGTCTGCAACGACTCGAGCGTCTTGGCCGCGGTGATCTGCCGGATACGGCTGGCCTTCTGGACCGTGCCGGTGAGGTGCGACAGCGACGGACGCGGCGCGGCGGCGGCAGCGGCCGGGGCGGCCGGAGCAGCGGCGGCGGGCGCGGCGGCAGCGGGCGCGGGAGCCTTCTTGGCCTCCGCGGCGGCGAGGACATCCTGCTTGCGGATGCGGCCGCCGACTCCGGAGCCGGTCACGGCGGCGAGGTCAACGTTGTTCTCGGCGGCCAGCTTTCGCACCAGCGGGGTGACGTAGGGGCCACCGTTGCTGGAGGGCTCGTCGGCCGGGGTCGCCGCGGCCGGAACCGGGGCGGTCTTCGGCGCGGGAGCCGGGGCCGGAGCGGCCGGAGCGGGCGCGGGAGCCGCGGCGGCCGGAGCCGGAGCGGGCGCAGGCGCGGGGGCCGGAGCGGGCGCAGGCGCGGGGGCCGGAGCGGGCGCCGGGGCGGCCGCGGGGGCGCCGCTGCCGATGACGCCCAGCTGTCCGCCGACCTCGATGACGTCGTCTTCCTGCGCGGAGATCTCCAGCAGGGTGCCCGCGACCGGGGACGGAATCTCGGTGTCGACCTTGTCGGTGGAGACCTCGAGCAACGGCTCGTCCACGGCGACCTGGTCGCCGACCTGCTTGAGCCAGCGGGTGACGGTGCCCTCGGTGACGGACTCACCGAGCTCCGGCATCTTGACCGGGGTGCCGGAGGCGGCAGCGGCGGGGGCGGGCGCGGCGGCCGGAGCCGGGGCGGGTGCGGCGGCGACCGGCTGCGGGGCCGGGGCGGGAGCCGCCGGCGCGGGGGCCGGGGCAGGGGTCGCGGCGGGGGCCGGGGCCGGAGCGGAACCGGCCTCGCCGATCACGCCGAGTTCGCCGCCGACCTCGATGACATCGTCTTCCTGGGCGACGATCTTCACGAGAACGCCGGCGACCGGGGACGGGATCTCGGTGTCGACCTTGTCGGTGGAGACCTCGAGCAACGGCTCGTCGACCTCGACCGTGTCTCCCTCCTTCTTCAGCCACCTGGTGACGGTGCCCTCGGTGACGCTCTCACCAAGAGCTGGCATCTGGACGGAGAAGGTCATGTCCGTTGACTCCTCTGACTGCTCGTCGGGTTAAACAGTTCGTCTCTCCGCGGGCGTGGCACCGCGGGTCGCGGTGTCGTCCCGGACGGCCACCGCAGGGTGATGGCACCGGAGATCCGTGTTGGTTCTTGTTCCAGCCACCCATCCTTGCACTCGTCCGGGTGCGGCGTGTCACAGGGCGGCGGTTGTGCCGACCTCTCTTCGCCACATTTCCCGGCGTGAGCGTCGAACGCCACGGCGCGCGGGTGAAATAGCGGGATGCCATGACACGTATCACGTTTGCGCCGTCCTGGCCTTTCCGGCGTGCCGCTGACCGGACCGCGCACCCCCGCTGAGCCGATTCTGAAGGGATTCTGTGCAGCTGCTATGGAAATGGCCGATGGTCTGGCGAAGTGGGCGTGAGCTGCGCACTATCGAAGTATCCGGCGGTTTTCCGAAGCCGGGGAGGAGGTTGACGAGAATGGGTTTCCTGGATCTGTTCGGGCACAGCGGTACCGCGCGCCGAGGCGAGGCCGATCCGGCCGACATGGGCCATCTCGTGGCCTGGACGCGAAACCATTACGGCGTGGAGGCTTTCGTCGAGCCGCGCACCACGGTCACCGATGTCACGGTGCTGCTCGTCGCGCATGACGGCGAATGGACCCGTCGCGTGGTCGGCGAACGCGGAGCGCAGCGCCTCTCGGGCGCCCTCGGCATTCCGGTCTACGACGCCCGTCGCGTCGGCTACCCGCAGCGCATGCGCGACTACGACGCCCGTCGCCGCATCCTGGAACGCCGCACCGCCCAATGGGCCTGAGCCCCGTGGACACCCTGGGCCGCAAGCTGTTCGGGGGCGCGTGCTCGATCGGCACCGCCGCCAACACGATCGAGGCCGGCGGCGACATGTCGGTGCCGCGACCATTCCCCGGGTGTTGACGCTGGTCTGCGGACCTGCATGGCCGAGCAAGGGTCTCCTGCTGGTCCGGAGCCGATGCTGGATCTGCGGCTGTTACGACCGGGCAGCTTCGGGGCCGCGCTGTTGCTGTGCACCCCGCGCCGAGCGCTGACGCGAACGCCCGCCCCGCTGTGCAAGCGGGGCGGGCGTTTTGTCACAGGACCCGTGTCACGACCAGGGGCGCGATTACTCCGCGGCGATGTCCTCGAGCGTGGCGATCAGCGTGCGGACCGGAACGCCGGTGCCGCCCTTGCCGATGTAGCCGAACGGTCCGCCGGTGTTGTAGGCGGGCCCGGCGACATCCAGGTGCGCCCACTGCACGCTCTCGGACACGAACTCCTTGAGGAACAGTCCCGCCGACAGCATGCCGCCCCAGCGGTGCGGTGCGACGTTCTGCAGATCCGCGATCTTGGAGTTCAGGTCGGCGCGCAGCTCCGCGGGAAGCGGCATGGCCCAGGCGTTCTCGCCGACGGCCTGCGAGATGCGCGCCACCCGGTCGCGGAAGGCGTCGGTGCCCATGACGCCTGGGGTGCGGGTGCCCAGCGCCACCATCTGCGCACCGGTGAGGGTGGCGACGTCGATGACGTAGTCCGGCTCGTCCTCGGCCGCGCGCACCAGCGCGTCGGCCAGGATGAGGCGTCCCTCGGCGTCGGTGTTGATGACCTCGACGGTGGTGCCGCCGTACTGGGTGAGCACGTCACCGGGCCGCTGCGCGGTGGCCGAGGGCATGTTCTCGGCCATGGGCACGGTGGCGATGACGGTGAGCGGCAGGCTCAGTCGCGCCGCCAGCAGCGTGGTGGCGATGACCGCCGCCGCGCCGCCCATGTCGGAGGTCATGTTCTCCATCGACTGCGCGGGCTTGATCGAGATGCCGCCGGTGTCGAAGGTGATGCCCTTGCCGATCAGCGCGACCTTGGGGTCGCCGCCCGCGTAGGTGATGCGGATCAGGCGCGGCGGCCGCGAGGAGCCCTTGCCGACGCCGAGAATGCCGCCGTAGCCCTGGGATTCGAGTTCGGTCTCGTCGAGGACCTCGACCTGGAGACCGGCCGCCTTGGCCAGTTCGGCCGCGCGGTTGGCGAATTCGGCCGGGAACAGGTCGCTCGGCGGGGTGTTCACGAAATCGCGTGCGGTGGCGACGGCTTCGGCGATGGCCTGCGCCCGGAACAGCTCCTCCTCGCCGAATCCCGGTGCGGGCACCAGGAATTCGACCCGCTGCACCGGCTGTTCTTCGGGCTTGGGCGCGCTCTTGGCGGACTTGAACGCGGTGAACTGGTACGCGCCCAGGTAGAACCCCTCGGCCGCGGCGCCCAGATCCAGGCCCGACAGCGTGGTGACCGCGGTGGCGACCCCGGTGAGCGCCCGTCCGGCCGCGCCGGCCGACTTGCGCACCTGCTCGGCGTCGAGCTTGTCCACTGCCCCGAGCCCGACCGCCAGCACGAAGTCCACGCCCAGCCCGGCGGGCGCGGGCACCTTGGTGACCTCTTCGCCCTTGCCCTTGGCCCCGACCGCCCGCAGCGCGCTCACCAGGGCGTCGCGGGTGTCGCCGTCGAGCACATCCTCGAACGCGTCGGCGGGCGCGATGACCAGCCCGTCTTCCGACGAGGTGAGTCCGATGACCAGGACATCGGCCTCCCCGATGCCCTCGGTGCGGGCGAGTTCCGGCCCGAGCGAACGATCTGCAACAGCTGTCATAGCTGCCCACGTTACTGCGCCGCTCCGGCCGCAGCCGGTTGGGCGCGGACCGCACGATAGATTGCTAAGTGATTGCTGATTGCCCCGAATCGTCTCGGCACGAAAGGGTCGTCATATGGCGTCACCGAGGAAGGCGCGTATGGCCGGGTCGGCTGTCGCCCTGGTCGCGGCCGTGTCCGCCGGCTGCGTGCTGCCTAGTTGCTCCGGCACCAGTCCGGCCCCGACGCCGACCACCGTCACCACGCTGGCGTCGATACCGCCGACTTCCGTCCAGCCCGAGCACAATGTCGGCGACGACTGCTCCGACGGCCGCATCGTCGCGCAATGGGGTCTGACCGCCGACGGCCGGTGGGTCTGTGTCCCGAAGGAACAGGCCACCTCGACCGAGCCGACCCCGCCGACATCCGCCGGTGAGCCAGGCGGCCGCTGACCGCTCGGCGAATTCGCGGAAAACCTCTGTTCGGGACGGGTTTTCGTCAACGGTCCTCGACGTCTGTTTCGCCCGATTTCCAGCTCTTCCGCCCTCCGTCCTCCCTACCCTGGAATCGACGGGTGCGCAGGAGGTTCCAGTGGCGAAGGCGAGATTCCAGCGGACGAAGCCGCATGTCAATGTCGGCACCATCGGCCATATCGACCACGGCAAGACCACGCTCACCGCGGCCATCACCCGGGTCCTGCACGACCGATATCCGGACCTGAATCCCTACACCCCCTTCGAGGCCATCGACAAGGCCCCCGAGGAACGCCAGCGCGGCATCACCATCTCCATCGCGCACGTCGAATACCAAACGGAGAACCGGTATTACGCGCACGTCGACTGCCCCGGGCACGCCGACTACATCAAGAACATGATCACCGGCGCCGCCCAGATGGACGGCGCGATCCTGGTGGTCGCAGCCACCGACGGCCCGATGCCGCAGACCAAGGAGCACGTCATCCTGGCCCGGCAGGTCGGCGTCCCGAAAATCGTGGTGGCGCTGAACAAGTGCGACATGGTGGAGGACGAGGAGATCCTGGAGCTGGTCGAACTCGAGGTGAGCGAACTGCTCAGCGAATACGAGTTCGACGGCGACAACAGCCCCATCGTTCAGGTCTCCGCCTTCCAGGCGCTGTCCGATCCGACGGGGGAGTGGGGCGCGACGATCACCGAACTGCTGGCCGCCGTGGACGACTGGATCGACACCCCCGCCCGCGAGGTGGAGAAACCGTTCCTCATGCCCATCGAGGACGTCTTCACCATCACCGGCCGCGGCACCGTCGTCACCGGCCGCATCGAGCGCGGCGTACTCAAGGTCAATGCCGAGGTCGAGATCGTCGGCATCCGCCCGAAAACCACCAAGACCACCGTCACCGGCATCGAGATGTTCCGGAAACTCCTGGATGAGGGCCAGGCGGGGGAGAACGTGGGCCTGCTGCTGCGCGGCGTCCGCCGCGAGGACGTGGAACGCGGCCAATGCGTCATCAAGCCCGGTTCGGTCACCCCGCACACACAGTTCGAGGGTCAGGCGTACATCCTGTCGAAGGAGGAGGGCGGCCGCCACACCCCCTTCTTCAACAACTACCGCCCCCAGTTCTACTTCCGCACAACCGATGTCACCGGCGTCGTGACCCTGCCGACGGCAGTGGAGATGGTGCTGCCCGGCGACAATGTCTCCATGGAAGTCGTGCTGATCCAGCCGATCGCCATGGAGGTGGGCCTCAAATTCGCCATTCGTGAGGGCGGCCGGACCGTCGGCGCGGGCCAGATCACCAAGATCCTGAAATAGCCCGGCCGCCGCGCGCGGGTGTCAGCCCATCTCCTCCAGCGCCTTGCCCTTGGTCTCGGGAACGAACCTGAGCACGAACGGAATCGAGAGCAGCGCGAACAGCGTGTAGATGACGTACGTCCCCGACAGGTTCCAATCCGCGAGGCTGGGGAAGCTGGCGGTGATGACCCAGTTGGCGATCCACTGCGCCGACGCCGCCACACCCAGCGCGGCCGCGCGCAGCCTGTTCGGGAACATCTCACCCAGCAGCACCCACACCACCACACCCCACGACAGCGCGAAGAACAGCACGAAGCAGTGCGCCGCGACCAGCGCGACAATGCCCTGCGCGTGCGGCAGCGACACGTCGTCGCCGGACCCGGTCTTGGCCGAGAACGCCCACGCCTCCAGCCCCAGCGCGACGACCATGCCCGTGGAGCCGATGAGCGCCAGCGGTTTCCGCCCAATCCGATCGACCAGCAGCATGGCGATCACGGTGCCGACGATATTGATGATCGAGGTGGTGAACGAATAGAAGAACGAACTGGACGGATCGATGCCGACCGACTGCCACAGCGTCGCCGAGTAGTAGAAGACCACATTGATGCCGACCAGCTGCTGGAACATCGACAGCCCGATACCGATCCACACCACCGGAAGGAACCCGAACCCCCCGCCCAGCAGATCCTTGAACGTCGACCGGTGCTCGCTGTGCATGGCCTGCTCGATCTGCGTGACCCGGGCGTCCAGATCGCCCGTGCCGCGCTCGACCTCGGCCAGCACCTGCTTCGCCTTCTCGATCTTGCCGACCGAGATCAGATACCGCGGCGACTCCGGAATCGTGAAGGAGAACAGCCCGTACAGCCCGGCCGGAATCACCATCACGCCGAGCATCCACTGCCAGGCCTCCAGCCCCGCGATACTCCCGCGCTGCTCACCGCCCGCCATCTTCAGGATCGCGAAGTTCACCAGCTGCGAGGTCGCGATGCCGATCACGATGGCCGCCTGCTGGAACGAGGCCAGCCGCCCGCGATACGCCGGCGGCGACACCTCGGCGATATAGGCGGGCCCGATCACCGAGGCCATCCCGATCCCGATCCCGCCGATGACCCGCCACATGGCCAGATCCCACAGCGCGAACGGCAACGCCGACCCGATCGCGCTGGCCGTGAACAGCGTCGCCGCGATCCGCATCACCCAGATGCGCCCGATCCGATCCGCGATCCGCCCGGCGATGGCCGCGCCCACCGCGCAGCCGATCAACGCGATCGCCACCACCTGCGCCAGCGTCGCCGACCCGATGTCGTACCGATCGCGGA
Organism: Nocardia sp. NPDC004151; assembly: GCF_042874235.1. Lineage (NCBI taxonomy): Bacteria > Bacillati > Actinomycetota > Actinomycetes > Mycobacteriales > Nocardiaceae > Nocardia > Nocardia sp. NPDC004151. The sequence continues at coordinate 2,391 of NZ_JBIAMR010000009.1, read as the reverse complement.
TGGCCTCGACCGCGCCATTGATGACGGAACTGTCGTATCCGAACAGGAATCCGCCCATCGCGGCCGCCGCGGTGATGAACACGACGTAGACCAGGCTGTCGGCCCCGCGCTCCTGATCGTCCGAGGTTCGCGACCCCACTGTTGAGTTCACGCCGACTCCTTCGTCCGGACCCGGGTCGTGAAACCCAAGCCATCCTCTCTGGGCTCGGCCGAGATGACGCACAGACCCCGTCAGACGGCGTACTTCGACCATTCTTGCTGGGGGAATGCCCATGAATGCTCAACGCAACGCCGAACTGGTCGTCCGGTTCTCCGGTGGTTCATTCGGTTCCGTGGTCGGCCAACGCCCACCCTCGGCCGGGGCCATGCGTGAACCCATCGGAGGGCGGACCAATCGGGCGGAAGGGCCTCGGTCCACGCCCTCTCAGCGCCGCGGCAGCCCCGGTATCCGCGGAACCCGCAGCCGCCCCAGCCGATTCGCCCGCGCCGTCTCGCGCGCGAGCGCCTCGGCCGCCAACTGGTCGGCCAGCGCCAGCAACTGCCGAGCCGCGATCACGTCACCCCGCTTGGCCGCCTCCACCGCCGCCTCCACCGCCCGCGACACCCCGGTGCGATCCGCCTGTCCACCCATACCGCTTGCCCTCCACTCGATTTCCGGTCGGGAGGTATTCGGTGCCGCGATCCAGCGCACTCCTACGACTTCGGGATGAATCGGAGATTTACGATCGCGCCACGCCTACGTTCAGGAAGGGATCATGGCCGAAGCCAAGGGCAGGGCCGGGATTGTCGGGGGCGGAATCGGCGGCCTGGCCGCCGCGATCGCACTGCGCGCGGCGGGCTGGGAGGTCGTCGTCTACGAGTGCGCGCCCCAGTTCACCGAGGTGGGCGCGGGAATCGTCCTCGCGGCCAATGCCTTGAATGCCTTGGACCTGCTCGGGGTGGGTGAGGCGGTGAGAGCGGGGACCCTGCCGGATCGACGTGGCTTCGCGCGGAACGATCGCGGGCGGGTCCTCGTGGACGCACGCATCAGCGACTTCACCGGCGGGGTGGTCGCCCTGCACCGCGCCGACCTGATCGCGATCCTCGCCGCCGCGGTGCCTGCGGACTGCGTCCGCACAGGTACCCGGGTTATCGACGTCCACGCGGACGGGCGGGTCGAAACCGCCACCGGAGCCGACCCATACGACCTGGTCGTCGGTGCTGATGGCGTCAACAGCGTGGTCCGAAGCCGGCTGTGGCCGCGGGAGCGCCCGGTGCAGCGGACCGGAATCGCCGCGTGGCGATGGGTCCTCGACCTTCCCGCGCCCGACCCCGTGGGCGTGATCCTGGGCCGGCATGGCGAAGCCGGAGTGGTGCCGATCGCGGGCGACCGCACCTATGTCTTCACCGCGGGCCGCCCCGGCATCTCGGACCTGGACTACTTCACCGACTGGCCCGATCCGCTACCGGAACTCATCGCCGTCACCGACCGCTCGACCGTGGTGACCGATGAACTGCTCGAAATCGATGTCCCGCGCCACCTGTGGAATGGCCGCGTGGCCCTGATCGGGGACGCGGCCCACGCGATGCGCCCAACCCTGGGCCAGGGAGCGGGCATGGCGTTGGAGGACGCCGTCACCCTGGCGGCCTGCGCACCGGATCTCGCCCACTATTCCGCCGCCCGCCGGAGCCGAGTCGCCCGGATGAGCTTCCTGTCCAAACACGGAACCCGCATGACCTCCCCGGGCTCGGCCACTCTCGCCGCCTTGCGCGACGCCGCATTCCTCGCGATCCCGAACAAAGTCTCGGTAGCGATGTTCCGTTCCCACAGCCGCCGCATCCTCGAAGGCTGGAAGCCCCCGCAGTCCTCCGCGTAGTCGCCGGAAAACCGCAGGTAGAGAGGCGATTTGACTTTGCTTCGACGCACCACGTAACTTATTCCAGGTCAGAGCGACACGGACACCGACCCGGAGCCCCAAGGGCCTGGGAAACGAGGTTGGACGAGGAGCGCCTGATGATCACACTAGTTCCACCTGACCAGCGGATTTGGTTCTGCTGCATGGCCGGGGCTAAGCTTGAAAAGTTGCCTAGCTAGTCGAACGGGCTCACCGCTCGGATCGATGGCTTGTGCGTGTGTTCTTTGAGAACTCAATAGTGTGTCGATGAATGTCAGTGCCAAATTTTGAAATTTGGTTCCGGCCTCACACCCCCCGTGTGTTGGGGTCGGACATTTAAGTCGGTCAATTTTCCGGCCGACTGTTTTGCTAGGTTTTCGGACTCTGGTTCGAGATACTTCTGATTCGCTGCTTCGGCAGTAAATCTAGAGTCTTCAACGGAGAGTTTGATCCTGGCTCAGGACGAACGCTAGCGGCGTGCTTAACACATGCAAGTCGAGCGGTAAGGCCCTTCGGG
>NZ_JBIAMR010000008.1:0-350049 GCF_042874235.1 Nocardia sp. NPDC004151 | reverse complement strand
TGGTGGGCAGCCGCATAGGGGAGCATCCCGCCGGGCACCTGGACCAGATCCTGGCCGGGACCTGACCCTACCCACCATTCTCTAAGAAGCCGCATGGCGGCTTCCCCAACGACGGTGGGCGACCCCCAGGGTGGTTCGATCGGGGTATGAGCGACATCGGGAACCCCACAACAATCGTGTCCGCCGAGCGTGAGGTAGCCGCCGGGGCCGCGCGGATCTTCGAATTGATTGCTGACCCGGCGCAGCAGCCCCGTTGGGATGGGAACGACAATCTCGCCCACGCGCAGCCCGGGCAACGGGTCCGGGCGGTCGGAGACGTCTTCGAGATGACGCTCACCCACGGAGTCGTCCGGCAGAACCAGATCGTCGAATTCGAGGAGGCGCGCCGAATCGCCTGGCTGCCTTCGGAACCCGGCGCACAGCCGCCCGGGCATCTATGGCGCTGGGAGCTGGAGCCGTTGGGCGACAACCGGACCCGCGTGCGGCACACCTACGACTGGACCAATCTGGCCGATGAGAAGCGCCTGGTCAGGGCGCGAGCCACCACCCCGCAGATGCTGCGGGGATCGGTGGATCGGCTCGCGGCGCTGGCCGAAGAGGAATGAGCGGGCCGTCATCCCCCTCGTCGAACCACTTGCTGGTCAGTGAATGCCGGTGGTCGCGGCGCCGGTGAGGAACTCGCCCGCGACCGGGGCGAGGAGCCCGATGTTCGGGTTGTGGCTCAACTTCGGCACCTCCCGGTGAATCGCATTGGGCAGCACCGCCGCGATCGCCGCCGCGCCGGTACGCAGCAGGGCGCCGCTCTTCGCCCCGGAGATGACCAGGGTCGGTGCGGTGACCCCACTCCAGTCCGCGGCGTCGAGCGCCGTGCCGCGCATATACGGCCCCATCACGGCCCAGTCGTGGGCGGTCGACGGCGCGGTGGCGAGCATGCTCTTCCACATCGGCGTGAACCGCATGATCGCGGTGAACATGCGCGGCATGCCCATGGCCTCGGTCATGTAGAACTTGACGGTCTCCGCGCGCCGGTCGGCGGCGATCAGCTCGTGCAGCCGGTCCTGCAGATCGGGTGAGGGCACGAAGTTCTCGTCGTCGACGACGAAGGGCGGCTCGAACGCGACCACCCGGTCGATCCCCGGCACCCGCGCCGCGGCCCGCAGCGCGAGACCGGCTCCGGATGACCAGCCGAACAATGCCGCCGACCCGCCGGCCGCCTCGACCAGTGCGGCGATGTCGTCGATCTCGTTGTCGGCGTTGTACTCGCCCGGCGTATCGGTGCTGTCGCCGCGGCCGCGCCGGTCGTAGTTGATGACGGTCAGGCGGTACGTTTCGGAAAGCTGCTCAGCCAGTTTCACCATCTTGGAGAATTTCCGCTCACCGAAGGCGCCACCGATCAGGATCACCGTCCCGGCGTCCCCACCGATGTAGCGGTCGAAGGCCAGCTCGATTCCGGCGGGGGTGGTGATGGTCTCCATGGTTGAGGCCCTTTCGTTTCGTCGATGCGCGATTGGGGTTCGCGTGTTCGGTGATGTGGACGGCGCCAGGCGTCGAAACTCATCGCCGCACGCAGATCTGGCTGATATGGCGACGATTCACGAGCCCCGGCGCCTGCCGCACGGAAGACCTAAGCTGGCCGCGGGCAAATGTACGCAAGGACACCAGGAGTGGACACATGGCTACACCTCGCGACGCGCTGCTGGATCTGCGGCGGGCCGCCTCGGCGGGACTGCTCGATCTCGACGGGTCCGATCCCGCTTCGAGCGATGCGGTCCAGGCGCGAGAAACCCTGCTGGAGCCGCACTTCGGTGCCGTCGCGTGGTCGGTCCCGCCGAGCTACCGGGCGCTGCTGGCGGAGCACAATCGGCTGCGCTGCCTTCGGGAGGAAGACGACCGCGAGTGCGAGTTCGTGCTCGTGGACGAGAAGGAGCTGGTCGAGTTGAACGCCGATCTGGTGCACATGCCCGAGGGCGTCAGTCGCGAGCCGGGTCGGTACCTGTCGACCAATCACCTGGTCGGTTTCGCCGAGGCCGGGTATGAAGCGGTGTGGTGTTTCGATGTCGCGCAGCCCGGCGCGGACGGCGAGTACCCGGTCTACTACCACCACCAGGACGAGCCGCGAGCGCGCTATGTCGAGGACGGTGCGTGGGAAGAAGAGGCCGACGCCATGCCCGACTTCCCGTCCTTCACAGCCTGGTTCGAGGCGATGGCCGCGGCCTTCACCGCCCCGCAGCCACCGGATTGGCTCGACGAGATGGGCACCCCGGCCCTGGTCTGGCTCGCCCGTGACGGGATCTTCCAGGCCCGGAACTGATTCGGTGCGGCGGGCGGGTCGTTCCGAGTCACTCGGGGTTCCCGCCCGCGGTTGAATCGATATCGCCGATCGCGCGCGTCAGACGTGACGCGGCTTCGCTGTCGTCGTGAACCGACAAGGCCTGGTTGACGATCAGCCAATCCGAGATGTCATCGCCGCCGACGTACTTGCGAAAGCAGTTGTACATCGCGTAGTACGCGAACTCGACCGGGTCGGGGAAGGTCAGATCGTCGTCTTGCAGCGCGGCGATGGGCTCGAGGTACCGGCTCCCGACATCCGCGAGATCCTCGCCGGCGCGGGCGGAAAGCAGCGCGTCGGCAGGAAGCTCGACATCCACGTGATGCCGCATTCCGACGACCGAGTCACGGTAGCGAAGCTGGGCAGGCTTGCCTTGGGTGTAGCCGATCCAGGTCGACAGCGCGTCCTCGCACAGCGACAGGTGAACCTGCCGTCGGCGATCGGCTCCCAGCTGGAAGAACAGTTCCCTCGGCGTCATGTCCGAAGGGTACGGCCTTCCCGACCTCGAACCGATCTACGCACCATGCCGGTCGGTAGGGTGGCGAAATGCGTTTCAAACCAGGGGGATTAGAAGGACGGACCATCCCGGCAGCCGTCCTGACACCCCGCAGGCTCCGAACGGTCATGAACCTCGCCCCGTCCCTCCTGTTCCTCGGAGTACGAGTCGACCGATTCGCCGACGACTGGACCGCCACCGAGGTGAGCCTGAAGGTGCGCCGCTGGAACTCCAACCACAATGGCGCAGCACCGGGCTGGTCCCTGTTCGCGATGACCGACCCGTTCTTCGGAATGATGGCCCACGGTCAACTCGGCCAGGGCTATCGGATCTGGAACACCACCGCCGACATCGAGTTCATCGCCCCCGGCCGCGGCACCGTCCGCTCCACCATGCTGATGCCCCACGAACTGATGGACGACATCCGCCGCACCACCGCCGACGGCTCGAAATCCATCACCGAGCATGAGACCCGGATCGTCGATTCGAACGGCGCTCTCGTCGCTCGCGCACACCAGACGCTCTACGTCCGGAAGAACGCGCAGTAGTAGCTGCCAGGAGCCAGTCGCGCCGCGGCCCGATGTCGGAGTGCTCCGATAGGGTCCGGGGCGTGACCGATCGTGAGACTTTCGCCCCGCTGGTGTTCTTCGAGTACGACCACAAGCCCGGGCACTACTGCCTGATGCTGTCCGACAACCACATGCTCTCCGCCGAGGCCGTGTTCGCCGAGTTCGGTTACGACGGTGGCGGTTACGGCTGGGCCGGTGTCGCGCGGTCCGCGGTGGCGATGCGGGCGCCCGAGCTGGCGGAGCGGCTCAACTATGACCCCGAGGCTGGAATGTTCGTCGCCTATGGGGATGACGCGGAGGCGCTCCAGCGACTCGGGGCGCTCTTGCAGGAGGCGCATCGAGACTCGACGGTCCTGTCCGGGTTCATCGCGGGCGGCGACCCCGAGTGGTTCGACTGACCGGTGACGGCGAGCCGTCCGTACGATCGCTGGTGTGACCGACGACAGCGCAGTCAGCACCGTGGACCTCGGCATCGCGATTCAGAACCTGCACGACGATCTCGCGGCCTGGCTGGGTAGCGAGGCGGAGCTCGCGGTGTTCGAACGCTTCGCCGCCGCGCAGGATCCAGGGTTCACCATGGTGAGTACCGACGGGTCGGTGGTTGCGCGCGAGGCGCTCCTCGCTGGCCTGCGCACGGCACGGAATGCCGTGCCTGGTCTGCGGATCGAAATCGACGAGGTTGTCGAGCTGAACCGAGTGGGCGGTATGATCGTGGTTCGCTTCCTGGAAGTCCATCACAGCCGGAACGGCAGCGCCGCGCGCCGAGTGACCGCGGTGTTGACCGCCGAACCGGACGGCTACCTGTGGCACTCCGTCCACGAGACCGCGATCAACTGACGCACGGTTCGACCCCTCCGACGCTGATTGGTTGAGTCATGAACACGAACGCTCTGTTCTTCGGCCTGGCGGTAACGGATTTCGCGGCAGCCGACCACTGGTACACCCACCTGTTCGGTCGCGCCGCCGATGTCGTGGTGACACCCGGGATCGAAGCGATGTGGCAGCTGGGCGACACCGTGTTCGTCTACATCGTGGTCGACCCCGAGCGCGCCGGCCGGGCGCTGGTGAACATCGCCGTTCCCGACCTGCAGACCGCCGTTGCCGAAATCGGCTCACGCGGTATCGATCCGGGCCCGTTCATTCTCGTCGGGCCGGACGGTGCGGCCGGTCGCAAAGCTCCGTACATCGATCCGGACGGCAACGCGATCTTCGTCATCGAGATCGCGGGAGCATGAGTGGTGTGAGCGGGCGCTGATCTTCGACGGAATCCGAACGGAGTGGACCCTACAGGGACGAGTAGTTCCGAAGTGCGTCCACGATGAGCGCGGCTCCGAAGAGTACGAAGAGGACTCGAATCGACATGGGGCCGAAGCGGGTCAGGGCGCGGACGAATCCCCGGTAGAACCGCTGTACGCGGGCTGAGCGGCGGGTTGCGGCGAACAGCACCAGGAGTGGTGGCAAGAGGGCGATGAGGCAGTAGGCGGCCACGATCAGGGGCCACAGGGTCGGGCGTGGTTCTCGGATCGTGAGCATCGCCAGTGCAGCCAGGTAGGGGACCGCGGTTGGTGCTTGGGCGAGGCCGATCGCGGCTCCGATCAGGCCCAGGAGTAGTGGTCGTCGTCTGGCCTCGATGGCCCAGGGTGGGATTTCGTTGGCCGCGTGGCTCGGTAGTCGAAGTGCGCCGAGGATCAGCAGGAGCGCGCCGATGATGAGTTCGGCCCAATAACGAATGGTCGGCGTGATGTCGAAGTGGATGAGATCTGTCAGGAAGCCGAGCCCCAATACGGTGCAGATCCCGAATGCTGTTGTGACGGCGAAAAGTCCTGCGATGAAGCTCAGAGCCCCGGGAACCGGTGAGCGACGACCCAGCCGGCTGTCGACGACCACCGCGGCGGTGATCCCTATGTTCAAGACGTGCAGGGAATCGAGGAAGGCGAACCCCGCGAACGCCAGTAGGAAGATCAGCATGACCCAACCGACCATACAGACCGGCCACCTCACCCGGATCGCCCCGATGAGCTCACGTGCGGCGTTCAGTCGAAGTAGAACGTGTTCTATATTCGGGGGTAACCGTTCCGCGAGCCCTCGGGAGTTCACTACATGTACCAGTGGTCCGACGAAGACCTGATGTTCCGCGACGCGCTGCGTGGGTTCATCGACAAGGAGATCAAGCCCAACGTCGAGCAGCTGGAGAGTGGGGCGCTGCCGCCTTTCGACATCATCCGGAAGCTGTATGCCACCTTCGGGCTGGACGAGCTGGCGAAGGAAGGCCTGGAGAAGGCGTTCGCGAAGGAAGAGGGCGGGAACACCGGAAAGCCCGGCAAGTCGGGTGGCGGGTTCAGCGGGTCGGGCAGCATGGGGGTGATCCTCAATAGCGAGCTGGCGGGGATCAGCCTGGGTCTGGTGGCCTCGATGGGTGTGAGCCTGGGGCTGACCGTGGGCACGATTCGCAGCCGCGGCACGCTGGCGCAGAAGAAGCGGTGGCTGCCGGAGCTGGTCACCTTCGAGAAGGTCGGCGCGTGGGCGATCACCGAGCCCGACTCCGGGTCGGACGCGTTCGGCGGCATGAAGTCGTACGTGCGGCGTGACGGCGAGGACTACATCCTCAACGGTCAGAAGACCTTCATCACCAATGGCCCGTACGCCGACGTCACCGTCGTCTACGCCAAGCTGGACGAGGGCGACGGCGTCGACAAGCGGGACCGCAAGGTGCTGACCTTCGTGCTCGACAAGGGCATGGAGGGCTTCACGCAGAGCAAGCCGTTCAAGAAGATGGGCATGAACTCCTCGCCGACCGGTGAGATGTTCTTCAACAATGTCCGCATCACCCCGGACCGGCTGCTGGGCGAGACCGAGACCCCCGCCAAGGGCGACGGCAAGGACAGCGCCAAGGAGTCGTTCGCGGCCGAGCGGATCGGCATCGCGTCGCTGGCGCTGGGCATCATCAACGAATGCCACCGGCTCAGCATCGACTACGCGAAGTCGCGCAAGCTGTGGGGCAAGGAGATCGCGCAGTTCCAGCTCATCCAGCTCAAGCTGGCCGAGATGGAGATCGCGCGGATCAATGTGCAGAACATGGTGTTCAACGCCATCGAGCGCACCGCGGCGGGGGAGAAGGTGTCCCTGGCCGAGGCGTCGGCGATGAAGCTGTACTCCTCGCGCGCGGCCACCGAGGTCGCCATGGAGGCGGTGCAGCTGTTCGGCGGCAACGGCTACATGGCCGAGTACAAGGTCGAGCAGCTCGCCCGTGACGCCAAGTCGCTCATGATCTACGCGGGCAGCAACGAGATCCAGGTGACCCACATCGCCAAGGGCCTGCTCGCCGGCTAGGCCGTCGCCGATCGGCACGCCCGCGGGCTCACCCCATCAGTGTCTCGATGAGGTTCGCGCTGCCCGCGGGCGTGCACAGCGACACCGCACCGGTGTGCGGGTCCACCAGCGCCGACCCGAGATCCAGTCGCGCGCTGATCAATTCGAAGAACCCGGCCAGCGACGGCGCGACCACCGCGCGCACGGCCGGATCGGGTCCGTAGGTGATGACCTGGGCCGCGGTGCCGAACGGCCCGGGGCTGGTGTCCACCGCGAAACCGCAGTCGCCGTCGTCCGCGGTGAACGGCACCCACCCGGGCTTCCAGAACTTCCGCGACACCACGCCCGGTTCGGGGCAGTGCACCCAGCGGTCGCAGTCGACGCCCGCGCGGCGGAAGGATTCGGCCGTGCGCTCCTGCACGGTCTGGATCGCGATGATCTCCTCGACTCCCAGCAGCCGGTGCAGGAAGAAGCCGCCATCGTCGGTGCCGTCCGCGACCGACAGCATGGCGACCAGCGAATCCGGCAGCGGCCGACCGAAAGCCGCGCGATAGTTCGCCAGCGCCGCCCGGGACGCGGGCGGGCGGAAGTGTTCCCGGATGCCCAGGGAAGCGGCCTCCATCCAGCCCAGGATTCTGGAAAACGCGGACCCTGTATCGAGTGATGGCACGCGGGACTCCTACGAGATCGCCTGGTAGCGGGGCACTCTGGTGTGGAAGTCGACATCGGCCCGGACCGCGGCCGGTGCGGGCGTCATCGACGGTCCAGCCGGGAGGCATACGGAGCGCCCCGAGGCGTCCAGGCCTGGGCTTGTGTCGAGAGCGCTTGTTTCAGTGGTCATTTCGAGCTGCCTTCGATCGGAAGGGTCCACACGTGGCGGACGCCGCTGTGGTGGAGCCGCTCGCGGATGCCGGTCGCCGTGTCCGGGTGATCGGTGAGGGCGAGCAGGCATCCACCGAGACCGCCGCCGGTCAGCTTCGCGCCCAGTGCGCCCGCCTCCAGCGCGGCCGCGACACCCCGGTCCAGGATGTGGCTGCTGACGCCGAGATTCGCGAGGAGTTCGTGGAATGCGGTGAGCGACCGCCCGACTGCCTTCCAATCGCCTTGGGCCAGCTGGGTAATGGCGCTCTCGGTCAGCGTCTCCGCCGACCGGAGCAGCTCCAGCCCGCTCTGCCCGGTCAGCCGCGCCGAGGCGATGCCGACCGCCTCTCGGGTACCCGCGCCGACACCGGTGTCCGCGACCAGCAGCAAGGCCCGCCCAGCGATCGGGATCGGCGCATGGACGCCCGCCCGGAACTGGATGGGGCCGCGGGAGACCGCGGCCGCCGCGTCGACGCCGCCGGCCCGCCCGTGCGAGTGCTGCCCGCCGACTTGGACGAAGGCGGCCAGATCCGTGTCGCTGAGCGATTGTTCGACCAATGCGGCGGTGGCGCGGACGGCCGCCGCGGTCACGGCCGCACTGGAGCCCAGGCCGCGCGCGACGGGTATGCGGGTGTCCGTGCGCACGGTGAGCGGCGTGCCCGTGATCTTCCAGCGCCGCAGGGCCGCGTCGACGGCGAGCTCCGGACCGGTACGGGGGCGGAAGCCGGGACCGCCGATGCGGAGAACTCCGGGCCTCCCTTCCGGAACCAGTCGCGCGGCAGCGGAATTCGACGCGTGAGCGGCTCGCGCGTGCGCGGTCATGGCGGGAATCGGCAGTGCGATGGCCGCACTGCCGTGCACCACCGTGTGTTCCCCGATCAGGATGACTTTCGCGTGGGCGCTGCCGTCACCGACCCGGTGGCGGGGAGACACGATCGCCATCAGAGTTCCCGATGGGTGGCGGCGTGGGCCGGTGCGAGGAGGTCCTCGGAAATCTGTTCCGCCGGTACCGCATCGATCGCCTGGGACAGATAGCGCTCGGCCTGTTCCATCGCGGCGTCGTGCCCGCTCTCGTCGTCCAGCATGGTCGTCAATCGCGCGACCGCGCCCGAATCCAGCGGCTCGTCGGAGTCGTAGCACCGGGTGAGCTCGGCCGCGTCGGGACCGCCTGCCTCGATGGCCGCGATGGCCGGCAGGCTGCGCTTGCGCCGGGCCAGCAAATTGGTGGCACGATGTCCGGAGCCGGTCCGGCGGCGAGCTGAAATGTCCATCTACAAACTCCTGCTGGGGGTGGTTGAGCATGAGCGGGTAGAGCGATATGGACTCCAAGATAGGTGTGTAGCAAACAATCCGCTACGCATGGTTGCGCATGAGAAGAATGCTCCGCGCGCATAATTCGCCTCGGCGGGTCGGCCGACGGCCCCCGGGATGCGTGGAAAGCGCCTCGTCAGCAGCAGTGAAGCACTATCGTTTCTCATCGCTCACGCAGTTGTGGGCGATAAGTGAGGAGCACACTTTCATGAAGAATTCCCACCGCGCCGGCATCGGCGCGACGGCCATCGGCGCAGCGGCCGCCGTCGCCGCGCTGACCGCCCCCAACGCCAGCGCGTTGGTCAACTCGATCACCGTCAGCGACGCCAAGGTCTGCCTCAACAAGGCCACCACCGTGACCGTCGCCGTCACCCCGACCTCGTTCCTGTTCGATGTCTCCCTCAGCGACAACGACGCCTCGGTCGGCAATGCCAAGGTCTCCAACAGCCAGGCCGTCTTCTCCTGGACCCCGACCACCGTCGGCTCGCACACCCTCAAGGCGATCCAGGAAGTCATCAGCACCAAGACCATCACCGTGGACGTCGTGGACTGCACCCCGATCCCCGGCCCCGGCACCGGCTCGTCCGCGAGCAACCCGCTCGCCGGCCTGCTCAGCAGCCTCTCGGCCAAGTAGCGCGCCGCGAACCCGGGGGTGCGGCGCGCGGCCGCGCCTCCGGGCCTGGATCGGCCGCGCCTCCGGGCCTGGATCGGCAGAGCCTCTGGGCCTGGATCGGCTGAGCCTCCGGGCCCGCATCGGCCGCGCACGGTCAATTAATTGATCAGTTAGCCTGACCTGATGGCGCTACGAAACGCGGTGCTGGCCGCCCTGCTGGACGGTGAGGCCTCCGGCTACGACCTGGCCAAGGGTTTCGACGCCCCCGTGGCGAACTTCTGGGTCGCCACCCCGCAGCAGCTGTACAAGGAACTCGAGCGGATGGCCGCCGACGGGCTCATCGAGACCCGCGTCGTCGAACAGGAACGCCGCCCCACCAAACGCTTGCACGCCATCACCCCCGCCGGCCGGGCCGCGTTGCGCGAATTCATCGCCGAGCCGGCCAAACCCACCGCCATCCGCGACGAGATGATGGTGAAGGTCCAGGCCATGGAACCCGAGGACGCCCCGGCCGTGCGGGCCGCCGTCGCCGCCAAACAGGAATGGTCGCGGGCGCGACTGGCCCGCTACGAGCGGCTGCGCACCCGGATGCTGGACGGGCGCAGCGAACAGGCATACCTCGCCGAAGTCGACCGGGTCGGGCCATATCTGACGCTATTGCGCGGAATCTCCCTGGAGCAGGAGAACATTCGGTGGGCCGAGTTCGCGCTGTCGGTCATCGAACGGCGAATCGGGGCCCGCGCGTAGTGTTTCCGCGCGGGCCCCGGTGCCGCTTCAGTTCGACCGGAGCTCCTCGATGGCCTTCCGCAGGCGGTCGTCGGCCCCGTCGTCGGCGGGAGCCGCCATCACGACGCCCTCCGCGAGCCCGTCGTAGCGCTCCCGCAGGAGTCCTGGCAGCGCGGCGTAATCGCCGCAGACGAGCAGGGTGTCCAGCACATCGTCGGTCATCACCGCCGACAGCCGGCCCCACCGCTGCGCCTGTGTCAGTTCCCGCAGCCGGTCGAATAGTTCGGGCAGGCCGAGCCGGATGAGCGTGGGTTTGTAGGACGGCGTGGAGTAGAGGAACGCGAGCAGGCGGCGCATCCGCTCGCGTTCGCGATTCACCAGCTCGGCACTCGCACCGGTGGCGACCGGCGCGGAGGCGTAGATCGGGGGCGTGGCCCGCGCGCCCTCGACCGCACCCGCCACCAGGGCAGGTCGCACCACGTCGCGCAGATAGCCCGGATCGGCGTTGGTGGAGTGGGTGATCACGCCGTCGGCGAGTCGTCCGGCCAGCGTGCACATTCCGGTGTTGACCGCGCCCAGCAGCACCGGAGGGGCAGCCATCTCGCTGGGCCCGGGGTTGAAGTAGGGCTGCATGCGCGTGAGCCGGTAATGGTCGCCCTCGTAACGGACCGATTCACCGGAAGCGAAGGCCGCGAACAGTTCCCGCACGGCCTCGACGTACTCGCCCATCCGGCCGACCGGTTCGGTCCAGGGCATGGCGTACCGGTCTTCGATGTTCTGTTTGATCTGGGTGCCCAGCCCCAGTTCGAACCGCCCGCCCGAGAAGCTCGCGAGATCCCACGCGCTGTAGGCGACCAGGGTGGGGGAGCGGACGAAGGCCAACGTGATCGCCGTGCGCACCGTGATACGGCTCGTGTGTTCGGCGGCCAGCAGCGCCACCGCGAAGGAGTCGTGGATCGTCTCGGGAATATGGATGCCGTCGAAGCCCAGGGCCTCCATCCGGCGCGCCACCGCGGGCACCTGCGACAGGGGCAGGCGCGGATCCAGGGCTGCGAAAACTCTCATCGGCCGTCTTCCTCGGGTGTCGCGTGTTGTCGACGCCGACGGTAGCGAACCGGTGGGTCCGGGTTACATTTGCGCGGTCCGCATTCCTCTGCGAAAGGGTCACCCATGTCGATCGCCGCTGACAAGGTCGTCTCCATCGAATACACCTTGACGGCCGACGACGGCGAGGTGCTGGACACCTCCGTCGGCGACGAGCCGCTCACCTACCTGCACGGCGCGGACAACATCGTGCCGGGCCTGGAACAGGCGCTCGAGGGCAAGAGCACCGGGGACGAGCTGACCGTCGTGGTCGAGCCCGAGGACGGCTACGGCGACTACCTGGCCGAACTGGTCAGCAGTGTGCCGCGGGACATGTTCGAGGGCGTCGACGAGCTCGAGCCGGGCATGGAGTTCCACGCCGAGGCCCCGGACGGCGAATCCCAGATCGTGGTCGTCCAGCAGGTCGACGGCGACGAGGTCATCATCGACGCCAACCACCCCCTGGCCGGTCAGCGGCTCAACTTCGCGGTCAAGGTGGTCGACGTGCGCGACGCCACCGCCGACGAGCTCGCCCACGGCCACCCGCACGGCGACGACGACCACCACCACTGATCCTCCGCCGGGTCGGTTCGCCACGAACCGGCCCGGTGAATCCTCCGAATTCCGGTGCGGCCGACAGGGTTCGTTTTTCGGCCAATCGGCCGATGTCGCCTCCGGATCACGCGGTCTGTGACTACGTTCTCGATAGCAACGAGTGGTCCTGTGCGCGTGGCCGGAGGGATCTTGGAGACCACATATCGCCTGTCCCTGCACAGGTTCGCCATCACCGAACTGACGGCGAACGGGTTGGATACCGACTGGTTGCTCCGAGAGACCGGTATCCCGCACTGGTCCATGGATGACGGGGATATCCAGATCCCCAGCTCGGCCTATGCGCGCATGTGGGACGTGGCCGCCCGCGCCCTCGACGATCCGCTCGTCCCCGCCCGGGTGGGCTGCCGGTTCACCCTCGGCGCGGGCGGGCTGTGCGACTACCTGTTCTCCACCTCGGCCACCATCGGGGAGGGCCTGGCCACCGTCGGGCCGTTCATCAGCGATATCACCACCAACCACCGGCTGTCCCGCACCCAGGAGGACAACGGTGACATCACCTTCGGCTTCGAGATCATCGAGGGCGACGACACCGCCCGCGACCTGACCCACCTGTGGGCGGTCGTCTCCCTGCGCGGGCGGGCCCGCCGAGTCGCGGCGGGGCCGTTCGACGCGGTCCGGGTCCGACTGCGGCAGCGGGCCCCGCGCAACCACACCGATCTGCACGACCTGGTCGGCACCCGGGCCATCGAGTTCGGGGCGTCGGAGGACTCCATCACCTTCCGCGCCGCCGATATGGACGTACCGCTCACCACCGCGGACCCGGTACTGCACGCCATCCTCGAGAAGGTCGCCGCCACCGTCCCGCCGCCGCCCCCGCTGGCCAGCGCCTGGGTGGATCAGGTATCCGAGGCGCTCGCCGAAGCCCTCGTCGCCGGCGACGCCTCGCTCGCCACCATCGCACGACGACTCATGGTGAGCCGCCGCACCTTACAGCGCCGGCTGACCGAGGCGGGCACCACCTGGCGGCAGGAACTCGACCGCGCACGACTGGAACGACTGCGCCGCGCCGACACCGCCGGAAAGCACCTGGGCCGGGCCAGACAGGCCGAAATCCTGGGATATTCGGGCCCACAGGCGATTCGGCGGGCCGCCCGGCGATGGGAGTCCATCGTCGAACGCCGCGTCTCGGACGGTCCCGTTCCGGCGGGACGCTCCTGACGCGCACCGCGCACAGCGTGGGGCACGACGAACAGCGTGAGCATGGGCGGTCAGCGTGAGCGCATGGGTGCCCGCGCGGTGAGCACGACCTCGGACCCCGGACCCCGGAGCCCGCCACGCCGTGGCCATGTCGACCGCGACCACTCCCGCACCCACGATGCCGAGTCGGCGCGGCACCTCGCGGGCACTGGTGGCCTCACGAATGGTTCACGGTCGCAACGCATCCAGACCGGGCAGCGATCGGTGTGAGGGTGCGGAGCGATCGGCGCGGCCGGACATTTGATCAGCGGGGCCCTGGACCGTCGTCGAAGCGCACGCGGGTCGGATGGCGGGGCGCTCGGCCGTCGTCGCGGACCGCGTACAGGCCCGCGAAGCACGGATTTGCTTGCGGCATGGGCATATCCAGCAGCAGCGGGTCGAGCACCAATGCCGTGCGAGGCGCCTCGAACATGAGGTCGCGGACGCCGAGCACCACCGCGATGCCCTCGTAGACCGGATCGGCGGCCACCGTGGTCTCGGCCCGCTTGATGGGCCGGCGCATCTGCACAGCGTCGCGCTGCACACTGACCAGCGCCCCGATGTCGTGTTCCAGGGCGAAACGCCGGATTTCGACGGGCAGCATGGAATCGTCACGCACCAGCTCGATCTCGTCGCCACGCCGCTCGATCGTATGGCGGGCCAGCGAGCAGGACCGCTCGGCGAACCGGATCGCCACCTCGAACGCCTGCCGGACCGTGGGCTGACTCATGACCGCGCGTTCGATCGCGCCGATCTGTGGGGGATGGCAGGTGAGTCCCGCCATGAGGCCGAAGCCCGCCTCGTCGCCGATGCCGTGCACGATATTTCGGATCACCGCCACGTGCTGGGTGAAGGTGATCTCGGTGCCGGGGTGGGCGAGCTGCACGTCGCGGATGCCGGTGTGCCGCAAGATCGATGCGATCGACAAGCCACGGCCCAGCGCGAAATCCACCAGTAGTGCGGTAGTGGAGATCGGGCGCATTCGGAGCCCACGCTGGGCCGGCCTGTGATTGATCACCGGTGTTGCCTCTGGTCCTCGGGATTGCCACCGCCGCCCGGCTGACGCACCTGGCGCGGCGGAGCGGTGAGAGGTCTCCGGGTACACCCGCGGCGCGGCCGGTGCGCCCGGATCCCGCTTCCAGCTTCGTGAATCGCGGGCAACACGGCCAGCCCCGATTGCGCCAAGGCTCCGCTGATTGCGCCATCCTGTGCCCGCGGGTCTGGCGCGGATGTCCGAAATGGGCACCCGCGGGCCGGAAATCGATCTTCATCGGGACCGGTGCCGGGAGGAATGCGGGGCGGCGGTGGGGGAGCGGCGTGGTGCACCGGGGGTGTACCGGGATGCGCGGAGTTGTCCCAGCACCAACGTCTCGTGACCGAAAGCGCAGTGGCGAAGAGACTATGGCAATCTTGCAGTTACGTCATCGCAGGGTGATCGATGAACCCCGCCGGGCAGCGAAAACGACCGCAGGTATCGAAACCTGTTGCGGCATACCCACGTTCACCTCTCGCTGTGGTCGAGGAGCCCTGCGACCGGAGGGCCCGCACCTGCGGACGGTCGCGCGCTGATCGGCGGGCCCGGCTCACTTGGGCGCGATGGCCTGTGCGGGGAAGTCGCGGTCGGGAGTGACGCTGTGCCCGTCGGATCCGAGGGTGAGCGTCACCACGGACGGGCCGCCCGACGGGCAGCAGTTCGCGTCGTTCCCGGCGAGCCAGCGGTACTGCACCTGCACCGTGCGATCGGAGGATCCGACCACGCTCGTGTAGGAGGTGGACCGTTTGGTCGCCGTGCCCAGGTAGCCGTCGTGGTTGAACAGCATCACGTGCCAGGGTGAACTTGCGGTGCCGTGCGGAGTCCCGGCCCGGATCCACAGCAGTGCGGGGCAGGAGCCGACGGCCGCGTCGGTGCCGCTCTCGGCATAGAACCCGTCCCCGCCCACGCCGCCGCCGAGTGTCGTGAGCGCCTGCGTGACCACCGGCGACGTCAGGCTGACGCACCGGCCGTTGGCCGCGGTGGCGGGCGCGGTGTCCGCCGGCGGTCGTGAGTTCCCCTGGGACTGTGTCGGATTACCCTGGGGCTGTGTCGGATTCTCCGGCGAGTGCGCGGGGACGGTGGCCGGCGCGGATCCCCCCGCGCTGACGGTGGTGGCGGGTGCCTGCGATCCACCGCTGGGCGTCGTCACCTCGTCCTGGCAGCCGGCCACCGCCAGGCTCACGGCGGCGGCCGCCGCGACGATTCCGATGATTCGTTTCACGGGTAGTCCTTTCAGATGAGAACCCCGGGCCACGGAGCCCGGGGTTCCTCAGCCGGTCGCCTGTTCCGCGACCGCGATATCGCTCAGAAGCAGTACGGGAACTTGCACTTGCCCGGTTCGTTCGGCCCGAAGATCGCCGCGATCAAACCGTTGATCACCACGTCCGCGCCCGCGGACCCGGTGCTGATCGCCACGTCCTGGACACCCGCGACCGACTCGGGCTGCGCGGCTTGGGCCGTCGCGGTCGCGGGCGCGCCGATCAGCGCGCCCGCCGCGAGAACCACCAGAGACTTTCGAATCATGTTCCTACCCTTTCGCCAACCTATCGTCGACAGTAGGAACCGGGGTCCGTGCGGTCCATCGGACGAATGCCCTATTTCTTTCCGATAGGGCACCCCGTGCCGGTCACAAGGACGTGTGCCGGGCCAGCTCGACGCGATTGCTGACGCCGAGCTTGGGAAAAGCCCGGTACAGGTGGTGGCTGACGGTTTTCGGGCTGATGAACAGCTTGGCCGCGATCTCCTTGTTCGTCGCACCGGCCGCGGCGAGCCGGACCACCTGCAGTTCCTGCGGCGTCAACGCGGCAGTCTCCGCGGCCAGGGGCGTCTCCGGCCTTCGCGCCAGATCGCCCGCGGCGCGTAATTCGTTGCGGGCATGCGCCGCCCACGGAATCGCACCGAGCCGCTCGAAGGTCTCGACCGCGGCGCGGAGCTGCGTCCGGGCCTCGCCGATGCTGCGTTCGCGGCGCAGCCACTCGCCGTAGAGCAGCGCCGTTCGGGCGTGGTCGTACCAGAGTCCCTCGGCGGCCTGCAGTTTCAGCGCCCGCGCGTAGGCGTCGCCGTCGGAGTGCAGCATGGCCTGACAGCGAACCGAGATCGACTCGGCGAAAGGCGAACCCAGCGCCGCCGACCACCGCTCGATCTCCTCCACCGCGTGCGCCGCCCGTTCGGGTTGGCGCGCGCGCACCGCGGCCTCCACCAGATCGCGCAGCAGGTGCAGCCAGTGGCCGCGGATCCGGTTCGGAATACGGTGCAGGGTGTCGAGGCGATCCAACGCCGGTTCGTAGCGCCCGTGCCCGAGATCGACCAGGGCCCGCGCCCATTCGTGGTTGACGTGGTTGATGAAATTGTCCTGCCCGTGCGATCGGCGCGGGTGATCGAGCAGTTCCAGGCAGCGCGGCTCATCCCCGCGAATCCCGGCGATGAGTGCGAGATAGCCTTCGCCGAAGCCGATCTCGCTCAGCTGACCGATGTCCCGCGACACCCGCACGGCGTGCGCCACCTTCTCCTCGGCCTCCCACAGCCGGCCCAGCATCAGGTCCGCCGCACCGGCGTAGATGGCCCCCGTCGCGAACCGCCCGACCCGGCCCTGGCACTGCGCGGTGTCCGAGAAGCGCTGCGCCAGCGCCTGGGCGTCCTCGAGATCGCCGATCAGCATGGCCTGCCCGGTCGCGGCCAGCACCAGGGCCGGATCGTCGGAACGATAGCTCTCGGCGATGGTGGCCCGGATCCGCGTGACGCCCTCGGCGAGCTCGCCGGAATGCAAATTCAGTGCTCCGTCGAGCGCGCGTAGGAACGCCGACCGCTGTTCGGGCGGCAAGCGCAGCTCCGCCAGCTGGGCGCGCGCGTGGTAGGCGGGCGCGGGATCACCCAGCACCCAGGACGAGCGGGCCGCCTCCATGAACAGTGGTCCGGCGCGCTCGGGGTCGATCGCGGCCACCTCCTCGGCCGCCGCGAACAGCGAATCCTGCGACCCGCGCAGGTCGCCCTGTTCGTACGCGATCAGCGCCTTCACCCAGCCCAGCCGCGCTCGCTCGTCCGGAGCCAGCGGCAGCTGCCCGGCCGATCGGCCCAGTTCGGCGGCGCGCTGATAGGCGCCCGCGGCGGCGGCCCATTCGATCGCCAGAAGTATTCGGCGGTTACGGTTTTCGAGATCCGTGGTCAGGGCGGCCGCCCGCTCCGCGGCCGCCGCGGCCGCCGAGTAACCGGCTCGATCCACAGCGCGAAACGCCGCCGATTCCAGCAATGCCGCGATCTCCTCGTCCGGGCCGACGGTCGCTGCCGCCAGATGCCAGGCGCGGCGATCGGGGTCATCGTCGGACGCGGCGGCCAGTGCGGCGTGCATGGGCCGGCGCTCGGCGAACGACGCACCGTGATAGACCGCCGCCCGCACCAGTGGGTGGCGGAACCGAATCGTCTGTGCGGTGACGTCGATCAGGCTCGCGGCCTCAGCCTCGGCGATGCCCTCCGGATCGACGCCGAGGGCGTCGAGCACGCGCAGCACCAGTCGCAGATCACCGGCCGTCTCCGCCGCGGCCGCCAGCAACGCGGTGCGCGACGCGGGCGAGAGCTCCGCGATCTGGTGTCGATAGCCGCTGGACAACCGATGTGGCAGGGGCAGCGGCCCGACCGGCAGCGCGTCCAGATCCATTCGCGGAAACTCCAGCAGCGCCAGCGGATTTCCCGCTGCCTCCCGCAGCACCCGCTCCCGCATATCGCGGCGCAGCCCCGGCCAGTTGTCGGCGAGCAGCCGCGCCGAGGCCGTGGTGTCCAGCGGCGGCAGATGAAGGCCGGGCACGCCCGGCAGGACCGCCTCGGCGCGGCTCGCGAACAGGATCACGATGCCCTCGGCGCCGAGTCGGCGCGCCGCGAACCGAAGTGCTTGCGCCGAAGCGGAATCCAGCCACTGAACATCGTCGACCGTACACAGCACCGGGCCGCCCTCGGCCAGTTCGGCCAGCAGTGACAGGGTCGCCAGACCGACCAGGAAGCGGTCGATCGGCTCGGTCGCGACCCGCAGCCCGATCACCGCCCGCAGGGCATCGGCCTGCGGGCCGGGCAGGGCATCCAGCGGCAGGGCGTCGACATGACCGCCGGCCGCCATCAGCAACTCCTGCAGTCCCGAGAACGGCAGCTCCGAATCGCCCTCCACGCCCGCGCAGCGCAGCACCCGCCAGTCGCCGCCGGTGAGCTCCGCCGCGCGGTCCAGCAGCGCTGTCTTCCCGCCACCCGCGTCGGCCACGATCTCCACCGCACCGCTCTGGCCGTCCACGGCCCCGTTCAGCAGCGTGGTGATCCGCTGTTCCTCGTGTGCGCGGCCATACAGCATGTCCCCCAACCTATATGGCCACGCTGCCTACTCGGTGTCGGTGTAGGCGGCGCGCAAAGGCATGGTGTTCGCCGCTGGCGCTGGGCTATTGCCGAGCCGGCGCGGCGGTGAGCGGGCCGCGTGGTGGGAGATAGCCGCCGCGCGGCGCGTTCGCCGAGCTGAAACGAACCCCGCGCGGACGGGTCGCCCAACCATCGAACCGGTCGTGATCGGGCGGGATCACGTGGCGGGTGTCTAACGCACCTGACGGCCGACGGCGTTCAAGTGGCCCAGGGCCTGAGCGTAGGAGGTGAGGAGCGTGGTTTCGGCATAGGGAATAGCGTGCTCGGCGCAGAAGGCTCGGACCATCGGCTGGGCCGAGCGCAGGGCGGCACGCGGCATGGAGGGGAACAGATGGTGCTCGATCTGGTAGTTGAGGCCGCCCAGTGCGAGGTCGATCAGGGCGCCGCCGCTCACATTGCGTGCGGTGAGGACCTGGCGGCGCAGGAAATCGGTGTTGTCGCCCTCGAGGAGGACCGGCATCCCCTTGTGATTCGGGGCGAACGTGAAGCCCATGTAGAAGCCGAACAGACCCTGATGCACGGCGATGAAGACCAGCGCCTTGACCGGCGACAGCACCAGGAACACCGCCGACAGGTAGAGGACGGCGTGCGCGACCAGGAACGCCCCTTCTCGGACCCGGTTCCGGATCGGCCAGGTCAGGACCGCGCGCACACTGGAAAAGTGCAGGCTGCCCGCCTCCAGCAGCAGCATCGGGAAGAACAGCCACGCCTGATAGCGGAAGATGAAGCGCCGCCAGCCCTTTCCGGTGACCGCGCGCTCCGCCGAGTGGGCCAGAATGCCGCCGACATCCGGATCCTCACCCTCGGTATTGGGGTGCGCGTGATGGCGATTGTGGTTGCTCGTCCACCAGCCGATGCTCACACCGGTCGCCAGATTGCCGACGAAC
This sequence comes from Nocardia sp. NPDC004151, assembly GCF_042874235.1. Classification (NCBI taxonomy): domain Bacteria; kingdom Bacillati; phylum Actinomycetota; class Actinomycetes; order Mycobacteriales; family Nocardiaceae; genus Nocardia; species Nocardia sp. NPDC004151. The sequence goes on along the minus strand of NZ_JBIAMR010000008.1, from coordinate 330,649 downwards.
AAGCCGAACCAATGGTTGGCCCGGCGTGTCCGGAAGACCTGCCGGTGCCCGGCGTCATGTCCGAGGAACGCGACCTGCGCGAACGCGACCGCCAGGAACACCGCCGTCCCCAGCTGCCACCAGGAGTCGCCGATCGCCGCGAACGCCGCCCAGCCCAGCGCGAAAACGCCTACGGTGAGACCGGTTTTCCACCCGTAGTACCGCAGGCGCCGTTCCAGCAGGCCCGCCTGCCGTACGCGCCGCATCAGGGCCGCGTAGTCGCTGCCGCGCGAGGCGTAGTCGCCGTCGCGGGCGGGCGTGAGGGCGGGCGTCACCGGGGCGAGGGTCTGTTCCCGCTCCGCCGGGCGGCGTCGTTCCGTGAGGATTACCAAGGGTTCTGCACATCCTGCTGTCGTGGTGCGTGGCGGACCCGCGTACCCGGCACCAGGGTGCCGCGCCGCGGCCACCATCAGATGAACGAACGTGCGAGGCGGCGGCACAACTGCATGACGGTTTCGCGACCGCCAGGTGGTCTTCGGCGCCGGAGCCGATCCGGATGTGACAGTACTGTCGCCGTGATCCGCGCTCCGAAACGGGTTCCTGTGCGGTCGCTTTCGAGTATTTTCGCAACACATTCTAGTTTCGCGGCCCGGACGGGACGAGACTTGTGTGGCGGAAGGGCTGATCATGGCTGCTACGGACTACATCGTCATCGGCTCCGGCAGCGCCGGGGCGATCATCGCGCGCCGGCTCGCCGACACCGGCGCCACCGTCACCCTGTTCGAGGCGGGCCGCTCCGACCGCTCCCGGCTCATGCGCAAACCCGGCATGATCGGCCCGATGCACAGCGTGCCCCAGCTCAAGAAGCTCATCGACTGGGGGCACTACACCGTCGAACAGAAGCACGCCCTGGGCCGCAAGATCCCGCAGACCCACGGCAAGGTGGTCGGCGGGTCCAGCTCCGTCAACGGCATGGTGTTCGTGCGCGGCAACCGCCGCAACTTCGACGACTGGGCCGCCGAGGGCAACACCGGCTGGTCCTACGAGGACGTGCTGCCCAGCTTCCGCAAGTTCGAGTCCTTCGAGGACGGGGCCAACCAGTTCCGCGGCGACTCCGGCCCGATCAAGGTGATCCGCGCCCGCGACCTGACCCCCGCCTCCGAATCGTTCATGCGGGCCTTCACCGAGACCACCGACCTGCCACTCAACCCCGACTACAACGGGGCCGAACAGGAAGGCGTCTCGATCCTGCAGCAGAGCAACAGCGACGGCCTGCGCTCGAGCACCTCGGTCGGCTACCTCGACGACCGGCCGAAAACCCTGACCGTGCTGGCGAATACGCAGGTCCTGCGCATCGTGATCGACAACGGCCGGGCCGTCGGCGTGGAATACCGCACCGGCAACGGCACCGACATCCTGCACGCCGACCGCGAGATCATCGTCAGCGCAGGCGCTTTCGGCTCACCCCACCTGCTCATGCTCTCCGGCGTCGGCCCCGCCGACCACCTGCGCGCCTTCGGCATCGACGTCGCCGCGGACCTCCCCGTCGGCGACAACCTGCACGACCATCTGTTCGTCCCCATGTCCTTCGCCATGCCCACCGCCGTGCGCCGCTCCTCCCCGGCCTACTTCGCCCGCGCCTTCGTCCGGGAATCGTTGCGCAACAACACCACCTGGCTGGCCCGCAGCGTCTTCGAAGCCGTCGCCTTCCTGCGCACCCCCTACACCACCGGCATCCCCGACCTGCAACTCCACGTCCTCCCCTGGAGCTACCCCGGCCCCAATCAGGACGCCCCCACCCGCCACATCCCCGACCCCCGCCGATCCCTCACGATCATGGTCACCATGATCTACCCCCGCAGTCGCGGCACCCTCCGCCTGACCTCGGCAGACCCCACCGCCGCCCCCGCCATCGACCCCAACTACCTCGCCGACCAGAACGACCTCGACACCCTCGCCTACGGCATGGACCTCACCCGAGAAGTCATGTCCGCCAAATCCATCACCCCCGCCGTGGACACCGAAATCTCCCCCGGCCCCGCCTACCCCACCCGAGCCGACCTCGCCGCCGAGATCCCCAACCGCGCCACCACCGTCTACCACCCCGTAGGCACCTGCCGCATGGGCGCCGACGCCCGAGCCGTGGTCGACCCGACCCTCCGCGTCCGCGGCATCGAGGGCCTCCGAGTAGCCGACGCATCGATCATGCCCAGCATCGTCGGCGGCAACACCAACGCCGCCACCATGATGATCGGCGAACACGCCGCCTCGATCATCCTGGCTTGAGCCGCTATCGACCGCGCCGCCGCATCCGGTCGATCAACGACCGTCCCGACAGCTCCTTGTCGACAGCCAGCAGATAGGAGACGGGCGACTCGCGGTGTGCTGCGCGCCGCGCCTTTCTCCGGTCCGCCACATACGACCCGACAGCGAGCGCGGCCCCGCCGGCCATCGCCGCCGGAGACCCCGTGGCGGCGAGACCGGCCCCGAGCAGCGTGCCGGCAGTGGACTTACTGATATCGACCTTGATTCCGAGCAGCCCGGTACCGGATTCGACGCCCAGGGCTCGCAGCGCGTGCCGGAGTTCGTCCAGCTGGGGCTTGGTCTTGGCGTTGTAGACGCTCTGCAAGTGCTTCTCGGCGACAACCGGATCCTCGATCGCGGCAATCGTTCCCAGATCGGTGGACAGGGACGCGACGTGGGCCCGGAAGGCCGCCAGCTCACCGCCGTAGCGGTCCCGGAAGGCGATCAGGGTGTCCAGCGGGACCGTCTCGAGATGATCGGGCCGGATGGACGCCTCGACCGCGAGATGGATGTACGCGCCCTCGACGTCACCGATCGCGGGAACGGCCGCGTCCTCGTCGAGCAGAAGTTCGTACAGGCGGTCCAGAGTGCCGACGGCGCTGTGGGCGTCCACATCGTCGGTGGCCGGGGCCAGCGCGCGGTGCCGGGACACCACGTCGGCCAGGGCGGTGAGATAGATCCGGGCGAGCGCGGGATGCAACCCGACATAGACGGCGTCGTCCTCGTAGACGACAACGGCGAGATCCGCCGCCTCGAACGAACTGAGCAGCGGCGGAGTCATCTTCGGACCGCTGTGCCCGGCGTGCACCCACCTCAGACCCGGGTAGTCGGCTCGTGGCCCCGATGCCGCCCGCTCGCCGGAGGCCTCCTGGACGGCCTGCCGCCAGGAGAATCGCTTGCGCAGGTCGTCACCGCCCAACTCCACGATCTCCCCGAACACATCCGCGACAGCCACGATCTCCCGCCGCGAAGGCTCGACCCCGAACAGGAAGTCCGTCTCCGCCCGCAACTGCGTCACCAGCTCGGAGTCCACGTCCATGGTGAGCCGCGGCTGAATCCGTCCGACCGAGTCCCAGGTCAAAATGGCCAGCTTGAGCCAATTCTCGTTCCGGAAGCGCATCCACGGGTAGTACAGGGCGATAGTCGACACGTGTTCCAGCATGCCACCAAGAGATCTGCCGCTGCCGCAATGTTGTTGCGGCATAGCCTGTTCCGCGCGAGTTGCTCCCGAATCGCTTGTTACGCAGAGGGTCGGATTCTCGACCGGTTCCAGCGCACGGGAAAGCCCGCCGGCTCCGGGGGAGGGGACATGGTCGATCCGGTCAAGCCCCGACCTTCCTAACCGTCTCCCGCGACCACTACTCGATCGCCGCCCTGATCGTGGACCTCCCGCCCTCCGCCTGGGAGCGCGTCGTCGACTGGTTCGACGACCTGTAGCCGTCATTCCGGCATGACAGCCGATCCGCGCGCGGGCGGGCTGCCGAATTCGCAATCGAACCTCGACGTTGTGGTCGCGCGGTTACAGTGGCTTCGAATTGGAAGCAATCGGTTTTCACAAAGGCATCGACAAGGGGTACGCGGGTAGTGAAGAGTTCGGCTCGGTTGCGGTTGGTTGCGGCGGCCACGGTGTGCGGCACCGCGGCGGTGCTCGGCGCGGTGGCGCCGTCAGCCACGGCGGAGGCGCCCGGCGGTAAAACCCTCGTGACGATCGGCGATTCCTTCTCCGCCAATGGGGAGATCCTCGATCTGCTGAACAAGGACGGCGATCCCGGCTGCAAGCATGTGGCCACCTCGTGGCCGACGCAGCTGACCCAGCGGATGGGCTTGGCGCCGGACGACGTCGAGGACACCTCGTGTCAGGGCGGCACCATCGACACCTCGGGCTGGGCGCTGGTGCATCAGGTGAAGCGGGCCGCGTCCGAGGGCGCGTTCGGGCCGCGGACCCGGGCCGTGACCATCCAGCTCGGCATGAACGACGCCTGGGGGACCGACCATCCGGTCGTCCTGTCGATGGCGTGCCTGGCCGACCTCGCCGCCGGTTGCGGTCCGGATGCCGCGGCGCAAGGCCGCACCCCCGACCCCGCGACCGTCACCGGCCAGGGGTACGCCGACCGGGTCCGCAAAGCGGTCGAGTACATCCGCTACTACGCCCCGAACGCACGCGTCATCTTCGTCGGATACCCGGAGATCCACACCCCCGGCCAGGACTCCGCCTGCGCGAGCATCCTCGGCGTCGATGTGGTGCAGCCCCGGGCCGGCGCGGTCACCGGGTTCCTGGACCGGATCGACACGGCCCAGCGTGAGGCCGCCCGCCTGCTGAACGTGGACTTCCTCGACGCCCGGGCGGTCACCGCCGGGCACGGCGCCTGCGCCGCGGACTCCTGGGTGGCCGGAGCCTTCGACCCGCGCACCGACTTGCTCGGATTCCCCTGGCACCCCACCGCGCGCGGCGACTCGACGCTCGCGGCCGCCGTGCAGCAGCGGATCGAACTAGGCTGAGGCACAGCGTCGTAGCGGGTGCGAGCCGTTATCGCGGTCCCCGCGTCACCGGTTTCTGTCGGTGGGTCGCCGTAGAATTGCGGACATGAGCATTTCGATGAGTCGGCGTGCAAGATGGCATGAATTCAGTTGCGCTGCCGGTGGTTCGGATAGCACTGTGCTTGTCGTCAGCGATTCAACAGCAGGGGCATGGGGAGTGTCCCTCCGGGGGAAGGAATGAAGGCCATGAACCGCAAGACGATTCGCGGCGAGCGTCGCGGGCCCAGGTTCGCCAAGAGCAGTTTCAGCTACGGCGGCGGCGACTGTGTCGAGGTCGCGTACCACGAAGGACAGATCGCACTGCGCGATTCCAAGGATCGCCACAGCCCGGTGCTGTGGTTCACGAAATCGGAATGGCGGGCGTTCATGTCGGGCGTGCGGGCCGGCGAATTCGATTTCGCCGACTGACGTGAAGGTGGTGTCGCAGCGAATTCGCTGCGACACCACCACCCCCACGTGCGGCCGACCCCTCGACGGCCGCTGGAAAATGGTCAATGGGTTGCTGTGCGCTGGATTTCGCTCCGGAGTTCGGAGAGAAACGCACGAGCATCGGTGTCGTGTAAAGCCATTTCGGCCAGAGCCGCCCAGCGGCGGCGATGGGCGTCGACGAGTTCGGGGCCGCGCGTGACCATGCTTCCCGCGATCGGTTCCGAGGAGGCGAGGGCGTGGTCCTCGTTCTCGTAGATGACGAAACCGTGCGGGATCGTGGTGCTCGCCTCGATGTCCTGCGGAATCACCGCGATGGTGACCGTATCGAGGGTCTCGATCGAGATGATCCGGTCCAGTTGCGCGAGCAGCAGGCGATGGGGTCCGGGTCGAAAGCGCAGGGCCGCCTCGGTCATCAGGAATTCGAAACGCTTGGCGGGGTCGTACAGCACGCGCTGCCGATCCAAGCGCGCGGCGAGCGCGGCCGCCAGCGCGTCGAGCGCATAGGGCGGATCGAAGGTGGCGAACACCCGGCGGGCGTAGTCGGCGGTCTGGAGCAGACCCGGCACCAGCGCGGGCTGGAAGTTCCGCACCACCTGCGCATCCTGCTCGAGGGCTTGCACATCGTCCTGCAAATGCGGACGGTGCGCCAGCGCGCCGGCCCAGTCCTGCACCTCGGGTGAATGCGCCGCCTCGGTGAGCGCGCGCAGCGACTGCCGAGAATCCGCGTCCGCCCCAACCGCTTCGGCCCAGTCGAGCACCTGCGGTAGCGGAGGAACCACGGTCCCCCCCTCGATCCGGGACAAGGTCGACTGGCTGATACCGACTCGCTTGGCCAACTCTCGCCCGGAGATTCCGGCAAGGTCCCGCAACCGGCGCAACTCCGCGGCCAGCTGCTGGCGCGGATTCGACTGGTGCGCAACGGAACTCGCGGCGCTGACTGCCGCTTCCGTCGCGCCCACTGCCGGCTGATTCGATGAAACCATGATGATTCAGATCGAATCAGTTTGATTCAGCCGAGTCAAGCCGGGCCGGTCGACTCGTGAATCAGCGGGCTCGACGGGGGTGGCCATGGGGCGTCGTTCAGTTCGTGGGTGTGGCGTAGCCACGGACGGTCTCCTCCACCGAACGCCGCACGTCAGAACCATCGAATGGTTCTGTGCCGTCAAGGATTTCGTCCAGGATTGAGGCTCGATCCAGCGTCGCCGGAATGTGATGCGCATCTCGTGCGCTCACCACGACCGCCAGCAGCACCGTGGCGTAAACGCGCGACCGCGGCACGATCAACCGCCACCCGCGCCGCTCCAGTTCCCGGATCCTGGCCTCCACGGTGTCCAGTACGTCCTGAATCACCTGCAACTCGATCTGTTCGGAGTCATCGCACGGCATGGCGGCCACCCAATCCTGCCGTGCGGCTGTCGAGGAAGGTCAGCGCGAGCAGCGCCACGCCGAATCGCCATGCGCCGCACGAGCGCCTGCGGTGCGGCGTGGGCCGTCGCCGCCGACGACCGACGCTCCCGCCCTTCTGTCGCTCGGATTCGATGCGCTCGATGATGGACTGGACCGACCACGGGCTCACGGTGGACATCACGATCTCCTCCCTGCCGATGCTGTGCCACCAGCACACCACCGCCGGAGAATCGGTTGACGCAAAATCGGGTACCCGATCGAAAGTCGCCCGAAGATCCACCGCTCTACCCGATAATGCTCTATGCAGCACCCGATTTCGTGACCTGATCCACCCGGTTCGATGATGAGGGATGTCGGCATGGCCAGCGAAGATGACAGGGACGCGGCGGAAGCCGCTTCGGGCTCCACCTTGCCGCGACGGCAACTCGGTCGCTTTCTTCGGGAATGCCGGGATGCGAACGGGTTCACGATTGCCGCCGCGGCAAAGCTCACGGATCTCTCCGCGTCCGCGCTACAACGAATCGAGGCGGGCCAAACCCAGAAGGTGCGTAAGCAGGATGTGCGTGCGTTGTGCGAGGTCTACGGGGTCGGCCCGGCCGACCTGCGTGCCGCTATCGATCTCGCGACGATCGCGCGAACGCACAGCTGGTATCACGCTTACGGTGGCCTGTATTCGGAGGCATTCAACATGTACACCGGTCTCGAAGCTGCCGCGGATCGGCTGACCACCTACCACGAGCACATCCCCGGGCTGCTGCAAACCGCTGACTATGCGCGGGCCGTGATCGGTGCATATCCCGGGTTCGCCAACCGCAATGACATCGATCGTAGGGTCGAGCATCGAATGAGGCGGCAGGTCATCGTCACTCGCAAGACCCGCCCCATCGCGCTGGAGGTGTTGCTGCACGAATCAGCGTTGCATCGACTGATCGGCAGTCGCCCGGTCATGGCAGCGCAACTGCGTCATCTGGCCGAAGTCTCGAAGTTGCCCAACGTGACAGTGCGAATCCACCCGTTCTCGGCCGGACTGACCTGGGGCATGCCGCGCGGCTCCTTCACCCTCCTCGAATTCGAGCCCGACAGCGATCGAATCGAACCGCCGATCGTGTACATCGAAGGCGGCCCCACCCAGGACGTCTATCTGGAGAAGCCGGATGAGGTCCGGCTCTACAGTGAGCTCGCGGCAGCCATCCGCAACGCGGCACTGGAGGATGGGCCGAGCCGCGAACTGGTTCGCCGAGTCATCAAGGAGTTCGAGCATGAGCAGCACTGACCTATCCAGAGCTGCGTGGTTCAAGAGCAGTCACAGCGGGAGCCAGGGGGATTGCGTCGAGGTGGCCTGGCTCGGGGACGGCGGCATCGGCGTGCGTGATTCGAAGAACCCGTCCGGTGGTGCTTTGGTTCTGCTTCCAGCCCAATGGGATTCGTTCATCGGCGTGGTCGCATCGGGGGCGTTCGACCGACGCTGAACTCGGCGTGCCCGGAAGGATTCGAACCTTCGGCTTCCTGCTTCGTAGGCAGGCGCTCTTTCCGCTGAGCTACGGGCACTCGGCCCCGCGCGGATGTCTGCCGTTGACATCTACTCGTCGTTGAGGTGCGCGGGGCGTGAGAAGTGGGTTCCCTCGGTGAGATTCGAACTCACACTGGACGGCATCTGAGACCGTTGCCTCTCCCATTGGGCTACGAGGGAATGGGCGTGGATGGCGAAAGGGCCGCTCCCCGCTGCGATGGTGCGGAGGCGGCCCTGACGGCTCGTGGGTCGAGGCCGTTAGGAGTCGCTCCGGACGCCGAGGCGGACGCGCAGGCGGCGGGCGAGGTCGAAGGTGGTGCGGGGCTGGTTCAGCTCGGTCACGGGGGCCGCCTTTCCTGTCGTCGTGGTGTGTTGGAACCACGGTAGCAACGGGTCGCGCAGCGGTAAAACGAATTTCGGAGCGGGGGAGGGCGGCGGGTCAGAGTGTGATCGGGCCGAGGTCGGCGGCGGTGCGGGCCAGTGCGTGCAGGGCGGGGTTGTCGGTGGTGGAGCGCCAGGTGAGGGCGAAATGCAGGGGTGGGGCGTCCGGCATGGGGAGGAAGACGATGCCGGGGGATTGTTGTAGCGGGCGGCGATTTCGCCGAGCGGGTGGACGCAGCGGCCGGAGGCCACCTGGGTGAGGATCTCGTGGAAGGTTCGGGCCACGGGGCCACGGGACATGCGTCGGCCCGACGGAGTGTGGGCCGCGTTCATCGCCGTAGGCCGCTTCGGCCACTGGTCGTTCGCCTGACCGCCGGTCCCGCCGCCGCGACGCCCCGGACCCGGGCCCGGACCGCTGACCGGACGCCGCCCGGGTTTCTCTACGGTTGACCGATGACGGCATCCGTGTCCGGCAGGCCCGATGGTCCGATCGGCCTGAGGATGAAGCGGATACGTCGGCGCCCAGTTGAAGGTCCGGGCGTCCGGATGGTGCAGGGTCGCGAGTGCCGCGCTCTGCCGCGCAGCGAGGAGTGCACGAGACGTGACTGACGCGACCGATTCCGCGCGTCTGGACCTGGCGGATCACCTTCCTCGCCTAACCGCGCGCGGAGTGATTCTCAGCCTGCTGGTGAGCAATCACCCGGCCCGCCCGACGCCCGCCCAGGTGGTGCGGGCCGCGGGCGCATTCGGCATCAAGGAATCCGCGGCCCGGGTCGCGCTGACCCGGATGGTCTCCGGCGGCGACCTGACCCGCACCCGCGAGGGCTTCCACCTGAGCGAACCGCTGCTCGAACGCCGGCAGCGGGTGCTGCACGAGGTCGACCAGCGGACCCGAGAGTGGAACGGGGACTGGGAGATCGTCATGGTCGCGGGCCCCGGGCGAGACCCGGCGGAACGCGCGACCTTGCGGGCCCGGCTGGCCCGCCTGCGCCTGGCCGAGCTGCGCGAAGGGGTCTGGCTGCGTCCCGCCAATCTGACCCGGCCGCTCGAACTCGGGAACGCGCCGGTGGAGATCTTCACCGGCCGGCCCGGGCGTCGCGATGCCGAACTGCTCGACCTGCTGTGGGATCTGCCCGCCTGGGAGACGCAGTCGCGCCGACTGCTCGACCTGATCGAGCGCGCCGAGAGTCCGGTCGACCGTTTCACCGTCGCGACCGCGATCGTCCGCCACCTGCTCACCGATCCCTTTCTGCCGCAACAGCTTCGGCCGCGACGGTGGTCGGCGGATCGCCTGCATCAGGTCTGGATCGCCTATCAGGACGAATTCGTCTCGATCCCGGAGGTCGGCCACGCGAACTGACCGAAATATTACTGATTGACTTCGACTGTTCGGAAAACGTAATGTCCGATTCCAGCAGTCGAAGGAGGCAGCCATGCAGACACACGAGGTGTTCAACCAGTCCGTGCCGCTCTACGGCCACAATGTCGCGGCCGACGCGACCCTGCTGGAGGGATTGGTCCGCGAGGGAGCCGAATGGGCGCTCGGCGACATCGAGCGCCTGGGCACGCTCGCCGGAACCGAACAGGTTCAAGAACTGGGGCGGCTGGCGAACGAGAATCCGCCGATCCTGCGCCCGTACGACCGATTCGGCCACCGCATCGACGACCTCGAATTCCATCCGGCCTGGCACGAACTGATGACGGCGGCGGTCGCCAACGGCCTGCACGGTGCGCCCTGGAGCGACCCGCGTGCCGGAAGCCACGTGGCCCGGGCCGCGAAGTTCTACATCTGGAGCAACGTCGAGGCCGGTCACACCTGCCCGATCTCGGCGACCTACGCCGCGGTGCCCGCCCTGCGCGACGCCCCCGAGCTGGCCGCGATCTACGAACCGCTGCTGTCGAATTCGAGCTACGAGGGCGGCCTGCGCACACCGCTGGACAAGCCCGGCCTGCTGGCCACCATGTCGATGACCGAGAAGCAGGGCGGCTCCGACATCCGCGCCAACACCACCCGCGCCACCCGGCAACCCGACGGGACCTACCGGATCCTGGGCCACAAGTGGTTCACCTCGGCGACCATGGCCGACCTGTACCTGGTGCTGGCGCAGACCGACGCCGGCGTCACCTGCTTCCTGGTGCCGCGTGTCCTCGAGGACGGCACCCGCAACAACGTCCGCCTGATGCGACTGAAGGACAAGCTGGGCAATCGCTCGAACCCGTCCGCGGAAATCGAATACGAGAACGCCCTGGCCTGGCGAATCGGCGAGGAGGGCCGGGGCGTGCCGACGATCATCAAGATGGTCAACATGACTCGGCTCGACTGCCTGATCGGAGCCGCCTCGGGGATGCGCCGCGGCGTCGTCCAGGCGGCCCATCACGCGACGCACCGCAAGGCGTTCGGACGCCACCTCATCGACCAGCCACTGATGCGCAATGTCCTGGCCGACCTGGCGGTGGAGTCGGAAGCGGCGTCGCTGCTGATGATGCGGCTCGCGGGCGCGCACGATCGGTCAGTGCGCGGCGATCGGGCCGAGGCGGAGTTCCTGCGGCTGGCGCTCGCGGTCGGCAAGTACTGGGTGTGCAAGCGCTGGCCCGCCCACGCGGCCGAGGCGCTGGAGTGCTTCGGCGGCAACGGTTTCATCGAGGAATCGCAGATGCCGCGGCTGTTCCGGGAATCCCCGCTCAACGGTATCTGGGAGGGCAGCGGCAATGTCGCGGCGCTCGACGTGCTGCGGGCGATGGGCAAGAACCCGCAGACGGTCGAGGCGTTCTTCGCCGAAGTCGCGCTCGCCGGGCCGGAACCGAGCATCGACCGCGCGGTGCGTGAGATCCGGACCGGGCTGGCCGATCTCGCCGACGCGGAGATCGTGGCGCGCCTGGTGATCGAGCGCATGGCCCTGGTGCTGCAAGCGTCCCTGCTGGTCCGGTATGGCGACCACGCGGTGGCCGACGCGTTCATCGCCTCCCGGCTGGACGGTCACCGCGGCAGCGTCTACGGAACCTTGTCCGGTGCGACGGATTTCGCCGCGATTCTCGATCGCGTCATCCCGCAGGCCGGCTGACCCGGCCGGACGTCACAGCGAAGGAGTCGATGCATGCAGGGAATCGGTGACTGGGCCACGCGGCGAGCGCAACTCAGCGGCGACCAGGTCGCGTTCGTGTCCGGCGGCCACTCGTGGACCTATCGTGAGTTCGACGACCGCACCAACCGGTTGGCGAACCAGTTGCGGGACCGCTTCGGCATCCGGCGCGGCGACCGCATCGCCGCGGTCGTGCCGACCTCGGTCGAATGCCTGGAGATCCTGTTCGCCACCGCCAAGCTCGGAGCGATCTTCACCCCCATCAATGTCCGGTTGACGGCATCCGAGATCGCTTATGTGCTGGGCGATCTCGGCGCGGATCTGCTCTTCGCCCACACCTCGTTCCCCGCGGCCCGCAGTGCCGCGCGGGAACCGGGCACCCGCGTGCGGGCGATCGTCGAACTGGGCGAGGAATACGCCGCCCTGGTCACCGACGCCGACCCCACGCCGGTGACGCCGCTCGCCCGCCGCGAGGACGTGGCGGTGATCATGTACACCTCCGGGACCACCGGCCGCCCCAAAGGGGCGATGATCACCCACGAGAACCTGCGGGCCAACGCCGCCGCGGTCGTCGCGGCCTTCGGTCTGCGATCCTGTGACGTCACGGTGACGGCGCTGCCGATGTTCCACATCGGTGGCCTGGGTCTGTACACCTTGCCCTTCATCTACATCGGGGCGCGCAATGTCATCATGCCGTCCTTCGATCCGGTGGCGGTCCTCGACGCGGTGGGGTCCGAGCGGGCGACCCAGTTGCTCCTGGTGCCGACCATGTGGCAGGCGGTGATGGCGGTGCCCGATCTGGACAGCTATGACCTGTCCTCGCTGACATGCGCACTCACCTCCGGCGCGCCCGCGCCGCGCCCGGTGCTGGATTTCCTCGCGCGTAGCGGGATTCCGTTCCGTGAGGGATTCGGGATGACCGAATGCTCGCCATCCGTGGCACTGCTCGACACCGAATACGTCAGAGAGAAGGCGGGTTCCATCGGACGGCCGCTGTTCGGCATCGACACCCGGATCGTCGACGACCACGACCGCGACGTCGCGGTGGGCCAGGTCGGTGAACTGCTGGTACGCGCCGACAACGTGTTCGCCGGCTACTGGATGCGCCCGGAGGAGACGGCTCGGGCGTTGCGCGACGGCTGGTTCCACAGCGGCGATCTGGGATTCGCCGACCGGAACGGATTCATCACCCTGGTCGACCGGAAGAAGGACATGCTCATCAGCGGCGGTGAGAACGTGTACTCCAGAGAGGTGGAACTCGCGATCGCAGCGATGCCGGGTATCCGGGATGTGGCGGTGGTCGGGGCGCCCCATGAGAAGTGGGGTGAAACGCCCGTCGCGTGCATCGTGGCCGATCCTGGGGTGAGTCCGACCGAGAAGGAGGTCATCGCGTTCGCCCGGCAGCGGCTGGCCGGCTTCAAGACGCCCACCCGGGTGGTGTTTCTCGACGCCCTGCCGACGACCGCGACGGGCAAGATCCAGAAGAACGTGCTCCGCGATCGCCTGCTCGCTGAGCCGACCTGAGCGCTCGATCGGAGCGACCCCGCGCGACCCGGATGGCCGACGTCCCCGGGTCGCCTACCTCCCGACCTCGTCCGCCCGGCTATCGTTGATTGGTCACGAATGGGAGAATTGCGGACGTGAGCGTCGCCATTATGAAGTACAGAATTCAGCACGGGGTGCCGGCAGGTGTCGCGGCACCCGTCGGAGGATAGTTCGATGTCGGACCAGGAAGTGCCGGGGCGGGGATCTCTGCCGGGGCCCGGCGCGAACCGGTTCGATGCCGTGGAACGGCTGCGCGCGAAGCTGGAAGCCATGCGGGCAGGCGACGCTTCCACGCCCGAAAAGGGCGATTCTAATCTCACCCGCCTGCCGCGTCGCCCGCGGCGCACCACCGATCCGGCCCCCGGCCCGCCGTCCATGCCCTGGAATCCGGCGGGCGGCTCCGCCTACGATCCCGCGCCGACCCGGCCGGTGACGCGCGCGGAACTGCAGGGGGAGACGGGCTGGCTGCCGATCGATCCGGGCCGCGCCCAGCACCCCGCGCCCGCTCCCGAGGCGGGCCGCGGCGACGGCAGCGTGATCGACTTCAATGCGGCGCGCCGGCGCCGAGCCGGTGACGATGCCCCGGCCACCGGCATGCGGCCCATCGCCAAACCGCGCCGCATCGGATCAGGCGACGGGCCCGAAACCAAGGGCGATCGCGGCTAGAGCCGTGTGAAGACCCAGCGGGCGCGTGGCTCGTCGCTGACGTGACCGAGCCGCGCGATCGGCACCGCCGACCCGGTATCGCCGTAGAGGGTCAGACTGGGGTCGGACGCCAGGCTGACACGATGATTGCCCGCGGTCTCGCTCAAATACCACAGGCCGGTGTCGGCGACCCCGCACACGGCCTGCCCCACGGAGTAGGTGACCGGATCGAGCTTGACCGGGTGCAGGCACAACCGGGTCGAAGAATTGAGCAGCTGGTACAGCGGACCCGCGGGTTTGTAGGTGATCAACACCGTCTCCCAGCGATTCAGGTCCGCGCCGTCGTCGACGATCGCCTTCGCGCCGGTGGGGGCCGTCACCGCCAGGCGCAGCGTATAGGCCGGTTGGGCTTCCAGGAAGATCCGATACCGGCCCGGGCGTAGTGGCTCGGCGGAGGCGGGGGTGATCGTGACTGCGGCGAGAATCAGGTGAATCACGATCACGAGAACGACGCGGGCGGACATGACGCTGCTCATCCTTTCAAGGTGGTGCGCGGACCGATTCACGCTGCGCACGGGGTGAATTCGAAATGCTCGGCGGCACGGACACGAACACGGTCCGCCACGCTTCCTATTCGAGGCCGATAACCGTCCGGCGTGCCCGATTTGCCCCGTCACGGCCGGAATTTCCGGAAGGCCGGGTGTTGTAGGTTCGACTGCGTGACTCGCGGCGAAGGAGTACCGAACCCATGACGACTGCTCGCAACGAGCGGGTCCGCGCCGACCAGACCGGCGAGACCATGCAGTTCGTCGCCGACCTGCGCGATATCGCCACGCCCGATCCGGGATTGCGGCAGGTCACCGACCCCGCAGTGGCGGCCGAGCTGATCGGGCGGGAGGTGCGCGATCGGCTGTTGGCGGTGCTCGACGCCGCGACCGCCGACGCGGTGGTGCTGCTGTCGGGCGGAGTCGACTCGATCCTGGTCGCGGCGGCCGTCGTCGCGGCGGGTGCGCGCCCGCACGCGATCACCATTGTCTCCGAGGGCGGTACGGACCGGGAGAACGCGGAAGCCGCGGCGCGGGCCCTCGGCCTCACCCACGAAATCGTCGAGATCGACGAACGCGCCGTCGTCGACCTGGCCGCGCACGCGATCGACCGCCTCGGCGTGCCGGAGCTGTGGGAGGTCACCTACGCCGTCCCACTGCTCGCCGCGCTGCCCGCCTTGGACCGCCTCGGCGCGGTCGGCCCGATCCTCACCGGCAGCGGCGCCGACGCGATCGTCGCGGGCGGCAAACGACTGCAGAACCCGATCGGCTCGCCCGAGGCCGTCGAGGAACTCGACCGCACCATCCGCAAGGAATCGGCGAACAACTTCGTCCACGCACGCCTGGTGCCGGACTTCTATCCGCGGATCATGGGGGAGTACGCCGACCGGTTCGTGCACGTATTCCAAACCGTCCGCATGTGGGAGGTCGCCGAGACCTTCGCCCCGACAGCGCTTTTCGGCGAGCACGACGGAGAACCGGCCGACAAGCTGTGCCTGCGACTGGCCTGCGAGGCCCTGCTGCCCGAATCGGCGCGGGGACTCGCCTGGGCGAAGAAGTCGGCGATCCAGCGTTCGGCGGGCATCATGGGCGCACTGGCCACCGCTGCCCGGAGGCGGGCTACGGCCATGCCCGGCGCGACCGCCTACGGCGACCCGATGACCGAACCGTACGAATCGGTCGCCACCCGGCTGTTCCTGGCTCTGCTCGGCACGGATCGTGCAGGGCTCACCGCGGATCGAGAAGGAAAGGGTGTCCGATGACAATCAGCGGAACCTCGGGGGCGGGGATCCCCGACATCGTCGGCGCCGCCGGCCTCACCGACGACGACCTCGCCGACCTCTACGCCTACCCCGACACGACCGAGCCCCGCGTCCGCGCGAACTTCGTGGCCTCCGTCGACGGCGCGATCAGCACGAACGGCTCCTCCACCGGCTTGACCAGTCCCTTGGATCAGCGCGTCCTGAAACTGCTGCGCAGCCTCGCGGATGTCGTCCTGGTCGGGGCCGCCACCATCCGAATCGAGGACTACCGGGGCATCCGGATCCCCGAATCGTGGCAGCAGCGCCGCAAAATCCAGGGCCTGGAACCGATTCCGCCGCTCGCGGTGGTCAGTGGCCGCGCTGACATCGATCCGGGCTCACGGCTGCTCACCGACACGATCGTCCCGCCGATCATCCTGACCACCGCCGCCGCATCGGCCGCCGCCAAACGCGACTTGGCCGCCGCGGGCGCACAGGTCGTCGAGCTGGGTCCGGATCGCGTCGAGACCGCCGCCATCATGGACACCCTCGTCGGCCTGGGCATGCGCCGCATCCTGTGCGAGGGCGGCCCGAGCCTCGCGGGCCAGCTGGCGGCCGACGACGTGCTCGACGAACTCTGCGTCACCACCGCACCCACCGTGGTCTGCGGCGATGCCCGCCGCATCACTCACACCGAGCGTCCGGCGCAGCTGCGGATGGACTGCAAACACATCATCTTCGATACCGATGGCTTCCAGCTCGCCCGCTGGGCGCGGAAGCCATAGCGCGGGCGGCTCGACTCCGGCGTGGCTCCGGTTCGACTCCGGCGCACGATGATTCGCGTGATCGGGCACTGATTGTTTTGTCGTGCCACGAAATATCGAGTGGCCCACTATATTCGGGCTGAGGCCCCTGCGCCTCGCGGGAAGTTGATCCAATCGTCGACTCCCACAACCGCGTGGGGCCACTGGCCAGGGCGTGTGGTACGGCTCACACGTCCGTTTCGGGGCGTGTCGCTCCCGGTACTGTCCTATTTCGTCAAACATGCTGAGCGATCACCATGGGCGATTACCCCCGAGCGGGCCCCGAACCGACGCAGACCGGTCCGGGGCTCGATCGGTCTTGCATGTCGAATGTGATGTGAAATCTGGTGTGCCGCAGTGTGATTTCTCCCGCTGTCCTGATTGTGTGGTTATCGTGGACTGATGGTTACGGGGGCTAAAGAGTTTGTCGTCAGGGCGCGGAATCCGCGCGCCGAGCCCGAAGTGACCGACCGGATGCTGGTCATCGGCCTGCTGCTCGCGGCGGCCGCGGTGGTGTGGCACATATACGCACTGCCGATCGGCGATCCCTACTACGGACTGTTCAACAATGGCGTCGATCTGGACGTCTACCGGGCGGGCGGTGCGGTGATCCGCGCACGGCCGGGCCTGTACGACGGTCCGGTGGTGTTCGGCATGGAGTTCACCTACACCCCGTTCGCGGCCCTGGCCTTCGTGCCGCTCACGCTGTTCTCCCTCGTCACGGTCAAAGTGCTGTGGTGGACGGCCACCCTCGCGGCGCTCATCGCCCTCGCCGGGCGCAGCCTGATCGCCCTGGGATACCGGAACACGTTGCGCACGTGGATGTTCGCGCTGCCGCTCGCGGTGGCGTGCACGGTGCTGGAACCGGTGCGCACGACCATCTGGCTGGGCCAGATCAACCTCTTCCTGGCGCTGCTGGTCGTCTGGGACCTCACGAGACCGCGCGCGGCATCGCTGCGCGGCGCGGGCGTCGGGCTCGCGGCCGGAATCAAGCTGACGCCGATCTTCTTCATGCTGTACCTAGCCTGTACCCGCCAATGGCGGGCCCTGGGCGTCGCGTCGGGAGCGTTCGCCGCGACCGTCGCGATCGGCTTCCTCCTGCGCCCGCACGAGGCCTGGTCCTACTGGAGCCGTCAGATCGCCGCCCCCGAACGCGTCGGCGCGGTCGATTCCCCGGCCAACCAGTCCGTGAACGGTTTCCTCGCGCAGCTGCTGCGCTTCTTCGACATCGAGCGCTACACGTCGAACCCGTTCGGTATGACGGTGTTCGAGCCACCGGCCTGGCTCTGGGTGCTCGTGGTTCTGCCGGTCGCGGTCCTCGGCCTGCTCGCCGCCGTTCTGGCCCACCGCGCGAACCGCGGGCTACTGGCCGTCACCGTGACGGGTATGACCGCCGCCTGCGTCTCCCCGTTCTCCTGGGGTCACCACTGGGTGTGGTTCATGCCCTTGGCGATTCTCGCCTGGCATTACGCGCGCGCCGCCACCGTCCGCTGGGCGATGCTGGCCCCCGCGAGTGTCGTCCTCATCGGATTCTGCTGGTGGTGGACGTTTTCCGATCGTCCGCCCATGGAGGGCTCCCCGCATCCGATCGGCATCGGCCTGTTCATGCTGCCCCGCGCAGACCGATCGGTGTGGTGGGCGTACCTCACCGTGCCGACCTACGCGGGCTGCTATCCGCTGCTGATGATCGCGACCAGCGCCGTGATCATCTGGCGCAGTGCGTGGTTCAGGGAACGAACGCGCCCATAGTCGGCAACCATTCGGTGATCCGCTTGTCCTCGAGCAGACCCTCACGATTGAACGGGTCGTCCTCGAACAGCTTGGTGACCGCGGCCAGATCCTCGGCCGAGACCAGGATGAGCGCCCCGGACCCGTCCGCGTAGGGTCCGCTGGTGAGCACGGTGCCCTCGTCGACGAGCGCGTTCAGCCAGGCCCGGTGCTCGGGACGGTGGATGTCGCGGGCCGGGACGGTGGCCTCGGAGTAGACGTAGTGGATGGCGAAGACGGCCATGGGCACGCTCCTGATCGAAGTCGGTGACGGATACGGAAGTGTCAGAGCGTCAACAGCATTCGGGTATTCCCGAGCGTGTTCGGCTTGACGTAGGACAGGTCCAGGAATTCGGCGACACCGGTGTCGTAGGACCGGCACATCTCGGCGTACACCTCCGCCGTCACCGGCGTGCCCTCGATCTCCGCGAACCCGTGCCGGGCGAAGAACTCCACCTCGAAGGTGAGCACGAACAGCCGCCGCAACTCCAGCTCGCGCGCCACCGCGATGAGCTGCTCCACGATCAGCCGCCCCGCGCCGGTGCCCTTGATGTCGGGGTGCACCGCGACCGTGCGCACCTCGCCGAGGTCGGCCCACAGCACGTGCAGCGCCCCGCAGCCGAGGATCACCCCGTCGCGTTCGGCGACCCAGAACTCCTGCACCGCCTCGTAGAGAGTGACCAGGTTCTTCTCGAGCAGGATGCGGCCGGCGTAGATGTCGATGAGGTGTTTGATCTCGGGCACGTCAGAGGTTCGCGCTCGGCGGACGACCGGCGCTCCCGCCGCCTGCCCGCCGATCGAACCGCTGTCTGGTGCCCGTGTTGTCATGGGGTGCACAGTAGTCGGCCCGCGTACCGATAGGCTTGTCGGTGTGTCGCACATCCAGCTCCCCCGCATCCCGGCCTGGTCCGGAAACCGTGGCCGGTCCCGCGGCCGGTGGGGGCGCTGGTGACGGTGCAGCGTGACGAGATCGAGGGGCGCTGGGCCGACCCCCGTCCCGCGGTGAGTCCGGGCTTCGTGCCCGCCGCTCGCCCGCAGGCCGACCGCCCGGAAACCATGGCCGGGCACCGAGCGGAGACGCTGGTCGAGCCGAAGCCGGTGCCGTTGCTGAACATCGCCAACGTGCTCACGATCCTGCGCATTCTCATCGTGCCGCTGTTCCTGATGGCGTTGTTCGCCCGCGGCGGACACGACCCCCAGTGGCGCTGGGTCGCGGCGGCCGCGTTCGGCGTCGCCGCCATCACCGATCGCATCGACGGGCAACTGGCCCGCAAATACGGTCTGGTCACCGACTTCGGCAAGCTGGCCGACCCGATCGCGGACAAGGCGCTGATCGGGGCCGCGTTGATCGGGCTGTCCATGCTGCACGACCTGCCCTGGTGGATCACGCTGGTGATCGTGGCCCGCGAGCTGGGCGTCACGCTGCTGCGGCTGGCCGTGGTCCGGCGCGGGGTGATTCCCGCGGGCCGGGGCGGCAAGGTCAAGACCCTGGTCCAGTCGGTCGCGATCGGCGTGCTGCTGCTGCCGCTCTCGGGCGCCTTCGCCACCGCCGGAATGGACTTGATGTACGTGGCCGTGCTGCTGACGGTGGTCACCGGTCTCGATTACGTCGTGCAAGCGGCCCGGCTGTGGTTCGGGTCGCCGGGCGGCAGTCGTGCCGCGTGAGGTCCGGCCCGACATCGACGGCCTGCTGTCGCGCGTAGCGACCGCCGGTCCCATCCCGCCCGACCCCCTGGTCACCTCCGCGCCCGCCGCCGACCTGGTGGCCGCGCTGCTCGACGCCGGTCAGACGGTAGCCACCGCGGAATCGCTGACGGCCGGACTGCTCAGCGCCGCCATCGCGGGAATTCCGGGCGCGAGCGCGGTGTTGCGGGGTGGGCTGATCGTCTACGCCACCGACCTCAAGGCGTCGCTCGCCGGTGTGAGTGCCGACACGCTGACCTCCGATGGTCCGGTGTCCGCGAGCACCGCCGAGCAGCTCGCCGTCGGCGCACGTGAGCGGTGCGGAGCGGACTGGGGAATCGGACTCACCGGAGTCGCCGGACCCGAACCGCAGGACGGCCGACCGGTTGGCACGGTATTTGTTGGTATAGCGGGTCCGGAGTCCACCGAGGTGCTTCGGTTGAAGTTGCCGGGAGACCGGTGGACGATCAGGGTGGGCGCGGTACGCGCCGCGGTCACCGAGCTCGTCCGCTTGGTTCGGGGCGAGTGACGACACCGGGAACGCGCGGCCGACGCCGGACGTTGTCCAGTCAAACGCTGGGTCCGGCGAGACGAGTGTGAGGAGAACGAGATGACGCTGCTGCGAGAAGCCATCGGGGAAAGCCTGCGGCGCGCTCGGGTCGCCCAGAGCCGGACGCTGCGTGAGGTCTCCACCTCCGCGCGAGTGAGCCTGGGGTACCTGTCCGAGGTCGAACGGGGTCGCAAGGAGGCGTCGAGCGAGCTGCTCGCCGCCATCTGCCAGGCCCTGGACGTCCCGCTGGCGCAGGTGCTGTTCGATGTGAGCTCCACCATGGCCGACGCCGACAAGGCCGCCGCGAAGGTGCCCGTCCGGGGTGGCGACGGTGACGTGGCGATGGCCGCGGACGGAACTTTCGGCCCCCGCATCGTGATTCCGGCCCCCAAGTCGGATCGTCTGGTGCTGGTGGCCGCCAAGTGATCGCTGTACTGAGGGGCCGAAAGGGATAAATTCTCTGTAGGCTTCGTCCCGGAGAGGTCGTGCTGTTGCCGAAATCTCCGGAACGACCGTTGCACAGTGGAGATATGGGACAACAGGGGTGCGCGACGGTCGCGCACTACTGTCGCGCTACGGGGCGCGGCACGTCATATGGAGGCGGGATCAATCGATGGCTAATCCGTTCGTGAAGGCCTGGAAGTACCTGATGGCCCTCTTCGACTCGAAGATCGAAGAGCATGCGGATCCGAAGGTTCAGATCCAGCAGGCCATCGAGGAAGCCCAGCGCCAGCATCAGGCCCTGTCGCAGCAGGCCGCGTCGGTGATCGGCAACCAGCGCCAGCTGGAGATGAAGCTCAATCGTCAGCTGGACGAGGTCGAGAAGCTCAATGCCAATGCGCGCCAGGCGGTTATGCTCGCCGACCAGGCCACCGGCGCGGGCGACACCGAGAAGGCGATCCAGTACACCAATGCCGCAGAGGCTTTCGCCGCGCAGCTGGTCACGGCTGAGCAGTCGGTCGAGGACCTGAAGGTGCTGCACGACCAGTCGCTGCAGGCCGCCGCCCAGGCCAAGAAGGCCGTCGAGCAGAACGCCATGCTGCTGCAGCAGAAGGTCGCCGAGCGCACCAAGCTGCTGTCCCAGCTGGAGCAGGCCAAGATGCAGGAGCAGGTCTCGGCCTCGCTGCAGCAGATGGACTCCACCCTGTCGGCTCCCGGGACCACCCCCAGCCTGGACGCGGTGCGCGAGAAGATCGAGCGCCGCTACGCCAACGCCCTGGGTTCGGCCGAGCTGGCCCAGAACTCGGTGCAGGGCCGCATGATGGAGGTTCAGCAGGCCTCGATCCAGATGGCCGGCCACAGCCGCCTCGAGCAGATCCGCGCTTCCATGCGCGGCGACGCCCTGCCGTCGGGCGGCGCCCAGCAGCAGATCCCGCAGGGCCAGCCCGCCCAGCCGGCCGCGCAGCCCTTCAACAAGGGCCAGGCCGCCCAGCAGTAACTGCTGCGCGGAAAGTAGTACACGATGGGGAGATCGCGGGCCGACCAGAGTCCCGCGACCTCCCCTGCCCGTTTTCTCCGCCGAACCCGGACGAAAACCCCCGATCCCATCCCGGGCTTCCCCTCACCCTTCGGCCCGGTGGCAAACCCCCAGCAGTCCGCCCAGCCCGAAACCTCCTCGCCCGGAACGGCTTCCGCACCGGCTCCGGCCGCACACCCGGCGCCGGGACCCAACCCGGTCGGTCACGCCGCTGCCGCTTCTCAGGCAGGCGCGCCTTTCGATGACCGCTCTGCCGCCCGAGCCGCCTCCGCGCCTGAGGAATTCGATCCCGCGCCGTCGACGACAGCCCCGCCCCACGCGCCCCGGTCGGCGCATCACGCCGTGCCACAGGTGCCGCCGACGGCCGCGGCGACAGGGTGGCGCAGCCGCAAGCGTCTGATCGGACGCGGCGTGCAGCCCGCCCCCTCGAACTCGGAATCGCAGCAATCGGGTGCGGTACCGGCCGCAGCCACTGGACAATTCGGCGCGCCGATTGATGCGGCTGCGCCACGCACCCCATCGGCGGGACCCGGTGTCGGGCGCCCCGCGTTCGCAGCGCCACCGACCTCCGTGGACGGAGCATTCAGCCAGGCACCGGGATTCGCGGATCGGCCGGTGAACGGGCGTGGAGCGGGCTCCGGTTCGGTGACGCCGGGTCCCGAGGTTCGAGCGTCCGGTCGGCGTGCGAAGACGCGGGCGCGGCGGGAGCGGGCCACCGAGGCGGTGCGGGAGGTGTTGGCGCCTACCGGGTTCGAGCCCGAGGAGTTGGCGCAGCGGCTGCCGGACACGCTGCGAGGTGTGGGGGAGCAGGCGTTGGTGGCCGTGCGGAAGTGGGCCGATCCGCGGGAGCGGGAGTTGCGGAAGCGGCGGCGGGCGCGGCGGCGGAGTTTTCGGCTCGGGACCGCGTCGGGGTTGACGACGGCCGGAACCGTTGGGCTGGTGTTGATCTCGGCTCCGGCGTGGG
The DNA here is from genome assembly GCF_042874235.1 of Nocardia sp. NPDC004151. Taxonomy (NCBI): domain Bacteria; kingdom Bacillati; phylum Actinomycetota; class Actinomycetes; order Mycobacteriales; family Nocardiaceae; genus Nocardia; species Nocardia sp. NPDC004151. The sequence continues at coordinate 307,801 of NZ_JBIAMR010000008.1, read as the reverse complement.
CGGTGGTGGTTGTCGGTGGCGGCGCGGTCGCGCTGGTGACCGGGACCGCGGTGACGGCGCGACGGTATCTGGATATGCGGCGGGAGCCCTTGCCGCAGGCGGCGTTCGTGCCGCGGAAGTTGCCGCCGATCCGGTCGGCGGCGCGGGCTTCGATCGCGCGGCTGGTGCGGGCGGAGCGGGCATTGCACGGGTTGCACGCGCAGATCGCGCGGTCGGGGCGGCTGCCCGCCGAGGATCTGGACGACACGCTGGAGACGGCCGCTTCCGGTGCCGCCGCACTGCACGCCCTCGCGCAGGATGTGGTCGCGATGGAGCAGGCCGCCGGTGCGCTCGGATCGAATTCGCCTCTGGGCGAGCATGTTCGGGCTGTCTCCGTGCGACTCGACGGTGGCGTGGTCGAATTCGAGGGCATGGTCGAGGCCGCCGCTCGGGTGCTGGCGGTGCCCGAAAGCGCCGCGGTGGCCGATGATCTCGGCTGGGCCATGGTCGGATTGCGCGATGCCGCCGATCGGCTCGACGGCTGGGCGCAGGCGCTCACCGAGCTGGCCGACCAGCGGTTCCGTGCCAATCCCTGACCTCACCCCGAAAACCCGGCGGCTTCGGAAGCGCACTCCGTGCCTCGGGAAGCCCCGGATCACGCGGCCTGCGACAGTTCCCGCTCACGGGCGGCGAACCATGGATCGGCTGAATGTGCCGCCCGCCAGCGCCGGGCCCTCCACCGCCTCCACCAGCGTGGTGAGTGCTCATCTGCCATCTGCGGGTTTTCGGGCGGCGGTGCTCATGCCGGCCACTCGGTGCACGTCATCGCGCGGAATCGTGACGCGGCCCTGCCCAGGTAGATGGCCGATAGCCGGGCCGAAGGCGTTTCGCGCGCACGCCGGAGGTCTCGGGGTGAACCCTGATTTCCTCCCCGATATCGCTGCTGACCTGGTGATTTTCTGGGTTGCCCGACGCAGTATGGATGGTGTCGGATCGCGCGGACGGCGGTTCGGAAACTAGGAGGCAAGGAATGTTCTGGAAGATTCTCGGCGTCGTCGTCCTCGTCTGGATCGCATTCATGATTCTCGGCGCGCTGATCAAGAGCCTGTTCCCCATCCTGATGGTGAGCGCGGTCATCTTCGGCCTGTACCTGCTGTACAAGGCGGTGTCGGGGTCGAAGGACAAGTCGCCGTTGAGCAAGTTCTGACCGTACGGCCCGCGACGGACCGTCTACCCGGGGAGACCCGGGCGGGCGGTCCGTTCTCCGTATGATCGCGGGTATGGCTACTGCTGTCGTTGCCACCGCTTACGGTGGACCGGAAGTCTTGTCGCTCATCGACGTCGACGTGCCCGAACCGGGGCCGGGCGACGTCACCATCGCGGTGCGTGCCGCCGGGGTGAATCCCTTCGACTACAAGCTCTACAGCGGTGCGTTCGGCACCGATCCGAGCAAACTGCCGATCCGGCTGGGGCTCGAGGTGGCCGGGGTGGTCACCGCCGTCGGCCCCGACGCGGTGGGCCCGGCCGGGCCGATCACGGCCGGTGACGAGGTCATCGCGACGGTGGGCGGCGGATACGCCACCGCTGTCACCGTGAACGCCGCGCGCGTCGTGCCCAAGCCCGCCGATGTGGACTGGAAGCAGGCCGCGGGCGTGCTCAGTGTCGGCGGCACCGCGGTGCATCTGCTCGCCGCCACCGCCGTCGGACCCGGCGACACCGTGCTCGTGCACGGCGCGGCGGGCAGCGTCGGCGCCCTGGCCGCCCAGCTGGCGGTCGCGCGGGGCGCGCGGGTGATCGGCACCGCCTCGCCGAGTCGTCATGAGCGGCTGCGGGCCTACGGCGTCGAACCCGTCGCCTACGGTCCCGGCCTCGCCGATCGGGTGAAGGCGTTGGCCCCCAACGGAATCGACGCCGCCATCGATACGGCCGGCACCGACGAGGCCGTGGACGTCTCCCTCGAACTGGTCGCCGACCGCGGCCGGATCGCGAGCATCGTGGCCTTCGGCCGCGCCGCCACGGACGGTTTCAAGGTGCTGGGCCAGGGCCCCGGCGCCGACCCGGGCACCGAGATCCGCGGCAACGCCTGGCGTGAACTGCTGCCGCTGCTGTCGGCGGGCAAGCTGGATCTGGCCATCGCGAAGACGTTCCCGCTGGCGGAAGTGGCTGCGGCGCATACGTTCGTGATGGAGGGCCACGCCGGTGGAAAGGTCATTCTATTGCCCTGACCGGCCCCGCCTGTTTTGGCGAATCGTCCTCTGCACGCACCGCACACGGCATATGCTGTTGCCCACAACATATGCCGTGTGTGCGGTCGCAACCCAGTGACCGCCGCGTGCAGCGTCATGGAAAAGAAGGTCACCCTGATGAGGACGAAAAGCGCGCTCCCGCCGAAGAAGTCCGGACGTCGACGGGGTCTCACCGCCGCCGCGCTGGCCCTGTCCGGCCTGCTCACCCTCACCGCCTGCGGATCCAATTCCAGTACCGACACCTCCACGTCCAACGCTCCCGCCGGTGGCGGGGGGAACGGGACGGTCGGTGTCATCCTCCCCGAGACGGCCACCTCGGCCCGCTGGGAATCCTTCGACAAGCCCCTGCTGCGAAGCGCCTTGAACCAGGCCGGATTCGACGCCGACGTGCAGAACGCGCAGGGTGACGTCCAGAAGTTCACCACCCTCGCCGACGGCATGATCGCCAAGGGCGTGAAGGTCCTGGTGATCGCCGCCATCAACAGCGAGGTCGGCAGCGCCGTCGCGGCGAAGGCCAAGAAGGCCGGCATCCCGACCATCGACTACGACCGCCTCAACCTCGGCGGATCCTCCGACTACTACGTGTCCTTCGACAATGTGAAGGTCGGTGAGCTGCAGGGCCAGGGAATGGCGACCGCGCTCAAGGACAAGCCGGGCGCGCAGGTCGTCGAGATCGAGGGCGCGCCGACCGACAACAACGCCACCCTCTTCCACCAGGGCCAGCAGAAAGCCCTGCAGCCCCTGTACGATTCGGGCGCGCTGAAGCTGGTGCGCAGCCAGCCCATCGACGACTGGAACAACCAGAAGGGCGGCACCACCTTCGAGCAGATCCTCACCGGCAACGGCGGCAAGGTCGACGGCGTGGTCGCCGCCAATGACGGCCTGGCGGGCGCGGTGATCACCGTGCTGAAGAAGAACGGCCTCAATGGCAAGGTGCCGGTGACCGGTCAGGACGCCACCGTCGACGGGCTCAAGGCGGTGTTGCGCGGGGACCAGTACATGACCGTGTTCAAGCCCATCAAGGAGGAGGCGGAGAACGCGGCGAAACTCGCCGTCGCACTCGCCAAGGGCGACAAGGCCGCCGCGGACGCGCTGGCGCAGGCCGTGAGCCAGGACCCCAAGGGCAAGCGGGACGTGAAATCCATACTGCTGCAACCGCAACCGATCACCAAGACCGAGGTCAAGCAGGTGGTGGACTCCGGCTTCGTGAAGGCCGGCGACGTCTGCTCCGGCGACGTGAAGTCCGCCTGCTCCACGCTCGGCATCGCCTGAGGATCGCCGCGCATGAGCGGTCAAGCGCGGAGGAGGCGGCGCAGCGTAACCACGCAGCGCTCCGGTCATGCGCGAAAGGACACAGCATGAATGAGCCGCTGCTCCGGATCACCGGCCTGAACAAGAGTTTCGGACCGGTGCACGTGCTGCACGACGTGGACCTCACCGTGCCGGCGGGCGAGGTCACCGCACTCGTCGGTGACAATGGCGCGGGCAAATCCACGCTGGTGAAATGTGTCGCCGGAATCCACGCCGCCGATTCGGGCGAGGTGCGATTCCGGGGCGAACCCGTTCACCTGCGTGGCGCCAAGGACGCGGCGGCGCTCGGCATCGAGGTCGTCTACCAGGACCTGGCCCTGGCCGACAATCTCGACATCGTGGCCAACATGTTCCTCGGCCGGGAGCGCGGCAAGCCGTGGCTGCTGGACGAGGCGAGCATGGAGGAGGCGGCGCGGCGCACCCTGGCCTCGTTGGGGGTGCGCACCGTGAAATCGGTGCGCACCCCGGTCGCGGCGCTCTCCGGCGGGCAACGCCAGACCGTGGCGATCGCCAAAGCCGTGCTGTGGAACAGCAATCTGGTGCTGCTCGACGAACCCACCGCGGCGCTCGGCGTCGCGCAGACGCGACAGGTGTTGGATCTGGTGCGGCGGCTGGCCGAACAGGGGCTCGGCGTGGTGTTGATCAGCCACAACCTGGCCGACGTGTTCGAGGTCGCGGATCGGATCGCGGTGCTGTACCTGGGGCGGATGGCCGCGCAGGTGCGGACCGCCGATGTCACCACCGGGCAGGTGGTGGAGTTGATCACCGCCGGGCGCTCGGGGGAGCTGGGGTTGGCGCGGCCGGAAGCGGTGGCGTTGTGAGCGAGGAATCCACCGGTATGACCAATGTTTCGGAAGCGATGGCCGAATCCGGTACCGCCGTGACCGACTTCGGAATCGACACCACGACGCTGTCTGTGCGAGAAGCCCTGAGTGACTACATGGCTCGGCTGCGTGGCGGCGAGATCGGCTCGCTGCCGGCGATTCTCGGCCTGGTGGCCCTGATCGTGTTCTTCTCGGCCCTGTCGGACGTGTTCTTCTCCCTCAACAACATCGCCAACCTGCTGGCCCAGGGCGCGGGGCAGACCATCATCGCCATCGGGATCGTGTTCGTGCTGCTGATCGGCGAGATCGATCTGTCGGCGGGCACGGCCTCGGGGGTGGCGGGCGCGGTGCTGGCCATGCACTACGTGGAGAACGGGAACCTGTTGACCGGCATGGGGTCGACGGTGTTCTTCGTGTTCAACGCGATGCTGGCGCTGGCGGCGATCCTGGCGGGGCTGCTGCGGATCTGGCCGGGCGTGGCGTTCTCGCTGCTCGGCATACTGCTGACGGTCCTGGGCCTGTCCGCGAATCCGTGGGTGGAGATGCTGCTCGCGGTGTGCGTGGGCGCGGCCATCGGGTCCATCACCGGGTTCCTGATCGCCAAGATCGGGATGCCGTCGTTCGTGGTGACACTGGCGCTGTTCCTGGCGTGGCAGGGCGTGATTCTCCAGCTCATCGGCGAAGGCGGGGTGCTGGGGATCAGTTCCTCGCACGTGCTCGACGCGGTGGCGAACGGGAATCTGTCGACGGTGGGCAGCTGGGTGCTGTGCGTGGTGGCGGCGGGCGGGTACGCCGTGGTCACGCTCGGCGGGCACGTGCTGCGCCGGCGGCGCGGGCTGGTGACGCGGCCGACGGCGCTGGTGGTCGTGAAGGTCGCGGCGCTCGTGGTCTTCGCGGTGGTCGTGACGGCGCTGCTCACCGTCAACCGGTCGCCGAGCTCGCTGATCGTCATTTCCGGTGTGCCGTACGTGGTTCCGATCGTGCTGGTGCTGCTGGTCGCCGGAACCTACGTGCTGACGCGGACCACCTACGGCCGTCACATCTACGCGGTCGGCGGCAATGTCGAGGCGGCGCGGCGCGCGGGCATCAATGTGACCCAGTTGCGGGCCAGCGTCTTCGTCATCAGTTCCGCGTGCGCGGCGGTCGGGGCGATCGTCTACTCCTCGAAGGTCGGTTCGGTGGATCCGCAGGCGGGCGGGCTCAATACGCTGCTGTTCGCCGTCGGTGCGGCCGTGATCGGCGGGACGTCGCTGTTCGGTGGGCGCGGGCGGGTCGCCGACGCGGTGATCGGCGGCGCGGTGCTGGCGGTGGTGTCGAACGGGCTGGGCCTGCTGCGGCAACCGGCGGCGGTGGTGTCCATCGTGACCGGGCTGGTGCTGCTGCTGGCCGCCACCGTCGACGCGCTGTCGAGACGCCGCGTGGCGATGTCCGGCCGGTGAGCCGCGCGATGGTATATCCGAGTTCATGACCGTCGCCCGTCCGGACGAGGTGCGCCGGTTCAACCGGTCGACCCTCCTGCGGCTGCTACACACCGGAGGCCCCGCCACCCGCGCGACCCTCGCGGCCGAACTCGGGCTCAACCGATCCACCATCAAGATGCTCGTGGACGGGCTCGCCGAGGACGGCGTGGTGGAGGAGAAGGTGCCGCGGCTGGCGCGCGGGGCCGGCCGGCCGTCGCTGCTGGTGCTGCCGCAGCCCGAGGCGGCGGTGGTGCTGGCGGTGGACGTGCAGGTCGAGCACGTGGGGATCGCGCTGGTCGGGTTCGGCGGGCAGATCATGGGCCGCAACAGCTGGAATCTGCGTGGGCGGCAACGGGAACCGGACGAGGTGATCACCCACGTCGCGGAATCCTCGGCGGTCCTGGCCGAGGATCTGGGGCTGCGGCCGGTCGCGGCCGGCGTCTGCGTGCCGGGGGTGGTGCGGCGCGCCGACGGGCTGGTGCACAATGCCGCGAATCTGCGCTGGGGCGAGGTGGCTCTCGGGCAGCGGCTGCGGGCGGTGCTGGAGCTGCCGGTGACGGTCGGCAACGACGCCGAATTCGGTGCTCTCGCAGAGCATGTCCGGGGCGCGGGGCGCACCGCCGCCGATGCCGTGTTCGTGTCCGCCGATGTCGGGGTGGGCGGCGGGCTCATCGCCCAGGGCGAGCTGCTGCGCGGGCAGGCGGGGTATATGGGCGAGATCGGGCATATGACGGTGCGGCCCGGCGGGCGAAAGTGCTACTGCGGCAACGAGGGCTGCTGGGAGACCGAGGTGGGGGAGGCGGCGCTGTGCCGGGCCCTCGGCATGCCCGAGCATGGGCCGCGCGGCGCGATCGTGGCCGAACTGCGTGCGCTGGGCGGGGATTGGGAATCGCCGCTCGGCGAGTACCTGGACTGGATGACGCTGGGGCTGGTCAATGTCGTGAACATTCTCGGACCCGAACTGGTGGTGCTGGGGGATCTGTTCACCGCGCTGCCCGGCCCGGCGATCGCGCGGGTGCGCGAGGAGGTGCACCGGCGCAGCATGGTGAGCCGCGCGTTCGGCGGGGTGCGGATCGAGAAGTCTTGTCTGGGACCGGATCTCAAACTGCTGGGCGCGGCCGAGGCGGCGTTCGAGGGCGTGCTGAGCATGCTGTGAGGCGGCGTTCGCAGCGCGTGACGGCTCGGTCCGCGGCGCGTCGGGCGCGGTGTGATTCGTGGTCGGGTGCGAAGTTCGTGTCCTGCTGGCGCGGGCCCGCGCGGTCGGAGTTGAATACAGGCATGGAGCAGCTTCCCGAGGACTGGCAGCGGGGGATCGTCATCGTGGCGCATCCCGACGACATCGAGTACGGGGCCGCCGCCGCGGTCGCGCGGTGGACCGGGCAGGGCAAGGACATTCGCTACGTGCTGGTCAGCAGCGGTGAGGCCGGCATCGCGGGGCTGTCGCCCGCCGAGGCCGGGCCGCTGCGCGAGGACGAGGAGCGCGCCTCGGCCAAGATCGTCGGCGTCAGCTCGGTCGAATTCCTCGGCTATCCCGACGGCCGCATCGAGGAATCCCTCGCCCTACGGCGCGACCTGGCCGCCGCCATTCGCCGCCACCGCCCCGAGATGGTGATCCTGTTCAACTTCGGCGACACCTGGGCCCGCGGCTACGTCAACTCCGCCGACCACCGCGCCGTCGGCCGCGCCGCGCTCGACGCCGTCTCCGACGCCGGTAACGAGTGGATCCATCCTGATATCGCCGATCTCCCGGCTTGGTCCCCGTGCTGGGCCGCCGTCTACGGCGTCGGCGACGGCAGCCACGGTCTCGACGTCACCGACACCGTCGAGGCCGCCGTCGAATCCCTCACCGCCCACCGCCGCTACCTCGAGGTCCTCAGCTCCGAACCCGTCGAGGCCCAGGCCCGCGCCGTCATCGAGATGACCACCGGCCCCAAGGAGGGCTTCCCCGCCGCCCGAGCCCTCAGCTTCGAGCTCTATCGCTTCGCGGGCTGAGCTGGGACTTCGCCGCCCGCCCGGCGACGCGGAACCGGAAGGTGGGTGAGGTTCCGGATGTGTCGGGCGGGTGTGGGACGCTGGCTGCGTGCGAGTAGCGGTGGTGGCCGGGCCTGATCCGGGGCATGCGTTTCCGGCGATTGCGTTGTGTGAACGATTGCTGGCGGTCGGGGACGAGCCGGTGCTGTTCACCAGCCCGCGCTGGTTCGACGCCGCGCGGGAGGCCGGGATCGGGGTGCGGCGGCTCAAGGGCCTCGCGCCTCGGGCCGAGGACGACGACAGTGACGCCGGGGCGCGGATTCATCAACGGGCCGCGCATATTTCGACGGAGATCCTGCCGGACCTGAGCGCCATGCTGCCCGAGCTCGTGGTGTCGGATGTGCTCACCGCCGGCGGCGGGATGGCCGCGGAGCGGTTGCGGCTGCCGTGGGTGGAACTGTCGCCGCATCCGCTGTACCTGCAGTCGAAGGGGTTGCCGCCCATCGGGAGTGGCCTCGCGGCGGGGGAGGGGCTGCGCGGACGGGCGCGGGACTCGGTGCTGCGCGGGCTGAGCTCGCGCGCCGTGCGACGCGGGGAAGTGCAACGTGAGCAGGCGCGGGCCAGTATCGGCCTGCCCGCGCAGGATCCGGGGCCCGATGCCCGGCTGATCGCCACGCTGCCCGCCCTGGAGGTGCCGCGGCCGGACTGGCCGGAGAACGCCCACCTGGTCGGGCCCCTGCTGTGGGAGCCCACCGATCACATCCTCGACCTGCCGCCCGGCGACGAACCGCTGGTCATGGTCGCCCCCTCCACCGCCCAGACCGGCCAGGTCGGTCTCGCCGAGGCCGCGCTGGCGGCGTTCGAGGGCGCGGGCGTCCGGGTTGCCATCTCCACCCTCGACACCCCGCCCACCGACCTCCCGTCCTGGGCCACAGCCGGTTTGGGTCGTCAGGACGAACTGCTGCGCCACGCCTCGGTCGTGATCGGCGGCGGCGGACACGGTCTGCTCGCCAAGACCCTGCTGGCAGGGGTCCCGATCGTCACCGTCCCCGGCGGCGGCGACCAGTGGGAACTCGCCAATCGCGCGGCCCGCCAAGGCAGTTCCCTGTTCGTGCGGCCGCTGACCCCCGAGGCCCTGCGTGAAGCGGTGAAACGCATCCTCGACGACCCCGCCTACCGGAGCGCCGCCGAGTCGGCCGCCGCCGGCATCGCCGACACCGTCGACCCCGTCGAGATCTGTCACGCCGTGGTGCGCTGACACCGCCTGCTCGGCGAGAGCCGGACCAGCTGCGCGAGCTCCGAACCAACCGGTCGCGCACGAGCCGGGCGATCCGGTCGGACCGGTAGGCCACCGGCCGGATCCGGTCGGTGGCGTAGGCTCGCGGCCGTGCGGCTGACGGAGTTTCAGGAGTTGATGCATACCGAGTTCGGCACGGCGCGCGCCGACGCGCTGCTGGCCGATCACGTGCTGCCGTCCATGGGGCGGACCGGCGCGCAGGCCATCGAGGCGGGGGTCGATCCCCGCGATGTGTGGCGGGCGCTGTGCGCGGAATTCGATGTACCGAAGTCGCGCTGGTGAATTCGGGTTACCCGGCCGACTGCTCCGACTGGGTCTTCTTCGCGTAGTGCCGCGTCGCCTTGGCGCGATTCCCGCACGCCGCCATGGAATGCCAGCGGCGGGTGCCGTTCTTCGAGGTGTCCAGGAACCACAGGACACAGTGCGGGTGCGCACACTGCTTGATGCGTTCGGGGGAGTTCGCCAGCAGGTGTAGCAGGTTGTCGGCGGCGAGCCAGGCGGGTAGCCAGGCCGGGTCGGCGACCTCGGGGACCCCGGCCGGGCCGTCAGGAGTCAGAGCGCGGCGGATCCGGCCGTGTGCGAGCACCGCATTGAGACCGTCGGCGATGTGCGGATCGTCCGCGGAGTCGGCCTTGACCACGCGCAGGATCGCCTCCCGCGCGGCGAGCAGCGCGTTCAACGTGTCCTCGTCGGCGGGGGCGTCGAGGTTGTTGTCGGCCAGCCACTGCCGGGCGCCGGCCACGTCGGTGAGCAGATCCTGCGGGCCCGTCTGCGCGATCCAGCGCGTGTTGAGCAGGTCCAACGCGGGCGGTTCACCGAGGTGGGGGCGTGGTTCGGGCACGTCTGAGGGTAACCGGCTTCGTGTCGTCATCGGATCATCCACTCCCTTCTAACCGGACAAATCAACTATAGGGGTTGACGTTGGGTGGCCCCTGCGATTAGCTTCTAACCTGTCAAACCAAAAATATGGGTTAGATCATTCCGAAGGGATTCACCATGACCGCACCCGTCCTCGCCACCGGGCACATCGGCCTCAATGTCACCGACCTCGACCGCTCGGTGTCCTTCTATCGACGCGCGCTCGGCTTCGAACAGCTCGGCGCGGGCGGGGAGGGCGCGCAGCGCTTCGCCTTCCTCGGGCGGGACGGGCAGTTGCAGGTCACGCTGTGGCAGCAGGGCGACGGGGAGTTCTCGGCGAAAGCTCCCGGCTTGCACCACCTCTCGTTCCAGGTCGACACCATCGACCAGGTCCGTGCGGTGGAGACCGCGCTGAAAGACCTGGACGTCGCGTTCGCCCATGACGGCGTCGTCGCGCACGGCGAGGGCGCGGCCTCGGGCGGCATCTTCTTCATCGACCCGGACGGCATCCGCCTCGAGGTGTACGCGCCGTCGGGTGCCGAGCACGCTCCCGCTCCCTCGGGCAGCGCCCCGACCTGCGGGTTCTTCTGAGCAGGAATATCGGACTCACACCGCGGGATTCGCATGACCGCGGCGCCTCCACACCGAACCGAGCCCCCGAACGGAGACGGACATGAACGACATACGGGTCCGGGACCTGCCCGGCGGGGTCGCCTATCACGCCGGGGAACTGGCGGTGCAGCGGCGGCTCGGCCAGGCCGACACCGCGCAGCGGGTCGGCCGGATGATCCGGCCCGACATTCCGGCTGCCGCCGCGCAATTCCTGGCCGAACAGCCGATGATCGTGCTGGCCGCCGCCGATGACGCGGGCCGTATGTGGGCAAGCCAGCTGGCCGGGGCGCCCGGATTCGTCCACGCCGCCGGTGAGCGCTCCATCGAGGTCGAGGCGATGCCAGTAGCGGGCGACCCGCTGGCCGAATCGCTGTGCGGCACAAGGCATGTCGGGATGATCGCGTTGCAACCGCAGACGCGCCGCCGCATGCGGGTCAACGGGGTGATCGCGCCCACCGCGACCGGACTGCGCATCGACACCGAACAGGTGTATTCGAACTGCCCGAAGTACATTTCCCGCCGAGGGGTCGAGGAATGGGTCGCGGGCGGGGCGCCGGAAGTGCGCCGCGGCACGGAGTTGGCTGCCGCGCAGCAGGAGCTCATCGCGCGCGCCGACACCTTCTTCGTCGCCTCCGCCGACGCCGACGGGCACGCCGACGCCTCCCATCGCGGCGGCAATCCCGGGTTCCTGCAGGTGCTTTCCCCGAACCGCCTGCGCTGGCCCGACTATCGCGGCAACTCCATGTTCATGACCCTCGGCAATATCGCCGTCGATGCGCGCTGCGGCCTGCTCGTGCCCGACTGGCGCACCGGGACCACCCTGCAACTCACCGGAACCGCCGAGATCACCTGGGACGAGGCGGTTTTCACGCCCGGCGCGCAATGCGCCATCGATTTCACCGTCACCGAGGTCGTCGAGATCTCGGGTGCCACGCCACTGCGCTGGACCGACCCCGAGCTGTCGCCGGTCAACCCCTGACCCCCGATCCCTGTCAACCCGAAAGGCTCACCGCCATGCGTCCCCCACTGCCGCCCTTCGACCTGGAATCCGCGAAGCAGAAGGTTCGCGCCGCCGAAAACGCTTGGAACACCCGCGATCCCGAGAAGGTCGCGCAGGCGTACACCGAGGATTCCGTCTGGCGCAACCGCGACGAATTCCTCACCGGCCACGCCGAGATCGTCGACTTCCTGAAGCGCAAATGGTCCACCGAGAACGGCTACGCCCTGCGCAAGGACCTGTGGACCTTCACCGAAGACCGCATCGCCGTCCGCTTCCAGTACGAATGGCACGACGACGAGGGCCAGTGGCATCGCAGCTACGGCAACGAACTCTGGGAATTCGCGCCCGACGGTCGCATGTCGCGTCGCGAAGCCAGCATCAACGATGTGCCGATCGCCGAGTCCGAGCGCCGCATCTTCGGCCCGCGGACGCCCGAAGAGGACAACGCGCCCCTTCCCCTGCGATAGCAACAAGATCAAAGAGCTCTCACCGAGGGGAATCCGGACGAATTCCTTGGTGAGAGCTCCCTGATCGTGGCTGCCCGGGGATGCGGACCCGCGCCGAGAAGGACGCGGCAGACCAGCTTCGGGTGGTGAGCCGGGTCAGGCGAGCTGTGCGGGTTCCGGCGGGGTGATGACCGGGGCGTGCGTGGGGCGGGAGGCTCGGGCGTACAGGGCGAAAACCAGTGCGCCCGCCAGGATTCCGGTCACCCCGGCCGTCATCGTCGCGGTGTTCAAGCCGTCGACGAAGGCGTGGCCGGGTGTCTTTCCGGTGCCGACATTGCGGAAGACGGTGCCCAGCACGGCGACTCCCAGCGCCAGGCCCAGCTGTCGCGCGGTATTGATCGCCCCGGCCGCGGTGCCGCTCTGGTGCGGCGGGACCGCCGCCAGGCCCACCGCCACCAGCGGCGGGGCCATGATGCCGACGCCGGCGCCGATCAAGAGATAGCCGGGAATCGTCGCGGTCCAAGAGGATCCGAGGTCGATGAGCGTCAACAGCGTGCTGCCCGCGCCGATGACCACCAGGCCGCCGCCGATCGTCCACTGCGGTGCGACATCGTGCAGCAGCCGGCCGAAGACGCCCGAGACCAGGAAGGCGCACACCGACAGCGGCAGCATGGACAGTCCCGCCCGCAGCGGGGTCAGGTGCAGGTACTGCTGCAGCCACAGCGAAAGCAACGGGCTCGTGGAGAACGCGGCGAAGCTCAGGCCGGCGGCGGCGATCAGCGTGGCGGTGAAGGCCGCCCCGCGCAGCAGGGGGAGCGGCAGCATCGGTGCGGCGCTGCTGGATTCGACGACGACGAACGCCGCCAGCGCGACCACGCCGGTGATCAGCGCCGGCGCGGCCCCGCGATCACCCCAGCCGTGCTCGCCCGCGCGAATGATGCCGTAGGTCACGGCGGTCGCCGCCACCGTGAAGCTCAGCATGCCGGCCAGGTCCACGCGGCGGTCGGCACGGCGTGGCGACGGCCCGAAAGCGATGGCGGACAAGGCGATCGCCAGCGCGGCGATCGGCAGGTTGACGAAGAAGATCCACCGCCACGACAGCAGATCGGTCAACGCGCCGCCCAGTACCACGCCGACACCGGCGGCCGCGCCCGACACCGCGCCCCAGGCGCTGAACGCGATCCCGCGATCGCGGCCGGTGTAGGTGGCGTGCAACAGCGACAGCGTGGTGGCCAGCATGGCCGCGCCGCCGATGCCCTGTGCCGCGCGCGCGGCCACCAGGACACTCGCCGATCCGGCCACCCCGCAGCCCAGACTCGCGGCCGCGAACAAGGCGAGACCGATCAGATAGGTGGGTTTCGCGCCGAACCGGTCGGCCAGCGCGCCGAGCATGAGCAGCAGGGCGGCCAAGGCGAGCGCGTAGCCGTCGATGACCCATTGCAGTCCGGACAATCCGGCGCCCAGATCCGCGGCGATATCGGGCAGCGCGACATTCACGATGGTGACGTCGATGAGGAGCATGAACGAGCCGAGGCACGCGGCCAGCAGCGGAAGCCATTTCCGCATGGGAACCTCCAGGGGGATGAGCGATTTCGTCACCTAGACTGGCCACGAAGGCTGGTATCCCCTAGCTGTACCGCCGTAGGCGAAAGATTCCTCCCATGGATGCTGAACACGCGGATGAATCCGCCATTCTGGATACGCTCGACAAACAGATCATCCACGGCCTGGTCACCGACGCGCGCATCCCGTTCGCCCGGCTCGGCGCGATTCTCGGCGTGTCCGAGCAGACCGTCGCCCGCCGCTACCGGTCGCTGCGGCGGCGCGGCCTACTCCACGTGGCCGGGCAGGTGAATACGGTGCCGCTCGGTCGCACCCGGTGGATCCTGCGCATGCGGACCGCGCCGAATCGGGCGGTCGCATTGGCCGAAGCGCTCGCCCGGCAACCGGACGTGAGCTGGGTTTCCCTGCTGGCCACCGGATTCGAGGTCACCTGCGTGTGCCGGCCGCGATCGGTGGAGCGGCAGGACGAGCTGCTGTTGCGGATGATCCCGCGCGCCACCCAGGTGCTCGAGCTGACCGTGCACGAGGTGATGCGGCAGTTCCCGTTCGCTGAGGAGTGGCCGCGCTACAGCGGGCTGCTCACGGCCGAGCAGCTGCGTGAACTGGGGCCGCGGCCGCCCATGTGGGAGCCGCGGGGGCCGGAGAGATCGGTCCAGCTGTCGCGGGAGGACGAGGCGATGCTGGCCATCCTCGGGCGCGACGGGCGGGCTTCCTACGCGCGGATCGCGGGCGTCACCGGGTGGAGTGCGAGCCGGGTGGCGCGGCGCATGAGCGAGCTCATCGAATCCGGGGTGCTGTACTTCGATCTCGACTTCGCCTTGGAGCGAATGGGTTACGTGTCACGGGCCATGCTGTGGATGCGGGTGCGGCCCGGGGATCTGGAGGCAGCGGGCCGGGCGATCGCCACGCATCCGGAGGTCGCCTTCGTCGCGGCGACCACGGGGACCGCGAATCTGGTGGCCGCGGTGGTGTGCCACGACACCGCGCACCTGTACCGGTATGTCACCGAGTCGCTGGGGGTGCTGCCGGGGATCAACGATGTGCAGGTGCTGTCGGCGTTGCGGATGTTCAAGCAGTCGTCGACGCTGTTGGATGACCGGAAGGTGGGGATCGTGCCCTGAGGCCGGTCAGCTTGCCGATCGGTTGCTACCAGGTGTTTCGCGTGTCGTTCAGCGCGTCGCTTGCATCGAACACCTGTTCGTCTAAGCTCGTCGTCGGAAGTTGTCGGTGCCTCCCTCTAACGTGGGCGCCAACCACAGTATGAGACTCACCCGTTGAGAAGGGGACAGACGATGGCACCTCCGGCTTTCGATCGTGACAAGGCCCTCGAACTGGCGTTGGCGCAGATCGAGAAGGGCTTCGGCAAGGGCGCGGTCATGCGCCTGGGAGAAGAGGCGCGCCAGCCGATCGCGGTGATTCCCACCGGATCCATCGCGCTGGACGTCGCTCTCGGCATCGGCGGCCTGCCGCGCGGCCGCATCGTGGAGATCTACGGCCCGGAATCCTCGGGTAAGACCACCGTCGCACTGCACGCGGTCGCCAACGCGCAGGCCAACGGCGGCGTCGCGGCGTTCATCGACGCCGAGCACGCGCTGGACCCGGACTACGCCCGCAAGCTCGGTGTCGACACCGACGCGCTGCTGGTCTCCCAGCCCGACACCGGTGAGCAGGCGCTCGAGATCGCCGACATGCTGGTGCGTTCCGGCGCCATCGACATCATCGTCATCGACTCCGTCGCCGCCCTGGTGCCGCGCGCCGAGATCGAGGGCGAGATGGGTGACAGCCACGTCGGTCTGCAGGCCCGCCTGATGAGCCAGGCGCTGCGCAAGATGACCTCGGCGCTGAACAACTCCGGCACCACCGCCATCTTCATCAACCAGCTGCGCGAGAAGATCGGCGTTATGTTCGGCTCCCCCGAGACCACCACCGGTGGTAAGGCGCTGAAGTTCTACGCCTCGGTCCGCCTCGACGTGCGCCGTATCGAGACGCTGAAGGACGGTTCCGACGCGGTCGGTAACCGCACCCGCGTGAAGGTCGTCAAGAACAAGGTCTCGCCGCCGTTCAAGCAGGCCGAGTTCGACATCCTCTACGGCTTCGGCATCTCCAAGGAGGGCTCGATCATCGACATGGGTGTCGATCAGGGCTTCATCCGCAAGTCCGGCTCCTGGTACACCTACGAAGGCGACCAGCTCGGCCAGGGCAAGGAGAACGCCCGCAAGTTCCTGCTCGAGAACACCGACGTGCGCGACGAGATCGAGAAGAAGATCAAGGAGAAGCTCGGCATCGGCGCAGACGTCACCGCCGAGGAAGCCGCCGCCGACTTCTGACATGACCTCGCGGGATTCCGAAGGGCCCCGGCGCACCCCGCCGGGGCCCACCCCCCAGCTGGACGCGGTGGAACGCCTCCGCCGCCAACTGGAATCCCGCGACGCCAAGTCCGCCCGCCGCGGATCCCGCCCCACCACGCCTCGCTCCGCCGAGCCGAGCCACGACCTCTTCGGCCGCGACTCCGCCGACCCCTACGTCTCGGCAAGCGGCTGGAACTACGGCCCATCCGGCGGCCACGCCGACGTCTACCACGCCGCCCCCGAACGCGGTTCCACGAGCGATGACCGCTCCACCTGGCGAACCGCCGATGACGCACCGACTTCGTCCGACTCGGCTCGGTCGAACTCCCATACCGCGGATTACGATCCGGAAGCCCCCGGCTCCGCAGGCCCCGAGCAGCGAGCCCGCCACGACAGCGAATCCTCGACCGCGCAAGCGGCTGTCGGTGGGCGCGAACCCGATTCGAAGTCTGCGGCTCCGGCTGACCGGCTGGCTGCGGCACGCGCCGCCTTGGCCGAGGCCACCGCTGTCGCCGCAGCCAATGCGGCAGCGAACGCAGCTGCGTCGGAGTCACGGGGTCGGCGGGGGAGTCGGGAGAAGACGGCCTCGGCGGAACAGTCGAGCACTGCCAGGGATCAGGATGAGGGGATCACCCGCCGCAGGGGACGTCGGGATAGCAGGAACTCGGTTGCGGGGGAAGCGTATTCACGCGATGACGAGTATTCGACTTCGGGGGAGTCGAATGGCCGAGATGAGGAGAATTCGGGTCCGGGGTCGGATGGCGGCAGGCCCGATGCGGATCGGGCTGGTGGACGTGGCCGTCGCGGTGGTCGTCGGCGCGACGAGTACGGGGAACGGGCTGCTGGGGGCGATGGCGCCTACTCCGAGGAAGACGACAGTCGGCGTGGGCGGGGCGGTCGTCGTCGGCGCGGGGCGTATGCGGACCGCGCCGGGGGTGATAGTCCAGATTTCGACGATGATGGGAGTCGTCGCGGGCCGGGACGTCGCCGTGGACGGAATGGGTCCGGTGAGGAGTCGGCCGGATCGGGCGCGCCCGCTGGTGGCGGCACCGAAGCGCAGGCGAAGGATATCTGTCTGCGTCTGCTGACGGACCGGGCGCGGAGTCGGTTCGAGTTGGCTGATCGGCTGGCCGACAAGGGTTTCAACGCCGAGGTGGCGAAGCGGGTGCTCGATCGGCTGACCGAGGTCGGGTTGATCGACGATGCGGCTTTCGCGCAGCAGTGGGTGCATTCGCGGCACACGTATGGGGGCAAGGGGAAGAAGGTGCTCGCCGAGGAATTGCGGCGCAAGGGGATCGCACCCGAATATGCCGAACCGGCACTGGAGGCGATCACCCCCGCCGACGAGCTGACCCGCGCATCGGATCTGGTCCGCCGCAAGGCCGCAACCCTCTCCCCGGAACTCGACCGAGACAAGGCCGTCCGCCGCCTGGTCGCGATGCTGGCCCGCAAGGGCTACAACCCCGGCACAGCGTTCGAAGTGGTGACCACCGAACTCCCGCCCCAACCCACCCCCCGCCGCGAAGCCTCGCCCGCCGCCTCCGAGTCGCCCGCCGACCCGAACCCCACCCACCCCCGTCGCGAGCCCCCCTCCGACGACACCGAATCCGCAACCGAACTGATCCGCACCAAACTCCGCACCCTGTCCCCAACCCTCGACCGCGAAACAGCCACCCGCCGCCTGGTAGGCCTCCTGGCCCGCCGCGGCTACACCTCCGCCACCGCCTACAAGGTCGTGACCACGGAGCTGAACACCGCCGACTTCGGCAGCGGCGCCCCCGATCGAGCCGACCGGATATCCACTGGAACAGCGGCCTCCCCGCGCCGCTCGAAGCTCTCGTCCCCGCCCCCGACCGACTCGGCCGACGATGACGAGCAAGCCCGTGCGGCCGAACTGGTGCGTGCGAAAATCCGCACGCTCCCCCGAAACCTGGACCACGCCAAGGCAACCCAACGCCTTGTCGGTCTCCTGGCCCGGCGCGGCTTCAGTGCATCGACGGCCTACGCGGTGGTGAAAGCCGAACTGGCCGAGGCCGATCGCTCGGGTGACTGATCACAACCGCTGAAGACTCACTTCGCCGGCGCGCGTAGGTAGTCGCGCTGGGCGCAGGAGTTCGGCCGATGTCCACTGGACGGCAGGTCAGTGCAGGACCCCGCCCGGGCGGCGGGTGGACAGCGCGCGGCGCGCATGCCGGTGCCCGGCGTGGCGGAGCGGGCGCTGGGCGGCGAGGTGCGGTGACTCGGGCTCCACAGGTTTCTCCCGGCGGGCGGTGCGCAGCCGGTGTGCGGCCTCGCGGGTGAGGTGGGCGCCGAAGATGGCGGCGAAGCTGGTGAGCCCCGCGAGGAGCGGGGCGAGCACCGTGGCCAGGAAGAGCCCGAAGACGAATTCTCTTCGAGCGCTGACGTCTTCGGTCATGAAATTCAGTATGCGAGCTGGGGGAGCGGCTTGTCCGGCGGTCGGGCAAGCCGCACCGGTCAGTTCGGCGGTTTCTGCAGGGAAACGTCGGACACCATGGCGTCCATGCCGGGCGGGGCGGTGATGGTGCCCGCCGCGACCACGGCTCGGGAGCCGCGTTTGCGGGTGCGCAGCCACTTCTCGACGCGGGTGGCGAGCACGGTCAGCGTGTAGTTGATGATGATCATGATGATGGCGATCACGATCAGCGACGGGATCGGGTTCTGCTGTGCGGCACCGAGTTGGGTGCCCGAGCGCACGATCTCGAGGTAGGTGATCTGGTAGCCGAGCGCGGAGTCCTTGAGCGCCACCACCATCTGCGAGATCAGCGCCGGCATCATGGCGGTGACCGCCTGCGGGAGCAGGATCGAGACCATCACCTGGGTTTTGCGCATGCCCAGCGCCACGGCCGCCTCGGTCTGCCCCTTGGGCAGCGCGCGGATGCCCGAGCGCACGATCTCGGCGATGACCGATCCGTTGTAGACCGTCAGCGCCGTCACCACCGCCGCCAGCGCCAGTTGATCGGAGGGGAAGGCGTTCTGCTTGGCGAACAGGTAGTAGAGGAAGATCATCAGGACCAGCACGGGAATCGCCCGCGAGACCTCCACCACCACGGCCGCGAACCAGCGGATCGCCCGATGATCCGACATGCGCAGAATGCCGAACAGCATGCCCAGCACCAGCGCCAGCACGATCGACAGCGCCGCCGCCTCGAGCGTGCCGCGCAGACCCGGCAGCAGGTAGGTGCTCCAGACCTGGCTCTCGGTGAACGGCTTCCATTTGGCCTCGGTGAACTGCCCCTTGTCGGCGAGCCCCCGGTAGACGAACCACAACACCGCGGCGACAGCGGCGATCGCGATGACCGAATAGATCCGGTAGCGCACCCGGGCGCGGGGGCCGGGCGCGTCGTAGAGCACGGACGCCGCGGTCATCGCGCCACCTCGTATCGTTTGGCCAGCCAGCCGAAGAACAGGCCGGTCGGCAGGGTCAGGATCACGAACCCGAGCGCGAAGATGGCGCCGATATTGAGCACCGCCGCCTCGTTCTCGTTCATCTCCGCCATGAGCAGCGCCGCCTCGCCGACACCGATGGCCGAGGCGATGGTCGAGTTCTTGGTCAGGGCGATGAGCACACTGCCCAGCGGCGCGATGACCGCCCGGAAAGCCTGCGGCAGCACCACCATGCGCAGGTTCTGCCCGAAGGTGAACCCCAGCGAACGGCCCGCCTCCGACTGCCCGAACGGCACCGTGTTGATGCCCGCTCGCAGCGACT
The DNA here is from genome assembly GCF_042874235.1 of Nocardia sp. NPDC004151. NCBI lineage: Bacteria > Bacillati > Actinomycetota > Actinomycetes > Mycobacteriales > Nocardiaceae > Nocardia > Nocardia sp. NPDC004151. Next base: position 288,159 of record NZ_JBIAMR010000008.1, on the reverse strand, counting down.
CGCAGACGAAAGCCGCCGTGTAGACGCTCAACCCGACGATCGCGAACCGGAAGTTGTTCTCGGAGATGCTGTTCGGCCCCTCCGCCGCGAGCCGCAGCCCGAGCGTGGAGTACAGGCCGATGGAGCAGAACACGATGATCAGCGTGAGCGGCGTGTTCCGAATGATGTTGACGTACAACGTGCCGATCCACCGGGCAATCGGAACCGGCGACACCCGCATGCCCGCGACGACGGTGCCGAGAATCAGCGCCCAGAACCCCGAATAGAGCGTCAGCTTGATGGTCACCCAGAACGCGTCGAGCAACTTGGTGTGATAGTTGGAGATCAAGTCGAACACGACTGCCCCATTCCTCCGATCGGAAAACGAAGCGTGCCAGGTGATTCCGTGAGCGATGTCAGCGGGAAATCACCCGGCACGAATCCGTGGATCAGTACCGGTCGACCTTGGGCGGCTCGGGAACCTGGAAGCCGGTGGCGCCGAACTCCTTCTCCAGCGCGGCCTTCCACGCCCCGGAGGCGATCATGGCGTCGATGGCGTCATTGATCTTGCCGCGCGATTCGGTGTCGCCCTTCTTCACGCCGATGCCGTACTTCTCGACGGTGAACGTGTTGCCGACCACCTTGAGCGCGCCCGGCGACTGCGCCGCGTAACCGCGCAGGATGATGTCGTCGGTGGTGACCGCGTCGACCGCGCCGGACTTGAGCGCCTCCACGCACAGTGAGTAGGTGTCGTACGTGATCAGCTGCACCTCATGGGCGGCGACGTACTTGTCCTTGATGTTCTGCGCCGGGGTGGAGCCCTTCACCGAGCACAGCTTCTTGTTGCCGTTCAGCGAATCCGGTCCGGTGATGTCGGTGTTGTCCGACCGCACCAGCAGCGACTGCCCGGTCTGGAAGTACGGGCCCGCGAAATCGACCTTCTCCTTGCGCTTGTCGGTGATCGAGTAGGTGGCGACGATGAAATCGACCTGCCCGTTCTCGATCAGCGTCTCGCGCTGCGCGGACGGCGACTCCTTGAAGGTGATGTTCTCCGCCTTCACGCCCAGCTTGTCGGCCACGTAGGTGGCGACGTCGACGTCGAAGCCGCTGAAGCTGCCGTCCTTGTTGTGCAGGCCCAGGCCCGGCTGGTCGTACTTGATGCCGATGGTGAGTTTGCCGTCGGCGGCGTGCTGGCTGGCGGTCTTGTTGCTGCTGCCGCCGCACGCGGTGACAGCGAGAGCCAGGGCAGCCACTCCGGCGGCGATCCTGAGCGCGGGGTTGATCCTCATCGAACGTCCTGTTCTCTTGTGGAGTCAGTGGGAGAGGATCTTGCCGAGGAAGTCCCTGGCGCGATCCGATTTCGGTGCGGTGAAGAAGGATTCGGGTTCGGTGTCCTCGACGATCTGCCCGTCGGCCATGAACAGCACCCGATTGCCGGCGCGGCGCGCGAAGCCCATCTCGTGGGTGACGACCAGCATGGTCATGCCGTCGCGAGCCAGCCCGACCATGACCTCGAGCACCTCGGACACCATTTCCGGGTCGAGTGCGGAGGTGGGCTCGTCGAACAGCATCACCTTCGGGCTCATGGCCAGCGCGCGGGCGATGGCCACGCGCTGCTGCTGTCCGCCGGAGAGCTGTGCCGGATACTTGTCGGCCTGATTGGCGATGCCGACGCGGTCGAGCAGCTCCAGTGCCCGGGCTCGCGCCTTGGCCTTGTCGGTGCGGCGCACCTTCACCGGCGCCAGCATCACATTGTCGAGAATTGTCTTGTGCGCGAACAGGTTGAACTGCTGGAACACCATGCCCACGTCGGCGCGCAGCTTGGCGAGGGCCTTGCCTTCCTCGGGCAGTTTCACCCCGTCGACGGCGATCTCACCGGAATCGATGGTCTCGAGCCGGTTGATGGTTCGGCACAACGTCGACTTGCCGGAGCCCGAGGGTCCCACCACGATCACGACCTGCCCCTTGGGCACTTCGAGATTGATGTCACGCAAGACGTGCAGCGAGCCGAAGTGCTTGTCCACATTCCGCATCGAGATCATCGGCGCGGGAGTGCTGATGGAATCGGCCACGTCGGTCATGACCAGTGACCCTAACCACCTTGCGCCCGAAATGCTCGTCTTTGCCGGTCCGGCCCGGGTTGTGCCGAGACTCGACACCCGCGCGTAACCAGCGATTGACGCCGCCGAGACCAGCTCGGCCGGTCGGGCGTTGATTCGGCGACAATTCGGCGACCATCCACGGCACGGCCGCGGGGTCTGGGTGCGCGCGGCACGGACGGGTTTCGGCCGAGGCCCGGACGGGTTTAGGGCCTCCGCCGAGCAGCTATTACCCTGGTTGGGTGAATTCCCCGGCCCGGACCTACGAGGTCCGCACCTACGGCTGCCAGATGAACGTGCACGACTCCGAGCGGCTCTCGGGTCTGCTCGAGGACGCCGGCTACGTCAAGGCCGTGGCCGGCGATACCGCTGACCTGGTCGTCTTCAATACCTGCGCGGTGCGCGAGAACGCCGACAACAAGCTGTACGGCACCCTCGGCCACCTGGCGCCGATCAAGGCCGAACGCGAGGGCATGCAGATCGCGGTCGGCGGCTGCCTGGCGCAGAAGGACCGCGACACCGTGGTCAAGAAGGCGCCCTGGGTGGATGTGGTGTTCGGCACCCACAACATCGGCTCGCTGCCGGTGCTGCTGGAGAGGGCCCGCCACAACGAGCAGGCCCAGGTCGAGATCATCGAATCGCTCGAGGCGTTCCCGTCCACGCTGCCCGCCAAGCGCGAGTCCGCGTACGCGGGCTGGGTGTCGATCTCGGTGGGCTGCAACAACACCTGCACGTTCTGCATCGTTCCGGCGTTGCGCGGCAAGGAGGTCGATCGGCGGCCCGGCGACGTGCTCGCCGAGGTGCAGGCGCTCGTCGAGCAGGGCGTGCTGGAGGTGACGCTGCTGGGTCAGAACGTGAACTCCTACGGCGTCTCGTTCGCCGACCCCGAAGAGCCGCGCGACCGTGGCGCATTCGCGAAGCTGCTGCGCGCCACCGGCACGATCGAGGGCCTCGAGCGGGTCCGCTTCACCTCCCCGCACCCGGCCGAGTTCACCGACGACGTGATCGAGGCGATGGCCGAGACCCCGAATGTCTGCCCGCAGCTGCACATGCCGCTGCAGTCCGGCTCGGACCGCGTGCTCAAGGCCATGCGCCGCTCCTACCGCAGCGCCAAGTTCCTCGGCATCATCGAGAAGGTGCGTGCCGCCATGCCGCACGCCGCCATCACCACCGACATCATCGTCGGCTTCCCCGGTGAGACCGAGGAGGACTTCCAGGCCACCCTGGACGTGGTGCGGCAGGCGCGGTTCACCAGCGCGTTCACCTTCCAGTACTCGATCCGCCCGGGAACCCCGGCCGCGACCATGCCCGACCAGCTGCCCAAGGAGGTCGTGCAGGAACGCTACGACCGGCTGATCGAGCTGCAGGAGCAGATCTCGCTCGAGGGCAATCAGGCGCTGGTCGGTTCGACCGTCGAACTGCTGGTCGCCGAGGGCGCGGGCAAGAAGAACGACAAGACCGCCCGCATGTCCGGCCGCGCCCGCGACGGCCGCCTGGTCCACTTCCGCCCGACCGCGAACCCGGCGCCGGGCAGCGAGATCCGGCCCGGCGACATCATCACCATCGACGTCACCGGCGCGGCCCCGCACTACCTGATCGCCGACGGCGAGGTGCTGAGCCACCGCCGCACCCGCGCGGGTGATGCCCACGAGCAGGGCATCACCCCCAAGACCGCGCCCATCGGCGTCGGTTTGGGCCTGCCGAGCATCGGTGCGCCGGTGGTGGTCGAGACGGCGGTGGCGGGCTGCGGGTCCGCCTGCGGCGAGTAGTCGCACGCCGCGGCGAACGCACGCGATCGGTGGCCGGGCCGGAACCGGTCCCGGGATCGTGGGGGGTCGCTGGTCAACTACGCTGCGTCATAGGGCAGGATCGCGGGAGACGTGCGCCGTCGGCTCTTCGCCCGCGCACGCCGCACCCAGTCACGGCGCGGGAGCGCTACGGCGTCAGCGAGGATCAGCATGACCGAGCAGCAGCCCACCGGCTCCGACGAGCCTCGTGACCGGCCGGAGCAGCCGGAAGACGAAGCAGCACAATCGGATACGGCGTCGCAGCAGGCGCCCGACGCGAACGAGGAGAGCATGAAGGCGGCCGACCACAGTCAGGACTTCGAGCAGTTCCGCGCGGACCTCGAGGCCGTCGAACGCAAGATCGCCGGCGAGATCGACCCGGGCATGCGCGCCATGGTGGTCGCCGGTTCGGTGTTCGTGCTGCTGGCCTCGCTGGTGCTGCCGCACGCGGGCAAGACCCGCGGCTTCGACGTGCTGCTCTACGACACCGTCGCCCAGGCCGACCACATCGGCCTGCCGTCGCGGGTGTTCGTCTGGTTCGTGGTGATCTTCGGCATCGGTTTCTCGGTGCTCGCGCTCATCACCCGCCGCTGGATGCTGGCCTGGATCGCCGTCGCCGGTTCCGCCGTCGGCAGCGTCTTCGGCGTGCTGTCCATCTGGCACCGCCAGACCCCCGGCCTCGGCAACTACCACGGCGCCGGCCCCGGCGCCGGCCTCATCCTGGCCACCCTCGCCATCATCGTGCTGACCTTCCACTGGGTCCGCGTGGTCTGGGCCCGCACCTCGGTCCAGCTGGCCGCCGAGGAACAGCGCCGCTTGGCCGCCGCCAAGGCCGAGGACCAGCAGCGTCGCCGCCTCTTCGGCGAGGACTGAGCAGCGGCACGATATTTCGACAGGCCCGGTCGCAACCGAATCGGTTGCGACCGGGCCTTTTTCGTGGGATCTCCAGCGTTCCGCCGAGCGAGGCGGTCATCGTGTGATTCGCGGGGGCCGTCCTGTTCGATGGCGACTTCGCGGCGCACTGCGAATTCCCAACGGCTTGGATGCCGCCGCGGCCCGGCCCGCGGGAAGGTTGATCGGGTGGCGATGGTGCGAAAGAGGCCCGGCGGCAACCTGATCGGGTTGCCGCCGGACCTTGTTCGACCGGACGTGCGGCGATCGTCCGGGCCGCGACGCGGCCCGGACGATCGGTTTTTCAGCGCTGGCTGACCGCGCCTTCGGCGGCGTCGGCCCATTCGCGCCACTGCTTGGCCTGCTCCAGAGCCTTCTCCGCGTCGCGGGTCTTGCCCGCGGCCTGGGCCTTGGCGGCCTGCTCCTCGAACTGGGCGACGCGCTCGCGGAACTGGGCGGCGCGGGCCATGGCCTCGGGGTCGGTGCGGCGCCACTGGGCGTCGGCGGCCTCGCGGACCTTCTTCTCGATGGCGCGCAGACGCGATTCCAGGTCGTGCATGCGCTCGCGGGGCACCTTGCCGATGGCGTCCCACTTCTCCTGGAGTTCGCGCAGGGCGTTGCGCGCGGCATCGAGCCCCGTCTCGGGGTTGATGTGCGCGTAGGCCTCGAGCAGTTCCTCCTTGAGGGAGGCGTTCTGCTCGAACTCGTGGTCGCGTTCGCTGGCCGCGGAGTTGCGGGCGGCGAAGAACACGTCCTGCGCGGCCTTGAAGCGACGCCACAGCTGCTCGTCGGCCTCGCGCGGAGCGCGACCGGCGGCCTTCCACTCCGTCAGCAGCTCACGGAAGATGGCGGCGGTGCCGGACCAGTCGGTCGAGCCGGACAGTTCCTCGGCGCGGCCGCAGAGCTCTTCCTTGCGGCCCTTGGCGGCGGCGCGTTCGCGATCCAGATCGGCGAAGTGCGCCCCGCGGCGGCGGTTGAACGCCTCGCGGGCCTTGGAGAAGCGGCGCCACAGCGCGTCGTCGACCTTGCGGTCCACGCCGCGAATGGTCTTCCACTCGTCGAGGATCTCCCGCAGCCGGTCGCCGGCGACCTTCCACTGGGTGGATTCGTTGGCGATCTGCTCGGCCTCGGCTGCCAAGGCCTCTTTGCGCTCGGTTTGCTCGTGCCGGGTGCGGTCCTTCTCCTCCTTGGCGTGCGCGGCCGCCTCGTCGGAGTGTTCGATGATGGCCTGCAGCCGGGCGGACAGACCGTCCAGATCACCGATCACCGAGGCCGTCGGCAACGTTTCGGCAAGCGCGGTGGCGGCGGTCTTGGTCTTGCGGGCGTCGGTGCCGGCGGCCAGGCGGGCCTCCAGCAACGCCACCTCGGTGGCCAGATCGTCGTAGCGGCGGCCGAAGTGGGCCAGGCCCTCGGCGGCGTCACCGGCCTGCCAGGAGCCGATCACCCGCTCGCCGTCGGCGGTCTTGACCCAGGCGGTGCCGTCGTCGTCGACCCGTCCCCACTGGCTGGGGTCGCTGACGTTCGGTACCACGACCGGGTGCGGATGCGCGGCGGCCGGGCCGGGCATGGCGTGCGGTTTGGGAGTTTCGGGTTTGCGGCGCGGGCCCCCCGGGCGGGGTGCGGCGGCGACCGCCGGTGATGGCTTGGCGCTCTCGCTCGGGGCAGGCACGGCGGCGCCGGGCTGAGGCGTCGGGGTCGACTCCGGGTGGGTAGCCTTCTCGTTTCCGTTGTTGTCGGTCATAGCTCCTCGTCCCTGCCGCGCGTCACGGCTGCCTGGTTACGCCCTAGCTCATCGGTCTAGCTCATCCCATTCAACCAGGCTGAGATACGAAATGCTGTCTTTGAGCCCGCTTCGGCGGCGCGGCGATCGGCGGGGGTGGGGCTGGTGAGGTGCGGTAGCGCTACGGTTGACGGCGTGTTCTGTGTTGCGTCACTGGTCCCCTCGCCGCCCGTGCTGGTTCCCGAACTGGAGGGCGCGGCCGGGTCGGCCGTCGAGGGGGCTGTCGCGGAGCTGCGAGCTGCGGTGTCGGCTGCGGGCCGGGAGTTGGCCGCCCGCGTGTCGCGATGGGTCGTCGTCGGCGTGGCGGAGCCGGGGGAGGGCTCGGGCGCGGGCGATTCGGGCCGGGTGATCGGCGCTGACGCGGTGGGCACATTCCGGGGATACGGCGTGGACGTGCGGGTCGGTTTGTCAGGCCCGGTTGCCGAGCGTGTCGCGGATGTCCTGTTGCCGCTGCCCGCGCTGATCGCGGGCTGGCTGCGCGAGCAGGTCGCACCCGAGACCGTCGCGGAATGCCGTCTGATCTCGGCCGATGCCACCGCGGAGGAGAGTCTGGCCTTCGGGCGGGCGCTGCGAGCGGAACTCGACGCCGAATCCGAACCGGTCGGTGTCCTGGTGGTTGCCGACGGCGCGGCCACCCTCTCCCTGAAGGCCCCCCGCTACCTCGACGAGCGAGCGGAGGGCGTGCAAGCCGACATCGACCAAGCCCTGAGCGCCGGCGACCGCAAGGCCCTCGCCGACCTCGACACCGCCCTGTGCGCCGAGATCGAGGTGGAGGGCCGGCCCGCCTACCAGGCATTGGCCGGACTGTTCGCCGCCGACCCGGCCGATCCGCAGGTCGAAACCCGCTACGCCGCAGCCCCGTTCGGCGTCGCCTACCACGTCAGCGTGTGGCTCCCGACGCTCTCCGCCGATGGCGGGGTCACCGCGTGACCCGCCCCGTCGCGGTCGTCGGCCCCACCGCCACCGGAAAGTCCGACCTGGCCCTTGATCTGGCGGAACGCCTGGACGGCGAGATCGTCAATATCGACGCCATGCAGCTCTACCGCGGCATGGACATCGGCACCGCGAAACTCCCGGTCGCCGAACGCCGCGGCATCCCGCACCACCAGCTCGATGTCCTCGACATCACCGAAACCGCCACCGTCGCCTCGTATCAGGCGGCGGCCCGCGCCGACGTGGAGGCGATCATGGCGCGCGGCCGCACCCCGGTCATCGTGGGCGGCTCCATGATGTACGTGCAAGCGCTGCTGGACGATTGGGATTTCCCGGCCACCGATCCGGAGATCCGCGCCAAGTGGGAGACGGTGCTGGCCGACCGCGGCACCGTCGCCGTGCACGAGGCGCTGAAGCAGGCCGATCCCGTGGCCGCGCAGACGATCCTGCCCACCGACGGCCGCCGCATGGTGCGCGCCCTCGAAGTGGTGGAGCTGACCGGGCAGCCGTTCGCCGCCTCGGCGCCCCAGATCGGTGAACCCCGTTGGGGGACAGCCATTATCGGTGTCGATCGTGAGACCGCCGAACTGGATGCCCGCATCGAACTGCGCACCGCGAAAATGTTCGAGTCCGGTCTGCTCGACGAGGTCGAGGGCTTGCTCGCACACGGTCTGCGCCACGGCCAAACCGCCCGCCGCGCCATCGGTTACGCCCAAGTCCTCGATTTCCTGGATAACGAATACGACCTGAACGAAGCTCAGGAGCGCACCTTCATCGGCACCCGGCGCTATGTCCGGCGACAGCGGTCGTGGTTCCGCCGAGATCAGCGAGTGCGATGGGTGGACGGCGCGGATCCCGCCTTGGCGGAGACCGCGCTGGCCCTCCTCGAGCCTCACCGATGAGGGACGAACAGGAACAACCACAGTGACGCGTCGCGCGAACACACGCACCGCCGCGGTCGGGGTGTGGCAGGCCTACCTGACCACCCGCGCCGCACGCACCCGGGATTCCCGATTCCTGGTGCAGGGCATGCGACCCATCAGCCGCGCCCTCGAATGCCGTTGGCCGCTGGAGACTCTGGTCTACCGGCTGGGCGATCCGGAACCGTCGCCGTGGGCACGGCAGGTGCTGGACTCCAGTGGCGTGCCGAGCATCGGCCTGGTGCCGGAGGTGATGGCCGAACTGGCCGAACCCAGCGAGCCGGTGCCGGAACTGGTCGCGGTCGCGGTGACGAAACGGCCCGAGCTCGAGGACTTCGCGCCGGGCACCGCGGACGATCCCGCGACCGTCGTGGTCGTGGATCGGCCCGCGTCGGCGATCCGGTTGGGCGCGTTGATCCGATCCGCGGCGGCGTTCGGGGCGGGCGGGGTGATCGTGACCGGTTCCGGTGCCGACCAGTACGACCCGCAGAGCGTGCGCGCGTCCGACGGCGCCCTGTTCGAGGTGCCCGTGCTGCGCACCTCCGGTCCGGCGCAGGTGGCGGCGTTCCGGGACCGGCAGCGGGCGCGTGGCGTTCCGACTCGGATCGTCGGCAGCGACGATCGCGGCGGCCTGTCCCTCGACGACGCGAAATTCGACGGCGGCACCGTGCTGGTACTCGGTGACGACACCGACGCCCTGGCCCCGGGTTGGCGGCAGGTGTGCGACGAACTGGTCTGCATTCCCACCGACGGCACGCTCGGCATGCCGTCCGCGGCCGCGGTGGCCCTCTACGAAATCTCCCGTCAGCGCCGGGCGCTACCGTAATGACCATGACGAGCGAGAGCAGCGCCGCTGATATCGAATTCAGCAAGGGCCACGGCACCCAGAACGATTTCGTGGTGCTGCCCGACCCGGACGCCTGGCTGCAGCTCACCGAATCCCGGATCGCAGCCCTGTGCGACCGGCAGCGTGGGCTCGGCGCGGACGGGGTGTTGCGCGTGGCCCGCGCGGGCGCGCTGATCGAGACCGGCGTGCTGGCCGCCCTGCCCGAGGGCGTCGACGTCGACGACTGGTTCATGGACTACCGCAACGCGGACGGGTCCATCGCCGAGATGTGCGGCAACGGGGTGCGGGTGTTCGCGCACTACCTGGTCGCGACCGGGCTGGAGCAGCGTTCCGAGTTCGTGGTCGGCTCCCGCGCGGGCGCGCGGCCGGTGGTCGTGCACCACGCCGATCCTGTGCACGGTGAAGTGACCGTCGCCATGGGCATTGTGAAGAACCTCGGCCCCTCGACGGCGACGCTGAGCGGACGTGAATTCACCGGGATCGGCATCGACGTCGGCAACCCGCACCTGGCCTGCGTGGACCCGGACCTGACCCCGGCGCTGCTCGCGGACCTCGACCTCGAGCATGCCCCCGGCTTCGATCACACCCTGTTCCCGCACGGTGTGAACGTCGAGATCCTCACCCCGTTGAACGTCGGCTCCGACGGCGAGCGGGGTGTGAACATGCGGGTGTACGAGCGCGGCGTGGGCGAGACCCGATCCTGCGGCACGGGAACCGTCGCGGCGGCCGCCGCGGCCCTCGCCCGCGACGGTTTCGACCTCGCCTCGGACACCGGGCATGTGAAGGTCCGCATTCCCGGCGGCGTGGTGACCGTCGGCATCGAGAACGGTTCGGCGTGGTTGCGCGGCCCGTCGGAGCTGGTGGCGACGGGCCGCATCGCGGCCAAGTGGTGGCAGGACGCCTGAGCGGATCTTCACGCCGCGCTGACGGCGAGGAGCTGCTTCGTGGCGATACCGTCCAGCGCGGAATCGCCGGTGACGGAGTTGCCGGCGAGCACCGGGTAGTCGGTGTAGCCCGTCGCGCCGCCGACGTACATCAGGTGCGCGTCGCGGACGGTGTTGAGCGGCGCGCCGACCCGCAGGCGTTCCACCAGGTCCGGATTGGCCAGGAACGAGCGGCCCAGCGAGACCAGGTCCGCGCCCGCGCCGAGGAGCGCCTCGGCCGCGGCCGCACCGCCGTCGGCGGGTAGCGGGACGCCCCAGCCGAGGTTCGGGTTCGCGATCAGGGTGGTCGGCCACAGGCTCCGGATGCGGTGGAAGAGGCTGCTTTCCGGGTCGGCGAAGACCACGTGCAGGTAGGCGGGTCGCCGCTGCGCGAGGGCGGACACGAGCGCCGGGTACAACTCGTCGGTGTCGGTTTCCGCGATGCCGTTGACGTTCACCCCGGGGGCGATCCGTACCCCGACCCGCTCGGCTCCGACGGCCGCGATCACGGCGTCCACCACCTCGACGGTGAACCGGATCCGGTTGGCGATCGACCCGCCGTAGGCGTCCGTGCGCTGGTTGGTGTTGTCGGACAGGAACTGGTGCAGCAGATAGCCGTTGGCGCTGTGGATTTCGACGCCCTCGAATCCGGCCGCGATCGCATTGCGGGCGGCGGTGACGAAATCAGCGACGGTGTCCTGGATGTCGGCGACGGTGAGTTCCCGTGGGGTGACGGCGTCCTGGTGTCCGGTGGGGGTGTGCACGGTGTCGGGCAGGGCGATGGCGGAGGGTGCGACGGGAGTCAGTCCGCTGTTGTCCGGGTGCCCGACGCGGCCGCCGTGCTGGAGTTGCAGCACCATGCGCCCGCCCGCGGCCCGCACCGAGTCGGTGACCCGCCGCCAGCCCGCGATGTGCGAATCGGTGTAGATGGCCGGGATATTCGGGTAGGTCAGTCCGACCTGGTTGGGGGTGGCGGCTTCGGCGATGATCAGTCCGGCGCTCGCGCGCTGGGTGTAGTAGGTGGCCATCAGCTCGGTCGGGGTCCCGTCGGCGGCCGCGCGATTGCGGGTCATCGGGGCCATCACGAGGCGGTTGGGGAGTTCGACCGCGCCGACGCGGCCGGTGGTGAAGAGGTCTGTGTTCGTCATGCCGGTAAGGTAAAACCTGACATCAATGTGAGGTGCAAGCCTTGGATTCCGGAGTGCCGCATGCGAATCGGTGAGCTGGCAAAACGTACCGGCGTGAGCGATCGGTCGCTGCGCTACTACGAGGAGCAGGGGCTGCTGGTGGCCACGCGTACCCCGGGCGGCCAGCGCGACTATCCGGAGCTCGCCGTGGACCGGGTCATCCACATTCAGGAGCTCTTCGCGGCCGGCCTCAACAGCAAGAAGATCTTCGAGATCCTCCCGTGCATGCGTGACACCGACGGCGGCGCGAACGAACGCGCCACACCCGAGCTGGTCGGCGAATTGCGCGCCGAACGCGACAGGATCGATCGCACCATCGCGGACCTGCTGCGGTCCCGCGAGGTGCTCGACGATGTGATCGTGCGCGCAGGGGAGCGGTTCGTGGCCAGGTCGTGAGCGGTGGCCCGCGGGCGAGCGGCGGTCGCCCCGAAATAACCGAGTGCGGCCGTTCGTTGGGACGTGGGACTATGGAGGTGTATGAGTAAGCCAGAAACGTATGAGTTCACTCCCGCCGAGGACCTCGACGAGGAGACCAACGACGCGCCCGAGACCGGCCGCAATGGCTGGTCGGCCGCGCCGACCGTCGGCGAGCAGCAGCTCGAGGAGCGCGCCGCGCTGCGTCGCGTCGCGGGTCTGTCCACCGAGCTCGAGGACGTCACCGAGGTCGAGTACCGGCAGCTGCGACTGGAGCGGGTCGTTCTGGTCGGTGTCTGGACCGAGGGCACGGCCGCCCAGGCCGACGCGAGCATGGCCGAGCTGGCCGCGCTCGCGGAGACCGCGGGTTCGGAAGTGCTCGACGCGCTGATCCAGCGCCGTGACAAGCCGGACAAGTCCACTTACATCGGCTCGGGCAAGGCCGACGAGCTACGCGGCATGGTGCTCGAGCACGGCGCCGACACCGTCGTCTGTGACGGTGAGCTCTCGCCCGCGCAGCTGACCGCGCTGGAGAAGATCGTCAAGGTGAAGGTCATCGATCGCACCGCGCTGATTCTGGACATCTTCGCCCAGCACGCCACCTCGCGTGAGGGCAAGGCACAGGTCTCGCTGGCCCAGATGGAATACATGCTGCCGCGACTGCGCGGTTGGGGTGAGTCCATGTCCCGGCAGGCCGGTGGCCGTGCGGGTAGCAACGGCGGTGTGGGTCTGCGTGGTCCCGGTGAGACCAAGATCGAGACCGACCGTCGCCGGATTCGCGAGCGAATGGCCAAGCTGCGCCGCGAGATCCGCGAGATGAAGACCGCCCGTGACACCAAGCGCGCCAGGCGCTCGTCCAGCGGCATCCCGCAGGTCGCGATCGTCGGCTACACCAATGCGGGCAAGTCCTCGCTGATGAACGCGTTGACCGATGCCGGAATCCTGGTGCAGGACGCGCTGTTCGCCACCCTGGATCCGACCACCCGCCGGGCGGCGCTCGAGGACGGGCGTGAGGTCGTGTTCACCGACACCGTCGGTTTCGTCCGCCACCTGCCCACGCAGTTGGTCGAGGCGTTCCGGTCCACCCTGGAAGAGGTGACCGGCGCGGATCTGCTCCTGCATGTGGTAGACGGTTCCGACGCGCTGCCGGATCAGCAGATCAAGGCGGTTCGCGAGGTCATCACCGATGTGCTGAAGGAAACCAAGACGCCTGCTCCGCCGGAGTTCCTGGTGGTCAACAAGATTGACGCCCTGGATCCGCTGGAGGTGACGCAGCTGCGGGGTTGGCTGCCCGATGCGGCCTTCGTCTCCGCTCGCACCGGCGAGGGGGTGGATCAGCTTCGGGACCGACTCGGTCAGATTCTCGGCGGGCTGGATGTCGAGGTCAGTGTGTTGTTGCCTTACACCCGTGGTGATCTGCTGGCTCGTATCCACGCGGACGGCAAGATCCTCAGCTCCGAGCATGAGGAAACCGGTACCCGGGTTCGCGCACGTGTGCCGAACAGCCTTGCTGGTCAGCTTGCCGAATTCGCGCATGCGGGCGGTACGGCCGCATAGGGCCAGAACAACCGAAGACCAAAGACGCCTGGAGCAGGAAGCGAGGGTGGCCGAGCTTGCGAGGCCCCCTCACCTACCAGCCCCCCGCACGGCTCGGCCGCGCATCGTCCCGGGGCAAGGGCAAAGGGATCTTTGGGTTGTCTGTAGAAGGTGATGTGTGCGGTCCGTGGGCTGGGGGTGGCGGCTCCCAGCCTGGCGTCAGCCCAAATCCGGTAGGGCAGGCGAGGTGACCACACTCCGCGTAGCTCTGCGCACGCCCTTGTGACACGAGCAGCCGTGACGCACGCAGCCCGAAGGGCCCCACCTTCGGTGGGGCTCGGGCTTTGCATGATCGGGGGAGGGTCACCCGTCAGGCGAGTGACCACCATTTGACCGGTGGGCGTGTGCCATCGCGCAGCCTGGCCAGGGAGGCGGCCATCAACTCACCCGCATGGTGGCGGTCGTTGACCCGGGGTGTTCCGGTGGGGTCGATGTGGCGTGGCGCGATCCACCCTGTCCGGCCCGCACGGTCGGAATCCTTCGGCATGACAACGGTTTTCCAGCCGCCGGGCCCGTCATGGATCAGTGCGTGGCAAGCATCGCAGGCCAAGGTCAAGTTTTCGATGTCGGTCCGACCGCCCTTGGCCCGCTCGGTGACGTGGTGCACCTGGGTCAGCGTGGCGGGTGCGTTGCATCCCGGACGGGTGCAGCCACGCTCGGTGGCGATCAACGCCATACGCTGTGCGGAGTTCGCGAGCCGCTTGGTCCGCCCGAGGTGCAGGGCCTGCCCGGCGTGATCGAAGATCGCCAGGAACGGCGTCGACTTCTCGGCCAGCCGCAATGCTTCTTCCAGCGGCACGGTCCCACCCGACGCGGTCGTGGACACCCCGGCAGCCGCTTCGACCTCCGCCAGCGACATGGTGATGATCGTCGAGACGGGCAGCCCACGGTGCTGACCGGGAACGGTCGGACTCATCTCGGGCCGCAGGAACGCCAGCAGCGCGTCATGGTTGCGCTGCGCGGCGGTGCGGTCGTCACGGCGTGCGGCGCGCTCCAGCCCCGCAAGGGCTGCGTCGTCGAGTCCTTCAGTGGACCAGGGGCTTTCGGCATCATCGGGGTTGCACATACCGGGCCGGGCCAGGCTGGCGAAGATCGGGTCGAGCACGGCCCGCAGTGCGGGGGTCACCTGCGCGGTGATGGCCGACATGCCATCGACGCCCTGCTTGCCGAAGCTGATCCCGCGCCGACGCTGCCGGTCACCTTCGTCGGTGAGACGCCCGTCGGGATCGAGGTAGCCCAGGATCCGGTCCCCGATCTTGGGCAGATCATCGGGCGTGGATTCGGTGGCGAAGTGCGCGAGCTGGAATTCGGCGCGGTCGCGGGTGTCGGCGTCGACCTTCCCCGGAATCTTGTCCATGATCTTCGCGATGTGGCGCGCGGAATCGGCTGACACCAAACCCATTTCCTGGAATGCCGCCGTCCACGACAGCCACGGCTTGACCATCCGCCCGGCTTCCCGCCGCATCCCCAGCAACTCCGCGGCGCGTACCCGGGCGCAGGCTTCGGCGTGGCCGAGGCGCAAGGTCTGCTCGAGATATTTCGAAGTCCGCTTCACCCCGGCCTTTTCCGGAAGCCCCCGGTTCTCGACTTCCCGAATCATCTTGTGCTCGAACGCGGCCGTGCTGCGCCGCATGCTCTCCCAATCCCGCAGCACATCCACCAGGTCGTCGTCCTCGATCGGGTCGAGGGATTCGGCGATCAGGACCTCGGTCGCGACGCGCATCATATCGATGGCATCCGCCACCGTGATGTCGTCCGCGAGAACCTGACCTGCCGAATTCATGCCTCTATTCTATCGCGCAATACTCATTTAGATGCATGAATTTAATTGTCGCACAACTAATTTCAGACTTGACCAATTGTCGGAGCGGACCGACTGTCCCGGCGTCCGTGCCTCAGGCGGGTTGGATATCGGGCAGGTTCCAGGTCTTCTCCGACAGTGGCGGCTGGGGTCCGTAGAAGCGGAACATGATTTCGAAGTTCCGGCCGGACTTGGTGGGAATCCAGTTGGACTTCTTGCCGTCGGGTGCGCTGGGGCCGATGTAGAGGTCGACCGACCCGTCGGAATTGTTTTGTAAGCCAGGGGTATTGGATGCGCGGCTGGCCCAGTCGGCATCGCGGATGAGGGTGTGGGTGCCGCGGTCGTAGGCGGTGGCGGACCAGTAGAGCGACACCGGGACGTGGGCGGGAACGTTGATCTTGTAGTTCTTGCCGCCATCGAGGTCTTTGCCGTCGGCGTCGTGGATGGCGACCAGGTAGAACTGTCCGGTGCCGAGGTTCTTGGCGGCGAAATAGGCGAACGAGTAGGCCATGCCGCGAGCGTCGACGGGGTAGCTGGAGGGGTCGGCGAACCCGTTCTGCATCGCCGTGATCAGCTGCTGGTCGGCCGGGAGTGCCCAATGCGTGTTGTCGAAGTACGGGGGCGTGAACCCTTTGACGTAGAGCTGTTCGAGCCATTTCCCCGCGTCGTCGGCGGCGTCGTCGAACCGGGAGAGCGTTGTCGAGTCCGGCTTGTACGGAGCGCCTTTCGTGATGCCGAGGCTCGACAGCTGGTCGATCATCGCCATATCGCGCGGCAGCCACACCTCGGCCTGCACCACCCGGTTCAGGTTGGTGAAGAAGTCCCGGTTGTAGGGGATGGTGGAGTCGAACTCCTTGCCCGAGGCGTCGACATACGGTGTCGGCGGCGGGTTTCCGGCAGCGTCGAGCCGATACAGGCCGATACGCTTGCCGTAATTCACCGCTGCCGCGATATCGGCGTCACTGCCGCTCTTCAGATTCGAGCGCATGATGGCGAATCCGGCATAGGTCTCCGAGCGCAGGGGGATGAACCCGTCCGGGATCTCGCCGGTGTAGCCGGGCGGCAGGATCAGGTATCGGCCACCCGCGCCCTTGTCCGTCCCCGCGGGGCCGACATCGGCGAGTGGGGTCTGCCAGACCGAGTCGATGGAGCCGGTGATCGTGGAGTCCCCTTCGGCGGGTGGGACATCGATCACGACCGGCCCGGACGTCGTGTCGTAGAACGGCATCAGATAGATGGCGTTCGGATTCGGGGTCAGCGTCTGGTTCTTCCAATCCAGCAGCTTCGACCAGTACACGATCTGGTTCGGTCCGGCGCCGACCGCGATCGCGGCCTGCAGCATCCGGTCGTAGTTGACGGCAGGCATACCCCACACGACCGCGTCGAACGCCCGGGAGGAGACCACATCGCGGTCGATGTCGGAGTCCGACTTCGCGGACGTGCTGGATTTCGGGTCATCGTCGTCGCGCTTCGAGACCGCGACCACGCCACCGCCGATCGCCGCGCCGAGTATCGCGGTGGCGGTGGCGCCGAGAATTGCTGCGCGTCGGGACACGGTGGGTCCGGATCGGCCTGCTTTGGCTACTTCATCGCTACCTGATGGCATGGTGTGAAACTAGCGCTGGTCAATCGGTTGTAGCGGATCGCCACGCGCCCAATATCGAGGCTCTTGCAACGTCTCCAGTGAAGGAGTGGGTACATGAAGGCGATGCGATCCGGTGCCGTGGTTATCGGCGCGCTACTGGTATGCGCCACCGCGGCCGCCTGCGGCAACGATTCCTCGAGCTCGAGCTCGACCACCACCAATACCAGCGCCGCGTCCGGAACCAAGGCCAAGGCCGTGGACTATCCGCCGAACCAACCGGCGATCGTCACCGTCGAGAACTTCGCCCGAGCCGAGACCGACCGTGAGTTCGCGATGTCGGTGCAGGATGGCGGAATCGGCAATTTCCACCACATCCGCGAGCCCATGCCGATCGATCGCCAGACCGTGATCCGGGCCAACCGCGACACCCTCTACTCGTCGGCGGTCATCGATCTCGACGCCGGCCCGGTCTCGATCACCGTCCCCGACGCCGGCGATCGCTTCATGTCCATGCAGATCATCGACGAGGACGAGTACACCCCGGAGGTCGTCTACAAGGCCGGCACGTACACCTATGACCGCGACAAGATCGGCACCCGGTACATGATCGCCGCGGTCCGCACCTTCGTCGACCCGAACAACCCCGCCGATGTCGACGCCGTCCACAAGCTGCAGGACGCCATCACCATCGAACAGAAGAGCAAGGGCGCCTTCGAGATCCCGCAGTGGGACAAGCCCAGTCAGGACAAGGTTCGCGACGCCCTGCTCACGCTGGCGACCACCCTGCCCGACACCAAGAACTCCTTCGGCCCTCGGGGACAGGTCGACGAGGTCCGTCACCTGATCACCTCCGCCTCCGCCTGGGGCGGTAACCCGGAGAAGGACGCCCTCTACCTCAACATCATTCCGCCCGACAACAGCGGCAACGTCAACTACACCCTGCGTGTGAAAGACGTTCCCGTGGACGGCTTCTGGTCGGTCAGCGTCTACAACGCCGAAGGCTATTACCAGCCCAACCCGCTCAACGCGTACTCGGTCAACAACGTCACGGCAAAGAAGAGCGCCGACGGTTCCTACGACATCCAGTTCGGCGGCTGTGACGGTCAGATCCCCAATTGCCTGCCCACCACGCCCAACTGGAACTACATGGTCCGCCTCTACCGTCCGCACCAGAACATCCTCGACGGCACCTGGTCCTTCCCCCAGGCCCAGCGCATCGGGTAGTCCGCCGCTTCCCGACTGGCGGCGCGCCACCGGCTGGAGGCTGTGAACTGCGGCTTTGCATGCGCTGCACGGCTTCCGGTAGCGAGGTGACCGGCCCGGCGGATCGTCAGGATTCGGCGGGCGGCTCGGGCTCGGACGAGTTCGGCGCCGCCTGGTCGACGGGGCTGTCGTTGACCGGGGCCGCGGCGTCGTTCGCGGTGTCGGTTACGCGGCGGCGGTGATCGGGTGCGTGCTGGCGAACCCGCCCGGATTCCTGAAGGTTCTGACCGATGGCGACCGGAAGATCATGATCATCGGGATCGACATTGTTCGTTCCCGCGAGGAGATCCAGACGAAGCAGTGACGCCCGGCCCTTGGCCACGGTGGGAACGGTGGGCGGTGTCCGGGCCGAGGGCGCGCAGAACTTCGAGGGCCTCGACGGCGGGGGACCCGGGCGGCGGGGTGAACACGCGCAGACGCTGGTCCTCGGCCTGGGTGTGCAGGAGTTCGTAGTCGAATTCGATCGTGCCGATGTCCGGATGGCGAACGCGCACATGGCTTTCGCGGCGGACGGCGACCTCGTGGCGTTGCCAGAGGTCGGTGAACTCGGGGCTCGCGGTTTCGAGGCGCTCGATCAGTGCGGTCGAGGCCCGGTCGTAGCCGCGGCGGGTCGCGGCGGCGCGCAGGTCCGCGACGCGCAGGCGGCCCAGCCGGTCATGTTCCTCGGCGGGATAGGCCTCGCGGACCGACGGGTCGGTGAACCAGCGCCACGCGATATTGCGGTCCGATTCGGCGATGGCGCACACGCATCCGAACAGCGCCTCGGCCAAGGCGTTCTGGGCGAGCAGATCGCCGAGGTCGGTGATGAGCTGGACCGGGGTGTCACTCAACCGGTCGAGCAGGTAGCGCAGCGCGGGCCGCACGGTGTTCCCGGCGCGCATCCCCTCGGGCGGGCGATGACCGGCCAGCAGATACAGGTGGTCCCGCTCGTCCAGGCTCAACCGCAGGCTGTGCGCGAGCGCGGCCAGCACCTGGACCGACGGCTGGGAACTGCGCGCCTGCTCGAGCCGCATCACATAGTCCGCGGACACGCCGGACAGGTGCGCCAGCTCCTCGCGCCGCAGGCCCGGCGTGCGCCGACGCGGTCCACCGGCCAAACCCACATCCCCCGGCTGTAGTCGCTCTCGGGACCGGCGCAGGAAATCCGCCAGCTTGTCGCGGTCCATCGTCATGCCCTCCATCCTGCGCGACCTGAACCCGATACTCGACCGCCCCGGGGCGCACGCGGTCATCGGACTGCTGCCCGGCGGCGGGCGCGCCGAATCCGGCGTCCCGGGTCGGGCCGATGGCGTGCGACTGCGCGAGCACCTCGCGCACCGGGGGCGCCGGCCGACGAGTCCGCGTCGGCCGCGCTGAGTGCGGCGCCCACGACGCTCGGGCGCGCGGAGGCTGAGGTCGCCCTCCTCGAGGCTGGGAGCGCCGCTCCTAGGGAAAGCTCTCCGCTCCTCACCGCTCCGAGTTCGCGAGAAGGTCGATCACGTCGAGCGATACGAGAGGAGCCGGATATGGGTGAAGCGGAAATGCGGGAGGTCGCGGTGGGTGACGCGCGTGTGCCGTATCGGGTGCTGGGTGCCGGGCGTCCGTTGGTGCTGGTGCACGGCGGCGGTGCGGGCGCGCGAGCCTGGGATGGTGTGGCGGAGGCGTTCGCCACCACCAATCTGGTTGTGCTGCCGAATCTGTCGGGCAGTGATCCGGCTCGCGACGATGGCGGTGAGCTCACCGTCGAGCTGCTCGCCGAGCAGTTGGCCGCGGTTGTCGCGGACCTGGGTGTGGGGCAGGTCGATCTGGTGGGGCATTCACTGGGCGCGGTGGTGTCGGCCGTGTTGGCCGCGCTGCGGCCGGAGCTGGTCCGCACCCTGGTGCCGGTCGCGGGTTTCGCCGGACCGGGTGACGAGTACCTGCGCAACTCACTGACCGTGTGGCGTGATCTCCTCGGTGACCCGGACACCTTCGCGCGGTATTCGATGCTGCTGGCGTTCAGCCGAACGCACCTGCGGTCGATCGGTCATGTCGCAGTGGAGGAGCTCGCCGTCCGGTTCCAGTCCACCCCGGACCGCCGTCGACAGATCGAACTGGCTCTGCGCCTGGACATTCGGGCTCTGCTGCCTCGCGTCCAAGCACCGACGCTGGTGATCGGGGCGGCCCAGGACGGGTTCCTGCCCGTGGAGAACGCCCGGGAACTGGCCGCCGCCATACCCGGCGCGGTGTACGAGGAAATCGATACCGGTCACGTCGTGATGGTGGAGCGGCCGCGCGAATTCGTGAAGCTGGTCAGCGATTTCATCGCCTGACCGGGGTCAGCTGGTCGGCTGCGGTCGCAGGGTGAGGCTCTGCTGGGCGTAGCCGACCGGGCCGCGCAGGTCGTGCAGGACCGTGGTGGTCAGGCCCTGGCCGCTGTGGCCGAACACCACGGAGGTGTCCATCCCGACCCACGGGGCTTCGGGCTGCCGGTACAGGTGGATGGTCATGTCCACGTTCGGGAACATCCATTTCGTGGGTTCCTGCCGGACGGCGATGCCGTTCGCGGTGTCGACCAGCGCGATGTAGGAGGCCAGCGGATCGACGTTCTCGCCCTCGACCAGGTCCACGGCGGTGGTGATCCACGCGGTGGCGCGGCCGGGTTCGGGGACGCCGACCTGCCGGGCCTCGATCGATTCGATGTAGCCGCCGGGCCAGACGGGGGTGAGGGACCACGGTGCGAGCGAGTCGGGGGCGGGCAGCCGGTCCGGTTCGCCGCCCGCGACGATGCCGGTGTCCTGCGCGCCGAGGAACCAGGCCCGCGCGCTGATGGTGTCGCGGCCGCCGATGATCACCGTGGCCTCCACCAGTTCGATGGTGCGGCCCGGCCGGATGGTCTCGACGCGAATCTCGAACTCCTCGAACGCGATCCGGCCGAGGATGTCGAAGCCGATGCGGCTCATCATCAGGTCGGGGCGATCGGTGCGGGCGCGCAGGATCTCGTGCACGATCAGCCCGGCCACCGGGCTGAAGTGCTGCTCGCCGGAGGACCAGGCCCCGCCCGCGTGGTGAGTGGGGACGAAGCGGCGGTCGCCGACGCGCCGGAAGTAGGCGGTTTCGGGTGCGGTCGTATCCATCACGTTTCTCAACCTACGGGTCGAATTTTGATATAGCCAGTCGGTAGACCAGCTTTGTGGTTGATCTAACGGACCCTAGGGGCGGATATGATCGGGCGATGAGTACGACCGTGGACGAGGAAGCCGCCCCCACCGGGCGCGCGGCCCGCCGCCGTGATCGCCGCAAGGCGGAGATGATCGCGACCGCGCTGCAGATCCTGTCCGGCAGCGGCTACCAGGGCATGCGCTTCGAGGACGTCGCGGAACGCACCGACATCGCCAAAGCCACCCTTTACCACTACTTTCCGAGCAAGGACGCGCTGGTCTCGGCCGCGCTGGAGAAGCTCACCACCGATGTGCTGACCCGCCTGCGCGAAGCGCTCGACGCCGCGGCCGACCGGTCACCGGCCGAGCAGCTGCGGATTCTGATCGCCGAACAGCTGCACATCCTGACCGTGCTCTACCCCGAAGTGGGCAAGCTGTTCTCGTTCCCCGCCCCCTGGCCCGCCGAGCACAGCGAGGCCATCAAGACCATGCGCCGCCGCCACGACCGGATGTTCCGCGAGGTGATCGACCGCGGCATGGATTCGGGCGCATTCGATTGCCCCGATCCCGCGGTGGCCCTGCACTGCCTGCACGGCATTCTCAATCACGCCTCGATCTGGCTGCGTCCCGACACCGACCCCGGCCACCACGCCCGGGACGGGGTGGTCGAGGCCTCCCTGCGGCTGTTCATCCGAGGCTGACCGCGGGCTCGATGGCGCACCGCTTGATCAGCAGGATGATCGCGAGCAGCGGATACACCAGGACCGCCAGCATCGTTCCGGCGTAGAACGTCTGCCCCGCGGTGATGGCGGTACCGGTCAGCAGCGTGAAATCGAACAGGCCGTGCAGCATGGAGTTGAGCACGTTGCCGCGGCTGATTCGCCGGACGGACAGCGAACGGCGAGTCGGCGAGAGGCGGGCCGACGTGGCATCGGTGGTGCTCATGCGCAGAACATACCGGCCGTTTCTTCCATCTGGTGATATTCCGATCCGTCCCACCCAGTTGGACGATTCGCCCGTTCCTCTTCCGGTCGACCGGGCGGCTCGTCAGTCTGGTCGGATGCCCATCAGTGTGGAGGGAGCAGCGTGACCGATCCGTCGCCCGCGAATCCGCTCCGGCTGTCCGAGCTCGGTTCGGACCCGGCGGCGGTGCTGCGGCTGATCACCCATTTCGACGCCTTCGACGAGTCCGCCGCCAATGCCGACACCGTGATGCGCGCCGCCGCACTCCTGGCCGAATGCCCGGCCGGAGCGAGCTGGCCCTCGGGCACCGTCATCCGCTACGACGCCGCCGGTCGCCTGCTCCCCGCCACGGCCGCCCCCGCCCACGCATCCGGCTCGGACCCAGCCGTCTGGCTGGAGCGTCACCCGCCGACCTCGCTTCCAGCCACACCAGGCGCGGACGCCACCCACGCGCAGGATGCGGATCGTGCGCGCGAAGGGGCGGCTCCCCGACCCGGCGACCGCGGTGTGACGGTTGACGGCACGGGGAATCGTCTGCACGGCAACGAGATCCGGACGGGCGTGCTCGAGTCGCCGCCGCAGCGGTGGCCCGCGGAGACGTCGGCCCGGCCGCATCCCTTGGACGGCGTCGTGCTCGATCGCCTCCGGCATTGTCTGCGTGTGGTGGCGGCGCGGCAGGTGGCCGATCCGCTGCGGATGGATGATCCGGCGCTGCTGGAAGTGGTGCTGTCGGAGAAGGAGCGGCGAGAGGATCGGGTGCGGGCCATGCGGCTGCTCGGTCTGGATCCCGGGCGCGCCACGCGAGTGCTCGCGGTGACCGGGCCAGGGGCGGCGGCGGCCGTGCGGATCATCGGCGAGCACGTGCCGATCCTGCGGCAGGCGGTGATCGGGGCGACGACGGCCGTGCTCGTCCAGGATCTGGCCGCCCTGGGTGGATCCGCCGGTCGTGCCCTCGGCTCGGAGGGTTCCACGCGGCCGTCCGGCCCCCGTACGGCGGGATCCGCGGCGACGCCGCGCGCCGGCGAGGAGTCCGCGTCCGGACCCGGGCGGCCCTCCATGGTGGATCGTGGACTGTCGGATACCTTGAATGCCGCTGTGGTGCAAGCATTCCCGGCGTCCCGGGCCGGCGCGGCCGGTCCCTGGATCGGGGTAGGCGAGCGGTTGCCCGCGCTGGCGGCGGCCGCGTCGTGGGAGCAGGCGCGGCGGGCCTTGCGGTTCGCGTCCTCGACGTGGCACGGGCGCAGGGTGATCGCGTTCGAGCGCTTGGGGGCGCTGGAGTTGCTCGCGGATCTGCCGGTGCAGCGCCTGCTGGGAACCGCGGATGTGACGCGGATCAACGAATTCGCCGCGACCGAGGCGGGCGCGCTCGCGGTCGACACGCTCGAAGCGTTCTGTGTCTTCGGCACGCTGCGGCGCACCGCGACCGAGCTGCATCTGCACCACTCCACGGTGGCCGCGCGAATCGCGCAGGTGGAGGCCGTGATGGGCTGGGATGTCGACGACGCGCTGGACCGGTTCACGGCCACGCTGGTGCTGTTCGTGCGCCGGATGGCGCTGTCGTCCGCGCAGTTGGCGGGTCCGTCCGCGGTCGACCCGACAAGCGTCGGGTCCCGGCGGTGATACCGGCGACGGGCGGCGGGTGATCCGGGTCACGTCGATGGCCGACGATCGATGGGCACGGCACCGCCGCCGTTGCGGGAGAAGGAGATTCACAGCATGGCCATCGTGGAACCCACCAAGACCTGGAAGCTGCTCGAGGAGCGGCTGGCCGTCACCACCAACGAGCGCCACCGTCAGGTGCTCTCGATCGTCATCGATCACATGAAGGCCGAGGCCGTGCCGGATCTCGACGGTCTGATGAAGACCCTGACGGCGGAGCCGGACTACCACTTCTGGCAGTTCGGTCAGGATGTCGGCCCGAAGGGCTGGGACGGCGTGCGCGACTACTACGCGGCGTTCGTGGAGAGCAAGTCCAACATCCTGGAGTTCGAGCTGGACCGCCTGCTGGTCGACGACGACTGCGTGGTCACCGAGGGCTACCTGCGCCAGATCTACCCCGGCGCGTACGCCGCCCAGATCGGCCTCCCGGTCGAGGACCCCGAGGCCGACTACCTGATCTCGTTCCGTCAGCTGCTGCTGTGGCCGGTGGACGAGGCAGGTCTGATCATCGGCGAGGACTCCTACCACTCGGGTCCGGTGGAGATCCGCAAGCTGTCGTTCGACGAACTGCCCAGCGAATACGTCGAACTCGTGTACCCGGGTATGTGACAACGGCGAGACTCGGCAGATGGAAGGCGAATCGGACATGACGGACCTATCAGTGGCAACCCCGGCGGCGCAGGCCCCGATCGAGCGGCGCGCGGACATCGCGAGCCTGCTGCTCGACCGGCTCGGTGACGAGCGGCTCGGCCTGCGCACCCGGGAGCGGGACTGGACCTGGGACGCGGTGGTGCGGGAGTCGGCGGCGCGCGCCGAACTGGCTCGCGACCTGCGGCGCGACGGGCCGTTCCACATCGGTGTGCTGCTGGACAATGTGCCCGACTTCGTCTTCTGGCTGGGTGCGGCCGCGCTGGCGGGCGCGACCGTGGTCGGCATCAATCCCACGCGCGGCAACGCTCAGCTGGAAGCCGACATCCGCTATGTCGACTGCCAGCTGATCGTCACCGACGCCGCCGGCATGGCCCGGCTCGGCGCCCTGGACCTGGGCCTGGAACCGGATCGGTTCCTGCTGGTGGACGACCCGGCCTATATCGAGCGGGTGGCGGCGCACGCGGCCGAGCCGGTCGCGCACGCCGGCGCCGAGGCGTTGCTGCTGTTGCTGTTCACCTCGGGCACGACCGGCACCTCGAAGGCGGTCAAGTGCACCCAGCGCCGCCTGGCCATCCTCGGCTACGCGGCCAGCGACAAGTTCGGGCACATCCGCGCGGACGTGGACTACTGCTGCATGCCGCTGTTCCACGGCAACGCGATCATGGCGTTGTGGGCTCCGGCCCTGGTGAACGGTGCGACGGTGTGCTTGACCCCGAAGTTCTCCGCCACCGGATTCCTTCCCGACGTGCGGTATTTCGGCGCGACCTTCTTCACCTACGTGGGCAAGGCGCTGGGCTACCTGCTCGCCACCCCGGCGACCCCCGAGGATGCCGGCACCACCCTGGTCCGTGGTTTCGGCACCGAGGCGTCGGTGGCCGACCAGGCCGAGTTCCGCCGCCGCTTCGGGGCTGAGCTTTTCGAGGGGTACGGCTCGAGTGAGGGCCCGGCCCTGGCGGCGCTGGATCCGGAGGCTCCGGCCGCCGCGCTGGGCCGTCCGGCGCATCCGGGCGTGGCGGTCGTGAATCCGGACACACTCGAGGATTGTCCGCGCGCGGTATTGGATGAATACGGTCGCGTATTGAATCCGGACGAATCGGTCGGCGAGATGGTCGACAAGGCGGGCGCGATCGTATTCGAGGGCTATTACAAAAACGATGTCGCGGATGCCGAACGTTTGCGGAACGGTTGGTATTGGACAGGTGACCTGGGTTATATCGACGAAGCCGGATTCCTGTATTTCGGCGGTCGCAAAGGCGATTGGCTGCGCGTCGACGGTGAGAACACCTCGACGCTGTCCATCGAACAGGTCATCCGGCGGCACCCGGCGGTCATCGCCGCCGCGGTCTACGGCGTGCCTGATCCGCGCTCGGGCGACCGGGTGATGGCGGCCATCGAGGTCGCGGACCCGGACGCCTTCGACGCCGCCGAGTTCGCCGAATTCCTCACGGCCCAGGACGATCTCGGCTCCAAGGGCGCGCCGCGCCTGCTCCGGGTCTCCAGCAGCCTCCCGGTCACGGGATCGAACAAGGTGCTCAAACGTGAACTCCAGGAACAGCGCTGGCACACCGGCGAGCTGCTCTTCCGCTGGTTCGGCCGCGGGAAGCCCGAATACGAACGCCTGACCGATTCCGGCAAATTGGAACTCGAAGCCGAGTTCGTCTCATTCGGCCGAGGGAACCTGTTCTAACCCTGATTCGGTGACCTGCGCAGACTTTCGTTAGCATGGCGTAATCGAAGGTTCTGCAGGGAGGGTTGCCTTGTCTCACGACGGTCATGGGTCCGAAGAACAAACGCCGAAGGGGCTGACCGACGGCGCGCCGTTGCACGTCGATCTCACCGATACCGATCGCCGGATTATCGACGCGATCATCGCGCCGTCGCGGGCCTGGTTCAGCCCGCGCTTCTACGGGATGGAGAACTTCCCGCTCGAGGGTCCGGTGCTGCTCGTCGGCAATCACAGCCTGGCGGGCGGCACCGACGCGCCGCTGCTCGCGCACGAGATCCTGGTGCGCCACGATCGGCTGGTGCGGGGGCTCGCCGAGAACGTCCTCATCGACGTGCCGGGGCTGCGAGATGTGTTGCACCGCTGGGGAATCGTGCGCGGCAACCGCCGCAACTGCACCACGCTGCTCGAGCAGGGCGAAGCGGTGGCGGTGTTCCCGGGCGGCGGGCGCGAGGCCATGCGCGGCAAGGGCCAGAAGTATCAGTTGGTGTGGGAGGGCCGCACCGGCTTCGCCAAGATGGCCATCGCGACCGGCGCGCCCATCGTCCCGATCGCCATGGTCGGCGGCGACGACGTGTTCGACATCGTCTTCGACGGCGATCACCCGGCCATGTTCCCGGTGCGCAAGGCCGTCGAGGGCCTGGGCCTGCGCTCGACCCTGACCCCGCCGCTGATCCGCGGGCTGGGTCCCACCCTGGTGCCCAAGCCGGAGCGCTTCTACTTCTCGCTGGGCACGCCGATCGACACCAGCCCCTGGCGCGACATCCCCGACACCGACGCCGCGGCGAACGAACTGCAGGCCGTGGTGAAGAAGGCCCTCGAAGGCGAACTCGATTTCCTGCTCGGCGAACGCGACCGGGACCGCGGGCGCAGCCTGCTGGGTCGCACCCTGGGCCGCCTCGGCCTCTAGATCCGACTCCCCGAACCCCCGGTAGGTTTACCCGGGTTCAGGACCTCCGTTCCGCGACGTCAAGGGCGACTGTCGCAGTTCGGACCACTTTCTCGGCCCGTGAAGTTAACCTCCGTTCGACTTTCGAGTACGGTATTGAGCACAGGCGATGGTGCCGATGTGGTCACTGTAGGAGGTTGGCGTGGAGCGCACCCTTTTCGAACCCGAACACGAGCTGTTCCGGGAGTCGTTCCGTAAGTTTCTCGATCAGCATGTGGCCCCGAACCACGAGCAGTGGGAGCACGACGGCGTCGTCGATCGCTCGGTCTGGCTCGAGGCCGGCAAGCAGGGATTCCTCGGCATGGCGGTGCCGGAGCAGTACGGCGGCGGGGGCGAGGCCGACTTCCGCTACAACGCCATCGTGACCGAGGAGGTCACCAAGGGCATGTACTCCGGCCTGGGTTTCGGCCTGCACAATGACGTGATCGCGCCGTATCTGCTGGAGCTGGCGAACGAGGAACAGAAGCAGCGCTGGCTGCCCGGCTTCTGTTCCGGCGAGATCATCACCGCGATCGCGATGACCGAGCCCGGCACGGGTTCGGACCTGCAGGGCATCAAGACCCGCGCGGTGAAGGACGGCGACGACTGGATCCTCAACGGCTCCAAGACTTTCATCACCAACGGCATCAACGCCGACATCGTGATCGTGGTCGCCCAGACCGATCCGGCCGCGGGCGCCATGGGCTTCTCGCTGCTGGTGGTCGAGCGCGGCATGGCCGGTTTCGAACGCGGCCGCAATCTGGACAAGATCGGCCTCAAGGCGCAGGACACCGCCGAGCTGTCCTTCGCCGACGTCCGCGTCCCGGGCAAGAACCTGCTGGGCACCGAGGGACAGGGCTTCATCCACCTGATGCAGAACCTCCCGCAGGAGCGTCTGTCCATCGCCGTCATGGCCGCCGCCGCCATGGAGGGCTGCCTGGAGCTGACCTGCCAGTACGTGCGCGACCGCAAGGCCTTCGGCAAACCGATTGGCGCACTGCAGAACACCCGCTTCGTGCTGGCCGAGCTGGCCACCAAGACCACCGCGGTCCGGGTCTTCGTCGACCGCTGCATCGAACTGCTCAACGATCGCAAACTGAGCGTCGAGGAGGCCGCCATGGCCAAGTGGTGGTCCACCGAGGAGCAGCTCGACCTGATCAACCGCTGCCTCCAGCTGCACGGCGGCTACGGCTACATGCGCGAGTACCCGATCGCCAAGGCCTACATGGATGCCCGCATCCAGACCATCTACGGCGGCACCACCGAGATCATGAAGGAGATCATCGGCCGCAGCCTGAAGCTGACCTGACCCGGGTGCCGGCTTCCGTGGAACGCGACCGGAATACGTTCCGCGTCAGCGCTTTCCGCGGAGGCCGGGTCGGATGCCGACCCGGGTGGCCCCCGCGACACGCGATGGGTTGCTCTAATACTGGGTGGTCCTCGACGACCGGGCCGTCACGGGGCGGATCCGGCAGTATCCGGAGACCGGCTTCCGAATCACCAAGCGCCCATTTGCCCTGTCGGGGCTCTCGGATCTGTCATGATCCCATCGGGACCGGCGGCGGGCCGGATCACCGAGGAAAGGCGTGTCGCGTGAGTTCAGAGCTGGTTGTCCGCACCCTCGAAGACGGCGTCGCCACCCTCACCCTGAATCGGCCCGAGAAGCTGAACGCCCTGACCGCGGGCAGTTTCGAGGAGCTGCGCGCCCACCTGGACGCGCTGTCCGGCGCGGACGTGCGCTGCATCGTCCTCACCGGCGCCGGCCGCTCCTTCTGCGCCGGGCACGACCTGGAGTCGCTCGCCGCGGGCGGCGCCGTGGAATCGCGCTACGACGAGGCCAAGACTGTCACCATGCTCGAGGAGTTCCCGGCCCCGGTGATCGGCAAGATCCGCGGACACTGCTTCACCGGCGGCCTCGAACTCGCCCTGGCCTGCGACTTCCTGGTGGCCGGTGACACCGCGCAGTTCGGTGACACCCACAGCCAGTGGGGCTTGGCCCCGGTCTGGGGCATGTCGGTCCGGCTCCCCGAACGCGTCGGCATGGCCCGCGCCAAGGAACTCAGCTTCACCGCCCGCCGGATCAGCGGTGTCGAGGCCGCCGACATCGGTCTGGTGAACCACTGCGTCTCCGATGTCGGCCTCGACGAGTTCGTCGCCCGCCTGGCCGCTCAGATCGCCGCCAACTCCGCGGGCTCGAACCGAATCTACAAGTCCCTCTACGCCAATTCCCGCGACCTGCCCCGCGCCGAGGCCCTGCAGACCGAAACCGACCTCCCCTTCGGCATGCCCGACGACGCCATGGAGCGCCTGACCCGGCGCTGACGCGACCGCCCCGGGCGGCGCTCCGGATCAGACCTTGAGGGTTTCCTCGATGTCGCGCAGGCGGTGCCGGGCCAGGGCCAGGTTGCCGCGGGTGCGGTCGATGGCCACGTACAGGAACAGGCCGTGGGAGCGGCGGCCGCGCAGGGGGCGCACCAGGTGGTACTGGTTGTTCAGGGTGATGAGCATGTCCTCGATCTCCTCATTGAGGCCGAGTTGCTCGATGGTGCGCAGTTTGGCCCGCACCACTTCGGTATTGCCGGCCGCCGCCACCTCGAGATCCAGGGATTTCGAGCCGCCGAGCATGCCCAGGGGCATGCCGCTGCCGTAGTCGACGACTGCGGCGCCGATGGCGCCGTCGAGCATCATCATGGCCTTCAGGGCAACTTCCAAGTCCGCCATGGGTTTTCCTCTCCTAGCCGTGACGGGTTCTCGCGATCGGTGACGCTACGCCGGTACGGGCCCGGCGGTATGTGGTTTGCTGAAGAATTCCGCAAGGTACGCAATTAACAACTTACGCAATCAGTTAGGAAGGATGGGCGCGAAAAAACAGCGGGCGCAACCGTTTCCGGTTGCGCCCGCAGGCATCACGTCAACGGGTCAGCCGCAGAGACTGCCCGTGGCCGTGGCCGCCTCCAAAATCAGCGCGGCCTCCGCGTCCTCGCCCGCGCCACCCGGCAGCCGCGTCGACAGGTGCTCCCGGGGCACGCCGGCCGCCAGCGCCGAGCAGTACGCCTTGCCCAGGTCGACGGCCGCGAGCTTCTGGTCCAGATCGACCAGGATGTCCCCGTGCTCCTCGAGGTAGCTGACGAACACCTGCTCCTGCCCGGTGAGCGCGCGCTCCGCGGCGGCCACTCCGGCGGTCGCGCCCATCGTGGCGGCAGCGGCGGCAACCAGTGCGAAACCCGAAGCGAGACGGCTCTTCTTACCCACGAACTCTCCTTCAACATCGAATGAACCCGGCGAGCGTACCGCGCGCCCGGCCCATGGCCGCGTTGCCGAAGGCGATGGGCTCGGACTACTTCAGCGCCGCGTGCAGCAGCGTCACCCCGGCGGTCAACGCCGCGCCGGCGACCGGCCAGCTGGTGCCCGCCGGTTGGGTCGACAGCACCACGACGGCGTACCGGTAGGGCTGATCCGGCGACGTGCCGACCAGGCCCGTGGTGTCGAGGGTGGTCGACGAATTCAGGTCCATCCAGCCCTGTTTGACCGCCCAGCTCTTGCCGGTGAGCGCGTCGGGGATGCCGAAGAACTGATCGGTGCCGTCGGCGGCGGTCCGGGCGGTGTCGCGCAGTGCGCCCAGGATCAGATCGCGGGTCGCGGCCGGGGCCGCGGTGGTGATGTAGTGGAAGATCGTGACGACATCGCGTGGGGTGGTGAGGGTTTCGCCCCACTGCGCGGTGTCCTCGGGCGCGGTGGTGGCGGTCAGCCCGATCGCCGCGACCATCCGATCGATGATCGCGTTGTCGCCGCCGGCCTCCCAGAGCTGATCGGCGATGTCGTCGTCACTGGCCGAGAGCATCTGGGTCACCCTCGTGGCGGTATCCGGATCCGGTTGCGCGCCTTGGCTTCCCAGGGTGTCGAGCGCGATCAGGAGCTTGACCACCGACGCGGTGTAGAACTGCTGGTCGGCATTGAGACTGGCGATGGCCGTCCCGGTGGTGGTGTCCACCACGTCGATTCCGACCGTGGTGCCCGGCGAGGCCGCCTGGACGGCGGTCTGCATCTGCTGGGCGATGGCGGTCACCGAGATGGGATGCGGCGCGGCCACCGCCGCGGGCGGGGTGGCCTGCGGCGCCTGACCCGGCCCGGCCTGGTCGTGCGAGGTGGCGAAGGCGGCGGGCGCGCCCAGCGCCGACAAGGCGACCACGGCGACGAGACCTCCGGTCGCGATCCACGACCACCGTGCGCGCGGGGTGTGGGCCTGAATCGAGCTCATGCTCCATTACATCGACACGAAGCTCGAGACATTTCCAGCGGAAACCTGTCAATTTCCTGTTAAGCACGCGTCGATCTGATCTCGGTTCGGCGACGGCGCTGACCGGCTATTTTGTGGCGAACTAAGATTATCGCTAGGTCGGGGATTATCCCGATGGAGGCAACCATGAGTGCATACCGTGATATTTTCCGAAATGTCCTCATAAGAAGCCTCGCCCCGGTCGGATTAGGGGTGCTGGCGCTGATTGTCCCGGTGTCCTCGCACGCCGACTCGGACCATGGAAACGGCTGTGTTCTGTACTCCGACAACACATCAGCAACTGTGGACTCGCTCCGGTTCAGATGTGCGCTCGAGCAGGTGGACGCGATCTATCGGGACGCCCCGCGCGGCGACGTCCCGGTCGGCGCGAAGGACGGCTGGGTCGCCGCACCCCTCCAGGCGCAGTCCTGGACATCGCTGGTCTGGATCGGCAAGGACTTCTACACCGGTCCCACCGGCGGATACCTGCACAACCGCATGACCCCCGCGGATCTGGAAGCCTGGCCCGCCACGGTGTATGCCGGGCCGTCCGTCGTCGACGGCGAGCCCGCCTGGATCCTCGACTACGCCCCGTCCCCGACCCCAGCCGTGTACGACGAGATCCGCGAGGTCACCCCCGGCGTGTGGCTCGGCTACACGTGGTTCCGCCTGGGCGGCAACTTCATACCGCAGTTCAGTTTCGTCCTGGCCTGAGCCGCCCGGCGGCTTCGGATCAGCGCGCACGTAACCGTCGTGCCCGGTGGTCTCGGATTGATAGACGTGGACTCCGTTGTCCACGAAAGGAATTCGATGACCACCTCGCTGTTTCTCCCTGCCCGCGTCCGGGTCGTGCGGTCATGAGCGCGCCCGCGGAAACCGAGGTGTGGGCGCCGGTCGGGCGCACCGTGGGGGCGGTGTGCGCGGTCGGCATCCTCGTGGTCGGGCAGTTGTACGTGGTGCTGCCGGTGCTGAATCGGCTGGCGGCGGACTGGGATACGTCCAAATCCGCGGCCACCTGGACGACCACGGCCTTCGGGCTGGCCTACGGGGCGGGCTTCCTGGTGACCGGGCCGCTGTCGGATCGGTGGGGGAGGCGGCCGGTCATCGTCGGCGGGCTGGCGGCCACCGTGGTGAGCACCCTGCTGGTGGCGGCCGCGCCGGGGCTGGTGACCGGGCTCTCGGTGCGAATCCTGCAGGGGCTCACGGCGTCGTTCTTCGCCCCCGCGGCGTTCGCCTATCTGTCGGAGCGGATCGCGCCGGAGCGCAGGATCTTCGCGCTCACCTGCCTGACCAGTTCGTTCCTCGGGGCGGGGGTGGTGGCGCAGGTGCTGGCGCAGCTCATCGGGAACGCGCTGGGCTGGCACGCGATCTTCGTGGCCGGGGCGATCGCGTTCGCGGTCTCGGCGGTGGTGCTGCGGGTGGTGCTGCAACCGCCGGCCCGGTCGGCGGATCCCCGGGCGGACGACGGTGATTCAGGAACCGGTGTCGTGCCGTCGCGGTCGGTGTTCGCGCCGTTCGTGGAGCTGCTCCGGCAATCCCGCCTCGCCCTGCTGTATCTGAGCTGCCTGGCGATCCTCGGCTCCTTCGTGGGCGTCTACACCGGCATCCAGCTCGCCCCGCCCAAGGGCGTGGGCTCCGGCAACGGCGCGCTGCTCGCCCTGCGGGCCAGCGCGATTCCCGCCATGGTGGCGATTCCGCTGCTCGCCGGGCGGCTCGGCGGCATCGCCCCGGCCACCCGGCTGGTCGCCGCGCTGGGAGCCGCCGCGCTCGCCGTGGCCGTGGCCGCGGTGCCGCTCGGCGGGGTCTGGGTGGCGGTGTGGTTGTTCGTGTTCGTCGCCGCCATCGCGGTGGCCGCCCCCGCCGCCGTCCAGACGATCACGGCCGGCGCGGGCGCGGCCCGCGGCGCGGCCACCGCGCTGTACACCTTCGCCCTGTTCCTCGGCGCGAGCGCGGGCCCGCAGCTGGCCAATCTCGTGGCTCGGCACGGCTATTCGGCGGTGGCCCTGGCCGTCGCGGCGCTCTCGGCGACCGGCGCCGCCCTGGCCGCCGCGGCCGGGTTTCGATCGGCGTGGTTGAAATGATTCTCGAAAAAGTCTGCCCCCCATACTGTTTCGATCACGGTCATGAGTTCCAGCGCGAAGCCCCGGCTCGCTGGGCGGCAACCCTCCGGGCGGTGGGGTGCTCCGGGTGACGACCGGATGGCGGCGAGCGTCGCCATAAGCGTCTTGTTCTCGGAGGGAAAATGTCTGTAGCTCAGCTCGATTCGGCGTCCACGACCGTGGTGGAGGCGGCCGTCGGCGAGGTGCTGCTGGTGGCTGATCGGTTCCGCGGGATCGCCGCGGACGATCGCGCCTTCACCGTGTCCGGTCTGGTGGCCGCGCTGCGCGCGGGTCGCTGGCGGACGGCGGAGGAGCCGCTGACCGTGCGGCTCGGGCAGGGGGTCACCCGCCACGATCTCGACTACGTCGAGCACGTGGCGATCGTGCACGCCCCGGCGGGCTTGCGGGTGGCCGGGGCGGTCGCCGAACCGGCCCCGCGCCACCAGGTGCACAAGTATCAGCACTCGAATGTGCTGCTGGCCGGGCTGGTCCGGGAATCGGAGACCGCGTTCCGGGCGGATCTGCGGATCCACGGCGACAACGAACTACTGCTCGACCATCAGACCGGCGAGCACGTGCAGGGGATCGTGATCGTGGAGGCCGTGCGCCAGCTGTTCCTCGGCGCGTTCGAGCTGGAGTACGGCCGCCGCTGGCCCGAACAGCACTTCTACATCGTGTGGAACAACATCGAATTGGAGTTCAAGTCCTTCCTGTTCCCGCTGCCCGCCACCCTGCACGCGACGCTGACCCCGGTGTCCATCGACGATCCGGGGAAGCTGGAATTCAGCATCGAGGTGGAGGTCCGCCAGCTCGGCCGCTCCGTTGCCACCGCCCGCATCGGCTACGCCGCACTGCCCAACGAACGCATCTCGCAGATCGAACGGCACAAGGCGGCCAAGGCGATCGCGGCTTACCTCGACGAGGTGGCATGAGCGCGGGCGCGGCGTTCTTCGACGTCGACGAAACCCTGATCACCGTCAAGAGCATGTTCGCGTTCCTGCGGTTCTGGCTGGCCGAGAACGGTGACGACGGTGGCGAATACGCGCGCCTGACCGGGGAGATCCAGCAGCGGGCCGCCGCGGGCACACCGCGGGAGGAGGTGAATCGGCACTACTACCGGGCCTATCGCGGAGTCGAGGCCGCGGCACTGGACGCGGCCGGGCGACGCTGGTTCACCGAATTCGCCGCGAGTGACACCGTCTACTACACCGACACGGTGGAAAGGCTGCGCGCACACCGTGATTCAGGGCACGCCACGGTGCTGCTGTCGGGCTCCTTCGGCGCGGCCGTCGCACCGGTGGCGGCGGCGGTCGGAGCCGACCACCTCATCACCACCGTGCCCGTCGCCGACGAGCACGGCGTGCTCACCGGCGAGGTGTGGCGGCCCATGATCGGCGAGGCCAAGGCCGCGGCCGTCACCGGGTTCCTGCGCGAACACGCGATCGCGCGGGAGAACAGTTACGGCTACGGCGATCACGCCAGCGACCTGCCGTTCCTGCGGGCCGTCGCGCACCCCGGCTATCGCGGTGACGACGCGGTGCTCGCCGTCCACGGCACCGGCTGGATCCACCTGTCCGACCGGGTCGGCGCCTCCATCGACGACCCGGGCCGCCTTCTCTCCGACCAGGAAGTGCTCTCCGTATGGTGACCAAGCGCTACGAACTCACCCCGACCACGCAGGGGCCGCTCTACCCGCCGAGCGAAGTGCTCGACGCGGACGGCGATTTCATCGTCGTGGGATACCTGACCGTCCCGGGGACCGGCGGCGCCGTCACCCGACGGTGGGGGCGGGCCATCGTCGCGGCCGACACCCCCGTGCCCGCTTTCGGTGAGTCGGCGGCCTACACGATCGTGCGGGAACTGCCCGACGAGCTGTCGGCGGAGGACGCGGCGGGGGTCCTGCACACGCTTCCGCTTCCGCTGCCCGCCAACAACTATCCGGTGGTCTTCGCGCCCGATCAGCTTCCCGAGGCCGCGAGTGTGACGCGGCCGAGCTACCCGTTCCACGAGACGCCCATCCCGGATTTCCGGCCCGAGGACGGACGCAAGCTGACCGGCCCGGTGACACTGGGGGACTGGCTGCGGGCCCGCGGCACCCTGGACGTGACCGTGGATTTGGACGATGCGCGGCAGGCGGAGTTCCGGTTCGAGTTCACCGGGCTCATTCCGGATTCGCTGTACACGGTGATGTCCTTGCGTGCCAAGGACTTGGACCCGGACGCGCCCACCCGGCCCGGGCCGCTGGGCGTGCCCAATGTGTTCGTCACCGACGAGCACGGCACGGCGAGCTACCGGGCGGTGCTGCCCAACCCGTTCCCGGATCCGGCGCTGCCGGGCGCGAACCGCATCATCAGCGTGGTCGTGCTCTGGCAGAGCTACCAGCAGAACTACGGCGGCGCGATAGGGCATTTCGGGCTGGGCGGTGATATCCACGCCCAGCTCAAACTGCCGGACCCGTCCTTCGCCGAGTTCCTGACCACCGACTGAGGCCGATCACCGCGCGGCGCGGTACACCCGTCGCGCGGTGAGCACCAGCGGAATCTGCAGCGGGAGGCGGAGCAGGGCACCGGCTTTCAATGGCAGGGCGCGGTCGCTGCTGAGCCAGTCGTAGGCCATGTACAGGTTGCCGGGGAAAACGGCGACGAACAGCAGCGCGGCGAGCCGCGCGCCCAGGCCGCGGGTGCGCGGGATCGCGAGCAGAGCGCCCGCGGTGAGCTCGGCCGCGCCCGAAACGTGGGTGTAGGTGCGGGGTTCGCCCGGCAGCTGGGGCGGGATCAGGGTGTCGAACGGCTTGGGCATGAGGAAGTGCAGGGTGCCCATACCCAGCAGCAGGCCGGCGAGCGCGAGGGCGCGCCCCCGAATTCCATTGGTGCCGACGGGTTGGATTGTCGCCGGAGAGTGCGACAGATCTGCTGTCATTGGTGCAGCATAACCGGTTGGTATGTATTGCTCGACGGGCGGCGGGGATCCGCGTTTCCGCGCGGTGTGTCGTCGCGGGCGAGTGGCCGATCACCAAGGGATAGCGCACAATTAGGCTGCCGTCCGGGTCGAGCAGGGGATGTTATGAAGGCGCACAAAGGGCTTGCGATGGCCCTGCTGGTCCTGAGCATGACGATCGGATGCTCGAAGGAGGCCGCCACCCATCCGGCCAATGTGCCCGCCCAGGCGGTTCCGCAGCCCGCGCCCAAACAGAACAATTCCGCGATCCCGGTCGGACCCGGACCCCAGGGCACCTACACCGTGCAGGCGCAGCCCGCACCCGGCAGCTGCCACTACCGCAAGACCGCCGACGGCCAGCCGCTGCCCGACCCGGCCTGCACGCCGGGCGCGCTGAATCCCACAGTGACAGCGGCCAATCTGGCCGACACCATCTGTAAGTCGGGGTACACCGCCTCGATTCGGCCCAACAGTAATATCACCGGCCGCGAGAAGACCGAGAACATCAAGTCCTACGGCTACAACGGCGACCCCCGCGACGGCGAGTACGACCACCTCATCTCCCTCGAACTCGGCGGCGACCCCAATGACGCGCGCAACCTGTGGGTCGAGCCGCCGTCCCCGGGGCACAAGGACGGGGCGGGGCCGAACAACCCCAAGGACGGCGTCGAGTCCAAGCTGCACACGCTGATCTGCGACGGCAAGGTCGCCCTCAGCGACGCGCAGGTCGCCATCGCGACCGACTGGACGACCGCACTCGCCACGGTGGGCTTCCCTGCCGGCAAGTGAATGCGGCGCGCGCGTCGGCCCCGGCGTGCCGCCGCGAAACCACCTCACGCCGCTGCCACCGGCCTACGATCGAACGATGCCGGCGTCGCAGGACCGCTCGACCATGATCGAGGGCCGGGTCGTGCACAAGCTGAACAACGCCCTGGAGATCACCTTCAGTGTGGGGCCCGAGGACGCGCTGGCCACCGGGGTGCAGGGCGCGGGCAACGGGCTTGCGGCCAAGGCCGCCATCCTGTTCGGCTTCAAGAACGGCGGGACCGGTCGGCATCGCATCACCTACGCCGACGGATCGGTGGTGTGGGTGGAGTCCAAGGACTCCGCGCCCACCGTCATCAGCCGCGGTGACGGCACCTCCATCGGCTCGATCCAGCGCGCCGACACCTCCACGGCCGTCGGGTCCACGGCGGGAACGCTTTTCCACTTCGTGCCAGACCCGGACGAGCCCCGCACACCCGAGCTGTTCCGGCTGCTCGTACTCGACCGCATGGGCGCGGAGGTCGGCCGGCTCGACGTGGTGCGCACCGCGGGCGGCTGGACCGTGCGCCGGCTCGTGAACGACGTCTACAACGAGTCGTTCTGGTGGGATCGAGCGGGACAGCCGCTGCCGGTACCGATCCTGGGCACCCGGCTGTGGCTGAAGCACCCGCTCGACCCCGTCGAACGCGATGTGCTGCTGGGGGTGTGCGTGGACATCGCGCTCGGGCTGCGGCCCTACATCACCGCCATGCGCTAGCCGTCAGTCCGCGACCTTGATGATCAGCTTGCCGACGTTCTTGCCGGTGAGCAGACCCTGGAAGGCCTCGACCGCGTGCTCCAGGCCGTCGACGATGTCCTCGAGGTAGGTGAGCTTGCCCTCCGCGATCCACTGCGCCGCGGTCGGCTGGAACTCGCCGATCTGATCCCAGAACTCCGACACGATGAAGCCGCGCACGGTCAGGCTCTTGCGCAGGATGTTCGAGGTGAGCAGCGGCAGCCGGTCCGGGCCGGGCGGCAGATCGGTGTCGTTGTAGTTGGCGACCAAGCCGCACAACGGAACCCGGGCATAGGTGTTCAGACGCGGCAGCACCGCGTCGAACACCGCGCCGCCGACATTCTCGAAGTACACGTCGATGCCGTCCGGGGTGGCGGCGGCCAGCTGCTCGGCGAAATCGGGTGCGCGATGGTCGATCGCGGCATCGAAGCCGAAGCGGTCCCGCAGCAGCGCCACCTTCTCCGGTCCGCCCGCGATGCCGACGGCCCGCGCGCCCTGGATCTTCGCGATCTGGCCGACCGTCGCGCCGACCGGGCCGGTCGCGGCCGCGACCACCACCGTCTCGCCCGGCTTCGGACGGCCGATGGTGAGCAGGCCCGTGTAGGCGGTCAACCCCGGCATACCGAGCACGCCGAGCGCGGTGGTGAGCGGCGCGGCCGCCGGATCCAGCTTCTGCAAGGCCTGCACGTTCTCGACCGAATGCGTCTGCCATCCGGCCCAGCCGAGCACGATATCGCCGGGTTGCAGTGCCGGATCGGTGGATTCGATCACCCGCGACACCGCGCCGCCGCACATGGTGTCGCCGATCTCGACCGGCGGGGCGTAGGACGGCGCGTCGCTCATCCGCCCGCGCATGTAGGGGTCCAGCGACAGGTACAGCGTCTGCAACAGCGCCTCGCCCGGCCGCGGGGGCTCGAGCTCCACGGTCTCGGTCCGGAAGTTCTCCTGCTCGGGCATCCCGACCGGGCGGGAGGCGAGCACTATGCGGGTGGATTTCATGCGTACATTGTGGCGATTTCGTGGGGATTCGCGCCCGGTTCCGCGTGCCCGTCCTCGTCACCGGGATTCGCCAGCATGATGGGTGGCATGGCTGAACAGATGAACACATGCGCGGACTGCTGATCGTGCTGGTCGTGCTGGCGATCGCGCTGATCGTCGGCGACCGCGTCGCGGTCGGCATGGCCCAGAACGAGATCGCCCGCCAGATCGCCGCCGATTACAAGCTGCCCGAGCAGCCCAAGGTCACCATCGGCGGAATTCCCTTCCTCACCCAGGCCCTGGATGGCACCTACGCCGACATCGGCATCCGGATCGGCGACTGGAGTGACCCCGACATCTCCGTCCGCGACCTGGACGTCAAGCTCACCAATGTCTCGGCGCCGCTGGATGACGTCATCAACAAGCGCACCGAGAAACTCACCGCCGAAACCGCCACCGCCACGGCCCGCGTCCCCTACGACACGGTCCAGCGCTATGCCCCGGCCGGGGTCGAGTCCATCTCCTACAGCCCCGAGGGCCTCCGTGTCTCGGGCACCTTCACCGTGGCCGGTATCCCGGTTCCCGCAACGGTCTTCGTCACCGTGGCTCTCGCCGACAACGGCATCGTCGTGACCCCGACGTCCATCCAACCGGCGGCGGGCGGCCCCACCCTGTCCCTGGCGGCGCTCAGCGAATCCCTGACCTTCACCATCCCGCTGGAGAAGCTTCCCCTGGGGGCCCGCCTGACGTCGCTCGAGCCCGCTGCGGACGGCCTGCACGTCACCGCCGTGGCTCACACCGTCCGGTTCTCCGACCTGTCCTGAGCCGCTGCTCGGAGTCCGAACAGCTCAGATCCGGGGTAGGTCGGCCCAGTCCGGGGGGAGGACTTCGCAGGACACGTCGGCGATTTCGCCGAGGCGGGACGGGGGGACGCCGATCCGGCTCAGTTGGATGAGGCCCTGGGTGGTCATGATGACGCTCGCGCCCAGGGTCGAGAGCAGAGCCTCGTCGGGGTGCGGCATGGCCGGGCGGAGTCGGTCGGCCACAGCGGTTTCCATGGCCGTGGTGGTGCGGGTGGCGATAGTGGCCACCTCGGGGATGCGGGTGGCGAGGTGGGCGATGCTGTTGAGCATCAGGCAGCCGCGGTGGTCGGGGTGGGCGGCGCAATCGTCGATGACGGCACGGCAGAGGGTGCGCACGGCGTCGCGCGCGGAGCCGGGTGCCGACTCGAGGGTCTCGCGCACGAAGCGGGCGCGCTGCTCGCAGTAGCGCTCGAAGGCGGCCAGGAACAGGCCGCGTTTGCTGGTGTAGGCGGCGTAGATGCTGCCGTTGCCGATGCCGGTCGCGCGGGAGACGTCGTCGACCGACGTGGTGTCGAAACCCTTCGCCCAGAAGAGTTCCACCGCGGCGGCGAGCAATGCCTGCTCGTCGAACTGCCGTGGTCTGCCCATGGGGTCACCGTATCAATCTGCGATCTCGCGCACTCCGCTTGTTATGGAGCCGTGCCTCCAGAATAATAGTGGACATGTCAGCCAAATCTTCCGGTCCGAACCGCCGCCGGGTGGGGATCCTCGTCTTCGATGGTGTGAAGATGCTCGACTTCGCCGGTCCCGCCGAGGTCTTCATGGAGGCCAACCAGGCGGTGCACGGCTACGACGTGGTGTTGGTGTCACCGGACGGACGGGAGGTGCAGACCTCGATCGGCGCGAAGGTGGCGGTGAACGGGGCCGCGGCCGACGCCGGACCCTTCGACATCGTGGTGATCCCGGGCAGTGAGCTGCCCGCGTCGGTCTTCGTGACACCCGAACTGCTGGCCGCGGCCCGGCACCTGTCCGCGCGCACCCGGCGGCTGGTGTCGATCTGCAGCGGGACCGCGGTACTGGCCGAACTGGGCCTGCTGGACGGGCGGCGGGTGACCACGCACTGGAAGTTCGCACCGGACCTGGCCCGGCGCTTCCCGGCGGTCGAGGTGGATGCCGATGCCATCTTCGTGCGCGACGGAAACCTGTACAGCTCCGCCGGAGTCGCGGCGGGCGTGGATCTGGCGCTCGCATTGGTGGAGGAGGATCACGGCGCGGATGTGGCGCGGCGGACGGCGCAGCTGCTCGTGGTCTATATGCAACGGGCGGGCGGACAGTCGCAGTTCTCGGCCTCCCTGACCGGTCCCGTGGCGCGCAGCCCGCTGGTGCGCCGGGTCGTCGATCTGATCTGCGCGGATCCGGCTTTCCCGCACACGGTGCAGACCCTGGCCGCGCACGCGCAGGTCAGCGTGCGGCATCTGACCCGGCTGTTCCGGTCCGAACTCGAACGCTCACCGGCCGAATACGTGGCCTTCATCCGCTTCGGCGTCGCTCGCGACCTGCTGCACGCCGGGTCCACGGTGACCGAAGCGGCCATGATCGCGGGCTACGGCAGTGGTGAGGCGCTGCGCCGGGCTTTCATTGCGCGCCTGGGCATTTCGCCGCGCAGCTACCAACAGCGGTTCCGGACGACCGGGTCGGCGAGCTGGGCGGATGTCCAGGAATCGGCGGTGGCGGCCGTGTCCTGAATCGTGGATTTCGCGGCCCGTAGGGCGGGGCGGCGCGAGGTGTTTCCGGACGAAAATGACTACCGTGGCGCCTGCCCCCATTCCCGGCGTCGCGGAAAGGATCACAATGTCCGGAAACCCGCACCACCTCTCGCTCGAACCGGCCGCCCAGGAGTTCGTGGACGCCACCTCCCAGCCGCCGTTCCTGTACCAGCTGCCCCCGGAGGAGGGTCGCAAAGCCGTTGACTCGGTGCAGGATTCGCCCATCTTCAAGCCCGAAATCGACGAGGAGTGGATCACCGTCGAGGGCGGTCCCACCGGGTCGGTGCGCGCCCGCATCGTCAAGCCCCAGGGCGTGACCGAGCCGCTGCCGGTCATCGTCTACACCCACGGCGCGGGCTGGGTCTTCGGTGACGCGCACACCCACGACCGGCTGGTGCGCGACCTCGCGGTCGGCACGCGGGCGGCCGTCGTGTTCCCCGAATACGATCGCTCGCCGGACGTGAAGTACCCGGTCGCCAACGAGCAGTCGTATCGAATCGCGCAGTGGGTCACCACCGATGGCGCGAGCAAGGGCCTCGACGCCACGCGGCTCGCCGTCGC
Organism: Nocardia sp. NPDC004151; assembly: GCF_042874235.1. Classification (NCBI taxonomy): domain Bacteria; kingdom Bacillati; phylum Actinomycetota; class Actinomycetes; order Mycobacteriales; family Nocardiaceae; genus Nocardia; species Nocardia sp. NPDC004151. The sequence continues at coordinate 246,151 of NZ_JBIAMR010000008.1, read as the reverse complement.
CGGCGACTCGGTCGGCGGCAATATGGCCATCGCGCTGACCCTCATGGCCAGGGAGCGCGGCGACGTCACCTTCGCCCAGCAGGTGCTGTTCTACCCGGTCACCGACGCCAACTTCGACACCGGCTCCTACCGGCAGTTCGCCGAGGGCTACTTCCTGACCCTCGACGGCATGAAGTGGTTCTGGGACCAGTACACGACCAGCGCCGAGGACCGCGCCCGCATCGACGTCTCGCCGCTGCGCGCCACCGCCGACCAGCTCGCCGGACTGCCGCCCGCCCTCGTCATCACCGCCGAGGCCGACGTGCTCCGCGACGAGGGCGAGGCGTACGCCGCGAACCTGCGCGCCGCCGGCGTTCCCGTCACCCAGGTCCGCTACGGCGGCATCATCCACGACTTCGTCATGGTCAACGCCCTGCACGACACGCACGCCGCGAAAGCCGCTGTGGCCCAGGCCGTCGCGACATTGCGCGCGGCGCTGTACCCGGCCTGACCATCGACCCCAGCTCAGGAGCAAACCGTATGACCACAACCCCGACCGTCGTCCTGGTGCACGGAGCCTTCGCCGATTCCTCCAGCTGGAACGGCGTCATCGAAACCCTTGCCGCCGAGGGCATTCCGGTCCTCGCGGCAGCCAACCCCCTGCGCGGACTCACCTCCGACGCCGACTACATCGCCTCCGTCGTCGACAGCGTCGACGGCCCGGTGGTGCTGGCCGGTCACTCCTACGGCGGCAGCGTCATCAGCGTTGCCGCCCAAGGGAAGTCGCAGGTCACCGCGCTCGTCTACGTGGCGGCGTTCATTCCCGAGATCGGTGAGAGCGCACTGGAACTGACCGGCAAGTTCCCGGGCTCCACCCTCGGCCCGACCACCCGCCCCGCGACCTATCGCCGGGCCGACGGCAGCGAAGCCACCGAACTCTACATCCGCCGGGAAGAGTTCCCCCAGCAGTTCGCCGCCGACGTCCCCACCGCCGCCACCATGGCGGTGATCCAGCGCCCGGTCGCCGTCGCCGCCCTGGAGGAACCGGCCGCGGCCGCCGCCTGGCGAACCATCCCGGCCTTCGCCGTGCTCACCACCGCCGACAAGAACATCCCCGTCGAGGCCCAGCGCTTCATGGCCGAACGCGCCGGAGCCCACACCACCGAGGTCGACGCCTCCCACGCCGTCACCGTCTCCCGCCCCGACGCGGTCGCCGACCTCATCCTGCGCGCGGTCCGCCACAACCTCTGAGCCCCTTCCCGACACGAAGCGTGCCTACACTGGGCCCGGTGTCAGCGCCTACCTTGTTCGATGTTCCGGTCCTGCATCGGCTGCGGGACTGTGAGCGGGTTCTGATCGCCGGGGCCGGTGGGGGTTTCGACGTGCTCAGCGGGCTGCCGATCGCGCTGTCCCTGATCGAGCAGGGGCGCACGGTGTTCCTCGCGAATCTGACCTTCACCGCCGCGAAGCGCACCTCGGCGGTTGAGGTCGGACCGGGGGTTTTCGACGCGCGGCCGGATTCCGATGGGCCGCGGTCCTATTTCCCGGAGAAGCATCTCGCCGCGTGGTTGGCCGAGCGGGGGTATGGCGACCGGGTGTACCTGATCAAGAAGGGTGGGACGAAGGCGGTTCGGGCCGCCTATCGGTGGCTGGCGGACGAATTGGGCGTCGACGGGATCGTATTGGTCGATGGCGGGACCGATCTGCTGATGACCGGCGACGAGGCCGGGCTGGGGACGCCGGTCGAGGACATCACCAGTCTGCTGGCGGTGCAAGCGCTGGATGTGCCGGTGAAGACGGTGGCGTGTGTCGGATTCGGGGTGGACGCGCATCACGGACTGTGCCACGCGCATTTCCTCGAGAACGTGGCGGCGCTGGCCACAATGGGCGCCTATCACGGGGTTTTCGGTTTGACGCCGGGGATTCGGGCCGTGGACGAGTGGCTCGAGGCGGTGGCGTACGTGCAGGGGAACACGCCTGATCGGGAGAGCATCGTGTGTGCGTCGATCACCGATGCGGCGCGCGGGGAGTTCGGGGATCACCGGTCGGTGCCGCGGACTCGGAGCGGGGATTACGAGCTGTTCATCAACCCGCTCATGTCGATGGTGTGGGGGTTCGACCTGGACGCGGTCGCGGGACGGGTGTTGTACCGCAACGAGATCGAGGATGCGGCGACACCGTACGACGTCGCGGCCGCCATCGAGGCGTTTCGCGATCGGATCCCGCTACGGGCCAGGCGCGCGATTCCCGGCTGACGAAGCGGGGTCACGGCTGTAGTCGGTCCGGTTGGCTGTCCTTGCGGGCTCGCCGGGTGCGGAGCCAGCGGCGGGCTCGGAAAGCCAACCAGCCCAGGAAGATGAGCAGCAGCAGGATGGCGGCGAAGGCGAGGACGGGGACGGCCAGGGCCAGCACGGTCAGGAGCAGGGAGGTGCCGTCCTCGGCGGTGGAGACCACCGGGTTGCCCACGCCCGCAGTGGTTCCCGTGACGAAGGGGCGCGCCACCGTACGGCCCGCGTGGACGCTGCCCGCGGTGACCGCGCCCAGGATGGCGGCGACGGCGGGCGGGAGGTTGGAGGAGATGCTGGTCTCGGCGGTGAAGAGAATCGCGCCGGAGGCGGGCGCCACCAGGGTGCCGATGGCATGGAGGACCGAGTCGATGGCGGGGATCTTGTCGCCGATGAGGTCGAAGACCAGCAGCAGGGCGATCACGATCAACGCGGGGGTGGAGGAGAGCCAGCCGTAGGAGGAGCCGAGGTCGATCCAGCCCATGCGGTCGGCGGCGCCCACCACCAGCAGGGGAAGCCAGGCATTGAGTCCCGCCGCGCCCGACAATCCGAACGCGCCGAGGATCGCTCCGACGGCCGATGTGATCTCCATGGGACCAGTGTGCAGGCATCGGGGGGAGGCGGCCGGTATTTGGGAGCGGTTGCGGGACTGCGCGGTTCATTTGAACAGGGCGTTACGGTTTCCCCCAACCGGGCGGGATCGGGTGGCGGGGCGGGTGGTGCGGCGCGAGAATTTCGTCGTCGGCCCGGGGTGCGCGGTCGGGGAGAGAGGGACCGCCATGGCGGATCGGCGACACCTGGGTGGCGCGTTGGTCGGACGCGTGCGGGCGAAGGTGGCCGAGGACGGGCTGCTGTCGGTCCTGCGCGACATCGGGTTCGTCAGCCTCGGGAAGTACGGGCAGTTCCTGGTGACCGCGGTGACGGTGCCGCTCACCGCGCGGATGCTCGGGGTGAGCGGCGTCGGGCTGCTGGCCATCGGGATGTCGGCGTACTTTCTCGGATCGCTGGTCGTGGATCTCGGGATCAACACCTTCCTGGCCGCGCTGCTCGGGGATGAAGGACTCGATGAACTGCGGGGGAGTTACCTCGCGGTGCGGGCGGCCGGGCTCGGCGCGCTCGGGGTGGCGCTCGCGGCCGGACTGTCTGTCGGAGCCGGAGCGCACCTGCGGATGATCCTGCTCGGATTGTTCGTGGGCGGATTCCTGTCGATGTCCGAGGACTGGCTGCTGGTGGGGCAGGCCAGATTCGGGGCCTCGATGTCGTATCAGATCGCCGGGCGGGTGGTGTATCTCGCGCTGCTGGTCGGGGTGCTGCCGCGACTGCCGCACGCCGAGGTGGTGCTGGTGTGCCTGCTGGTGTCGTCCGCGGTCACGGTCGCGCTGACCTGGTGGGACGCGAACAAGCGGTTCGGGAAACCGGGGCGGCCGAGAAAGGTGGTGATGATCCTGCGCAAGGGCGCGCCCGTGCTCGCCTCACGGCTGCTGGTCACCAGTTACGGGCAGGGGACGGCCACCGTGTACTCGTCGGTGCTCGACGCCGCCTCGCTCGGGTTGTATTCGGCGGGCGACAAACTCGTGCGCGCCACCCAGTCGCTGCTGGATCCGATCGGGCTGGCGCTGCTGCCCCGGATGGCGCGCGAGCGCACCGAACCCGGCTTCTGGCGGCACGAGCTGCGCGCCCTGGCCGCCTGCGTGATCGTGGCGGCCGTTGCGGTGGCGGGGATCTGGATCGCCGCGCCGCTCGCGGTGCGGGTCATCTACGACGACGAGTTCCGCGCCGTGGTGCCGATGCTGCGGGTCGAGGTGTGCATCCTGGTTGCGACCGCCACCACCTCGTTCGTCACCACCGCGATCCTGCCCGTCCGCCAGGACACCGTCGGCATCATGATCGGCGCGGTGATCGGGACCGCGGTGGCGGCCACCGCCCTGCTGCTCACCCTGCGCACCCACTCGGTGTGGACGCTGGTGTGGGGCACGGTGGCCGCCGAATTCTGTGTCGCGGCCTGGTATCTCGCGCGCACCGGGCAACTGGCCGCGCGCGAGCGGCGTCAGCCGGCGCTACCGGCCAGCCACTGATCCCACGGCAGCGTCCAGTCGCCGTTCTGCCACACCTCGAGCTGCGCGCCGCCGGTATTGCGCACCTCCACCACATCACCGGGCTGCGCGAAGTTGAAGAACCACTGCGCGTTGTCGAGATTGAGGTTGAGGCAGCCGTGCGAGAGGTTGGTATTGCCCTGCGCCCACACCGTGGAGTCCAGCTGATGCAGGTAGATGCCGTCGGTGCTGATGCGGGTCGCCCAGCCGATGGTCTCCTTGTACCCGAGCCGCGAATTGATCGGCAGCCCGTAGGACGAGGAGTCCATGATCACCGGGTTGGCCTTGTCCATCACCGTGTAGGTGCCGGGCATGGTCCAGAACGTGAACGTCTTGCCCGCGACGGTCTCCGATCCGCCGCGCCCCATGGAGGTGGGCATGGTGCGGATCAGCTGACCGTTCTCGAACACCTGCACCTGTTTGGTGTTGTCGTCGGCGATGGACACGTGCGAGGGCCCGATCACGAAGCGCGACTTCGCGTCCTCCTGCCCGAACAGCCCGTTGCCGACCTCCACGCCATACAGGTTGGCCGCCACGTTCACCTTGGTGCCCGTCTTCCAGTACTCCTTGGGCCGCCAGTGCGCATTGCGGTTGTCCAGCCAGTACCAGGAGCCCTCCACCGGCGGATCGGTGGTGACGACCAGTCGCTTCTGCGCGGCCGCCCGGTCCGGGATGTCCTCGTCGAAGTGCGCGACGATGACCATGCCCACGCCGTAGCTGTTGCCGTCGACGATGGCCTGCCCGCCCGTGGTGTTGAAATACACCTTGGTCTGGTTCTTCGGGTTGATGGTGGTGAAGGTGGAGGTGACCGGTCCGATGGGGCCGGTCACATCGACACCGGAAGCCTTCAGCGTGTAGGTGCGGCCGTAGCCGAGCTGGTCGTTGGGCTTCCACGCGGTCTTGTCCGGCGTGTACGTGCCCTCGATGACCTTGCCATCGTCATTGGAGAGCACGACGTCGGTCAGCACGCCCCCGGTGGTGCTCACCTTCACCGGCGCCGACGGATCCACCTTGTCCGAGCCCGCCGCGGGCGACACCACGATGGACTGCTCGACCGGCGTGCGCGGACCGACCTTCCCGCTCGGGAGATTGGACGAGCAGGCCGCCAGCACCAGCGTGAGCGTGACCAATACGCTCGCTGCGGCGTTCGTCCGAAAACGGCGGGGTGGCATGGCTTCCCTCCTGTAATCGCCGTGCGCCGCATCGCTGCACAGCATCTTGTTACTGCCCAGCGTAGTAGATTACTCGCCGCTTTCGATCGTCCGTCACGAGGTCATCCCTGAGAAATGACACCGATGTGAGACCCGCGAGCGACACGCCGGTCGGCAGTGGTCATTTCAGCGCCTGTTCCTTGATAGCGAGTTGCTGTTGCCCCTTCTGGAAGGTCACCTCGCGAATTCCCAGTGCCTCGTGCAGCTTGCCCGCGGGCAACGTCACCGGTGTGGGCGCGGGCCCGTCGCCGGGTTTGGGCAGGGGATAGGCGGTGGTGGTGCCGCTGTAGAAGGTGACATTGCCCTCGGTCTTCGTGAACAGCTGGTGCACATGGCCGTTGAGACAAGTGACCGACGAGAACCGCCGCAGGTAGCTGAGCGCCTGCGTGGCATCGTCTGTGCCCCAGCCCCATTGGGGGTACATGGCGAACAGCGGGATGTGGCTGAACACGATGATCGGTGTGTCGCTGGACAACCCGGCCACATCCTTCCGGACGAAGTCGAGCTGATCCTGCCCGAGATGGCCGAGGTCCTTCAGATTGAGCGTATTGACCAACCCGATCACGTGGACGCCCGCGATGTCGAAGCTGTACCAGCCGTCGCCGCGCGTGCCGTTGCCGAAGACTGACCGGTATCGAGAGCCGCCGTCATCACTCGAATCATGTTCTCCCGGAACCGTGAACACGTGCGGCGTCGACAACCCGCCCATCATCTGCTTGACCTGATCGAACTGCTCCGCCGTCGCCAGGTGGGTCAGATCACCGGTGTGGATCACGAAATCGGGCTGATAGCCCAGCGAATTCACCTGCGAGATGGCCTCGGAGAAGGTGTCGGTGACACTGGTATTCGCGGTACCGGTGAACCCGATGTGGCTGTCGCTGACCTGTGCGAACCGCAGCGTCGGCCGGGCCGGGGCGGCCGACACGCTGCCCGCCACGTGCGACACCACCTCGCCGCCCACCACCGCCAGGCCCACCGCCGCGCCGAACCAGGCGCTGTGCCGCATGAGCTGGCGGCGGGTCATCCGCTGCGGATCGCGGGAGTCTTCCGCGTGGTCGTCGCCGGGGAGATCGGTGCTCACGGCGTCACCACCACGGTCGCGTGCATGAACGGATGGATCGAGCAGACGTAGGCGAAGGTGCCCGGCCTGGGAAAAGCGAACGTGTAGGTCGCGCCCGTCCCCAGCGTCGGCGAGCGGAAGCTTCCGTCGTTCGCCACGACGGTGTGCGGCTCCTCGTCCTTGTTGGTCCAGGTCACGGTGGTCCCGGCCGTGACGGTCAGCGAGCTGGGACCGAACGCGAAATTGTCGATGGTGACGGCATCGGGCCCGGCCGGCGCCCCGGGCGGCCCGGCGGCGGAGGTGCCCGCCGCCGAGGTCATCCCGGGCATGGCCGGGCCCCCGCCGTCCGGCACCATGCCGGGCGTGGCGGTGCCGGAAGCGAAGGTGAATCCGGGCGCGGCCGGATCCGCGGCTTTTCCGCCGCCGGTGGAGCCGCACGCGCTCACCGTGAGCAGGGCCGCCGCGGCGACCCCGACGGCGACGGTTACGCGTCGCGGGGTACAGGTGGGTCTCATGAATCCGGTCCTCCGTCCGGGATGGGTCCGTTCGCTGTCGCGAACCGGTCATCCATGGATAGGGGAGCGAGTTACACGGGAACCTTTGCGCCCGAACACCATTGATCCCTAGGCGGGCTCGGTGGGCGCGAACACCTCGATGGTGCCGTTGTTCTCGCGCACCTGGACCAGCGGCAGCGGCGCGGGCGCCACCGGCAGCTGATGGGTGACCACCTGACCCTCGATCGAGAACGACGTCGAATGGCAGGGGCAGCGTAGCCGTTCGGCCGGGGCGTCCAGCCACAGCTTGCAGCCCTGATGGGTGCACACGCCCGACACCGCGACCGGATTCCCCTTGTCGCGGCGCACGAATCCGTTCACCGTCCCCACGTCGAAGGCGACCGTCGCGCCCTCCGGCAGATCCGCGGACCGCGCGATCGGCAGCCACGCACCGGAATTGGGCGACAGCGGCGTCTGCCGCGCGGCGGGTGGTGAACCCTCCTGACCGTGCCCGAGCAGGGTGCGATCCACGACCGCGCCGACCGTGGCGGCGGCCGCGGCGGCGGAGGTCCCGATCAGCAGATTGCGGCGACGATGCCCGGTGGGCGCCGCCGATTCCGGCTCCGGCTCCGCCATCTCGGCGGCCAGCCGCCGATGCAGGCCGCTCAGGAACTCCTCGCTGGGCGCGTCACTGCCCAGCCGGGCGGCGCGCAGCTCGATGGCCGTGCGCATCTCCTCGGCCTCGGCCTCGTCGGGGGTGAACCCCGTGGACCGCTTGCCCGCCAGTAGTTCGTCGACGAACCGCCGCACATCCCGCCCGCTCACCGCACACCTCGCTCAGTCAACTGGGCCGCCATCTGCACCGCCCGATGCTGCAACACCTTCGCATTCGCCACCGTCACCCCGAGGGTCTGCGCCGATTCCCGGATCGAGAGACCTTGCAGGAAACGCAGTTCCAGGATCCGGCGGTAGCGATCCGGGAGTTCGGACAACACCGCCTTCGCGCGCGCCTCGGCGCCCGAGTCGTGGAACTCCTCCGGCGGATCGTCGGCGATGTCGCCGTCGATGGTGGTGATCTCCCGGCCCATGCGGGCCTTCCAATGCGCGGCCAGCACGGTGCGGGCGGTGGCCCGCAGGTAGGCGCGCACCTCGGGGACGCTGGCCGTCATGCGCAGCGGTTTCAATGCCGCGGTGAACACCTCGGCGGTCAGATCCTCGGCATCGGGCCGGTTGCCGACCTTGCCGAACATCAACGCGTACACCCAGGTGGCGTTGTCGCGGTACACCGCTTCCCAGCCCGGGTAGCTGTCACCGGACACCAGCCGCAACTCCCGACCCGAGCCGGAAGGCGCGTCCGGCCGCGTCCGGCGCTCGGACTCGACCCGTCGCACCATGAACCGCCGCTTCCCGCATCCATCGAAGAACTCGACGCGTGTTCACGTCTGTCAGTAGATAGCGGGCGGGGTTACAGCGCGGCCGTTTCGACCGCATCGGGCACGATCGGTCCCGGACCGTGCCCTAGCGGGCGGGCCGCAGCAGCTCGCCCAGCACCAGCCCGCGGACGGTCTTCGCGGCCACGACCAGCCAGGCGGCGACCAGCAGCGCGTAGAGGGCCACGGCGATGACCGCGAACAGATTCGCGCCGGTGTGGCCGTAGAGGGCGGTGCTGCCGGTGACACAACAGCCGAGCGGGAAGGTGAAGCCCCACCAGGTCAGGTTGAACGGCATCGAGGCGCGGGCGTGCCAGGTGACCGCGACCGCCAGGGCCAGCCACAGCATGGCGAATCCCCAGGTGGGAACGCCGAACAGCACGGTGAAGACATCCATGCCGGCGGCGGTGCGCTGATCCACCACGCCGGGGGCGACACCGGCCAGCGCGCTCGCGGCGGTCACCGACTGGCCCAGCGGGCCCAGCACCAGCCACACGGTCGCGACCATGCCGGCGGGTGGCAGCCCGTGATGCAGCAGCCGCGACCAGACCAGGGTGATGGTGACCAGCGAGGCGATCAGGCTCAGGCCGAACATGGCCAGGCACGCCACGAACATGGTCAGCCGGGCCTGCCCGGAGGGAGTGTGCGGCACCAGCAGCGCGCCCAGCGCCGCCGACACCATGGGCGGCACCACCGGCATGAGCCAGCCGCCGAACGCCGAATCGGGATCGAAGTGGTGCCGGGTGATCATCCGATAGGGGATGCTCGCCGCGGTCAGCAGTCCGAGAACGGTTCCCGCCGACCACAACACCCAGTCGACGGTCACGGCGGCGGACAACCCGATGACGTCCTTGCCCAGCATCAGGGTGCCCGCGCCGACGGTCATCAACGCCATGGGCGCGGCGCCGTAGAACTGCATCATCACCGGATGCATCCCGTGCCCGCGGGCCTCCTCGGGATAGCGCCGCCAGTGCAGCGCCCACGCCCCGGCCAGGATGATCAGGATCAGCGCGGCCAGCGCCCACGCGAGAGTCGCGGCGCCCCGCAATCCGGGGAACTGCACCGGCAGGGTCGCCGCCGCGTTCCCGATGATCCCGGTCCCCATCACCACGGCGAACCAGTTCGGCGCCAGGTACCGCAGCGGCTCCCTGCCACCCGAACGTTCCGCGGTCGCCGTGCCCACGCGGGCGGTGGTCGCGGTGGGAACGGTTCGGCGGAAGGTCACTGTGGTCATGCCTCAACCTTGGCCCGACCGCACTTCCGCCGGTAGCGGCCGCATTCCGATGGATGCATAGACTCGGTCTATGCCCTGGTTCAGTGAACCGATGGGGCCGCCTTGCGCAGGACCTCCAGGAACGCGCGCATCCACCGCGGATGGTCGGGCCAGGCGCGGCCGGTGACCAGATTGCCGTCGACGTGATCCGGGCTGTCGACCCAGCGGGCGCCCGCGGCGGCGATATCCGGTTCCAGGGCCGGGTAGGCGCTCGACGAGCGATCGCGCAGCACCCCGGCCGCGGCGAGGATGAGCGGGCCGTGGCACAGGGCGGCGATCGGCTTGTCGGCCTGGGCGAAGTGCTGGACGATGCGGCGGCAGTCCGGATCGCCGCGCAGATACTCGGGCGCGCGGCCGCCGGGCACCACCAGGGCGGCGTACTCGGCCGGATCGACCTCGCCGAACGCCAGATCGGCGGGCCAGGTGCGACCGGGCTTCTCGGTGTAGGTGTCGAAGCCCGCGGTGAAATCGTGGACCACGAACTGGAGTTGTTTGCGTGCGGGAGCCGCGATGTCGACCTCGTACCCCTCCTCCAGCAGCCGCTGGTACGGGTACATGACTTCGAGGTCTTCGGCGGCATCGCCGGTGATCAAGAGCACTTTCGTCATGGCGCACCTCCCAGTCGATGGTATCGGGATCGGCTGCGCGGCTACGGGTTTTCGGTTCAGCGGAGGGTTCTCGATTCAGCCGACGACCCGGGCGCGCCGGTCGTTCGGCACCGGCCGCAGGTGGCGCACCACCGCCAGGTCGGCAGGCTCGGCGTGGAGGGTGTCGTAGCGGTCGAACACCGCGGCCAGTTCCGGTGACCAGCGGGCGAATTCGGCGCGGATCGGGCCCTCGGTCTCCAGCTGGCAGACCACGCCCAGGGCGGTGAGGAAGCAACGCGCGAAGGGGGTGAAGTAGGCGGGCATGTCCAGTTGGCGGTGGACGTTCGAGAGCCGGGGCGCCAGGACCGAGCGGACGTGGCCGCGCAGCCAGGCGGTGGTGAGGCGGAAGGTGGGCACGGTGAGCGGCTCGCCGACGGCGTCCAACCCCTCGGCGAGCGCGGCGACGTCGTAGTCGCGGCCGGGGCGGACGAAGCCGTGGCGGCGGACCGCCGCGTCCAGTTCCGGGATGCCGCCGTTGAACGCGGCGTCCATCACCTCGCCGACCAGTTCCTCGAATCCCGGGGGCGGCCAGGGCGTGCAGGCCCCGAAATCCACCACGCCCAGCCGCCCGTCCGGGAGGATCCGGAAATTTCCCGGGTGCGGATCGCAGTACAGCAGGCCGGTACGGGTCCACGCCGAGAGCAGGAAGCGGATGATCAGCATGCCGACCCGGCTGCGCTCGGCGGGCGTGCCCGACTCGATGATCCGCGAAACCGGTGTGCCGGTGAGCCATTCGGTGACGATCACATCGCCCTGCTGGACGATCACGTCCGGGATGGCGAAGTCCGGGTCGCCCATGTAGGCCTGCGCGAAGCGGCGCTGATGGTCGGCCTCGGCGACGTAGTCGAGTTCGTCGGCGACGCAGGTGCAGATGGCCTCGGTCACCGCGGGCACGTCCGCCCCGGGCGCGAACACCGTCGCCAGCACCGAGAGTCGGCGCAGCTGTTCGAGATCGGCGAGCACCGCCGCGTGCGCGCCCGGATACATGACCTTCACCGCCACCGGGCGGCCGTCGTTCCACACCGCGCGATGCACCTGCCCGATCGAGGCGGCCGCCGCCCGGCGGTCGTCGAATTCGATGAACCGCGAACGCCACTGCTCGCCCAGGCCCGCGATCATCGCCTCGTGCACGGTGGCGGGCAGCATGGTGGGCACCGATTCCTGCAGCTGGGTCAGCGCGGTCCGGTAGGGCGAGGCGATCTCGGCGGGCAGGGCCAGCTCGTAGAGCGAGAGCAGCTGGCCGAGTTTGGTTGCGCAGCCCTTCAATTCGCCCAGCACTTCGAAGATGTGCTGGGCGGTGCGCAGCCGGATCTCGGAATCCACCTCGGCGGCCGAGCGGCCCAGAGCGCGCTTGCCGACGCCGGCGGCCTGGCGGCCCGCGAATGCGACCGGGAGACTGGCGATCCGGGCATTGCGGACGGCAGCGCGAATCGGCGGGCCGCCGGGGTCGCCCGCTGTCCGTTCCCGGATTCGCCGAATCGACATTGCTCACCCCATTGTGTGCGCGGCAGGGCCATCGTGTGCGCGGCAGCGTCAGGGTCTGCGGAATAGCCCATGCACGTGCAGTTTGGCACACCAGAGCCTAAACTGTCTGGGACGTATCCGAAAGTTGTCGAAAGGTGACGGGATGGGTGCCCAGACGGTCGTGGCCGATGTCGCCGACGAGCTCGCTCGCCGCGTCGCGACCGGGGAATACGCACCCGGTGACCTGATGCCGTCGGTTCGTCAGGTCGCCGAGGAATTCGAGATGAACCGGGCCACGGCGCAATTGGTGCTGGGCCGGTTGGAGTCCTACGGTTTCGTCGACGCCCACCGCGGCCGCGGGTTCAGCGTGCGCGACGTGCGCCGCGCCGGCGGGGTGGACGTGTACCGGCGGCTGTTCCGGCTCTGCCTGCACGCGCCCGAGGTCGCCTCGGAGATGTTCGGCAATATCGTGGCCGCCGAACGCGCCATCGTGCTCGACGCCCTGCTCGACTACACCGCCGCCGAGCGTGGCATCGCCCCCGCCGAACTGGCCGCCCGGGTCGACGCGCTCGAAACCGAGGCCCGCGGCGCGGAACCCAACCAGGCCCGCCTGCTCGATATCGAGCTCGGTCTGGTGCGCGCGATTCTCACCGACCTGGGCCACACCATGCAGCGCGCGGTGCTGAACTCGGTGGGGGAGATGCTGTTCGAGGTACCCGAAGCGGTCGAAGCGTACTTCGCGGTCTCCGCCGATCTGCACGTCCTGGTGTGGCGTGCCCTGCTCGCGGTCTGGGAAACCGAGGGCGGGCCCTCACCGGCGCAATTGGCGCTGTTCGAGGACCTGTTCGCGATCTATCACGAAAAGGTGCGGGCCCGCTTCGAGGAATCGGTGGGGCTGGACCCGGATTCGGGGACCCGCCCGCACAGCGCGACGGCGTAGGCGTCGCGCTGCGTCGGACTCACGAAACGGGCCGGGATCTCGGGCAACTCGGGAAGATGTCTCAGACGATCAGCCTCCGGCGAGCATGGCCGCCGCCACGAGTGCGCTGATAATGGCTAGCGCCAGCACCGCGAGGATCACCCGGGCGCTCTTGGTGGGTGGTTCGGCGGGCGGTTGGTCGGCCATGCGTTCATCTCCCTCGTCGGTAACGGGTCGTGCGCGGCTATCGTATTCCGGCGGCTCCCAAGATGTTTGGTGTCCCCCGGGTTCCGGCATAAACACTGCCATTTCCCCGGCCACGCCGGGGAAACCGGGGCGGCCGAATACGAAACGCACGACCCGCTGACCTACGGTCGGCCGGGCACCCGCGGCGCCCGACTGTACCGGTCAGTAACGACCGAACAACACCGCCGCATTGTGCCCGCCGAATCCGAACGAATTGTTCAGCGCGAACTCCACTCCGGTCTTGCGCGGCTGCGTGTGCACCACATCCAGCTCCACGTCCGGATCCTGATTCTCCAGGTTCAGCGTCGGCGGAATCACCTGATCACGCAGCGTGAGCACCGAGATGATCGCCTCCAGCGCGCCGACCGCGCCCACCGAATGCCCCAGCGCCGACTTCGGTGCGTACACCGACGGATGCGTGCCCACCGCGGCGGCGATCCCCTTGGCCTCGGCCAGATCCCCGATGCTGGTTCCGGTGGCGTGCGCGTTCACGTGATCCACTTCCTCGGGCCGCACGCCCGCGGATTCGATGGCCCGCCGCATGGCTCGCGCGCAGCCCGCGCCCTCGGGATCCGGGGCGACCATGTGATAGCCGTCGGCGGTGAGACCGGCGCCCAGCAAGCGGGCCAACGGCTTCGCGCCGCGCGCCCGCGCGTGGTCCTCGGATTCGACCAGCAGCAGCGCGGCCGCCTCACCGAACACGAAGCCGTCACGGTCCCGGTCGAAGGGGCGGGAGGCCCGTTCGGGTTCGTCGAGCCGGGTGCTCAGGGCGCGCGCCATCGAGAATCCGGCGATGGCGACCGGATTGATGTAGCCCTCGACGCCGCCCGCGACCACCATGTCGGCCTCGCCGAGCACGATCGAACGCCAGGCGTGCACCAGCGCCTCGTTGCCGGACGCGCAGGCCGAGACCGGGGTGACCAGGCTCGCGCGCGCCCCGATCTCCAGGCCGACCACGCCGGAGACGCCATTGGGCATGGACATCGGCACCGCGAACGGCGAGACCTTGCGGTAGCCGTGGTCGCGCATGGCGTCATTGGCGTCCACGATGGTGTCCGCGCCGCCGAGCCCGGTGCCGATGCACACGCCCAGGCGGTCCTTGTCGACGTCGGGGTTGCCCGCCGTGTTCCACAGGCGTTTTCCCATCACGTACGACATTTGCTGCACGTAACACATGCGGCGCTTCTTGACCCGATCGAGTTCGCCGGTCGGATCAGCCGCGAGTTTGCCACCGATGGTTACCGGCAGGTTCAGCTTGGTGATCTCCGGGTCGTCGAGGGTGCTGATGCCACTGGCTCCGGACAAAAGTCCCTGCCAGGTGCCCTCGGTGTCGGGGGCGATCGAGGTCGTCATCTCCACGGCGGTGACCACGACATTTCGGAATCCGCCATTCCGGGTGGAGAATTCTGCGAGGCTATTCACTTTTCGCGTGTCCTTTTCGGCCAATTGGCAAGTCCTGCAGAGAATTCGCGAGCGCCTGCGAGGTTAACCCGAGAATCGCCGGAGTGTGGCACCGACACTCGGGACCGGTAAGTAACCTGCGTGGCCTCCGATGGAAATGCGACCGACCGGATTTGGGCGGGATTTCCGGCCGCCGGCTCGACTGTCGCGGTCCGGCGGCTCCGGGTACATTGTCTCAGACGGAGATTCGCTGCAAGGAGACCGATCGCATGACCGAGGCCCCGCACCGGCCCACCGTGACCAGCCCGCCCGTGATCGCCCGCCGCTGGACCATCCACGACATCCCCGACCAGACCGGCCGCACCGCCGTGATCACTGGCGCCAATAGCGGACTCGGCCTGCGCACCGCCGAAGCCCTGGCCGCCAAGGGCGCGCATGTCCTGCTGGCCTGCCGCAACGAGATCAAGGCCGCGGTCGCCTTGGAACAGGTCGGGGCCGCCGCCACCGGACCGAAACCCGAAGTGCTGCCACTGGATCTGGCCGATCTGGCCTCCATCCGCCGCGCCGCCGACCACCTCGACGTCCGCGGTACGCCGATCGACATCCTGGTCAACAATGCGGGAGTCATGGCCCTGCCGCGCGATCAGCGCACCGCCGACGGGTTCGACGCCCAGTTCGGCACCAATCACCTGGGCCACTACGCGCTGACCGGATCCTTGCTGCCGTTGCTGCTGCGCGCCCCCGAACCACGAGTGGTGACCGTGTCGTCCATCGCGGCGTGGGGCGGGGTGATCAACTGGCTGGATCCGAACTGGCGGCGGGTGTACGTGCGCTGGCTGGCCTACAGTCAATCGAAACTCGCCAATCTCCTGTTCACCGCGGAACTGCACCACCGGGCCGGGGCGGCGGGGGTGAATCTGACCGCGGTGGCGGCGCATCCGGGTCTGTCGGCGACCAATCTCTACACGTCCGCGCCGGAAAGGGGTGCGGCGGCGGCCCTCGCGGCGGTGCAGCAGCGAATGCTGTTCTCGCTGGCCCAATCCGACGCGAAGGGCGCGCTGCCGCAGCTCTATGCCGCCACCACGCCCGGGCTGGCCGGAAACTCGTACTGCGGGCCCGCGTTCGAAACGTTCGGGTATCCGCGCCGGACGCTGCGGAATCCGCTCGCCCACAGCCGTTTCCAGGCGCGACGGCTCTGGGAGCTGAGCGAGAAGCTGACCGGCGTCGCATACGCCTGGTCCTGATCGTCACGTGCTCTCGGTGAGCGTAAGGCTCGGCAGCGGAACGGTTCCCGCCTCCTCGGTGGTGTCGAGCCGACCCTGGGGTGTGGCTCGCTTGCCAGTGGGGAGCGCGGCGACGAAGGCCCGCACCGCCGACGGGTCTGGTCCTCACCAGCCCTCTGGCCCCGGATCCGTCCGGGTCCGCGCCATCGCGAAACACTGTGTCGAAGAACGGAATTGGCAACCGCTCACCGACGGCGCAGGAGCATTCCCCGGATGTAGGCGGCCTGGCCCGCGTGCTGGATGTCGTCGTCGATGACGCTGATGAGGCGGACGCCGAGGGTGACCGGGGGATCCCAGCGGGTATCGACGACGCGGGGGAGATCGGCGTCGGTGAGAGTGGAGACGTAGGTGATGGTGGCGGCGTGGACGGCGTCGTAGTAGGCGAGCAGGAGGTCGGCGGGGACGGCGGCGAGGGCGGCGACGTCGGCGGGGCGCTGGGCGTAGCCGGTGGCGGTGTCGTCGAAGGGAAGGTCGAAGCGGGTGGACCAGCCGCCGGCGGTCCAGAGCTGGTCGGTGCCGGCGACGTCGGCGATGTGGTCGTCCTGGACGCGGGTGAGGTGCCAGATCAGCCAGGCGACGGAGTTGGCGTCGCCGTCGGGCTGGATGCCGAGCTCGGCCTGGGTGAGGTCGGCGACGGCGCCGTGGACGTTCTCCTTGATCCGGCCGAAGGCGTCCACCAGCAGGTCAGCGCTTGTCATGGTGCGATCCGATCGTCGAGGGACGGAGGATGTTCCGGGCTTGCTACAGGCTGAAGGCGATCGCGCGCAGCACCAGCACGGCGATGAAGACGACCGTGAAGGCCAGGTCGATCTGGACGCCGCCGAGACGAATCGGCTTGAGGACCCGGCGGACCGGGGCGATCACCGGCTCGGTCAGGCGGTGCACGACATCACGGGCCTTGCGCAGCGCGGGCGGGGTGTCGCCGAGGACGCCGATCCAGTCGATGATCAGGCGGGCGATCAGCAGCAGCATGAACAGCGTCAGGGCGAGCCCGATCAGTGAACCCAGTAATGACATGGCGGACTCCTTCTTCGTGGCCGGCCTTACGTCGATCAACGCCCGGCGTCGGTCGAAAGTGCCCCCCATCGTCGACCATGACCGTCCGGTTCGCGGGCGGGCTCGCCGGAGCCGTGCGAGAATCTGGGCTGCTGTTCGCCCAGCTCACCCGCGACCGCACAAGGAGTCCCCGTGCGCATGAAGTATCTGGTCGGCCTGCCGGCGGCCGTCCTCTCGCTGACCCCGGTCGTCGTCGCCGTCGACGCCGCGACCGCTCAGGCCGCCGCGCCGACCTGGACCTGCAACGCCCAGACCTGGGACGGCCAGACCCTGCCCACCCTCACCGTCGACGCCAAGCGCGGCAAGCATCAGGCCGCGGGCGTCGCGCAGACCAAGTGGGGCGGCATCGCCAAGTACGCGACCATCGACTGCAAGCCCAACAACTGAGCCCGGACCCGTCGCGTCAGATGGCGCGACGGTGGTTCAGATAGGCGAAGGAGGCTAGGCCCAGCGGGATCTGGCACCAGAAGGTGAGGAGCCGGAACCCCAGGGCCGCGCCCACCGCCACCCCGGCGGTCAGGCCCGCGACCGCGGTGAGGCCCGCCGCGATGGTGATCTTCTTGGTGGCCACGCCGTTCGGGGACGGTAGCAGCGGAGCCAGCGCCACGGTCACCAGTTCGACCACGAAGGTGTCCGGCAGGCTGAGATCCGCCCCGACCGCGTGCAACACCGCCCACAACGCCACCACCATGAGCAGTGGCTGCAACAACGCACAGATCCAGAGCGCCGCCGCCCGCCGCGGCCGGAAAGCGGTGGTGGCCACCGACTTCCACGCGAACTCGGCATCGGAGCGGGCATGCCGCAGCCGTTGCGGCAGTCTTCGCCAACCGCCCTGCGCGGCCACCCGCCGATGCAGGACCAGGCCCGCCACGGTCGCCGCCATACCGGCCGCGATCAGCACCGCGACCATGATCAGCGCTGTGCGCCAAGGATTCTCGCCCGCGAAGTGATGCCACGTACCCGATGTTCGCGCACCGAGGTCGTGCCACGGGGGCTGTGCGCCATTGCGACTCATCAAACTCGGCGCGGCCAGCACCGCGACCACCACCAGCGGCACCCGGACCATGAGCGCGGCGAACCCCATCAATCCCATGGACGCCATCGCCCCGGCATGGCTGAGCCCGGCCCGGCGCAGGAATCGCAGGCGCAGCAGCAGTGAGGCCGCGGGCACCAGCCCGATCGCCGGCACCGCGAGCTGCAGGGCGAACAACTGCCCGGTGGTCGGCCGCGCAGGGATGGAGCCGCGCAACATGAAAACCGAGGTGGGCCACAGGGCGAGGGTGGCCAGCGCGGCGACCAGCAGCCAGCGTGGGTCCGCTCCGGCGAGGGCGTGCACCCCGGTCAGGACCGCGTCCCGCTGCCAGACGGCCGCGGCCGCCACCAGCAGGGTGCACACGACAGTGGGCAGGGCCTTCCTCGCCGTCGCGGGAACGGCCGCCATCCGCCCCTCCTCAGGTATCGCAGACGAAATTTCCCTGGTGAATCGCATACGCGGGGAACATTAACGCGATCGGAGGGCCGTGACCAGGGCTGTCTGAATAGTCCTGTGCGCCATCGGCAACGGAACGGTCGTCTTGTGAACGCGCCCCGGTGATACGCCGTATACCCGAGTAGGCTCACGAACGGATGGGGAGACAAGTCGTAATACAGGGACACGACATGACGAAATCCATGATCACCGAGACCCGCGAGACCGGCTCGATGACTCCGGTGGAGTTGCTGGCGGAACTCGAACCCGTGGCGGAAGCGAATCTGAACCGGCATCTGGGGTTGGCCAAGGAATGGCATCCGCACGATTACGTCCCGTGGGACGAAGGCCGCAATTTCGCCGCCATGGGCGGAATCGATTGGGAACAAGATCAATCTCGACTCAGTCCGGTCGCGCGCGCCGCCATGGTCACCAACCTGCTCACCGAGGACAATCTGCCCTCCTATCATCGGTTGATCTCCCACGCCTTCTCCCGCGACCGCGCGTGGGGCGCCTGGGTCGACCGCTGGACCGCCGAGGAGAATCGCCACGGCATCGTGATTCGCGACTATCTGATCGTGACGCGCGCCGTCGATCCGGTCGCGCTGGAACGCGCGCGAATGATCTGCCTCTCCCAAGGCATCGACGACCCCACCGGCACCGGCGACAACACCATCCTGCACGGCGTCGCGTACGTGACGTTCCAGGAGCTGGCCACCCGCGTCTCGCACCGCAATACCGGCAAGGCCTGCCACGAACCCCGCGCCGACCGCATGCTCACGCGCATCGCGGCCGACGAGAACCTGCACATGGTCTTCTACCGCAATATCTGCGCGGCCGCCCTGGACCTGGTTCCCGACGACGCGCTGGCGGCCGTCGCGGCGGTCGTCCAGAACTTCCGGATGCCCGGCGCCGGCATGCCCGAGTTCCGGCGCAACAGTGTCCTCATCGCCAAGTACGGGATCTACGACCTGCGCCAGCATCTCGACGAGGTGGTCATGCCGGTGCTGCGCCGCTGGAACATCTTCGATCGCACCGACTACTCCGGCCGCGGCGAGCGGATCCGCGACGACCTGGCCGCCTACGTGGAGCGGCTCGGAAACGACGTCCTGCGCTTCGAGGAACAGCGCGACCGCGCCCTGGCGCGCGAAGCCGCCCGCCGCGAGCGGTGAGCTCCCGGCGCCGAAATGTGAACAGCCACCGCGTTGTCCACAGCGCGCCGTTCTCACCGAGCCCACCCGGTCGACCGCCGCTAGGGTGTGGTGCACGACGACAGGGGGAACCATGGCGGACATGCTGCGCGCCGACATCACGGCGCTGCGCATCATGGCGGCGGGTCTCAGGGGTGAGGCCGTCGCCGTCACGGATATCGACCCGGTGGATCTGATCGCGAAAGTCGGGCAGGCCATGCCCAATTCGGCGATCGGCGCGGCCGCGGTCACCGTCGGCGAGCCACTGCTCGCCTCGCTCGGGCACATGGCGGATCGGTTCCGATCCTTCGCTGCCGCGGCCGATCACGGAGCCACCACCTACGAGGCCACGCAGCTCGCGCTATCCGCCGAGCTGGACGGGTACCTGCACGCCACCTCCTGACCGGCGGCGTCCAGCCTCGACCGGCACTCATTACCAGGAAGCAGGTTCGGTAGGCGATCCGGTCACGGACGGGAGGGGCGGTGGCGCGAGCGAGCCTGTCCCAGGTGTGCGGGTGGGATCCCACTGCCGCCGACCGCGCGAGTATCGCTGTGGTGGAAGCCGATTCGGCGTTCTCCGCGGCGCGGACACGGGTGGCGCGAGCGGTCGACACCGCCGTTGCCGGGTGGCGGGGAGCGGCGGCGACCGCGGCGGCTGTGCGGGCCGTGGAATCCCAGCTGGCGGCGAACCATATCGGCGCGGCGCTCATCGAGGTCGCGGACGCGCTCGCCGAGGCGGGCGCACTCGATCGGGTGTGCTCGCTGGTCGGCCACATCCGCGACGAGGCGCACGACAATGGATGCCGGATCGCCGAGAACGGCACGGTCACCGGCCCGCGCTCCCAGATCGGGGACCTGGCGCTGGACTGCATCTTCCAGGCCGGGTTCGACGCGAAGGCGCTGGCCCTGCAGGCGCGGCTGGTGTCGCTGCTCGACACCGCCGGAGAGATCGACGAGCGGGTCGGCGCCCGGCTCGCCGCGGCCGCGATGACGCTGACGGAATTGCAGGCGGATCCGCGCGGCGGTGGGCCGAGTACCCGGATCAGCGGGTCCCTCGAGGGAACCGCGCTGCTGCCGGAGGACCCGAAAGCGCTGGGTGCGCTGTGGAAGGCGCTCGGCCCGGCCGATCGCGACGAGCTGTTCGCGGCCGATCCGCTGATCGGGAACCGGGACGGACTGCCCGCGCTCGCCCGCGACCACTACAACCGGCTGGTCGTGCGGGAGCTGCGCGCGGCGGCGGTGGCGGAGGACCGACGGCTGGTCGACCGGCACCCCGACTGGTATCGGGGTGAGAATCTGCCCACCAGCAGCGGGGATTGGATGCGGCTGCGGGAGTGGGAGGCGGCGCGAGCCGAGACGCTCACCAGGGTCGCGGGATACGAGGCGCTGGAGGAGCAGCTCGGTCCGGCGCCGCGCGGCCGCCTCCTGCTCGCGGTCGACACCGCCGGGCACGGTGCGATCGCGCTGAACAATCCGGACACGGCCGCGAATGTGGCGACCTTCGTGCCGGGCACCGGCTCACCGCTGACCGCGATCGGGGCCGGGGTGCGACGGGTCCGAGCGCTGCTGGCCGCCGCCGAACGATCCGATCCGCCGGCGCGGACATCGGTCATCGCGTGGTACGGCTACGACGCACCACCGGATCTGGCCGGGGCGCTGGGCGATCGGCGAGCCCACGCGGGCGCGCTCGCACTGGATCGGTTCGAATCCGGACTGCGCGCAAGCCATCTGGGCCTCGCGTCCCATCAGACCGTTCTCGGCCACAGCTACGGGAGCACGGTGATCGGGGCGGCCGCCAGTGGAGCGAACACGCTGGCCGCCGATGACGTGGTACTGGTGGGAAGTCCTGGGATAGAAGTTGACAATGTTTCAGAATTGCGTTTGATGGGTATTCCGGCGGGCCACAACAGCGCGCATGTCTATGCCACTGCCGACCCCGCTGACCCGGTTCCCGTGTTCGGTCAATTAGTACACGGTGTTAACCCGGTCGATCGCGAATTCCGCGCAACGGTTTTCACTTCGTCGGGGGCAACTCTCGACCTGCCTGTGTTGCGGGCCTTGCCATTCGATGTGCTGTCGCACGGAAACTACTGGGAGCCGGGCAATCCGGGCCTTCGTGCCCAGGGTGACATCATTGCTGGCCGCTATCGCCAATGAGGCCGAGCGGCCTGTTCGTTGCGCCGAGATAGCCGCAACTGCGGGTAGCGGATTCGTTGCGGACCATGCCGTACCACTACTGTGGGCGGCCGACCAAACTAGTTTGAAACGGTTGGGTTCATGCTAGGGTTTCGTGAAGTTGGAGTGGGAAGTCGGAGACAAATGCGCACTGAGAACATCAATAGGAAGTTCAAACTGCATGACGAGCGCAGGATCGCCGCCCAACTTCCCGAGCAACTTCTTGGTTTGGATGTTGTTGGATTTGGGAAACCGGATGAGTTTCCGGGCGAGTTGCTGAACTACTTCGGCGAATTCGCGAACGGCTCGATCCCGCCGCGCTCGCGCATCTACCGCAATGCGCAGCCCAATCTCATCGACGCCTGGCTGCTGGAGCTGTTGCGCGGCGCCCGCATCGGTGACCGCTTCTACCTCCGCACCGGACTCGAGTACTTCCCGTGGGCCGACTGCCGCGTGCTCGACCACCGCTGGCTCGAATCCCTGCGCCGGGTCCTGGGTGCCAATCAGGGCTACATCGCGCACGACAAGAGCTCGGCCGTCATGACCCTCGGCACGCAGTACGAGGTGCTCGGCTTCGCGGCGGGCGCGGGCCTGCCCGGCGCCGTCGACGCCGGCCCGGCCGAGGAAGTGCCGACCCGTCGGATCGTCCATGCTCCCGCGGTGATGGCCGTCCACGACCTGACCCCCGCCGCCGCTCTCGCGGGCACGCCCGACGTGGCCGCCGCCGC
Source organism: Nocardia sp. NPDC004151 (assembly GCF_042874235.1). Classification (NCBI taxonomy): domain Bacteria; kingdom Bacillati; phylum Actinomycetota; class Actinomycetes; order Mycobacteriales; family Nocardiaceae; genus Nocardia; species Nocardia sp. NPDC004151. The sequence continues at coordinate 223,749 of NZ_JBIAMR010000008.1, read as the reverse complement.
GGTGCCGGATCTATCGATCCCGCAGGTCACCGAGGTGATCCCGGCTCCCGAGCCGGCCGTCGCGCCCACCCCGGAGCCCGAAGCCGCCGCACCGCGAGCCGCCGAACCGGTCGCCGCGGAGCCGGCGGCCCCGGCCGACGAAGCGCCCACCCAGCTGCTGACTCGCATCGTGGAGCCGGCCGAAACCGACTGAGCGCCCGGCTCGCGATCGAACCGGTCGGGCCCGTCGTACGTTGTACCGTTTACGCCGGGCATTCACCGAGTTCGAAAGAGTCGATATGTCGACAATCAATGGGCTGCCCGCCCATGTTCTGCTGGTGCACGCGGTGGTGATACTGGTCCCGCTGACGGCGGGCCTGCTGATCCTGTGCGCTGTATGGCCCGCGGCCCGCGCCCGGCTGATCTGGCTCGTGGTCGTGCTGGCCGTGGTGGTGACCGTGCTGACCCCGATCACCGTCGACGCGGGGGAGTGGTTCCAGCGTCAGCTGGGAATGCCGCCGCTGCTCGACGAGCACGCGCGGCTCGGGCGGCAGATGCCGTACTTCGTTGCGCCGCTGCTGGTTCCGGCCGCGCTGCTCGCCTTCGTGCAGCTGCGGTCCCGGCGGGAACGGCCGCTGGGCCGGGCGCTGGTGGCGATGATCGCGGTGCTCGCGCTGGCCGCCGGCGGGGCCGCCACCTGGCAGACCTTCCGGGCCGGGGATTCGGGCGCGCACGCGGTGTGGAACGGCGTGGTGAATCACTGAGAAGGCGACTGTCGTGACCCGGCGGCCGGTCTGCGGGGCGGCCACCGAGTCACGACAGTGCGGCACGGTCAGATCTTGCGGATGACCGTGACGACCTTGCCGAGAACCTGGGCGTCATTGCCCGGAATCGGCTCGAACAGGGGGTTGTGCGGCATCAGCCACACCTGGGAACCGGTGCGCTTGAAGGTCTTCACGGTGGCCTCGCCGTCGATCATGGCCGCCACGATGTCACCGTTGTCGGCGACGTTCTGCTGGCGCACGACCACCCAGTCGCCGTCGCAGATGGCCGCGTCGATCATGGACTGACCGACGACCTTCAGCAGGAACAGCGAACCCTCGCCGACCAGTTCGCGCGGCAGCGGGAAGACATCCTCCACCGCCTGCTCGGCCAGGATCGGGCCACCGGCGGCGATCCGGCCCAGCACCGGGACGTAGGTCGGGATCGGGTGGTCGTCCGAGGGCTCCGCCTCGGCATTGACCGCGCGGAGCTGCGATACCCCGGCGGTGGCGCGCACCACCGTCTCGTCCAGGCCCCGGACGTCCACGGCGCGTGGCCGATTCGGGTCGCGGCGCAGGTAGCCCTTGCGCTCGAGCGCCCGGAGCTGGTGCGCCACCGAGGAGGTGGAGGTGAGGCCGACGGCGTCGCCGATCTCGCGGATGCTGGGCGGGTAGCCGCGGTCGTGCACCGAGGTGCGGATGACCTCCAGGACCCGGCGCTGACGCACGGTCAGATCGGCGCCGGCGCCGGACGATTCGGACAGGGGGCCGTTACCTTCGGGACCAAGGGGTCCGTTCTCACCGTCCACGCCGCCGTGTTCGCTCACCGCCGCCGTCCTCCGTTCACTGCTGTCGCTCACCGGAATTCGTTCCCGCACGCGCCGTGTCGTACGTCCGGGCAACTCGTGACTCGACTGTAGACCGTGTGACGCGTGTGATCAAACATCTGTTCGACGCATGTCGCGGAAATCAGTGACATTGGCGGTCCGCCGTGATAGAAATTCGAACATCAGTTCATCGAACACATGATCGAGTCAGTTGTCCAGCACTCTGCGGCCCGCCCTACCTTGGAGGTTACTTCGATGCGCGCCATGGTCAGCGAGATCGACACTCTGGAAAGCGATTTGGGATTCGACAGCCTCCCCTGGGAGCTGCGTTCCGATCAGTCCCCGGCCACCCCGTCCGGGGCCTCGGCACACCCCGTCCGGAACCGCCGGCCCTGCCGCGCGCGCATGCGGCCGATGCCTCGCCCGAGTGTTCGAACCGATCATGTCGTCGTGCGACACGCCGCGGGACGCGCCCGTGGAACGCATCCGCTGGACCGGGTGCAGCGCGCTCGGACCGGCCTCGCCGCGCTGGCGATCACCGCGCTGCTGAGCGCTCTGGCCGTGGCCGGCCTGATCGGCCTCGCGCAATTACGCTCCGGTGACTTCGATTCGCAGACCACGCCACCCACGGTGCAGATGGTGCCGCCCCCGGTCCGATAGCGGTGGTGATGCTCGGCCGATTGCCCGGTCGTAGCCGGTTTCCGGGATGGGGATCACCGGCCACGACGTGGCCGAAATTGCAGATTGAAAACTGAAACGTGTTGCTACCGTCCCCCTGAATGTGACAGAGGCTACATCCGCGCGACCGCATCGCGGCGCGCGAGCGACAGGGGGCGTAATGCCGAGAGTTCGAGGGTTGGTCCGGGTGGCCGGAGTGCTCACCTGCCTGATGATCGGGTTGGTGACCGCACCGGCGGTGCACGCCGAAGCCGTCTATGCCGAATATCTGGACCTGCCATCGGTGAACGGGGACGGCGCGGCGGGCGGCGGCTTGAATCCCGCCCTGCCCCTGGATCCCGACACCCTGCGCGGCGCGCTCGACGCCGCGCGCGCGGCGGGGGTGCCGCCGCGGCACTACGCCACGCTGCTGCACCAGTACTGGCTGGTGGTCGCCACCCGCAATGCCGAGATCGATCTGGCCGGGTGGGATCCCGGGCGTGGCGTCGCGGCCAACACCGCCACCTTCACCCAGGTGTACGTGAACTACCTGCGGCTGAACAACTCTCACCCGGAATACTGGTGGACCGGCCTGGCCGGATTGGCCGGCGGCTCCTTCGCCTCGGGCTTCTTCGACATGGGCGACGCGTCCGCGATCGTCAGCGTGCCGGGCATCCATCAGCTCGGCGACGCGGTCGCCGACCTGTTGCGCGGCACGCCCGGGCCGCTGCTCGACATCCTGCCCTCCGACATCCGCGCGCTGGGGACCGAGGGAGAGCGGCTCACCGCCGACGATCTGGCCTGGTACCAGACCCGGCTGATGATCATGCAGAAGCACATCTTCATCGACCAGGTGCCCATGCACGAGGCGTACGCCGCCGCGGGCGCGGCCGGGGTCGAGGAGATGTACCAGGCCGGGGTGCTCGACGAGAACGCCATCACGGCCTGGCGGGAACTGGCCGAGGGCGCCCCGGCAGGGCTCGCCGACGCCGCGCTGCGCATGACCGACCGGGAACAGAACCAGATCATCGCCGACCAGTGGGATGTCACCTCGCACGGTCGCGGGGCCATGGGGCGAGTGCTGACCTACGTCAGCACCATCGCCGGGAAGGCCGCCGTCCCCGGCGTGCGGGCGCCCGGCGTGTTCGCGCCCACCACCCTGACGTCGGGAAACATGTCGCTACGGGCCCCGCTGCCCGACTTCAACTGGGCCGACCGCGACACGCGGTGGAACTACATCACCAACGACCTGCTGCCCCGCTACCTGGAACTGTGCGCGAACCCGGCCATCGCGAGACCGGTTCTGGCCGAACCGTTCTCCGTCAAACTGGTCCAGGGGCGGCTCGTCCAGCGGCTGCCGGACCTGCTGGCCGACATGACCTCGCAATGGCGGTTGACGGCCTGATTCGGCGACGCCGACCCGGGCGGACGCCGCAGACCGCGTCCGCCACGGTATCCTCGAGATTGCTCGAGGTTGCTGTGGAACCCAGGCATCGACGAAGGATCCCGGATGCATTGCCCGTACTGCCGCCATCCCGATTCGAGGGTGGTCGACTCGCGTGAGGCCGAGGAAGGCACCGCCATCAGGAGGCGACGTGCCTGTCCGGAATGTGGGCGCAGGTTCACCACCGTCGAAACCGCCATCCTGTCGGTGGTCAAGCGCAGCGGTGTCACCGAGCCGTTCAGCCGCGAGAAAGTGATCCGCGGCGTCAGCCGCGCCTGCCAGGGTCGCGAGGTCGACTCCGACGCCCTGAACCTGCTCGCCCAGCAGGTGGAGGATGCCGTGCGGGCCAAGGGTTCCCCCGAGGTGCCCAGCCACGAGGTCGGCCTGGCCATCCTCGGACCGCTGCGCGATCTGGACGAGGTCGCCTATCTGCGCTTCGCGTCGGTGTACCGATCCTTCAGCTCCGCCGAGGATTTCGAGCGCGAGATCGCCGATCTCCGCAAACACCGCGACGAGCACGCGGTCGGTGCGACCGCGGAGTAACAGCGTCCCCACAGGGCGCTGCGCCCCGCGTCCCACTGATTCACGGTCCGGCCCCGAGCAATTCGGAGCCGGACCGATCCGTATCCGACGGCGCTGCCGATCGGGATTCGTCAGCGCTTCTGCGGTGGGCGGCGCGCGGCGTCGATCGCCTTCTCGATCCGCTTCGCCGAGACCGGGTACGGGGTGCCCAGCTGCTGGGCGAACAGGCTGACCCGGAGTTCCTCGATCATCCACCAGATCTCGACGATGTCGCGTCCGCCACGACGGCCCTCCGGGAGGTTGGCGACCAGCCGGTCGTAGGCCGCGTGCACGCGATCGAGTTCGGTCATGCCCGCACGGTCCCGATTGGCGGCCGCGGGCAGCGCCTCCAGCCGCAGCCGGGCGGCCTCCAGATACCGTGGCAGTTCCCGCAATCGGGCGCTGCCCCACTCGGAGATGAAGCCGGGGAAGATCAGATCGTCGAGCTGATGGGTGACGTCGTCGGTGGCGTCGCGGTCACGCGAGTCGGCGAGGGCGGCGCGCACCCGATGCGCCTCGGCCAGTACCGGAACCACCGAGCGGACGATATTCGCCACCGCGGTGGTGAACCGCGGGCGGACCTTCTCCACCAGGGCCTGGAACTGCTCGGGGCTGCGCACCGGCCCGCCATTGGCGGCGATCAGTTCATCGGCGGCGCAGGCGCGGCAGTCTTCCACCAGGGCGTCGAGGGTGCCGTACGGATTCTGGCTCAGCGCAAGCCGATCCGTGGGCGGCAGGCCGGCGGTGACGGCGCGGGTACTGGTGGTGATCGCGCCCAGGAGCAGGGCGCGGGTGCCGGTGCGCATGGCGGTGGCCTGCTCGGCGGGGGAGCTGAGCACCCGCACGGCCACGCCCTCGGACTCGGCGACCAGGGCCGGATAGCCGGTGATGGTCTGCCCGCCGACCTGGCGCTTCACCGCGGACGGCAGGGTGCCCAGGGACTCGGAGGTCCACACGGCCGCCGGGGACCGCTCCGCGGCATTGTTGGCGCGCGCCACCGACTTCGAGACCTGTTCGGCGAGACGAGTTTTCAGCTCGGCGAGGCTCTTGCTGCGGGCCACGATCGTGCCCGACGGGTCGATGGCGGCGAAGGTCATGCGCAGATGGTCGGGCAGGCCCGCCGGGTCCAGTGTGGCGGCGGCGATGGTCACCGCGCCGAGCTGGGACAGCTCCCGCGCCAGGCCGGTGCGCAGCGGTTCGGCGCGCGGGGTGAGACGGTCCAGCGCGGCCTTGGCGAAGTCCGGGGCCGGAACCACGGTGCGGCGCAGCTGCTTGGGCAGCGTCTTGATGAACGCCGAGGCCAGCTCCTCGCGCATACCCGGTACCAGCCAGTCGAAGCCGACCGAGCGCACGTGCGCCAGCTGGGCGATCGGAATGTGCACGGTGACACCGTCGTCGGCCTGGCCCGGCTCGAACTGATAGGTGAGCGGGAAGGTCAGCTCGCCCTGACGCCAGCTGTCGGGGTAGGCGGTCGGATCCAGCAGGGCCGCGTCCTCGTTCACCACCGTGGAGGCGGTGAAGTCCAGCAGGTTGGGGTCGGTGCGCTGGGTCTTGCGCCACCAGCTGTCGAAATGCCGTACCGAGACGATGTCCGAGGGGATGCGCTTGTCGTAGAACTCGAACAGCACCTCGTCGTCGACCAGGATGTCGCGACGCCGTGCCCGATGCTCCAGATCGGCGACATCCTCGAGCAATTCGCGATTGCGCGCGAAGAAATCGTGCTTGGTCTGCCACTCGCCCTGCACCAGCGCGTGCCGGATGAACAGTTCCCGCGACAGCTCCGGATCGATGCGGCCGAAATCCACCCGGCGCTGGGTCACCAGCGGAATTCCGTACAGGGTGACCCGTTCGTAGGCGGCCGCCGCACCTCGCTTGGCCGACCAATGCGGTTCTGAGTAGGTGCGTTTCACCAGATCCCCGGCCAGTCGCTCGGCCCACTCCGGTTCGATCCGCGCCGCCGTCCGACCCCACAGCCGTGAGGTCTCCACCAGCTCGGCCGCCATCACCCACCGCGGCGGCTTCTTGGCCAGCGACGACCCGGGGAAGATCATGAACTTGGCATTGCGCGCCCCGAGGAACTCCCGGCTCTCCGCCTCCCGCACCCCGATATGCGACAGCATGCCCGCCAGCAGGGCCTGATGAATCGACGTCACATCCCACGGCAGCGAGTCATCCACCGGCCCGGCCTTGGCCGCCGGCGATTCCGCGAGTCCGCGCCTGCCGGAGCCGGATGCGCCGCTGCCCGAGCCGCGCGCGCCACGAGCCGTGTCGCCGGCGGCAGGCGAATCGCCCGAGGTCTTGTCGCCCGCGCGCCTACCGCGCCCAGCGACGCGCCCGCGCTCGCCATCGGCGCGTTGTGTGCCGCCGGACTGCCGGGAGTCGTTGCCGCGCTTGGCTTCCGGGGTGCGGCCCGGGTTCGCGCCCGACCTCGCATCATCGGCTCCGGCGGACCCGCGGCCGCGGCGACCACGGGTGGCCTCGCCGCCGCCGTCGGATCCGGTTGCGGTGCGGTCGAATTGGGCATCGGTGCCCTCCGTGTTCCAGCCCAGGCTGCGGGTGATGGTGCGGAGCTGGCCGTGCAGGTCCTGCCATTCGCGGATGCGCAGGTAGTGCAGGAACTCGTCGCGGCACATGCGGCGGAACTGGTTGGAGGACAGGGCGTTGCGCTGTTCGCGCAGGTAGTCCCACAGGCGCAGGGAGGACAGGAAGTCCGAGCCCTCGATGGTGAAGCGGGCGTGCTTGGTGTCGGCGGCCTGCTGGTGCTCGACGGGCCGTTCGCGGACGTCCTGAATCGACAGGGCCGCCACGATGATGAGGACCTCGGCCAGGCAGCCGCCGCGGTTGGCCTCCACCAGCATGCGGGCCATGCGCGGATCGACGGGGATCTGCGCCATCTCGCGGCCGATGGGGGTGAGGACGAGTCCGGCGTCCGGGATCTCGCGCCGCGCGGAGGCGTCGGCCTCGGCGCGGGCGAGCGCGCCGAGTTCCTCGAGCAGGGTGATGCCGTCGCGGATGGCGCGGCCGTCCGGCGGCTCGACGAACGGGAAGCCCTCGATGTCACCGAGTCCGAGCGCGGTCATCTGCAGGATGACGGCGGCCAGATTGGTGCGCAGGATCTCCGGTTCGGTGAACTGCGGCCGGGATTCGAAGTCGTCCTCGGAGTACAGGCGGATGGCGATACCGTCGGCGACACGGCCGCAGCGGCCCGACCGCTGCCGCGCCGAGGCCTGCGAGATCGACTCGATCGGCAGCCGCTGCACCTTGGTGCGCATGGAGTAGCGCGAAATACGCGCCGTACCGGGGTCGATCACGTAGCGGATGCCCGGCACCGTCAGCGAGGTCTCGGCCACATTGGTGGCCAGCACGACCCGTCGTCCGGTGTGCGCCTCGAACACTCGGTGCTGCTCGGCCGCCGAGAGCCGCGCGTACAGCGGCAGGATCTCGGTGCGCGGCAGGCGCAGATCACGCAACGAGTCGGCGGTGTCGCGGATCTCGCGTTCGCCGGACAGGAAGACCAGGATGTCGCCGTCGCCCTCGGCCTGCAGTTCCCGCACCGCGTCGCCGATGGCGTCGGTGGGGTCGCGGTCGACGATCGCGGTGTCCTCGTCGTCGGGATCCTCGGAGGTGACCGGAACCTCCAGCGACAGCGGCCGATACCGGACCTCGACCGGATAGGACCGCCCCGAGACCTCGACAATCGGTGCGGGCGTGCCGTTCTCGTCACTGAAGTGCCGCGCGAACAACTCGGGGTCGATGGTCGCCGAGGTGATGACGACCTTCAGATCCGGCCGCTGCGGCAGCAGCTGCTTGAGATATCCGAGCAGGAAGTCGATATTGAGGCTGCGCTCGTGCGCCTCGTCGATGATGATCGTGTCGTAGCGGCGCAGCAGCCGGTCGCGCTGGATCTCGGCGAGCAGGATGCCGTCGGTCATCAGCTTCACCAGCGTGCGATCCGACGCCTGATCGGTGAACCGCACCGTGTAACCGACCACGTCGCCCAGTTCGGTGTTCAGTTCCTCGGCGATGCGCTCGGCCACCGTGCGCGCGGCCAGCCGCCGCGGCTGGGTGTGGCCGATGGTGCCGCGAATTCCGCGCCCGAGCTCGAGACAGATCTTGGGCAGCTGCGTGGTCTTGCCCGAACCCGTCTCACCGGCCACGATCACGACCTGGTGCGCGGCGATGGCCGCGGCGATGTCGTCGCGGCGCGCGGAGACCGGTAGTTGTTCGGGGTAGGCGATGGCCGGGACGGCGGCCCGGCGGGATTCCACCCTGCGCTGGGCGGCGTCGAATTCGGCTTCGAGGGAGGTGAGATCGCCGCCGCGGGCCTTGTCGAGCCGGCGACGCAAGCGATGTTCGTCGCGGATCGAGAGATCGGCCAGGCGGGAACGAAGCTCGCGAGAGGTGGCGGCGGTCCTGGTCATTGCACTGTCAACGATAGCGAAGAGTCGGTCCGTGCCGGTCGCCGCGGTCTCGGACCGCCCGGTCGCACGCTTGCCGGAAGTGTGCCGCATCGGCGTATCGTCCGCATTCGAGCGGATCGTCATGCGACGATCTGGGCCATGGTCGTCAGAGGTGGTACGCCCTTGTGGATCCGGGCGCTGCGGGTCGTCTTCGCTGTCGTGGGCATCGTCGCGCTGGTCTGGATCCCGCTGCGCAACCTGGATAATCCGGACTACTCGTACCTGAACTTCTTCAGCTACTTCACCATCCAGTCCAACCTCATCGGCATTGTCGTGCTGCTGGTCGGCGGCCTGCGCGACCCCGGTGGCCGCCGGTGGGAACTGGTGCGGGGCGCGGCCACCCTCTATCTGACGATCACCCTCATCATCTACGCGGTGCTGCTGTCGGACATCGACGTCCAGCTGACCGAGAAGTGGATCAACGACATCCTGCACCGGCTGATCCCCATCGTGCTGATCGCGGACTGGTTGCTGGTGCTGGCTCCCGGCATCAAGCCGACCGTCAAGCTGGTCCTGGGCTGGCTCGCCTTTCCCCTGGCCTACGGCGCGTACGTCCTGATCCGCGGTCCCTTCGCCGACTGGTACCCCTACCCGTTCATCGACCCGCGCGAACAGGGCTACGGCTCCCTGACCATCGGCCTGGCGGTGATGGCCGTGGTCTTCGCGATCCTCGGCGTCATCGTGGCCGCGGTGACCGGTGTGGTACCCCGGGCGGTCGCCCGTCGTTGACCCCGCGGGCTCAGAGCGCGCGGGTCATGAACACGCTGTGCGGGTCCTCGGCGTAGTCCGCGAACGGCCCGCCATGCTCGAACCCGTAGCGCTCGTACAGCCGCACCGCGGGCCGATAGAACTCCGACGATCCGGTCTCCAGGCTCAACCGCGCGTACCCGCGGGCCTCGGCCTCGGCGAGGATGTGCCGCAACATCTGTGACGCGACTCCGCGCCCGCGGTACCCGGCCGTGGTCCGCATGGACTTGATCTCCCCGTGCGTCGGATCCAGCTCCTTGAGCGCCCCGCATCCGGCGAGCTCGGTCCCGTCCCATGCGGACCAGAAGGTGATCTCCGGCTTGCGCCGCGCCGCCACGTCGAGCGCGTGCATGCTGTCCTCCGGCGAATTCGCCAGCATCTCGGCCACATGCGCTTCGAGCAAACCGATCACCTCGGGCCCGGTCAGATCATCGACCACAATCCGCATGTGGTCAGGCTAGCGAGCCGCTGGCCCAGGGTCGTGCGCGGACTGACCTGCAGCGCCAACTCGCCGACCTGGCGTGCCGTCGGTCCCGGTGTGCCCTGTACACAGCCGCCCGACCGGCGATACTCGGTGTGGCCGGAAGGGTTTCGTGATCTTGTCGGGTTACTCCGCCGGTATTCGGAGCGTCGTGGGGCGAACCGTGAAGTGCACATTTCCGAGAGTGCCGGCGCGGGGCGTCGGATACGTGCACGGCGGCCCGAAGCTCGAAGACGGCCCGGTAGCCGCAAGGCTCCGGGCCGTTGCCATGTCAGCGTCCGATCAGCGCTCACCCCTACCTCGGTCAGCGCTCGGCGGCACCGGCCTCCAGGGCGCTCAGCCGCGCGTCGACGCTGCGCATCTCCTGCAGGATGCCCTTCATCGCCTCGGTCATCTGCTCGACCGAATGGCGCAGCAGGTTCAGGTTCGCGCGCAGATCGGCGATCGGGTCGACGGGATCGTCGGTTCGACGCGGGCGCTCGGCTCGACTGTGACGCATGGAGTGACTCCTCTGTTCATTGTCTCGATACGAACGTTTCAGGGGCGCCGGGCGAGTGAATCGGCCGGGCAATCGGTCACGAGTGGCGGTGCGGGGCGGGGGATTCGGCAGCGCAAGTTCCGGGCGGCGCGCGCCGAGGATGTCAGCATGGAAGGGGAGCCGGTCGCCGCGGTGAGAGGTGGTGGGGCGTGGGGTTGTTCGTGGAGCAGTACGGGCTGGTGCGGTGGAGCGCGGTGATCGCCTTCTGCCTGGCCGCCGCCCTGGTGGTCGCCAGGCTGGCGCGGGTGCGGCCGGTCGGGTGCGACGGGCCGCGCGCGGACCGCGAATCCGATGCCGCGCATCTGGTGATGTGCCTGGTGATGGTGGGAATGCTGGTGTTCCCGACCGCCGTCGACGCGCACGCGGTGCGCGGGGTGCTGACGGCCATGGTGGTCGTGTACACGCTGGTACTGGGTGAGCGGATCCTGCGGTGGCGCAACGGGATCGGGGACGCCGGGGCAGGTGCCGCCGGGGCGGGTGCCGCCGGGGCGTTCGCGTATCACGTGCTGGCGGCCGCTGCCATGTTGTACGCGATGAGCGGGCACGGGGCGCACGAGCACGGTGTGCCCGGGCTCGGGGGACCCGCGCCCGGGCCGCTGCTGGCGCTCGCGGCGCTGTTCGCGCTCGACGCCGTCGTCATGCTGACACCGGGCCTGCGCCGCCGTTTGCCGGGAGTGTTCCCGCACCCCGGCGGTACGGCCGGAGCCCCGGCCGTGGTGCCGCACCTGGTGATGGACCTCGGCACCGCCTACATGCTGGTGGCGGCCGCCGCCGGTTGAGCCCGCCGCCCGTTCCGCGCAGCCGGGGGCCGTTCGACCTGTTCACCGTCCTACGGGGTTAGATAGTGAGCAAAGGTCGGTTCGCCCGGTTGGGGGTGGCCGGTATCGGGTGATGGAGGTGCTCTGGATGGGTTCGCTGTGGCATGGCTTCGCCGATATGGGTGCGGTCGAGCGGGACGGGTCGTTCGTGGTGGCGCGGGGCGAGGGCGCCCGCATCTGGGACGAGGGTGGCGCGGAGTATCTCGATGCCACCGGCGGACTCTGGTTCGCCAATGTCGGCCACGGCCGCCGCGAGATCGCCGACGCGGTGGCCGCGCAGCTGACCCAGGTCGCGCACTACTCCAACTTCGGTGACCTGGTCTCGCCGGTGACCCGCGATCTGGCCGAGCGGCTCTCCGCGCTCGCCCCGGTGCCGGGCAGCAAGATCTTCTTCACCTCGGGCGGCTCCGACGGCATCGACACCGCCGCCAAGCTGGCCCGCCGCTACTGGCAGGAGATGGGCCGCCCGGAGAAGACCATCCTGGTCGGACGGCAGAAGGCGTACCACGGCATGCACGTCGGCGGTACCTCGCTGGCCGGGATTCCGGTCAACGGCGAGGGCTACACCGGGGTCTTCATGCCCGACACCCGCACCATCGAATGGGATCAGGCCAAGGCGCTGACCGCGCTGATCGAGGAGCTCGGCGCGGAGCGCATCGCCGCCTTCTTCGCCGAGCCCATCATCGGCGCGGGCGGCGTCTACCTGCCGCCGGAGGGCTATCTGGCCGAGGTCCGCCAGATCTGCCGCGACAACGACATCCTGTTCGTCGCCGACGAGGTCGTCACCGGCTTCGGCCGCATCGGCGGATCCTGGTTCGCCTCCTCGCGTTTCGGCCTGGAACCGGATCTCATGACCACCGCCAAGGGCCTCACCTCGGGCTATGTGCCGATGGGTGCGGTCTTCATCGCACCCCGCATCGCCGAACCGTTCTTCTCCGGCGGTGTGTGGTGGCGGCACGGCTACACCTACGGTGGTCACGCCGGTGCGGCCGCCGCGGCCATGGCCAATCTCGACATCTTCGAGCGCGAGAACCTCCTGGAGGCCAGCAAGAACCTGGAAGCGCTGCTGCACGAGCACTTCTCGCCGCTGGCCGACCATCCGCGTGTAGCCGAGGTGCGCAGCGGCCTGGGCGCGGTCGCCGCGGTCCAGCTCGCCGATCCCGCCGAGGCGCTGGGGATGGTGAAAACCCTGCGCGCGCACGGCGTCTCGACCCGCGCGGCCGGTCAGGGCGCGCTGCAGATCTCGCCGTCGTTCGTCATCACCGAGGCCGAGGTCGTGCAGATGGCCACGCGGTTCGCCGGCGCTCTGGGCTGAGCGACGAGCGGATCAGTGATCGTGCCCGCCGGACAACTCTCCGGCGGGCACGTGGCGTAGCCGGGCCACGGCCAGCACCGCCACCAGCAGCGCGCCGACCGCAGCCACCCCCGCGGTGATGTGCACCCCGTGGATGAAGGCCGTGCGCGCCGCCACCAGCACCGACGCGCCGACGCTGTCGGGCAGCGTCGCCGCTACCTGTACCGCCTCGCCGAGGGTCTCGCGCACCGCGTCCGCGCCGGGCAGACCGTGCGGCAGCGAGTCGGCGAGATCGGCCCGGTAGATGGCCAGGCTGATACTGCCGAGGATCGAGATGCCCAGCGCGCCACCGAGTTCCGCGCCGGTCTCGGACACGCCCGAGGCGGCTCCGGCCTGCTCGGGCGGCGCGGAGCCGACGATCAGTTCGGTGGTAATGCCGAAGACCGGCGCCAGCCCCAGCGCCATGAGCAGCGACGCGACCACCGCCGCGACCGGTCCGCCGTCCACCGTGAGCCGGGTGAGCATGGCCAGACCGATGGCGGCCAGCACCATTCCGGCCCCGATCAGATACGCGGGCCGCACCACGCGCACGATGCGCGGGGCCGCCTGCGAGCCGATGATGAACCCGACACTGGACGGCGCCATGGCGAGGCCCGCCGCCATCGGCGTCATGTCCAGCACCAGCTGGAAGTACTGGGCCACGAACAGGAAGTAGCCGAACGCCACGAAGATGGCGATCACATTGATGGCCAGCGCCGTCCGGAACGCGCCGAGCCGGAACAGCCGCAGATCCAGCATGGGATCGGGCCGCGTGAGCTGCCGTCGCACGAACAGCGCGCCCGCCACCAGGCCGACCGCGACGGCCACCAGCGCCACCGGCCCGAGGCCGTCCTGCGCGACCGTCTTCATGCCCAGCACCAGCGACACCATGGCGACCACACTCAGTGCGGCACTGGTCAAGTCGAGCCGCCCGGCCTCGGGATCGCGGAACTCCGGCAGCACCCGGGGACCGAGCACCAGCAGCAGCGCCATCACCGGGACGGCCAGCAGGAACACCGAGCCCCACCAGAACCGTTCCAGCAGTACGCCACCCAGCAACGGGCCGACCACGCCGCCCGCGGAGAACGCGCTCACCCAGGTGCCCACGGCCAGCGACCGCTGCCGGGGATCGCGGAACATGGTGAAGATCAACGACAGTGTCGAGGGCGCGATGGTCGCACCGGCGACACCGAGCAGCGCCCGGCACCCGATCAGGAACTCGGCGGTGGGGGAGAAGGCCGCCACCACAGACACCGAACCGAACAACGCGCCGCCGACCAGCAGCAGACGTCGCCGCCCGATCCGGTCGCCGAGCGTGCCCATGGTGATCAGCAGACCGGCCAGCATGAAGCCGTAGACGTCGATGATCCAGAGCAGTTGCGTGCTGCTGGGATGCAGCGTCGAACTGATCTGCGGCACCGCCAGATGCAACACCGTGAGATCCATGGCGTAGACCAGGCAGGCCAGCGCGAGCGCCCCGAGGCCGATCCATTCGCGGCGCCCCGCCAGCTCCGGCCGCTCGCGGGCGGCTGTGACGAGGGCGGTATCCACGACGAATCGTCCTTCCGATGGGGGTATGGCCGCAGGGGCGACGGCGCGCCCTCCACCATCTCACCGCCCACCGACGGACGCGCAACCGAATTTCGGCCCGGCAACGGCAGTATGCTGCGGAAATGGTCGAATTCGAGAGCTACCGGGCCAATCTCGAGGTGGCCGACCTCACGCCCACCGTCGAATTCCTGCGCGATGTGCTGGGCTTCGAGGTCGAGGTGGACGAGCCCGCGATGGGACTGGCGCTGCTGCGGCGCGGCGGGGTCGGACTCGGGGTGGTGCGCACGCCTAATCCGGCGGTCAACGAGACCACCGCGGGATATGTCGGCGTGGCCGATGTGGACGCGCTGTACGCGCATTGCCGGCGGCACGGCGGCGAGATCACCGCCGAACTGACCGAGCACCCCTGGGGGCTGCGCGATTTCGTGCTGCGCATTCCCGGCGGCCACCGGCTCGCCTTCGGTCAGCGCATGGCTCGGTGAGTCGCTAGATCACGATGGGATGGTCGGCGGCTACCCGCCCGCCGATCCGGGCCCAGCCGTCGGAGTCCCATTCGGTGAACAGCTGCGAGCCCTGCCCCTGCGTGATGTGCAGGCCGCGGGTGAGCAGCGCGGTCAGCTCGATGGCCGCCGACCCGGTGGCCTCGTCCTCGGGAATTCCCAATCCCGGGGCGAACATTCGGGCGCGGACGCCGGCCCGCGGTTCGTTGGTCCAGGCCCAGCAGTAGTGCTGGCCGCCGGGGAAGTCGGCCGGGTCGAGGGTGGCGAGCAACGCCGGATCCTCGAACTGGTGGAATTCGAACGACGGCGACCAGGCGGCGCGGGCGCGGGCCCAGGCCAAACCCTCGGTGAGCGCGACCTCGACCGGTCCGGCGGGGACATCGATGACCTTCACCGGCGTGCGCTGCTCGTTGAGCCACCACGTGGCGCCGATGGCGGGCAGCCCGGCGAAGGACAGTTCGACGGCCGGGGTGTAGATGCGCATCGCCGCCCGCCCGTCGGCTGGGTCGTCGACCACCGCGGTCAGCGCCTGGCCCGCGCGGGCGGCGAGCGCCTGATGGTCGATGTGCTCCACGGCGGAGCGGCGGACGATGCCGAGCGGGCTGCCGAATCGACCGGCCGCGTCGGTGAACACACGCACGACCTCGATCTGGGCGCTATCACTCTCCGGAACGGTCATGTCACGCGAGCTTACCGACAGTTATCGATTCGCGGGAGGTCCACAGATATCGAGCATGTTGGCCAGAGCGCTCTTCTCGGTGGGTTGCACGCTCAATCCCCAGCGCTCCTTGACGCTCACCCAGCGGCGCGCGTACTCGCACTGGTACGCCTGCCGCGGCTGCCACTGATCCGGTGATTTGGCGCCCTTCTCCTGATTGGCTTGTTTCTGGACCGCGAGCAGATTGCCGACGTCGTTGGCGAACTTCTCGCGCTGCTCGGGCTTCCACTGCGAGGCCCCCGAGCGCCAGGCGTCGCCGAGCGCGACCACATGGTCGATCTCGATATTCGAGGATGTGAAGCGGTCGTAGGGAATTCGCTCCCCGGTGTAGGGATCGTCGAGTGTCCCCGACAGCACCAGGCACGAATTGCTTTCGCCCACAAGGGTTTCTGTGAGGTCGCGCTTCATCACCTGTTCGCGTGCGGTGCACCCGCCGCTGAGCACCGGCTCGCCGCCGCGCCCGGACCAGCCGGGGCCGAAGGCGTTGCGGTCGTAGGTCTCCCAGTTGCGGTTCCACGCGACGGGGAGGCGGTCCAGTCCGGCCCGCGCCCGGGCGGCGTCGAGGATCGGGGTGCCCGCCTGCTCGGGCGGCGAGGGCGGTTCGGCGGTGGGGGTCTCCTGGCGATTCAGATACAGCGCCAGGCCACCCGCGGAGAGCGCGATGAGAAGCACGGAGGAGGCGAAGATTCTGCGCCGGCGACGCCGGGCTGGGGTCCGGGAGCGCGGAGGCATGCGGGGAGTCTAGGTGGGCAATTCGTATATTTCGGGCATTGTTGCCGGATTGCAGCAATCTACTGGCAAATATGCAGGCAGATAAGACGAAGGGCCGGACACCCCGTGGTGTCCGGCCCCTCACCGAGAATCCGCGTCCCGGGCAACGCCCGCGATCGACTAGACGGCGGCCGCGGCCAGCGCCTCGGTCGACGCCACGGCCTGGCCCACGCCCGCCACGATCGCGGCCGCGCGCAGCGCCTCGAAGATCACCTCGCGCGACACGCCCGCCTCGCGCAGGGTGTGCTCGTGCGCCTCCAGGCAGTGCTGGCAGCCGTTGATCGAGGAGACCGCGAACGACCACAGCTCGAAATCGACCTTGTCCACGCCGGGAGTGCCGATGATCTGCATGCGCAGGCCCGCGCGCAGATCGTCGTAGCGGCCCTCCAGGAACGCCTTGCCGCGGTAGAACACGTTGTTCATACCCATGATCGACGCGGCGCCCAGCGCGGCGTTGTACGCCTCGGCCGACAGCACGTCGGCCGCCTCCTCGGCGATCTCCCGCAGCGTGGTCGCGGACTTGGTGGCCGCGGCCGAGGCCAGCAGGGTGCCCCACAGCTGCTGCTCGTTGAGCACGGTGCTGCGCGCCATGGAGGACAGGTTGAGCTTGAGGTCCTTGGCGTACTCGGGCAGCGAGTTCTTCAGGTTATCGATGGTCACGACGAAATTCCTTACGAGCCTTGCTTACACCGACGCGGTCATGAGCTCGCCGGCCTGGATGGTCGGGTCGCCCTTCTTCCAGTTGCAGGCGCACAGCTCGTCGGACTGCAGGGCGTCGAGCACGCGCAGCACCTCGTCGACATTGCGGCCCACCGAACCGGCGGTGACCGACACGAACTGGATCTCGTTGTTCGGGTCGATGATGAAGGTGGCGCGGTCGGCGACGCCGTCGGCGTTGAGCACGCCGGTGGCCGCGGCCAGTTCCCGCTTCAGGTCGCTGAGCATCGGGAACGGGAGGGTCTTGAGGTCCTCGTGCTGTGCGCGCCACTGGAAGTGGACGAACTCGTTGTCGACGGAGGCACCCAGCACCTGCGCGTCGCGATCGGCGAACTCCTCGTTCAGCTTGCCGAAGGCGGCGATCTCGGTCGGGCACACGAAGGTGAAGTCCTTGGGCCAGAAGAAGACGATGCGCCACTTGCCGGCGTAGTCGTCGCTCGAGATCTGGGTGAAGTAGTCGTCGGGCTGCTGAGCGTTCACCTTCGAGAGATCACCGCCGATGACAGCCTTCAGGTTGTACGCGGGGAACTGATCGCCGATGGTCAGCAGTGCCATGAATGCTCCTCGTTGTAGTCATGCCGATTGTGTCGAGACTTCTGTATACGATCCTGGCCGAACAGGGGTGAGAGGTAAAGGTGATCGGTCGCACTACACTCATAGGCGTGACTGATCAAACTTATCAGCCCACCCTGTCACAGCTGCGTGCGTTCGTGGCCGTCGCGGAGTACCGGCACTTCGGTACCGCGGCGACCCGGCTCGGCGTGAGCCAGCCCACGTTATCCCAGGCGCTGGCATCACTGGAAAACGGACTGGGGCTGTTGCTGATCGAGCGCAGCACGCGTCGTGTGCTGGTCACCGCCGACGGCAAACGTTTGCTGCCACAAGCCATCGCGACCCTCGAGGCCGCTGACCGATTTGTCGCGTCGGCCGCCGGGGAGGGGCTGCGCGGCACCCTGCGGCTGGGCATCATCCCGACCGTCGCCCCCTACGTACTGCCCACCCTGCTGCCCGAATTGCGCAGGCGGGTACCCGGTCTCGCACCGCACGTCATCGAGGACCAGACCGCCCGGCTGCTCGACGGCCTGCGCTCGGGCGTGCTCGACGTGGCCATGCTGGCGCTGCCCGCCGACGCGCCCGGCCTCGTCGAGATACCGCTCTACACCGAGGAGTTCGTGCTGGTCGTGCCGCGCGGCCACGAGCTGGCCGGCCGCTCCGACCTGACTCCGGCCGACCTCGACGCGCTGCCGCTGCTGCTCCTCGACGAAGGCCACTGCTTGCGCGATCAGACCATGGACCTGTGCCGTACCCACGACGCGCACCCGGGCGCGGTCGGTGACACCCGCGCCGCGTCGCTGGCCACGGTGGTGCAGTTCGTCGCGGGCGACCTCGGCGTCACCCTGATCCCGGCCATGGCGGTCCCGGCCGAGACCGCGCGCGGCACCCTGGAGGTGGCGACCTTCGCCGCGCCCGCGCCGGGCCGCACGGTCGGGCTGGCGTTCCGGTCCTCCACCGCGCGCGGCGACGACTACGAGCTGCTCGCCGAGATCATCCGCGAGGGCCGTCCGCGCTGAGCCCTCGCGCCGGACCGGCCCGCCGGCCGCCACGACGAATCCGACAACCTGCGCGGTTGCGTCACTCTGGGGCGTCTGAAACGCTCGAGCCATGCGCGTCCATCACCTCAACTGCGGCACCATGGGATTCGGCGTCATCGATCACTGCCTGCTCGTCGAGACTCGCGACGCGCTCGTGCTCGTCGACACCGGGTTCGGGCTCGAGACCGTGCGGCAGCCCGGAAAGATGCTGGGTGCCAGCCGTTTCCTGATGGGCGCGAAACCGTCCGAGGGTGAGACCGCGATCCGCCAGATCCAGGCGCTGGGCTACGACCCGCGCGACGTCCGGCACATCATCCTCACCCACCTCGACCTGGACCATTCCGGCGGCCTCTCGGACTTCCCCGAAGCCACCGTGCATATTCACGGACCCGAATTCCGGGCCGCCACCGCCACGCCCACGCTGTCCGAGAAGCTGCGCTACCGGGCCGCGCAGTGGGCGCACGGACCGAAGTGGATGGTGAACGAGGTCGAGGGCGGCGAGGACTGGTTCGGCTTCACCGCGGTGCGTGACCTGCCCGGGCTGCCGCCGGAGATCCTGGTGGTGCCGCTGCTCGGTCACACCCGCGGTCACGCCGGGGTGGCCATCGATCACGGCAACGGATGGCTCCTGCACGCCGGTGACTCGTTCGTCACCGAATCCAGCATCCACCCCGAGGAGCCGTTCACGCCGTTCTGGTGGAAGGTGTACGAGACCGGGTCCATCGCGGGGGAGGCGTACCGGCTGAACCAGCGGCGATTGCGGGAACTGCGGAAGCTGCACGGGGACACGGTGACCGTCGTCAACTCCCACGACGCGGGCCTGTTCGCGCGGATCGCCGGGCGATGAACGACCGGTGGGCACGGAGGCTTCCGGCCGCGAGTGATCCACTGTTCGTCTACGGCACCCTGCGGTTCGAGGCCGTGCTGACCGCATTGATGGGCCGCGTCCCGCGGATGGAGCCCGCGCGGTCGATCGGGCGGCGGGCCGCCGCGCTGCCCGGGCGGGCGTATCCGGGACTGGTCACCGCGACCGACGCCGTGACAGATGGCTTCGTGCTCACCGGGCTCACCGCCGACGACTGGCGGGTGCTCGACGCCTTCGAGGACGACGAGTACGACCTGACCCCGGTGTCGGTGCACACGGGAGAGCGCGTCGGGTACGCGTGGACCTACACCTGGACCGCCGAGGTCTCCGGGGCCGATTGGTCGGCCGCGGCCTTCGAGACCGGGCACCTGCCGTATTTCGAGTCGAAATGTGCTGCGTGGCGGCGAGATCTGGTCCTGCTCAGCGAGACTGTATGACACGGGACACACTCGTGCGGTAGAAGTTGGTCGCATGGATGCACAGGGCACTGATCGGACCGTGACGGGCGCGCGCTCACAGGCGCTCGGAGATCTGCTGCGGCGCAGCGCCGCCCGGGTCCCGGCCAAGACCGCGCTGGTGTGGCGCGATCGGCGCGAGAGTTACGCCGATCTGGACGTGGCCGTGAACCGGGTCGCGCACAGCCTGGCCGATCGCGGTGTGGGGCAGGGGGATCGGGTCGCGATCTACTCGCGCAACTGCCGCGAGTTCGTGCTCCTCTACTTCGCGCTGGCCCGGCTGGGTGCGATCTCGGTGCCGATCAATTTCATGCTCACCGCCGACGAGGTGGCGTTCATCCTCGAACACAGCGGGGCGGTCGGTTTCATTGCCGAGGACGGCCTCGCCGAGCAGGCCGAGGCCGCGGTGAAACAGTTGGGCGACGGCCAGATCCGGCTGCTCGGCCACATCGGCCTCGGCGACCTGCCCCCGACGACCGGATGGGAGGACGTGAGCGCCTGGGAAACCCATTCCGACGCCTCCGCCCCCGAGGTGTTCGTCGCCGCCGACGACCCCATCCAGATCATGTACACCTCCGGCACCGAGTCGCGCCCCAAGGGCGCGGTGCTGTCGAGCCGCGCGCTGATCGCGCAGTACACCAGCGTCGTCGTGGACGGCCGCATGAGCGCCGACGACATCGAGGTGCACGCGTTGCCGCTGTACCACTGCGCGCAGCTGCACTGCTTCCTCACCCCCGACCTGTGGCTGGGCGCGACCAGCATCCTGCTGCCCGGCCCCGACCCGGCCACGGTGCTGCGCACCATCGAGACCGAGCGGGCCACCAAACTGTTCTGCCCGCCCACGGTGTGGGTCTCGCTGCTGCGCCACCCCGACTTCGACAGCTACGACCTGTCGTCGCTGCGCAAGGGCTACTACGGCGCGAGCATCATGCCGGTCGAGGTGCTGCACGAACTGGCCGAGCGCCTGCCCGGCGTCGGCCTCACCAACTTCTACGGCCAGACCGAACTCTCGCCGCTGGCAACGGTTCTCGCACCCGAGGACCAGCTCGCCAAGCCCGGGTCGGCGGGCCGTCCGGCGCTCAATGTCGAGACTCGGGTCGTGGATGACGACGACAATCCGGTCGGCGTCGGTGTGGTCGGCGAGATCGTGCACCGGTCCCCGCAGGCCATGCTCGGCTACTGGAACGATCCCGCCAAGACCGCGGAAGCCTTCCGCAACGGCTGGTTCCACAGCGGCGACCTGGGCGTGCTCGACGCCGACGGCTACCTCAGCGTGGTCGACCGCAAGAAGGACATGATCAAGACCGGCGGCGAGAACGTGGCCAGCCGCGAGGTCGAGGAAGTCCTCTACGAACACCCCGACGTCTCCGAGGCCGCGGTGGTCGGCATCCCGCATCCGCGCTGGATCGAGGCGGTCGCCGCGATCGTGGTGGCGCGCACCGGAACCGAGCCGGACGCGGCCGCCGTCCTCGCCCACTGCAAACAGCGCCTCGCCGGATACAAGGTCCCCAAGTACGTGACCTTCGTCGAGGCGCTGCCCAAGAACCCCAGCGGCAAGATTCTCAAGCGCGAATTGCGCACGCGGCACGCGCATCTGGCCGCGCAGGACTGATCACCCGATCAGATCCACATGGGCGATGTTCGCCCGATCGCCGGGGTCCGCACTCGGGGCCCCGGCGAACCAGGCGTCGAGAATCTCGCTCAGCTGCGCGCGCGAGGTGAGACGCAGACTCAGCGCCAGCACGTTCGCGTCGTTCCACTTCCGCGCTCCCTCAGCGGTATACGCGTCCACGCACAGCGCCGCCCGCACCCCCGGCGACCTTGTTGGCCGCGATGGACGCGCCGGTGCCGGTCCAGCAGCACACGATCGCCTGCTCGGTCCGGCCGTGGGCGACATCGCGCGCCGCCGCCTCGCAGGCCCACGCCCAGTCGTCGCGCTCGTCGGGATCGAGGGCCCCGTGCACGGTCACCTCGTGCCCACGCGTCCGCAGCTCCTCGACCACGGCCGTGGCCACCCCGGTGTCCTCGTCTGCCGCAACCGAAATCCTCATGCGGTCATTCTCCTCATCGAGGGCCGGGATCGGGGGGACTAGCGCTTGGTGACGCGCGCGAGCGCTTCGGGATAGCGCGCCCCGGCCACCGATTCGACCGGAGCGGCGGCTTCGATACGGGCCAGATCCTCCGGCGACAGGACGATCTCGGTCGCGGCCACGTTCTGTTCGAGGTAGGCGCGGCGCTTGGTGCCGGGGATCGGAACCACGTCGTCGCCGCGGGACTGCACCCAGGCCAGGGCCAATTGCCCCGCGGTGACGCCCTTCTCGTCGGCCAGTTCCCGCAGGGCCGCGACGATGGCGAGATTGGCGTCGATATTGCCGTCGGCGAACCGGGGCAGGCGGCGGCGCATGTCGTCGGCGGGCAGGTCGGCGGTGGAGGTGATCGCGCCGGTGAGGAAGCCGCGGCCCAGCGGCGAGAAGGGCACGATGCCGATCCCGAGCTCCCGGCAGGCGGGCACGATCTCCGCCTCGATGTCGCGGGTCCACAGCGACCATTCGCTCTGCAGTGCGGTCACCGGGTGGACGGCGTGGGCGGCGCGGATGGTGTCGGCGGAGGCCTCGGAGATGCCGAGGTAACGGACCTTGCCGGCCTGCACGAGTTCCGAGAGCGCGCCCCAGGTCTCCTCGATGGGCACGTTCGGGTCCACGCGATGCTGGTAGTAGAGGTCGATGTGGTCGACGCCCAGCCGCGCGAGGGACTCGTCGCAGCACTGCTTCACATACGCGGCGTCGCCGCGTGCGCCGAGCGTGCCCTGCTCACCCCAGACGATGCCGAACTTGGTGGCCAGCACGACGCGGTCGCGGCGGTCGGCGACAGCGCGGCCGAGCAGTCGCTCGTTGGTCTCCGGGCCGTAGACGTTCGAGGTGTCGAGCAGGGTGACGCCGAGGTCCAGGGCCCGGTGGATGGTGGCGATGGACTCGGCGTCGTTGTCCTGGACGCCGTAGGCTCCGCTCATGCCCATGCAGCCGAGGCCCTGGGCGCCGACGGTCAGCTCGCCAAGCTTCCTGGTAGCGATCATGCGATGAATCCTCCTCGGTAGGAATGGAATTCGCGGCGGTTCGCCGCCTGCCCTCGACGCTACGACCTGGAGTGCGCTCCAAGTCAACCGCGTCGCGGGATCAGCGGCGGTTGGGCAGGTGGTGATGCAGCAGGACGGTGAGCTGGGTGCCCGCGTCGGTGAAGGGGAGGGCGGATTTCAGGGCGCGGCTCTGCACGATCGCACCCTCGATGACCGAGAGGGCGAAGCCGGACAGGGAGCAGGCGGTGGCGCGCTCGATGCCCGCGTCGACCAGGCCGTCGGCCAGCCGGGCGGTCCATTCGGAGAAGGCCTGACCGGCGGCCGATTGCAGGGTCGGGTCGAGTTCGTCGAGGGCGGCGGCCATCATGAACGATCCCGCGCGGAACTCGCTGGTCTCGAGCTGGCCGCGCCAGAAGCCGAGCAACTCGTCGACCCAGGCGTCGAGGGAGGGCGCGACCGGCAGCGCGTCGGACATGCGGCTCACGTGGGAGTAGACCATGCGCGACACGATGCGGGCCGCGGTGGCCACCAGTTCCCCCTTTCCCGAAGGGAAGTGCTGGTAGAGCGAGTTTCGGGAGGCGTTGCTGCGTTTGAGGAGTTCGTTGAGACCGGCCGCGTGCACGCCGTGTTCCTGGACGGTGGTGATGGTGCTCGCGATCAATCGGGCGCGTGGTCCCGCCGTCATTGCAATTTCCTCCAGCCCTTGTGTGAACCGATCGGTCCATGTTAAACCTAACCCATGTGGACCGATCGGTTCATATGGGAAAAGAGGAAATCCGCGCATGTCAGCCCAGATCGCCACCGCCACCCCGGTAGCCCACGCCGCCCTGCTCGGCCTGGGCGTGTACCGGCCACGCCGGGTGGTCCCCAACGCCGAGATCGTCGACCGCATCAACTCCTCCGACGAATGGATCCGGACCCGCTCCGGCATCGAGGCCCGTCACTGGGCCGATGACGACGAGACCATCGTCGGCATGAGCACCGCCGCCGCCCGCGACGCGCTCGCCGCCGCCGGGGTCACCGCCGAGCAGATCGACGCGGTCATCCTGGCCACCTCCTCGCAGATGGTGTTGGGACCGTCCGCCGGAGCCGTGGTCGCGACCGAACTCGGCATGCACGACACCGCCGCCTTCGACGTCTCGGCCGGGTGTGCGGGCTTCTGCTACGCGCTCGCCAACGGGGCCAACCTGGTGCGCGCCGGTCAGGCCCGCCACGTGCTGGTGATCGGCGTGGAGCGGCTCTCGGACCTGCTCGACCAGGACGACCGCACCTGCGCGTTCATCTTCGCCGACGGTGCGGGCGCGGTCGTGGTGGGCGCCTCCGACGTCGAGGGCATCGGGCCGGTGGCCTGGGGCTCGGACGGCAGCCAGACCGCCGCGATCAAGCAGGACAAGGACTTCAAGACCTACTTCGCCGAGGTCGCCGCGGCGGAGGCGAGTGGCGGCACCAGCGAGCGGCCCTACATCCGGATGAACGGCGCGGCCGTATTCCGCTGGGCCGTAACGTTCTTGGAGAAGGCCTGCCGTGACGCGCTGGACCAGGCGGGCGTGAACGTGGAGGATCTGGACGCGTTCGTGCCGCACCAGGCCAACGGGCGCATCACCGACGCGCTGGTGCGGGCGCTGCACATGCCCGAAAACATCACTGTCGCACGGGATATCGCGGAGGCGGGCAATACCAGCGCCGCGTCGATCCCGATGGCGATGGAGCAGCTGCTGCGCTCGGGCGCCTCGAAGCCGGGCGACACCGCGCTGCTGCTGGGCTTCGGCGCGGGCCTGGCCTACGCCGGTCAGGTGGTCACCCTCCCCGCGATCGCGTGACGAACGGCCCGCGGGCAACGAAATCCGTTGTGTGAAACGACGAAAAACGAAGCGCCCCGCACAGCCAGGCTGTGCGGGGCGCTTCGCTACGGAGCCGATCGACTAGACGGTCACGCTCGCACGCAGCGCGTGCGGCTCGATCGCGCCGCGGACCAGGGCCCGCTCGTCGATGGTCTCGGCCTTGTAGGGCAGGGTCGACAGCGTCTCGGTCATCTTCGCGACCGGGTCCGCGATGGCGGCCGGGGTGCCGAAGATGAACGTCCACTCGTGCTCGTCGCTGACGTACGGAACGACGGTCTCGAACAGGTTGTGGAACCGGGTCCACGAACGCTTCAGGGTCTCGTTGCGCCACATGGTCTGACAGCCGGCCTGCGCGGCGAGCACGCCGCCCTCGGCCAGCAGCGCCTTACAGCGGTTGAGGAAGTCGTCCTCGTAGAGGCGGTTGTGCTGCGCGTCCTCGACCCGCTCGTCGGGCAGGTCGATGCAGATCATGTCGTAGCGCACACCGGCGGCCTCGGCCTTGGCCAGGAAGTCCCAGCCGTCGGCGTAGTGCATCTTGATCGGGCCGGTCTGCGCGACCGCCTCGGCCAGGTCGGCCTCGGAATAGCCGTAGGGGAGGTGCTCGGCGCACAGCTCCACCTCCAGCTGGTCGATGTCGACGTGGTCGACGAGCGAGGCGCCCGCGGCCACCGACATCTGCGAGGCGACACCCTCACCGGAACCGATGATCAGCACCTTGTCCAGCTTCGCGGCCAGCGCGTACCCCGGGACCAGCATGGCCTCGTGGTAGGTGAGCTGCGAGAACTCGGTGGACTGGCGGTCGTCGTCGGAGAACAGGGAGATGCCCTGCTCGGTCTTGGCGATGACCATGTGCTGGTACGGGGTGTTGGTGTCGACGATGGTTTCCGTCGTGTTCCACACCCGGGTCAGACCCTCGCCGACCGGCTCGTGGATCCGGCGGGCGGTGTGGCCGCGCTGGATGACCTCGATGTTGACCGACCCCGGGGACAGCTCCTGCTGCAACAGTTCGACGGCCTTGGTGGCGCCGGAACCGATGCTGCCGCAAGTGAATACGTCGACGAAGATGTCGCCGGACTCAGGGTAGGTGTGGATCGAGGCGTGCGACTCGGCGAGCAGGGCCAGGATGGTGACACCCTGCGGCTCGAACTTCTTGCGCACGACATCGCAGATGGTCACCCCCGCGGCGACCAACGATTTTCGAAGCGCGGTTTCGAGTCGTTCCAGGTCGTCGCAGAGGCCAGCGTCGACACCACCGAACTCGGCCAGCACGTGCCAGCCGGTGAATTCTGCCGTGATCATGGCTAAAACTCACTCTCGCTCAGCGCCAGTGACATGGACTGTCAGTGGCGGAAAACCGTTGAAGGACACCGACGAATAGCTCGCCGTATAAGCGCCGGTCTCGAGGATCCGAACGGGATCACCGGCTCGCAACGTGGTCGGAAGGAGGACACGCGTGCGTTGATAGAGTACATCGTCGCCATCACACGTAGGACCGGCGACTACCGCCTCGTCCTTCGGATCCGCGTCCCGATCGGTTTCGAATCGGTAGGCGATGTACTCGTTCTCGGTTTCGGCCATGCCGTTGTAGCGGCCGATATCGAGGTATATCCAGCGCCGCCCGTCCGGCGCTCGGCGAACATTCACCACTTCGGCGTGGATCACGCCGGTGTTGCCCACGAGGGCGCGACCGGGCTCCACCACCAGGGCGGTGTGTTCCGGGAGATAGCGGGCCGCCGCATCGGCGATCGCCGCACCCAGCTCCGAGACCCCCGGAGCCGGATCGGCGTACGAAATCGGAAGTCCCCCACCGATATTCACCGCCGTCACTGGAATGTCTTTGACCGCCAACGCTTCCGCGATGGCGCCGGCCTGCTCGATCCCGATGCCCCAGGCCTTCGGGTCCAGCTGCTGCGAGCCGACGTGAAAGTAGGGGCCGACCACCGTCAGGCCCAGATCGTGCGCCCGCACCAGCAGCCGCTTGGCCTCACCCGGCGCGCAGCCGAACTTGGTTCCGAACGGGGTCTGCGACTGCGGGGCCGAGGACAGGAACCGGCACTCGACCTCGGAGCCCGGCGCATGCTCGGCGATGCGCTCCAGATCGTCCTCGGTATCGAAGGCGTAGCGTCGCACGCCCGCCGCGTAGGCGGTGGCGATCTGGGAGGCCTTCTTGATCGGATTGCCGTAGCACATGACGGCCGGATCCACGCCCTGCGCGAGGCAGAGCTCGATCTCACCGACGCTGGCGACGTCGAACTCCGCGCCCTCGTCGTTCAGCAGCCGGATGATCTCCGGCACGGGACTCGCCTTGACGGCGAAGCGAATTCGTGCCGCAGGTAGGGCGGCGTGCAGTGCGCGATAGTTCGCGCGGACCTTGTCGAGGTCGATGACCAGACAGGGCGACTCGGGCATGTTTCGACCGGGCAATCTAAGGGAACTCTTTTCTGTCGGCCAGGGCGGCAGGGACTCAGGCAACCTGCGAGACAATACACGCGTTGAGCCTCGAAAAACGAACCGGTGGACGATCGATTACGTCACTCTAACGCCGGGATTCGTTCACCTGCCCCCGGCGGCTTCTTACGAGAGCGTGTCCTCCGGCGGCCGGGCCCCGCACTCGATCGGCGGCCGCCGGAGTCAGCCCGCGGTGATCGACAGATCGTCGAAGACCACTTCGCCCGCGGCGTCGGACTCGGACAGATCCACGATGGCGTCGATGGACCACCCGTGATCGCCATTGGGGTCGTCGAGCACCTGGCGGACATCCCAGAATCCCGGCCGCTGCTCGACCCGGAACAGCTGCGGCCCCCGCGCGTTCGGACCGGTCCCGATGGTTTCGTACTCGTCGAAATAGGGCGCGAGTTCGGCCGCCCAGTCCAGGTCGTCGCCCATGTCGTCGAGCGCGTCCCAGTGTCGCAGCGCTGCCAGATCCACCCGCCGGAACATGGCATTGCGCACCAGGACCCGGAACGCCCGCTCATTGGCGGTGATCGGCCGCACGGACTCCGCGCCGAAGGCCACCTGCTGCTCGTCGGACTCCGCGCCGGGATTGGTGAGCTGCTCCCATTCGTCGAGCAGGCTGGAGTCGACCTGCCGGATCAGCTCGCCCAGCCATTCGGTGATGTCGTCGAGTTCCTCGGTGCGGGCCTGCTCGGGCACGGTCCGCCGCAGCGCCCGGTAGGCGTCGGCCAGATACCGCAGCACCACGCCCTCGGAGCGGGCCAGCTCGTAGCCCGACACCAGTTCGGCGAAGGTCATGGACCGCTCGACCATCTCACGCACCACGGCCTTGGGGGAGGGCTCGAACTCCGACACCCAGGGATGCCCGGCCTTGTAGGTCTCGAACGCGGGCTCGATGAGTTCGGCGGCCAGGGGCTTGGGCCAGGTGACCTCTTCGAGGAGCTCCATGCGCTCCTCGTATTCGATCCCGTCGGCCTTCATCTCCGCGACCGCCGCGCCGCGGGCCTTGTGCTGCTGAGCCATCAGCAGCTGGCGCGGATCCTCGAGGGTGGACTCGATGAGCGAGATCACGTCGAGGGTGTAGGTCGGCGACTCCTTGTCCAGGAGCTCCAGTGCGGCCAGCGCGAACGGCGAGAGCGGCTGATCGAGCGCGAAGTCGCGCTGCAGATCCACCATCAGCCGGGCGTGGCGGCCGTCCGCGTCGGGTGCGTCGAGCTGTTGCACCACGCCCGCGTCGCGCAGCGCCCGGTACAGCCGGATCGCCTTGAGGATGTGCCTGCGCTGCGCCGCGCGCGGCTCATGGTTCCCCTCCAGCAGATGCCGCATGGCGTAGAAGCAGTTGCCCTTGCGCGCAATCACATTCAGCAGCATCGAGTTGGTCACGTTGAACCGCGACACCATGGGTTCGGGCGAGGCCGCCACCAGCCGGTCGAAGGTCTCCTCCGACCAGGACACGAAACCCTCGGGCGGCTTCTTCTTCTGGACCTTCTTGAGCTTCTTGGGGTCGTCGCCCGCCTTGGCGATCAGGCGCGCGTTCTCCACCTCGTGCTCGGGGGCCTGCACCACGACGGTGCCCATGGTGTCGTACCCCGCGCGCCCGGCGCGGCCCGCGATCTGGTGGAACTCGCGGGCATTGAGCCGCCGGGTGCGCACGCCGTCGTACTTGGTGAGCCCGGTCAGCATGACCGTGCGGATCGGGACATTGATGCCGACGCCGAGGGTGTCGGTGCCGCACACCACCTTCAGCAGCCCGTCCTGCGCCAGCTTCTCGACCAGGCGGCGGTACTTGGGCAGCATGCCCGCGTGGTGCACGCCCACACCGTGGCGGATGAACCGCGACAGCGTCTTGCCGAAGCCGGTGGCGAAACGGAATTCGCCGATGGCCGCGGCGATCGCCTCCTTCTCCGCCTTGGAGGACATGTTCACGCTCATCAGCGCCTGCGCCCGCTCCATGGCCGCGGCCTGGGTGAAGTGCACGACGTACACCGGCGCGAGACTGGTGGTCACCAGATCCTCGAGCGTCTCGGTGATGGGGGTTCGCACGTACGAGAAGCTCAGCGGCACCGGCCGTTCCGAACCGGAGACGATGGCGGTCTCGCGGCCGGTGCGCCGGGTCAGGTCCTCGGCGAAGAAGTCGACCTCGCCCAGGGTGGCCGACATGAGCAGGAACTGGGCCTTGGGCAGCTCGATCAGCGGCACCTGCCACGCCCAGCCGCGATCGGGATCGGCGTAGTAGTGGAACTCGTCCATGATGATCTGGCCGACATCGGCCGCCGCGCCCTCGCGCAGCGCCAGATTGGCCAGGATCTCCGCGGTCGCGCAGATGATGGGCGCGTCCGGGTTCACCGCCGCGTCGCCGGTCACCATGCCGACCCGGTCGGCGCCGAACACCTCGCACAGCGCGAAGAACTTCTCACTCACCAGCGCCTTGATCGGCGCGGTGTAGTAGCTGCGCTCGCCCTTGTTGAGCGCGGCGAAGTGCGCGCCGATCGCGACCAGCGACTTACCCGACCCGGTTGGGGTGTTGAGGATGACGTTGGACCCGGTCACCAGCTCCAGCAGCGCCTCTTCCTGGGCCGGGTAGAGGTTCAGGCCCTCCGAGCCCGCCCAGTCGGCGAAGGTCTCGTACAACCAGTCCGGGTCCACGTCGGAGACGGCACGGTCGGGAACCAATTCGGACAGCTGCACGCCGACAGACGTTACCGGTCGGCGCCGGGTAATCCCGCAACGACCACTACCGCAGCGGCGGGTTCTCCGGTCCGTCGCCGTCGGCGAACCCGGCCTGCTCGGCCAGGAAGCGCTCGAACTCCGCGCCCAGCTCGTCGCCGGTGGGCAGATCGTTCTCGCTGGCCAGCAGGCTGGACTGGCGTTCCTGGGCGGTGACGAAGCTGTCGTACTGGCGCTCGAGCGCGGCGACCACGGTCTCCACCTCGGAATTGCCCGCGATCTGCTCGTTGACCTGTTCGCGCACCCGCGCGGCGGCGTCGGTGAGCGCGGCCAGCGGCAGTTCCAGGCCCGCGTTCTCGGCCACGTTCTCCAGCAGCGTCTGCGCGGCCTCCGGGTAGGCGGTCTGGGTCAGGTAGTGCGGCACGTGCACCGAGAAGCCGACCGACTCGTGTCCGTGCTGGGCCATCCGGAACTCCAGCAGCGAGGACGCGCTGCCGGGCACCTGCAGCTCACCGGGCCAGCGCTGATGCTCGCCGACCAGGTCGGAGTCCGAGGCGTGCGCGGTGACGCCGAGCGGGCGGGTATGCGGGATGGCCATGGGGATCGCGCTCAGGCCGATGGTCCGGCGCACGCCCAGCTGTTCGGCCAGCAGGCGCACGGCGGTGACGAACCGCTCCCAGCGCAGATCCGGTTCCAGCCCGGCCAGCAGCAGGAACGGCGTGCCCGCGGTGTCCTTGAGGGCCCACAGGCTCAGTTCCGGCTCGGAGTAGTCGGAGAAGTGATCGGTCTTGAAGGTCATGAGCGGACGCCGCGACCGGTAGTCGAGCAGCTCGTCCATATCGAACGAGGCGACCAGTTCGTGCTCGAGGCTGTCCTTGAGATGCGAGGTGGCGAGGCGTACCGCGTGTCCGGCGTCGGTGAAACCCTCGAGGCCGTGCACCAGCACCGGGCCCGAGCCGTCGGCAGAGGACAGTTGCGGAGCCGGGAATTCCAGCTCGTACATTCGCGACTCGTAGTCCATCGCGTACTCCTTCCTGCGTGGCCCACTTTCGCGACCAACCCCATTGTCCCTCATGCCCATGACAGGCGCGCAGCACCCGCACTCGCTGTGCAACAAGCCGAACCCGAACCCGCATTCCCGCCGTCCCGGCGCGCGGCGTGGCATTCGGTGTGAACAGCCGATTTTCGGCATAGTGGGCGGAGTGACCGAGCCCTTCGCACCCTCCATAAGCAGCACCCTCAGGACCGCGCGGATGGTGGGGATCGTCACGCTGGGCACGGTGCTGGCGGCCTGCGGGACCACGGTCACCGGGCATCCGACCGCCGTGCGCAATCCGGCGCCGGTCGCCACCGTCGACCAGACGCTCACCGCGATGCTGCCCGATCCGTCGAAATTCCCGTCGCGCTACACCGCGGTCGTGCTGTCGCCGGAGACCGCGGCACAGGCCGCTGACGACCTCGAGGGGTATCTGCCGGGGGCGCAGGTGGATCCGAGTATCTGCGCGCCGATCGCGCCGAAGACCGGTCCGGCCGTGTCGGTCGGGACCGACGACCACGGCCAGGCGACGCTCACGGTGGTGCTGACCCGCCCGGGCAAGCCGCTGTCGACGCTGCGGGATCAGGTGCGGCAGTGCGGGACCGTGAAGGTCGGGCATGCCGGGGTGACATCGGTGGTGACCACGCAGCTCGATCCGCCGCCGCCGGTCATCGCCGACGACTCCCTCGCCCTGCGCCGGACGGTCGGACCGGAGAATCGGCCGGGCGGCCCGGAGAACCGCGACGGCCTCACCCGCAGCATGCAGACGCTGATCGGTCAGGTCGGCGAGGTGCGGGTCGCTGTGACGTACATGACTTCCGGGTCCACCTCCGATACCGAGGCGCTCGACACCCTGTTCACCGCGGCCGTCCGCAAGGTGCGCAAGGGCTGAGCATCCCCGGGGCCCGGGAAGCCGCGGGAAAGGGAGCCGACCCTGCCTGCTCGGCTCCCGGACCCCATCAGCAGGCGGGAAGCGGCTGGTTCGAACCCGAGTTGGAACCGCTGCCGCCCGAGCCGGTGCCCGAGCCGCTGTCGCCGGAGCCGGTGGCCGAGCCGCTGCCGCCGGAACCGGTGCCCGCCGAACCACCCGACGAGCCCGGGATCAGCGAGGAGATCGGCGGGCAGGTTCCGCCCTTGCCGACGATGTAGACGGTCTGCGAGGTGCTCAGCCCCTGGCGGATACCCACGGTGTAGGTGCCGTCATTGGTCGGGTGCCAGGCCAGGTTCGCGGCCGCGCCGGCGCCGTAGGAGACGGGGGTGAGGGTGCCGATGACCGCGCCGTTGACCAGGAAGTCGACCGGGGTCAGCTGGTCGGCGCCGGTCAGCGAGGCCTGGATGACGCAACCGTCGGCGACACTGCACGGCTTGTCACTGGTGAGGCCCGCGACATTGACGTCCGCGATGGCGGCGCCCGCCGGTGCGGCGAGCATCGAACCGGCCACCACGGCGAGCGCGACGGCCGCCGTCGCACCGGCGGCGGGCCGTCGCAGATCTGGGTAGAGCTGTTTACTCACGGAGAATCCTTTCGGCGCGTTGAAGGGGTCGCGCCGGGCGGACTGTAACAGTGGCGGACTGTGAAAGTTCACGAAATCGCCACTGCTGCAACATCATTCGATTTTCGCATAACAGGGAAGCGGTTACTCGCCGGTACGGTAGCGGGTGACGAGCTCCGCTCCCAGGCGCGCCAGTTCCACACGCACCGATTCCGGCTCCACCACCTCCACGGCCGCGCCCCAGCCGGCCAGCTGCTGGGCGATCATGAGCGCCGTCGGCGCGGTGACCGTGGCCCGGACCCGCCCGTCGCCGGTGGGGCCGCCCAGAACGCAGTGCCGCCCTTGCTGTTTGCGCAGCACCGGGGCCAGCTCGGCGGTGATCAGCACCGTCGCCGCGAGTGAGGAACGCTGCCGTTCGACCTCCTCGACCACCTCCGACCAGGCTGTCGACAGGTTGAAATCCTCCGGCCGGGAGGCGATCTCGCCGGTCGGCTCGGCACTCGCGATCCGGTCCACGCGGAAGGTTCGCTGCCCGTGCTCGGTTCCGGCGACCAGGTACCAGATGCCGTCCTTGTCGACCAGGCCCCACGGATCGACCAGCCGTTCGGTCCGCTGTCCGGCGCGGTCGTAGCGCAGCCGGATCCGGCTGCGGCGCACCACCGCCCGCTGTAGCTCGTCCACCAGCGCCGGTGGCCGGTCGTCGGGTTCGCCCCAGCCGGCCGGGTCCACCACGATCGCGCCCGCCGCCGCCTCCGCGGTGTCGCGGAAGGTGGGCGGCAAGGCGCGCAACAGCTTCCGCAGCGCGGACTTGGTGGCCGGGCTCGCCGTGGCGACCGGGCCCAGCAGTAGGAACAACGCCTGGGCCTCGGGGCCGGTGAGGCCGCTCAGGTCCGTGCGCGCGCCGCCGACCAGCGCCCAGCCGCCACCGCGTCCGGGCTGCGGGTAGACCGGGATGCCGGCCGTCGACAGGGCTTCCAGGTCCCGGCGCGCGGTCGCCACCGACACCTCGAGCTCGGCCGCCACCTCGGCCGCGGTCACCCGGCCCCGGGTCTGCAGGAACAGCAGGGTCGCCACCAATCGATCCGCGCGCATGGCTGGAATTCTGCCCGGAAAAGTGCTCATTCGGTGAGCACTTTGTGCGCGACGATGGTGTGGTAACCAGCTGAACCGACCGAGGAGAACCGCCATGCTGCGTGGAATGGCCACCGTCAACTACTTCGCCGACGATCTCGAGGCGGCCAAGGACTGGTACAGCGAACTGCTCGGCGTGCAGCCGTATTTCGCCGTGCCGGGCGGGTACTACGAGTTCCGCGTCGGTGACTACCAGGCCGAATTGGGCATCATCGCGGGCAGGTTCGCGCCCTCGAACCCGGATGTCCCGGGTGGTCAGATCGTGAACTGGCACGTCGATGATGTCGCGGCCACCTTCCGGCGGCTGCTCGACATGGGGGCGACCGTGCACGAGCCGATCATCGAGCGCGGCGAGGGCACCGGCTTCGTGACGGCCTCGGTGGTGGACCCGTTCGGCAATGTCCTGGGGATCATGTCCAATCCGCACTACCTGGCGATCCTGGCCGAGTCCCGGCCCGCCTAGGCGTCTTTCGGTGCACACGGTCTCCTTCCGGCGCTGCCGCGGGGCAGTGCCAGGCGGACACTAGCAGCGGGAACGTGGCCGGGCGGGCAAAATGAAATGATTGCATTTCAGGTTTGCGTCCCGAGGGCTCGGTGCGGGCGTCCGGGCACGGCGGCCGCGCGGGCGGGCGGACGATAACAACGGGCACCGACACAGTCCGCGCTGCGGCTCCCGGGCCACGCCGAGTACTCCACGACGCGCGATCGGGGCGATGAATCATCCACAGCCCCAGCGAAAGCCGAGGTCGCCGATCGGGGGCGGGTGGTGGCCGGGCGCACGCTCGACGGCATGAACGCACCCATCGAGCCCACGCCGCCCGTCGAGCCCGCCCTGCCCGTCGAACCGGCTCCGCCCGCCGAGTCCGCGCCGCGCCCGGCATCCGGGCCGTCCGATCGCCCGGACACCGCGACCGACCCGCCGTTCGAGGATCCGGGGGAGTGCGGGCCGCGGCTGCGCGAGCCCGGTGACCTGATCGCGGCCGTCCCCGCGATGCTCGGCTTCATGCCCGCGCGGTCCTTGGTGGTAACCGTGCTGCGGGCGGACCCGGAATCGCCGGAGGCCGCGGCGGTCGAGGTGGTGACCCGCATGGATCTCGACGATCGGGGCCGATCCGCGATCGGACTGCTGGTCGAGCGGGTCGCGGGAATCTGTGTGCGGCACCGGGCCGTCGCGGCGCTGGCCCTCGTGATCGACGACCGCGCGACCGAACCCACCGGGCGGGACGCGGGGGTGCGGGCGCGCACACACGGTGATCTCGTCGCCGCCCTGGAACATCGGCTCGACGCGGACGCGGTGCCGCTGGCCGGAGCGTGGGCGGTGCAGGCCATCGGGCCGGAACTGCCCTGGTGGACGCTGTCGGGACCGTGGTCGCGCGGGCTCCAGCACGATCCGGCGACCTCGATGGTGACCCTGCGCCACGTCCTCGACGGCCGCCCGGTGCGCCGGTCCCGCCGGGAGTTGACCGACCTGCTCGCGGTCGACCCCGGGGCGCGGGACGCGACAGCCGCCGCCCTCGAGATCGCGGCCGCCGCCGCGGCCCGGCGGCTGGCCGGGCTGGTGCAGCACGGTGATCCGCGGGTGCGACTGCGGCTCGAATTGTGCCGGGTGCTGGGCTATCTCGAACGGGTCGAGGCCGGGGTCCGGCTCACGCCGGTCGAGCTGGCGGATCTGGCCGTGGCACTCCGGGATCCGGCGCTGCGCGACATCATGTTCGGGTTGGCCCCGGGCTCGCACGCCGACGGCGCGGAAGCGTTGTGGACCCAGCTGGCCCGGGCGCTGCCCGATCCGGATCGCGCCGAAGCGGCAGCGCTGCTGGGCTATTGCGCGTACACGCGGGGTGACGGCCCCTTGGCCGGTGTGGCGCTGGATGCCGCGCTGACCGCGGATCCGCAGCACCGCATGGCGAGCCTGCTGGAACTGGGCTTGCAGACCGGCATGCCGCCCGAGCGTTTGCGGCGGCTCGCGGACTCCGGCCGCGAGACCGCCGCCGATCTGGGCGTGCGCCTCGGGCCGGAGCCGCGGTGATCACACCGCGGACCCCGGACCGGTTCGGAAGGGCTCAGCGGGCGCTGTGCGCGCGGTCGCCGAGGGAGCGCAGGAATTCCCAGGCGTCGGAGACGATCTCGTCGAGATCGGTGTGCTCGGGCGTCCAGCCGAGTTCGGCGATGGCCTTGGCGCTGGAGGCGATCAGCACGGCCGGGTCACCCGCGCGGCGCGGGGCGTCGACCACGTTGATCGGCAGCCCGGTCACCCGCGCGCAGGCCGAGATGACCTCGCGCACCGAGAAACCGGTGCCGCTGCCCAGATTGAAGATGCGATGCGCACCCGGCTGCGACTGCTCGAGCGCCTTCAGATGCGCCTGCGCCAGATCGCGGATGTGGATGTAGTCGCGCACCGCGGTGCCGTCCGGCGTCGGGTAGTCGGTGCCGAACACCGAGATCGACTCACGATGACCCAGCGCGGTCTGCAATACGAGGGGGATGAGATGGGTTTCCACCACACGGTTCTCGCCGAGCCCGGCGTACGCGCCGGCCACGTTGAAGTAGCGCAGGCTGGTCGCGGCCAGGCCGTGCGCGGCCGCGTACGAGGTGATCGCGTAGTCGATGGACAGCTTCGACGCGCCGTAGGGATTCGTCGGCGCCTTGGGGGCGTCCTCGACGATCGGCACCTGCTCCGGTTCGCCGTACACCGCTGCGGTGGAGGAGAACACCAGCTTCGGCGTGCCCGCCGCCCGCATGGCCTCGAGCAGGGCCAGGGTCTTGACCACATTGCCGTGCCAGTACTTCTCCGGCGCCACCACCGATTCGCCGACCAGCGACTGGGCCGCGAAATGCAGCACCCCGTCGAAGGATTCGGCGGCGATCAGTTCGGTGCCGACGGTGGCGATATCGCCCTCGACGAACTTCGCCCCGGCCGGGACGCCGTCGGCGTTGCCGGTGGACAGATCATCGACGACCACGACCTCGTGGCCGTCCTCGAGCAGAACCTGCGCGCACACGCCACCCACGTAGCCGGCGCCGCCAGTAACCAGAAGCTTCACGGATCAGACCAACTTCACCTGGACGGCGTGCGCCATCTCGTCGGACAGTTCGAATCCCTCGTGCCCGGGCACCGAGATGACCACCGCGCCCGGCTTGTTCTCCACGGTGACGCGGGCGTCCGGCACCACACCGGCCTGGCGGAGCTGGTTGATGGTCTCCGGGTCGGTCTGGATGTGCTCCGACAGCCGGCGCACCACCACGGCCTGGGCCTGCCCGGCGGGCAGGTCGCTGAGCCGGACCAGCTTCTCCTCGGACCCGGCGGCGGGGTCGATGCCCAGTTCGTCCAGGCCCGGGATCGGATTGCCGTAGGGGGAGGTGGTGGGGTGGTTGAGCACCTCGACCAGGCGGCGCTCGACCTCCTCGCTCATCACGTGCTCCCAGCGGCAGGCCTCGGCGTGCACGTTCTCCCACTCGAGACCGATGATGTCGACCAGCAGCCGCTCGGCCAGCCGGTGCTTGCGCATCACGGCGACCGCCATGGCGCGGCCCTTCTCGGTCAGTTCGAGGTGGCGATCACCGGCGACATTCAGCAGACCGTCGCGCTCCATCCGCGCGACCGTCTGGCTCACCGTCGGGCCGCTCTGCTCGAGGCGTTCGGCGATGCGCGCACGCAGCGGCGTGACGCCCTCCTCCTCGAGGTCGTAGATGGTACGGAGGTACATCTCCGTGGTGTCGACCAGATCCTTCACCTGTTAAACCCCTTCGTCGGCACGAATTCTACCCATGCACGGCGGCTGCACCGGGCGACAGCTTATTTCGCGAACGCACGGTCAACAGCCAGGACGGGCAGCGTGTTCCCAGCAGGTTTGCTCGGTGGCAGCCTGCCATCCCGGTACGACAGCCCGGCGGGCACCGCGGTGTGCCAAGCCTACGAACCGGCGCGACGCATTAGCGTGGCAGGTATGCCTGGCCGAGCTGGTGGTGAACCGAACCTCGCAGTGGATGGAACGGTCGTATGGACCGATCGATTCCTCGACTACACCTGGACCCCCGAGCACCCCATGCGCCCGGTGCGCCTGCAGTTCACCATGGCGCTGGCCGAGGGACTCGGCCTGCTCGACGGCGTGGAGCAACTCACACCGGACGCCGCGGGTGAATCGGAGCTGCTGCGCGTGCACACCCACGACTACATCGAGGCCGTCAAGCACGCGCGGCAACCGCTGGGCTCGGTGCCCACCGCCCCGCCCTACGGACTCGGCTCGGCCGACAACCCGATCTTCCCGCACATGCACGAGGCGGCGTCGGTGATCGTGGGCGGCACACTGGCCGCCGCGCAGGCGATCGCGGCCGGGCACACCCGCCGGGCGGTGAGCATCGGTGGTGGTATGCATCACGCCATGCCGGCCTCGGCAGCGGGGTTCTGTGTGTACAACGATGTAGCGGTGGCGATTTCGTGGTTGCTCGACAACGGTTTCGACCGCATCGCCTATCTCGATGTGGACGTGCACCACGGTGACGGGGTGCAGCGGGTGTTCTACGGGGACCCGCGGGTGCTGACGGTGTCCATCCACCAGCACCCGGCGACCCTGTGGCCCAATACCGGCTGGCCGGAGGAGACCGGCATGGGCGCGGCCGAGGGCACCGCCATCAATCTGCCGATCATGCCCGGCACCCGGGATTCGCTGTGGCTGCGCGGATTCCACGCGGTGGTGCCCGGCGCGCTGGCGGCGTTCCGGCCGCAGATCGTGATCAGCCAGTGCGGTGTCGACACTCACCGTGAGGATCCCCTGGCCGATCTGGAACTCAGCATCGACGGTCAGCGCGCCGCCTTCCTGGCCATGCGCGAACTCGCCGACCGGTACGCCGAGGGCCGCTGGCTGGCGGTGGGCGGCGGCGGGTACGGCCTGATCCGGGTGGTGCCGCGGGCCTGGACCCATCTGCTGGCCACCGCCTTGGATCGCACCATCGACCCCACCACCGCGACGCCGCCCGAATGGCGTGAGCTGGTCGGCCGATACGCGCCCACGGTGGCGGTGCCCGAGACCATGGGCGACGGGGCCGACACCGCGTTCGCGCGCTGGGACGGCCCCGGCGGCGGCCGCGACACCGGCGACGAGCGCGTGGACCGCGCCCGCCGGGCCCTGGACACATCCGTATTGGCAACGCGCCGGGCGAGTTTCGGCCTGCTCGGCCTGGATCCGGAGGATCCCCGTGACTGACCCCTCCCACTCCGCCGACCCGGCCGCCGTGTCCGGCAACGGCAGCGTGCCCGCGGTGTCGGCTCCGCCGCTGCCGCCGGACACCCCCGGCACTCCGGTGAATCCGCCTCCGCCGCCGGAGCATTGGTTCGCCGACGTGCTGGCCTCCGACGGCGGTGTGGTCGGGCTGCGGCCCATCACCCCCGACGACGCCGAGGCGCTGGAGCGCTTCCACACCGCGCTCTCCGACCGCACCCGCTACCTGCGCTACTTCGGGCCGTACCCGCGGATGACGCCCAAGGACCTGTACCGGACCACGCACGTGGACTACCGCGACCGGGTCGGGCTGGTGACCGAACTCGGCGACGAGATCATCGCGGTGGGCCGCTACGAGTACCTGGCCGACCGCTCGGGACCACGCGCGGCCGAAGTGGCGTTCGTGGTCGCCGACGAGCAT
Organism: Nocardia sp. NPDC004151; assembly: GCF_042874235.1. Classification (NCBI taxonomy): domain Bacteria; kingdom Bacillati; phylum Actinomycetota; class Actinomycetes; order Mycobacteriales; family Nocardiaceae; genus Nocardia; species Nocardia sp. NPDC004151. The sequence goes on along the minus strand of NZ_JBIAMR010000008.1, from coordinate 184,642 downwards.
CAGGGCCGCGGGCTGGGCTCGATCCTGCTCGAACACCTGGCGGGCGCGGCCGCGGAGAACGACATCGAGACCTTCGTGGCCGAGGTGCTCGCCGAGAACAACGCCATGGTGCAGGTGTTCCGCGACGCCGGTTATCAGGTACAGCGCAGCCGCGACGGGTCGGTGCTGCACCTGGAATTCGCCATCGACCCCACCGAAGCGCTGCTGTCGGTGCGGGATTCACGCGAGCGGGCCTCGGAGGCGCGCAGCGTCGGGAACCTGTTGTCGCCCAAGTCCATCGCGGTGATCGGAGCCACCCCGTCGACCAGCCGGGTGGGTGGCGCGGTGCTGGCCAACCTGCTCTCGGGGGCCTACCAGGGGCCGGTGTTCCCGGTGAACCGGAACCGCACCGCGGTGCGCGGCGTCCGCGCGTATCCGACCGTGCGCGACATCCCCGACGAGGTCGATCTGGCCGTGATCGCGGTGCCCGCCACCGAGATCGGGTCGGTGCTCGACGACTGCATGGCCAAGGGCGTCAAGGGCCTGGTGGTGCTGACCGCGGGATTCTCCGAGACCGGTCCGCACGGCTATCAGGCCGAACGTGATCTGGTCGACGCCGCGCGGGCGCACGGCATGCGGGTGGTGGGCCCGAGCGCGCTCGGCATCGCCAACACCGATCCGGCGATCGCGTTGAACGCCACCCTCGCTCCGGTGCTGCCCGGGCGCGGGCGGATCGGATTCTTCTGCCAGTCGGGCCCACTCGGCGCGGCCATCCTGGGCGAGGCCGCGGCGCGGCAGCTGGGGCTGTCGACCTTCGTCTCCGCCGGTAACCGCGCCGACGTCTCCGGCAATGACCTGCTGCAGTACTGGGACAGCGACCCGGACACCGATGTGGTGCTGCTGTACCTGGAGACCTTCGGCAATCCGCGCAAGTTCTCCCGCATCGCGCGCCGGGTGGCGCACACCAAACCCATTGTGGCCGTGAACAGCGGCCGCAACGCGGCGCGGGTGGACGGGGATCAGGATCTGGATCGCTCGCTGGTGCGTAACCTGTTCGCGCAGGCCGGGATCATCCAGGTCGATTCCATCACCGAGCTGTTCGACTGCGCCATGCTGCTGGCCTATCAGCCGCTGCCCGACGGTCCTCGGCTGGCGGTGATCGGCAACAGCGCAGCGTTGAGCTGGCTGGCCGTCGACGCGGCGCGCGGTGAGGGCCTGACCGTGGACGAGCCCACCGACCTCGGGCCGCAGGCCGGTCCGGCGGACTACCTGACCGCGGTGGCCGCCGCGACCAGCGATCCCGCGGTGGACGCGGTCATCGTCATCTACTCGCCGCCGGTGCCGGCCGCCGTGGCCTCCTTCGCCGAGGCGATTCGCGCGGGCGCGCAATCGGATCCGGCGACCCCGGTGCTCACCACCTTCGTCGCCGATCAGGGGATGCCGAACCTGCTCGCCACCCGCGGCCTGGGCGGCATCCTCGAACGCGGCTCCATTCCCTCCTACGGCGATCCGGAGCGGGCCGCCCGCGCGCTGGGGCGGGCACGGCGTTATGCCGAGTGGCGCACCCGGCCGCTGTCGCCGATCGCCCGGCCCGGCGGCGCCGACACCGCGCGGGCGCGGGAACTGGTGGCGCGGTGGATGTCCGACGACGCCACCGCGTGGCTCACCGACCTGCAGGCCGCGGAACTGCTGGGCTGCTACGGGATCGACGTGGTCGAGTTCCGGGAGGTCCGTGACGCCGACGCCGCGGTGGCGGCCGCCGACGAACTGGGATTCCCGGTGGCGGCGAAGGCCACGGGCGAGATCTGGCGCAACCGGCCCGATCTCACCGGTGTGCGCCTGGACCTGTGGCGGCCCGACGCCGTGCGGCGGGCCTTCACCGATCTGGCCGAGATCTCCGGTAACCCGGTGCACATTCAGCGCATGGCCACCAAGGGCGTGGGCTGCACCTTCCGGGTGCAGGACGACCCGTCGTTCGGTTCGGTCATCAGTTTCGGCCTGTCGGGCACCATCATCGACCTGCTCGGCGACCGGGTGTACCGGGCGTTGCCGCTGACCGAGGCGGAGTCGGCCGAGCTCATCGACGCGCCCCGGGCAGCCCCGCTGTTGTCGGGCAGCGTCGGCGGGCGCGATCTCGGCAAGCCGGTCGACAAGGGCGCGCTGGCCGAACTGGCGCAACGGATCTCGGCGCTCTGCGACGACTTGCCGGAGGTGCGAGAGTTGCAGTGCGAACCGGTGCTGGCCTCGCCGGAGGGCGCGGCGGTGCTGTACGCGCGGGTGCGAATCGGGCCGGAACCCAACCGGTTCGATATCGGGCCGCGCCGGATGGGTTGAGCAGTAGCCGAACTCGGAGAGGTGAACGTAGTGCAGGCGAATCAGATCGAGACTGCGACCGCGCCGCTGCGCGACGACATCCGGTTTCTCGGGGGCGTTCTCGGGGACACCATTCGCGACCATGAGGGCCCGGAGATCTTCGACCTGATCGAACGGGTCCGGGTGGAGGCGTTCCGGATCCGCCGCTCGGAGGTGGAGCGCAGCGCGGTCGCGGACATGCTGCGCGATGTCGACATCCGCACCGCCATCCCGGTGATCCGCGCGTTCAGTCACTTCCTGCTGCTGGCCAATCTGGCCGAGGACCTGCAGCGCGATCGCCGGCGCGCGGTGCACGTCGCGGCCGGGGAGCCGCCGCAGGACTCCAGCCTGGCCGCCACCTATCAGAAGCTCGACGCCTCCGGGCCCGATGGGGCGGTGGTCGCCGACCTGCTGTCGGACGCGCTGGTGTCACCGGTCATCACCGCGCATCCGACCGAGACACGGCGGCGCACCATTTTCGACGTGCAGGGCAAGATCACCGACCTGATGCGGCAGCGGCAGCGCTACAACAGGTACGAGCCCGAGTTCGCCGAGCTCGAGGTCGACATCCGCCGCCAGGTGCTGCAACTGTGGCGGGCGGCGCTGATCCGATTGGCGCGCTTGCGGATCCAGGATGAGATCGATGTGGGGTTGCGGTACTACGATCTGACGCTGTTCGACGTCATCCCGCGCATCAACGACCAGGTGCGGGCCGCGCTGCGGTCGCGCTGGCCGGGGCACGACCTGCTGGCCCGGCCGATCCTGCGGCCCGGCTCGTGGATCGGCGGCGACCGCGACGGCAACCCCAATGTGACCGCCGAGGTGGTGCACCGCGCCACCCACCGCGCGGGCACGGTCGCGTTCGAGCGGTACCTGAGCGCGCTGGTCGAGCTGGAGAAGACGCTGTCGCAGTCGGCGCGGCTGGTGCCGGTGACGCCGGAACTGGCGGCGCTGGCCGACGCCGGATTCGACGAGTCGCCGCAGCGGGCCGACGAGCCGTACCGGCGGGCCGTGCGCGCGATCCGGGCCCGGCTGAGCGCGACCGCGATCCGGGCGCTGGGCGAGCTCCCCGCGGACGGCATCGATGCCGGGGCGCTGCCCTACGCCGGGCCGGGGGAGTTGCTGGCCGATCTGGACGTCGTCGACGCGTCCATGCGGGCGTCCGGGGACGGCCTGCTGGCCGATGATCAGCTGGCCTCGGTGCGATCGGCCGTGGAGACCTTCGGATTTCACCTCCAGGGCCTGGACATGCGCCAGAACTCCGAGACCCACGAGCAGGTGGTGGCGGAGCTGTTCGCCTGGGCCGGAGTGCATCCCGACTACGCCTCGCTCGACGAGGACCAGCGGGTAGCGCTGCTGTCGGCCGAATTGACCACGCGCCGACCGCTGGTCGGGCCCGCCGCGCGGCTGAGCGACCTGGCCGCCAAGGAACTCGCGGTGGTGCGTGCCGCCAGGAGCGCGCTCGACGATCTGGGCCCGGACACCGTGCCCAACTACATCATCAGCATGTGCACCTCGGTCAGCGACATGCTCGAGGCCGCGCTGCTGCTGAAGGAGGCGGGCATTCTCGATCCGGGCGACGCGGACACCGCGCCCTCCAGCCCGGTCGGCGTGGTGCCGCTGTTCGAGACGATCGATGACCTGCGCCACGGCGCCGACATCCTGTCGGCCGCGCTGGAAGTGCCCGCCTATCACCGCCTGGTGGTCGCGCGCGGCATGCAGCAGGAGGTCATGCTCGGCTACTCCGACTCCAACAAGGACGGCGGGTACCTGGCCGCCAACTGGGCGCTGTACCGCGCCGAGCAGAACCTGGTGGACGTGGCCCGCAAGACCGGAATCCGGTTGCGGCTCTTCCACGGTCGCGGCGGCACCGTCGGCCGCGGCGGCGGCCGCAGCTACGACGCCATCCTGGCCCAGCCGGCCGGGGCGGTGCGCGGCGCGTTGCGGCTGACCGAGCAGGGCGAGGTCATCTCCACCAAGTACGCCGATTCCGGCACCGCGTACCGCAATCTGGAGGCGCTGGTCGCGGGCACCCTGGAATCCACTCTGCTGGATGTGGAGGGGCTGGGCGCCGAGGCCGAACCCGCCTACGAAATCCTCGACGAGCTGGCCGAATCCGCGCGCATCGCGTACTCGAAACTGGTGCACGAGACCCCGGGCTTCGTCGAGTACTTCCGGGCCTCCACCCCGGTGGCCGAGGTCGCGGACCTGAATCTGGGCAGCCGGCCCGCCTCGCGTAAACCCACCGACTCCGTCTACGACCTGCGCGCCATCCCGTGGGTCATGGCCTGGAGTCAGTCGCGGGTCATGCTGCCCGGCTGGTACGGCACCGGGACCGCGTTCGAGCAGTGGATCGGTGACGACCCCGAGCGCCTGGCCACCCTGTCGGACCTGTACCGCCGCTGGCCGTTCTTCAATACGGTCATGTCCAACCTGGCCCAGGTGATGGCCAAGGCGGACATGGACATCGCCGCCCGCTACGCGGACCTGGTGCCCGATGAAGCCTTGCGCGACACCGTCTTCCGCATGATCTGCGACGAGTTCACCCGCACCGCGCGTATGCACGCCGCCATTACCGGCGCCGGCGAACTGCTCGCCGACAACCCGGCCCTGGCCGAGTCCATCCACAATCGCTTCCCGTACCTGGAACCGCTCAACCAACTCCAGGTCGAGCTACTCCGCCGCCGCCGTGCGGGGGACACCTCCGAACTCGTGGAGCGCGGCATCCTGCTCACCATGAACGGCCTCGCCACGGCCCTGCGCAACTCCGGCTAATCGGTCGACCGGCGCTGCCCCGGAAACCTGGGGCAGCCCGGTTGAGTGGAATGTCTGAATTCCGCACTCTGCGAACGCTACTGTTCGTGAACCTCGCGTATGGGGTTCACGAACAGGAGTAGCGCATGAGCGCAGGCTATCCGATCGCCCGCGGAATCGGCAGGAGTGCAGTGGTTTTGATGGCGACCGGCGCCTTGGCAGGGCTGGGTACGTCGACCGCGTCGGCGTCGGAAGTCGCCGTGACCCTCAACGTCCCGGCCGGTGGTTATGTGGTGGGTACCGAGGTGTGGATCGACCTGAAGGTCTCGCCCACGCTCTTTCATCTCCCGTGGGAGCGGGTGACCTTGCGGGACAATGGAACCTGCTTCTTCTCGGGCTTCCAAGGCTTCATGACCGGCTTCTACACCACCTGGATCCCGACCACCGCGGGCTCCCACACGATCACCGTGACCCAGGGGCCGCAGTCCGCGTCGCAGACCGTCGCGGTGGCCGCCGCACCGCCCGGCACGCCCACCCCGAACCCGGGGACCTACGGCTGCGACGGCGCCGGAAGCGTCGGTACCGGGAGCTTCGGCACCGGGAGCTTCGGGTTGTGATCGTGGCTTTCTCTGGGACTGAGGGCTGATGGTGGGGTTTGACGCGTAGGTAATATCCTACCTATCGTGATCGGGTGCCCTACCGCCTGAAATCCGGAGACGCCGATCGTGTGTTCGGCGCGCTGGCCAATCCGACCCGGCGCGACATCCTCGAGCTGCTGCTCGAGGGTGAGCAGTCGGTGCAGGTGATCGCCGAGCGTTTCGATATGGCCCGGCCCAGCGTGTCGGAGCACCTGAAGGTGCTGCGGGACGCGGGCCTGGTGGCCGAGGACAAGCGTGGGCGGCAACGGTTCTACCGCGTGGAACCGGACCCCTTGCACGACGTGCAGTCCTGGCTCGATCCGTTCGAACGGTTCTGGCGGGCCCGGCTGCGTGACCTGGGCGCGGTGCTCGACGCGATGCCCGACGATCCCCACGATCCCGACGATAAGGACCGACGATGACCGACGACACCACCAGAATCGAACTCGACCAGTTCTATCCGCACCCGCCCGCCAAGGTGTGGCGGGCGCTCACCACCCCGGAACTCATGGGGCAGTGGATGATGCGGCCGGTCGGGTTCGAGCCGGTGGTGGGCACGGTCTTCGAGATGACCACCCAGCCCATGCCCGGCCAGAACTTCTCCGGCGAGATCCGCGGCCGGGTGCTCGAGGTCGTCGAGCCGGAACTGCTCACCCTCGCCTGGAACGACGCCAGGGCCGAGCAGGAGACGGGCTGGGTGATCAGCTGGACGCTGCGTCCCGAGGGGCATGGCACCCGAGTCCTGTTCAGCCACAGTGGCTTCGACCCCGAGGATCCGGTCATGCAGCGCGCCCGCAGCATCATGGGCGGCGGCTGGCGGGGCATGCACGACCGGCTCGGCTCGGTCCTGGCGGCCGCCTGACCCCGGTTCAGGCCCCGAATTCGGTGCGGTGGTCGCGCACCCAGTCGGCGTAGGTGCGGGGCGCGCGGCCCAGGACCTGCTCGACATCGCCGGTGACGATCGCGTTCCCGCCGTCGCGGACGAAGGCCTGACCGGCCAGGGCGCCGTCCGCGTATTCCTCGGACATGCCCGATTCGAGCATGAACTCGCGGGCCACATCCAGGGGGATGTCGGTGACCTCGACAGCACGGTCGAGCGCCGCCGCCAGCACGGCGGCCTGATCATGGGTGGTCAGCGCCGCGGGACCGGTGAGGGTGTAGATCCGTCCCGCATGGTCATCGGAGAGCAGGGCTTCGGCCGCCACCGCCGCGACATCGCGCGGATCGACCACGCCCTGCGCGCCGACGGCGGTCATGTTCGGGACCGGCTGACCGGCCTGGATCGGCGTGACCCAGCTGCGCGTGTTGGAGGCGAAGCTGCTGGGCCGCAGGATGGTCCAGTCCACCCCGCTCTCGCGCACCGCCTGCTCGCCGGGCATATGCCAGGTGCCGACGCGCCCCAGCTCCGGATCCCCGGTGCCGATGGCGGACAGCTTCACCAGGCGGCGCACCCCGGCCGCGCGCGCCGCCGCGACCAGCGCCCGATCCAGTTCCACGTAGTCGGGGCCCAGCAGCCCGACCAGGAACGCCGCCTCCGCGCCGGAGAAGGCGGCGGCCATGGAGTCGGTGTCGGCGTAGTCGCCGCGCACCACCTCGACTCCCGCCGGAACCCGCGCCTGCTCCGGATTCCGGCTCACCGCACGGACTTTCACGTCCCGCCCGGCCAACAACCGGACGACTTCACTGCCGATGGTGCCCGTGGCACCGGTGATAACGATCATGTCCATCACCCTGCCGCCGGGCCCGGCTCGCGAGATAGGAAAAACCGGCACAGCCGGATCGGCCGATGCTGCCTAGAGTGGATTCGGTGACCACCGCGCAAACCCTGGCCTCCGTCGTGTCCGCCGAGGACCTCGAGCACCGCACGACGCCGCCCGCCGGTCTGCGCCCCTGGATCGCCGAGATCGCCTACATCCCGACCACCCATCCCGGACCGGTCGCCTTCAGCCACCTGCCCCTGGCCGCCACCTCGATCGTGTTGCGCCGCGAGGCATCCGGCCGCCGCGACGCCTGGGTGCTGGGCCCGCGCACCCGCGCCACCTACGCCCACCCGGAGCGGCCCGCGGGCTGCACCCGCATCCGGCTGGCCCCCGGCGCCGCCCAGCCGCTGCTCGGCGTCCCGGCGGCCGAGCTGACCGATCGGGTCACCCTGCTGTCGGCGCTGCCCGGCCCGGCGGCCGAGCTGGCCGACGTGCTGCTCGAGCTCGATCCGGACGAGGTGACGGCCTTCCTGGAAGCCGAACTCCCGCACCGGGTCACCGAGGATCCGGTGCGCCGCGACCACCGCCGACTCCTGAATTCGGCGGTGACCGCGATGGACACCACCGCACCGGTCGGCGAGCTCGCGACCGGTCTGGCGGTCTCGGAACGCCAGCTCCGCAACCTGTTCACCGCCGGAATCGGCGTGTCTCCCAAGCACTACGCGCGCATCACGCGGCTGCGGAAGGTGCTGGCGGCGGGCGGCAATACCCCGTGGTCGGATCTGGCCCACTCCTCGGGCTATTACGACCAGTCCCACCTGAGCGCCGATTTCCGCTCGCTCATGGGTGTCGCGCCGACCGCCTACTTCCGCGGCGACGTCCCGGCCCCGACGCCGTGCCAGGCGCTGACCCGGCGCTAGTTCAGGGCAGGGTAATCAACGGCTGGGTTTCGCTTGCGGGCCACAGTGTTTCGATGACCGCGGTGAGCCGGATGCGGGAGTTGCCGAGGCTGCCGGTGAAGACGCGGCGGCCCGCGGCGGCGTCGCGCAGCTCGGTGGCGTCGGTGAGGGCGAGCGCACGCGCCCAGGTGACCAGCTGGATATTCGATTCGGCGGCCGGCAGATCCGGATGAACGATGCCGCAGAACTCGGCCTCCGCGCCGGTGGGGTCCAGCCGGGCGCGGCAGTCCCACATCCAGCTCACCGGCGGGAGCGGCTTACCGGCGATCTGGCTCGCATAGCTGTTCACCTGCTTCGACAGGGCGTCGATGGCAATCATCGTCAGCGAATCGGTCACGGGCGACAGATTCCCATCCCCGAGAGCCGGTGCCCCGTAATCCCACTCGTGCCGCGTGTCGACGGCGTCCGGACACGGAAACGCCGGCCGACTCGGCTCGCCCGGAGGGGGACGTACGGGGGAGCGAGTCGGCCGGCGAAATCGGGCCGGCGCCTCGAGACGGCCCGATGACCGGTGTGGAGCCGGGCAGGGGGACCGGCTCCACGGGGTCGGAACCGCGGGACTAGCTGGCGTAGGCGCGCAGGCGGTCGGCGCGCTCGCCCTTGCGGAGCTTGGACATGACCTCGCGCTCGATCTGGCGGACCCGCTCGCGGGAGAGCCCGAAGAGCTTGCCGATCTGGTCGAGGGTGCGCGGCTGGCCGTCGTCGAGGCCGTAGCGCAACCGGATGACCTGCTGTTCGCGCTCGTCCAGGGTGGCGAGCACGACGCGCACGTCGCGGTGCAGCAGCCCGGCGATGACCGCGCTCTCGGCGGAGGTGGCCTCGGAGTCCTCGATGAAGTCGCCCAGCGGAGCCTCTTCGTCATTGCCGACCGGCATGTCCAGCGATACCGGGTCGCGGCTGTGGTCGAGCAGATCGGCGATCTTGTCGACCGGAATGCCGGATTCGCGCGAGAGTTCCGCGTCGGTCGCCTCGCGGCCCAGCTGCTGGTGCAGCTCACGCTTGATGCGCGCCAGCTTGTTCACCTGTTCGACCAGGTGGACGGGGAGACGGATGGTCCGGGACTGATCCGCCATGCCGCGGGTGATGGCCTGCCGGATCCACCAGGTCGCGTAGGTCGAGAACTTGAAGCCCTTGGTGTAGTCGAACTTCTCCATCGCGCGGATCAGACCCAGGTTGCCTTCCTGGATGAGGTCCAGCAGCGGCATGCCACGACCGGTGTAGCGCTTGGCCAGCGAGACCACGAGGCGGAGGTTGGCTTCCAGCAGGTGCTGGCGGGCGGCCTGACCTTCGCGAACCAGGATCGCCAGATCCTTCTTCTTCGCGGCGGACAGGCGCTTGCTCGTCTCCAGCAGGTGCTGAGCGTAGAGGCCCGCCTCGATGCGCTTGGCCAGCTCGACCTCGTCGGCCGCCGTGAGCAGCGCCGTCTTGCCGATCCCGTTCAGGTACACGCGTACCAGGTCGGCGGCGGGGCTTGCGGCATCGAGGTCTTGTTCGCTGGTGCGCACGTCAGTGGTGGCGGGGCTTGTCATGACTTGCCTCCTGTCGGTGGTGTCTCGCTCCGTACAACGGGCCCGACTTCAGGAAAGTTCCCCGCCGGAGCCCCGGTAAACCGCATCTGAGCTGCGGTTTTTACGGCGCACGGCTGAGAAGTTCCTGAGAAGCGCGCGGTGCCGGGAACACGCGCCTCCGGCTACGGGGCCGCTCGGTGTCCGGGTGGTTGCCATCGCCGAACTCGAACTTCCTGACGCGACAAGCGAATACGTGTGAACGGGCCTTGCCCGGGGTGTCGTCAAGCGAGTACGCGATAAAACGAAACGCGGTTCGACCGCATTCCCGCCACCGACCGGATCGGTATCCGCGCGACATGTGATCGTGACTGACCTCACCGCCCGTCAGCGCGGTTTTCCTGCGGAAACGCCGACGGCCGCCGGGGGATGCCCGGCGGCCGTCGAAGGAAAGCTCTCAGCTGGGATGCACGAGGCCGTGGCGGACCAGCCCGGCCACCACGGTCATCACCGCGGTCTCGAACTCGGGGGTCGCGGCGTCGCCGGTCTCGCTGAAGGCCAGCAGTTCGACGAGTTCCCGCAGCGGGAGGCCGCCCGGTCGCATGCCCGCCAGTAGCGCGGCGGTGGTGTCGTCGACCTCGTGCTGCCAGCGCGGCCCGTCGCCGCGATGCAGCCGGGCCACCGCCTGCGCCCAGCCCTCGTCACCGGGGAGGTAGACCCGCTCGAGCGCGGTGGCCGGATCGACCCGGTAGCGCGAGTCGAGGATGAGGTCCGGGTCGGCGGCCCGCAGCCACGCCGAGCGCTCGAAATAGGCCAGGGCCTCCGGGCCGAGCGGGTCGTCGAAGCCGTGGGTGAGGTCCTCGGCGAGCAGTTCGGTCGGGCCGTCGATGGCACGCAGGTAGACGAAACCGAAGCCGATGCCCTCGACCCCGGATTCGCGGAAGGCGTCGAGCCAGCGTTCGGCGCGAGCCTGGGCGGCGGGCTCGCGCGGGTCCAGTCCGGCATCGCGCAGCCAGGTTCCGACGTAGAGGGCTGGATCGGCGACGTCGCGCTGCACGATCCAGGCGTCGATGCCGTGGTCGGGCAGCCAGCTCGCGACCCGGCTGCGCCAGTCCTGGCCTTCGAGGTGCACCCAGGACGCCAGCAGCGCGGCGGTGCCGCCGGGTGCGAGCAGGTCCGGGATACCGGAGATGACGAGTTCGCTCGCGCCGTCGAGGGCCAGGCCGGAGTCCCGGTATGTGTGCTCGACCCGGGCGGGTCCGACCACGAACGGGGGATTGGCCACCACCTGATCGAAGCGGCGGCCCGCGACCGGCTCGAACCAGGAGCCTTCCAGCAGCTCGATATCGAGGCCGTTGAGCGCGGCGGTGGCCTCGGCCAGCCAGATGGCGCGCTTGTTCACGTCGGTGCCGGTGACGGTGCGTCCGTACGCGGCGGCGTGCACGGCCTGTACGCCGCAACCGGTGCCCAGATCCAGCACGGTGCCGGTCTTGGCGGTCGGGGTGGCGCGCAGCAGCGACAGCGAGGCCTGGCCGACGCCGAGCACGTGGTCGGCGTCGAGGCTGCGCCGGCGCATCGAGTCGTCGAGGTCCGACAGCACCCAGCGGGTGCCGTGGCCGAGGTCGATCGGCCGCAGGTCCAGGGCGGCGCGGACCTGGTCGCCGTCGTGTTCGAGGAATCCGGCCGCGACGGCGCGGTCGATGCGAACGGGTGAAAGGGCCGCTGCCGCTTCGTGTTCGGGGACCGCGTCGCCGAGCAGCAGCAGTCGCACCAGGGTGCCCAGGTCGCCGAGTTCGGCGGCCGCGCGCCGGACGGGGACGGGTTCGCCGCGGCCGAGGGCGGCGTGGGCGGTGTCGCCGAGCGCCTCCAGCAGGGTGTCCGCGTCGTAGCGGACGCGGGTCAGCGCCGCGCGTAGGTCGGGCGCGAGGTCGGCGAGCAGGGACGATGTGGTCGTCTGATTCGTCGGCATGCCCGGAACTCTGCCACCGCTAGCTGTGGGCATCCGGCGGCGGGCCCGGTTCGGCGGTCCGGAGCCGGGAAATTCGCGCGCCGGGAACCGGAGAAACCGGTTGGTTGCTGGCGGCCGAGTGCCCCGAATCCCGGCTCACTTTCGGATGAATTCATGATCTCACCTGCGGTTATTCGCCCTTGTTACAACCACTTTCGTTGCTACTGTGACCGGCATCACCAGGAGGTATCGCAGTTGACAACTGAAACCCAGACCGGCGGACCGGATCCCGACTGGCCCCAGGTCTTCGACAGCCCCGAGTTCCAGAGCCTGCGGCGTCGCTTCCGCCGCTTCGTCTTCCCCATGACCGCTCTGTTCCTGGCCTGGTACGCGCTGTACGTGCTGCTCGCCGACTACGCGCACGGCTTCATGTCCCACAAGGTAGGCGGCAATATCACCATCGGCCTGATCTTCGGCCTGCTGCAGTTCGTCTCGACCTTCGTCATCACCGGCCTCTACGTCCGCTACGCCGACCGCACCCTCGACCCGATCGCCGAGGGGATCCGCGCCGAACTGGAAGGGCCGACCCGATGACCACCTATCTGGCCGCCGCCGTCGAGGGCAGCCGTCCCGGCCTCAATATCACCATCTTCGCGATCTTCGTGGCCATCACCCTGGGCATCGTGGTGTGGGCCAGCCGCGACAACCGCACGGCCGCTGATTATTACGCGGCCGGCCGTGCCTTCTCGGGCCCGCAGAACGGCATCGCCATCTCCGGCGACTACCTGTCGGCCGCCAGCTTCCTCGGTATCGCCGGGGCCATCGCGCTGTATGGCTACGACGGGTTCCTCTACTCCATCGGATTCCTGGTGGCCTGGCTGGTGGCGTTGCTGCTGGTGGCCGAGTTTCTGCGCAACACAGGAAAATTCACGCTCGGCGACGTCCTGGCCTTCCGGATGCGGCAGCGCCCGGTGCGAGCCGCGGCGGCCACCTCGACGCTGGCGGTGAGTCTGTTCTATCTGCTCGCGCAGATGGCGGGCGCGGGTGTGCTGATCTCGCTGCTGCTGGGTGTGTCCGGTTCGGCGGGACAGAATCTCGTGATCGCCGTGGTCGGCGCGATCATGATCGTCTACGTGCTCGTCGGCGGTATGAAGGGCACCACCTGGGTGCAGATCGTGAAGGCGGTGCTGCTCATCGGCGCGGCCGCCGCCATGACCGTGTGGGTGCTGGGCCGCTACGACTTCAACTTCTCCAGCCTGTTGCAGGATGCGGTGAACCACGGTGGCAAGACCGGCGCGAAGCTGCTGGAACCGGGCGCGAAGTACGGCAAGACCGGTACCAGCAAGCTCGATTTCCTCTCGCTCGCACTGGCTCTGGTGCTGGGCACCGCCGGACTGCCGCACGTGCTGATGCGGTTCTACACCGTGCCGACGGCCAAGGAGGCGCGCCGCTCGGTGGTGTGGGCGATCGGGCTGATCGGCGTCTTCTACCTGTTCACCCTGGTGCTCGGCTACGGCGCGGGCGCGCTGGTGGGGCCGGAGAAGATCGCCAAGGCGCCGGGCAAGGAGAATGCCGCCGCGCCGCTGCTGGCGTTGGAGCTGGGCGGGCCGGTGCTGCTGGGATTCGTTGCGGCCGTCGCGTTCGCGACGATTCTGGCGGTGGTCGCGGGGCTGACCATCACCGCGTCGGCGTCGTTCGCGCACGACGTGTACGCCAATGTGCTCAGGCGTGGCCGTGGCGAGGGCGCCGATGCAGGGGAGGGCAAGGACGGCGAGGTGCGGGTCGCGCGGATCACCGCGGTGGTGATCGGCGCGTTGGCGATCGTGGGCGGCATTCTGGCGAAGAATCAGAATGTGGCGTTCCTGGTGGCGCTGGCGTTCGCGGTAGCAGCCTCGGCAAACCTACCGACCATTTTGTATTCATTGTTCTGGCGGCGCTTCAATACCGCCGGCGCGCTGTGGAGCATCTACGGCGGACTGGCCGTCACCATCGTGTTGATCGTGTTCTCCCCGGCGGTCTCCGGAGCGCCCACCGCCATGATCAAATCCCATGACTTCCATTGGTTCCCGCTCGCCAACCCCGGCCTGGTGTCCATCCCGGTTTCGTTCGCTCTGGGCTGGCTGGGAACCGTGCTGTCCAGGGAGCACGACGACGGCAAGTATGCCGAGATGCAGGTGCGGTCGCTGACCGGCGTCGGAGCGGAAAAGGCTGTGCAACACTGATGTCCGAATTAATTGGCGGGAAGTTCGCTGAAAAGCGTTTCAGAATTTCAAGATCAACAGTTTGAAGATCAAAAATACTGCCCCGCAACGAGGTTGGGCTGTGTATGCTATTGATCATGCACGGCCCCACTACGAGGTGGGATGACGGCGAGGCGGTGTCGTATTGGACCTCAACAGGCTCCGGATGCGGAGAGCGACTGCAATTGCAATCGGTTTCGGCGTACTGGCATTGATGGTCACTGGTGCGTTGGATCGATTGTTGCTGGGTGTTTTCATGGCTACCGGTCTGACGCTCGGCTGGGTTAATGCCCGGCTCACGTGGATGTCCATCGTGCGCATCACGGATGCGGAAACTCCCAGCAAACAGAAATTGGCGCTGTCCTCGGCGTCTCGATTGATCATTCTGACCGGGCTGTCGATTCTGGTGGCATTCCTGACCCGTCCCTACGGCGTCGGAATCTTCTTCGGGCTGGCGTTCTTTCAGCTGATTCTGGTTCTCCATACGGCTCTGCCCGAGGTGAAAGGGCTTCGACAGCAGTCATGAGCATCTACGCGATACTGGCCGCCGAGGAACCCTCGGGCGAGGCCAAGATCCACGTCGGCGATCACGCCCAGGCGCACCTGCTGGGCATGACCTTCAATGTCGACACCATCGTGTCCACCGCGGTGGCCGCGCTGATCGTGCTGGGCCTGGCCTTCTATCTGCGGGTGAAGATCACCTCGGGCGTGCCCAACGGGGTGCAGCTGTTCTTCGAGACCATTACCGTCCAGATGCGCTCCCAGGTGGAGACCGCCATCGGGATGACGGTCGCGCCGTTCGTGCTGCCGCTGGCGGTCACGCTGTTCACGTTCATCCTGCTGTCGAACTGGTTGTCGGTTCTGCCCGTTCAGTACGGTTCGGGCGAATTGATCGCGCCGCCGGCGTCCGATTTCAACTTCACGCTGGCGCTCGCGCTGTTCGTGTTCCTGCTCTATCACGCCGCGGGCGCGTGGCGGCGCGGGCCGGGCGGGCACGCCAAACAGTTGCTCAAGGGTCACACCGGCTGGGGCCCCATGGTTTTCATCAATGTGGTCGAGGAAATCGCCAAGCCGCTGTCGCTCTCCTTGCGACTTTTCGGCAACATGTTCGCGGGCGGCGTCATGGTTTCGGTGATCACGTTGTTCCCGTTCTGGATCAGCTGGGGGCCGAATGCCGTCTGGAAACTCTTCGACCTGTTCGTCGGGGCGATTCAGGCGTTCATCTTCGCCCTGCTGACCATTCTCTACTTCAGCCAGTCGATGTCGCTGGAGAGTGAAAACCACTGAGCGGCTTCGGTCGTTCGGCGTTGCACCCATTTGGGCTGCAGCTATTTTTCAAAACAAGGAAGTGAACAATGGCAGACCCAGCAACCGCGAGTATCGTTCAAGGCGCCCTCATCGGCGGCGGCATCATTCTGGCGGGCGGTGCCATCGGTGCGGGCATCGGTGACGGTCTGGCCGGCGCGGCGTTGATCAACGGCGTCACCCGGCAGCCGGAGGCGGAAGGCCGCTTGCGCGTGAACTTCTTCCTGACCGTCGGTCTGGTCGAAGCGGCCTACTTCATCAATCTAGCGTTCATGGCACTGTTCGTATTCGCTACTCCCGGTAAGTAGACGTCATCATGTCTCCCAGAACGGATGTGGAGGCCGCGGGGAACTTTCTGGTTCCCAACGGCACCTTCGTCGCCGAGTTATTGATCTTCCTGATCGTGCTCGCAGTCATCTGGTTCTTCGTGGTTCCGCCGATTCGAAAGGTGCTGGTGGAACGGGAGGCACGTGTCGAGGTCACGACGGCGACCGCCAAGGAAGCCAGCGAAACCTTCGCCGAAGCCGAAGCGCGCTACGAGGCAGCCCTCGAGAAGGCCCGACTGGAAGCGGCCGACATCCGCAACCAGGCCCGGGCCGAGGGGCGGGCAATCCTCGAGGGAATGCGCGGCGAGGCCCAGAAAGAGGCCGACCAGATTGTGGCCGAGTCCACGGCGCACCTGCGCGCCGAGGCCGACCAGGTCGCCGCCGAACTACGCGAAGCCGTCGAACCACTCGCTCAGGACCTGGCCGGCCGGGTCCTGGGCGGGAACGATCGTGCCCGGACCAGTGCGGGCCAGCAGAGAGGACGGGGGTCTGCATGATCCTCACCGATACCCATCTCGCCGAGGGTATTTACAACATCACCTTCGATTGGCCCGTCTTCCTCAGTCAGCTGTTCGGCTTCGCCGTCATCGTGTGGTTCATCATGAAATACGTTGTGCCACCGATGAAGAAGATCATGAACAACGCTCAGGACCAGATCCGCCGGCAACTCGAGGAGAGCGAGGCGGCGGCCGATCGGCTGGCAACCGCCAAAGCCGCCTACGACAATGCCGTCGCCGAGGCCCAGGCCGAGCTCGAGCGCATGCGCGAGGAGGCCCGCGCCGACGCCGACCGCATCATTCTCCAGATGCGTGAGGCCGCCGCGGCGGAGGTGGAGCGGGTCCGCAAGCAGGGCCGCGATCAGATTCTGCAGTACCGCAGGCAGATGATCCGGGACCTGGAACAGGATCTGGCGGCCGCCATGCTCGCGCTCACCGAGGAGAAGGTGCGCGAGCAGATCGGGTCACCGCAGTCCCGCGCCGACAGTATCGAGAGATTCCTCGAAGATCTGGAGGCGCTGGCCAATTCCGGTGAGGCGCGGCGCCAGCCGCAGACCGAACGGAAGTAGCACCAACTCTCGGTGGGGTTCTCGGGGATTCCCGAACCCTGTCCGACTCGAGCCCGGCACCCCGGATCCGATCCGGGGTGCCGGGCTCGTTCATGCCGGTTGGCGACTGGTCAGGCAGTAGGGCAGGCCCGAGGGGTCGGCCATGACGAGCCAATGCCTGCCCAGCTCGACGCGGCGCGCGCCCAGACCCTCGTGCCAGGTGGCGGTGGCTTCGATATCGGTGCAGGCGATATCGGGGTGCGCGGAGGTGGGGCGGTCCTCGCCGAGGCGCTGCAGCAGGAGCTCGAGCGGGAGGCCGGGGCGGGCCGAGAGCCGGGAGAACTCCGGCAGGCTGGCCGGTTTCCAGGCCCACCCGGTCAGTTCGGTCCAGAAGCGGGATTCGGTGTCGAAGTCGCTCGCCCCGATGTCGAGGCAGATCTGATCCAGCCGGCTGCGGTCGCCGGAGGGCCCGGTGACGGTGGGCGTGAGCGGGCCGGTGGCGTCGCGGAACGGCGTGAAACAGAACGGCATTCCGGCGGGGGAGCGCAGCACGGCGTAACCGATGCGTTCGGTGAGGATGTAGTCGCCGTCGAGGGTGGCGCCGAGCTGTTCGGCGCGTTCGGTGGCGGCCACGACATTGTCGACATCGAGGTCGAGGTGGATGCGCCCGGGTCCGCCGGTGGACTGCATCTTGAGCGTGGGCGCGCCGGAATCCGGAAGCAGCGTGAGGAATTCGTCGTGTTCACCGCGCGGCGCCGACCGGGTGGTGGCGGTGACCCGAGTCCAGAATTCGGCGCAGTCGTCGAATTTCGCGGCGGGCCGGTCGAGAAAGGCCCATACCCAGCGAATGGTCATGCTGTCTCCAGAGTTTCGCGCTTGCGGAAGGTCTTACGGTAGGTCAACGGCGGCACGCCCAGTTCGGAACGCATGTGATGGCGCAGTGAGGCGGAGGTGCCCAGGCCCGCGTTGCGCGCCACCTCGTCGACAGGCAGGTCGGTGGTCTCGAGGAGATGCCGGGCGTGCCGGACGCGCTGCTGCAGGATCCAGGCGCCCGGCGCCATGCCGGTCTCGGCCTTGAAGCGGCGGGTGAAGGTGCGCACGCTCATATGCGCGTGCGCGGCGAGGGCGTTCAGATCGAGTTCGTCGTCGAGGTGGTGCAGCGCCCAGCGGCGGGTGGGCGCGGTGCCGTCGCTGCCGGCCTCGGGGACCTGCCGTTCGATGAACTGCGATTGGCCGCCTTCCCGCCACGGCGGCACCACGCAGTAGCGGGCCGCGCCATTGGCGGCGGAGGTGCCGTGGTCGGTGCGGATCAGGTGCAGGCACAGGTCGATTCCGGCCGCCAGTCCGGCGGAGGACCAGAGGTTGGCGTCCTGGACGAACAATTGGTTCTCGTCGAGGGCGACCCGCGGATACAGGGCGCGGAACTGGTCGGCGAACCGCCAGTGCGTGGTGGCGCGGTGGCCGTCGAGCAGTCCGGCCGCGCCCAGCACGAACGCTCCTGTGCAGATGGACACGATGCGCGCGCCGGGGCGGATGGTGGCGAGGGCGTCCGCGAGCTCGGGCGGCAGCGTGCCGTCCTGCCGCGGCCCGGGGATGCGGGTGCCGGGCACGATCACGGTGTCGGCGAGCGCGAGCAGTTCCGGCCCGTGCTCGGGGATGACCGTGTACCCGCCGACCGCCGCGATGCCGCCGCTGCCGAGGCCGCAGATGCGCACGTCGTAGAGCGGTTCGCCGTCCTCGCCGGTGGCCGCGCCGAGCACCATGGACGGAATGGTCATGTCGAAGCCGACGGTCGGTTCCAGGACCAGGACGGCGACGAGGTGGGGTGCCTGCACGGTGTCTCCCCTCACGGTTGGCTAGATCTTGACGCATTGTGGCATTCAGGCCACTCGTGCCGGTAGGGGATTTCGGTCACGCTCGATCGGTGAGTGAACTCAGGGACCGCCTCGACGTGGAATCGCCGTCGGGCACAAGCTCGTTGGACGGCGCGTCGGCAGCTCCGTGGGGGCGGGCACGGCGGGGTCCGCATCCGGCGTGGATCGTCGCCGCGGTCGGGTTCGTGGCGCTGCTGGGCGCGGCCGGATTCCGCTCGGTGCCCGGCGTGCTCATGGATCCGCTGCATCAGGAATTCGGCTGGTCGCACGGCACCATCGGGGCCGCGGTCTCGGTGAATGTGCTGCTGTACGGCCTGATCTCGCCATTCGCGGCGGCGCTCATGGACCGGTTCGGCATCCGCCGGGTGGTGGCGTGCGCGCTGGTGCTGATCGCGGCCGGGGCGGGGTTGACGGTGTTCATGACCCGGCCGTGGCAGCTCATGGCGACCTGGGGCCTGCTGGTGGGCGTCGGGGTCGGGTCGATGTCCATGCCGTTCGTGGCCACCATCACCGGCCGCTGGTTCGTGAAGCAGCGCGGCCTGGTCACCGGTGTGCTGACCGCGGCGGGAGCGACCGGGCAGCTGATCTTCCTGCCGTTGATCGCGAGCCTGGCCCGCGATCACGGCTGGCGCACGCCGTCGATCGTGGTGTCGGTGGCGGCCTTGGCGGTGGTTCCGCTGGTGCTGCTGTTCATTCGCGACTTTCCCAGCGATGTCGGGGTACGCGCCTACGGCGCCGAGCCGGGCAGCGCGGTCGGGGTGCGGACCGCGGCTCCCGGTGGTGCGGCGCGGGCGCTCACGGTGCTGACGGCCATCGTCCGCAAGCCCGTGTTCTGGATGCTGGCGGGCGGTTTCGCTATTTGCGGGGCCTCGACCAACGGCCTGATCGGCACGCATTTCGTGAGCGCCGCCCACGATCACGGCATGCCCGCGACCACCGCCGCCGGGCTGCTGGCCGTGGTGGGCGCATTCGATGTCGCGGGCACCATCGCCTCGGGCTGGCTCACCGACCGCCTGGACTCGCGCTACCTGCTGGTCGCCTACTACACGCTGCGCGGGGTCTCGCTGCTGTTCCTGCCGGTGCTGTTCGGGCCGGACGTGCAGCCGAGCATGTGGGCGTTCATCATCTTCTACGGCCTGGACTGGATCGCCACCGTGCCGCCGACGGTCGCGTTGTGCCGCAAGCACTTCGGTGAGGACGGTCCGGTCGCGTTCGGCTGGGTTTTCGCCTCACACCAGATCGGTTCGGCGCTGGCCGCTTTCGGCGCGGGCGTGATCCGGGATGTGCAGGGCAGTTATACGACGGCCTGGTTCGTGGCCGGCGCCCTGTGCGGTCTCGCGGCCTTGTTGTCCGCGGCGATCCCCGCAGACCGGAAGGCCCGGGCGATCGCGGGGAGCTAACCCTGCGAGCCCTGAGAGTTGGGCCGGCCTTCGACGGACTTGTGCGTTCCCGATTCGAGGGCCGTCTGATTCCGTCGCCCGTCCCAGCGGCTCGGTTCGTCGCTGGTGCGGGGCGGACGGTCGTTGGCGATGAGGACCGCGATCCACGGCAGCGGCACCGAGACGCCGATGATCAGCAGCGACAACCACCAGCTGTGCCACAGCCCGTAGGCGGCCGCCGCGCCGATCAGGCAGGGGATGCGGAACGCCATGATGGTGATGTACCGCCGCACCCGGTCCCGATGCTGCTGTTCGAGCGAGGTCTGCGCCTCGGTGATCAGGGCAGGATGCTGCTTCCCCTCGCCCGGGAAGTACCCCTGGGAGGGCCGGGGCGGTTTCGGGATCGAACCGGCGGGGTGGAACTCGACGTCCGGGCGACCCGCGCCGCTACTGCCGTCGGCTTGGGATTCGCCGTCACGCTGCATACCCCGAGTCTTCCACTACAGCGCGTCGGATGCACACGCCGCCCGCCCGGTGGCAAGCCGACCTGGCATCATTGAACCCGTGAGCACTGACACCCTGGTCCGTCCGGAAGAGACCACCGACAACTCGACCGATAACGACACCCCCAAGGTCTTCCACTACGTCAAGAAGAACAAGATCGCCGAGAGCGCCGTCATGGGCACCCACGTCGTGGCCCTGTGCGGCGAGGTCTTCCCGGTGACCAAATCCGCCAAGCCCGGCTCCCCTGTCTGCCAGGAGTGCAAGCGCATCTACGAGATGATGAAGAAGGACTAGCTCCTCCTCATCTCAGCGGGCAGCATTTCACCTGGTCATCGAACTGGGAATAGCCCGTCAGGGGGCGGCGCGGCGGCCGGCGTGGCGGCGCAGCGCGGCATCGTCGTCGAGTTGGGTGTCGTGCGCTCGGTCACCTCGTACCGTGTGAGCCATGAGCGAACGCGTGGTGATCATCGGTGGGGACGCGGCGGGGATGGCGGCGGCGTCGCAGGCGCGCAGGTTGAAGCCGGTGGGGGAGCTGGAGATCGTCGTGTTCGAGCGTGGGCACTTCACCTCGTATTCGGCGTGCGGGATCCCGTATTGGGTGGGCGGGGATGTCAGCGGGCCGGACGACCTGATCGCACGGACTCCCGCCGAGCATCGGGCGCGGGATATCGATCTGCGGCTGCGGACCGAGGTGGTGGAGATCGATGTCGCGGGGCGGCGGGTGCGGGCGCACGGGCTCGACGGCGGGCGGGAGGATTGGATCGAATACGACAAGCTCGTGATCGCAACCGGCGCGACGCCGATCCGGCCGGAACTGCCCGGTATCGATGCGGCCGGGGTGCACGGGGTGCAGACCCTCGATGACGGGCAGGCGCTCATCGACACCCTCGAATCGATCCCGGGACGGCGCGCGGTGGTGGTGGGCGCGGGGTACATCGGCGTGGAGATGGCGGAGGCGCTGATCCGCCGGGGATTCCAGGTCACCATGCTCAACCGGGGCGCCGAGCCGATGTCCACTCTCGATCCGGACATGGGTGCGCTGATCCGGAAGGCCATGCAGGGCATGGGAGTTCAGGTCATCGGCGACACCGAGGTGACCGCGGTCCGTACCGACGCGCAGGGCCGGCTCACCGCCGTCGAGACCGACGATGCCGAGTATCCCGCCGATGTCGTGATTCTCGGCATCGGAGTCCGCCCGGCCACCGACCTCGCCCGAGCCGCAGGACTCCCGCTCGGGGAATCCGGGGGCCTGCTCACCGATCTCGCGATGCGGGTGCGCGGGCACGAGAACATCTGGGCGGGAGGCGATTGCGTGGAGGTGCTCGACCTGATCTCCGGCTCCGAACGCCATATTCCGCTGGGTACCCACGCCAACAAGCACGGCCAGATCATCGGTTCCGGCGTGGGCGGCGACTACGCCGTGTTCCCCGGCGTGGTGGGTACCGCGGTGAGCAAGGTGTGCGATCTGGAGGTCGCCCGGACCGGCCTGCGTGAGCGGGACGCGCACGCGGCAGGCCTGCAATTCGTCACCGTCACCATCGAATCCACCAGCCGCTCCGGCTATTTCCCGGGCACGGCTCCGATGACGGTGAAAATGCTCGCCGAACGTCGCACCGGCCGCCTGCTCGGCGTCCAGATCGTCGGCCGCGAGGGTGCGGGCAAGCGCATCGACATCGCCGCCGTGGCCCTCACCGCCCGCCTCACCGTGGATCAGATCGTCGCGCTCGACCTCGGCTACGCCCCACCCTTCTCCCCGGTCTGGGACCCGGTCCAGGTCGCCGCCCGCAAAGCAGTCACCGCGGTCCGCCGAGACGCCACGCGGTAGCGCTCCTGACCTGCGTCGCGGGCTGACCCGCGACGCAGGTCCGGTCGGGCACATAGACTGCCGTCATGACCGCGGCGCGTGAGATCCCCGATCCCTGGGCGCTGGGCCGCGCGCGGCCGCACTGGGTCCCGTCGCGGGGATTGAGCAACGGGCTCGACGCGCGAGGCTGGGGAGTACTCGCCGACCTCGATGAGTCCCACGTCTATCGGGTGCTCTTCGCGCTCTCCGATATCGGCGTGGCCGCCTATGTCCTGCCGGTCCGCGTCACCGTGCTCGAGGCCGGAGACCCGGAGGTCCTGTGGCGGCTGTGGGTCGACATCCCGCGGTATCGCGCGGCGGAGGACCTGCTGATGGTCCTGCTGCGGCACGGTCGCAAGCGCCGTTCCGATCGACCCGCCCCGGCTCGTCGCCGCCGTCGGCGCGTGCCGCTGGTCCGCGAACGCTGAGCTCCGGTCAGATGGCGTCGAATTGCGCCAGCACGTCGAACGCGCTTTCGGCGGTGCGGCGTTCCAGTTCGATCTCCGCTTCCACGGCCGGTGCGAGCGACGGATTCGCGAGGGCGAGGCCGTTGGCGAAGATGGTGGTGTTGGCCGCCAGGTCGGCGAACACCAGCATCGGTTTGGTCGCCACACCCTGACCGAGTGCGGCGTCGAGTCCCTCGCCGAGGAAGTAGAAGCGCCACAGCGGGCCCAGCTTCGCGCGGTAGATCCGGTCGGTGCGCTCGGTGATGACGTCGCCGATGCTCGCGATCCCGGCGACGATCGTGAAGTAGTCGCCCGCGTCGGCCGGAGTGGAGCCCGCCGCGGCCACGGCCCGGGGCAGGTCGACCACCAGGTGCGCGTTGTATCCGGCGAGCGCGACGCGGGCAGGGGAGGCCGCGCAGTCGGCGGCCAAGGCGAAGTAGTTGCGCCAGTGCGGTTCCGGCGTGCCGCCGCTGAACTCCGCGTGCACATTGTCGAGGAACCGGCGTAGTAGATCAAAGCTCACCCGATGGGCGTATTCCGGATCGGCGAACGCCCGCGGATTGTGCTGGAGCGGCATCACGGCGAGCTGTTCCACCGTGTCCAGGCCGGTCGCGAAGGTGCCGCGTCGATCGGTGTGGCGTTCGAGGATCTCGGTGAGGCCGTGATCGCGGGCTACCGCGTCGTCGAGCTGCGCGAGCTCGTCATCGCCGGCGAGGGCGCTGGTATCGGAGAGTCGCACGATCTCGTCGATCTCGGCGGGGGACAGGATGGGCGCGCAGTCCGAGGGTTCGGCCGGCGCGGCGAACGCGGTCGCGGGAGTGACGATCGTGGCGGCGGTGACGGACAGCGTGGCCAGGGAACGCGCAAATGCATTGAGCACGATGGATTTCTAGCAGGAGTCCTCGCGCGAGTACAGCCTGACACTCGTGTGCGGCGGGCTGATCTGTCAGGCGAGGCCGGGCAGATGCTCGAGGGGCTCACGTCGCGGGGTGAACAGTTCACGCGGCGGGTGGCTGATCCGGTCGGCCGGCGGCGTTGGGCTGGACCGGGATTCGGCGGGCGGGGCGTCCGCGGGGCGGATGCCGAGGAAGAACTGCATGCTTCCCGGGTAGGACGGGTCGTCGGTGACGCCGTAGAGCTGGGCGTTGATGGTGTACTCGTGGCCGGTCTCGGGGTCACGCAGGCGCATCGCCGGGTCCGGTCGGCCGTAGCTGGCGGGAGCTTCGTCCCACAGTTTCCGGACGATGTCGAAACGGGAGAGTTCGGCGAGGAATTCGCGGGCCCCGTCGGCCGCGCTGTTGTCGGAGAGCATTCCCCGCAATCCTTGGACGGCGAACCGGATCTCGTTGTCCAGGTCCGGGAGTACCCGGCGGGAATTGTCGTCCGTGAGATACCAGTGCAGCAGATTGACGCCGATATCCAGTCCGGGGAAGGCCCGCCGGTAATTCTCGTTGCACGCCAGCACGGTGCCCCGGATATCCAGATAGGCGGCCGGATTGGGTTCGTGCAGAACCAGCGCCTGCCGCATTTCCGGGCTGACCGCCGCCGTCAGCTCCTCGCTGGTCGGGAGCGCGGTGTGGCCGAGTCCGGCCAGGTCCAGCAGGTGCCGTTGTTCGGCGGACGAGATCGGGCTCTGCTGGTCCAGGTATCTGACGATAGCCTCGACCACCTCGTGGCCGGGATGGGTGCGGTACCCCTTCTCCAAATGCACGATGTAACTGGCGCTGGTCCCGATACCGAATGCCAGCCGCTCCCGCGAGATTCTTCGCGCCCGCCGCAATCTGCTCAGCAGCGCCCCGAACGTGGGCGGTCGTAACCGGGGTTCGTCGAGCTCCGGATTCACCTGCAGCATTGCGCCATCCCACCGTGTCGGATCAGCGCGGCAACCTATCCGAGTGACCCACATGTTGCCAAGCCGATCGAATGTGCAAATCCGCCCGAACGTAACACCCGGGAAAGGACTTCCGGATATTCGACACGGCCCGAAACCTCACGGTTCGTCAGTGGGCCGCCGTAGCAACAGATTTCGCTGCCTCAGCAAATATCCGACATAGGGGACATTGGAAACAATTACCCCACAATGGTATCCGTCGAGCTCAGCGCAGCGAGTAGACGTACCGGCTGGTGGGGATGACGTCGATATCGCGGTCGGCGCCGAAACGGGAAGTGCTGTCGAGCATGTTGGAGAGGCGGCGTTCCAGTTCGGCGTCGTCGCCGCCGCTGCCCCAGTAGGCGTGCGGGTCGGACATGGCCTCCATGGGGAAGAGTTCCTCGACGATGGCGTCGGCTCGGGCGCCGGCGGTCATGGGGGCCAGGACCGGGTTCTGGATGTAGCCGACGGCGGCCTGATTCTCCAGGGAGACCCGGGTGTGGTCGCCGATCCAAGTCTGCAGCCACTCGTCCCGGGGCATGCCCGGGGGGATGCGCAGGATCGCGATGCGCGCCAAGGCCTCCGCGCGGGTGCCGCTGTCGGTGCGGGGCGGGGTCACCGGCGTGTACTCGTCGACCAGGAAGCCCTCGAGGCGATCGGCGAGCGGCCGCAGCAGTGAGGTGACGAAGTCGGCGTCCTCCACGCCGCGCATGGTCACCACGGCGTCGACGGGCGTGTCATAGGTGCAGAACCAGAGTTCCGCCGCGGCGACGTATTCGTCGCGGATGTTGATCTGCAGTTCGCTGACGCCGGAGCGGGCCAGGGTAATCCGCAGGTCACGGTCGTGCAGATTGGTCTTCAGTTCGGCCCCCCACAACAGATACGTCAGTTTCATAGCGTCACTTACTGTTGTGTGATGTGGATCATCCTGCGTACTGGACAGTAACCCAGACAATCCGCCGATGACCAGGTGATCTCGGTCACTGGGACTGGTGACCGGCGCGGGAGCGTGAGCTGGTGAAACGCTTCCCGGCCGGTGTCGTCCGTGACGCGGTGAGGCGGAACCGGCGAACTCAGCAGTCGGAGACGATGGGCCAGATGGTGCCGACATTGGACCGCGAGACCCAGCCCTTGTGGCCCGCGCTGTTCTTGATGTAGACCCAGAGGTTGCCCGCGTTGTTCTTCTCGGTGCACACCACCTTGATCGCGGCGCCCTCGGCCACGGTGTATCCGGTGTGGTCGCAGCTCGAGGAGTTTCCGGTGTACAGGTTGTAGGTGTTGTAGGGGCCGTCCATCACCGAATCGCCGTAGATCGCGTGGCCCACATCGCTGGGATACCAGTTGCACGCCTGCCCCGCCTGCGCGGCGGGCGCGGCGAACACCGACAGGCCCGTCGATCCGATCGTCACCGCTGCCGCCAGCAGAAGTCTCGCCCTCATTGCAGTTCCTTTCCCTTCCCGCGCACGACAATCCGTGCGCGAGTCAGGAGAACGTAAGGGGCGCAGATCTTTTGGCTCAACCGGATCAGGCTGGCAACTAATTGTCAGCGTTCGGCGAGCGGCGATGTCAGGTCGGCGAAATCCTCGGTCCGGGCCAGCGCTCGCAGCAGCTGGAACAAGTCCTCGGGCGGGGTGGTGAGCCGTCGGCGGGTGAGGTCGAGCCAGCCTCCGGTCGAGGTGACCGTGGCCGCGACTCTGCCGTCGGCGCGGGTGAAGGTATTGCGCAGCACGAAGCGCGCGCCGTCGGGCGCCAATCCGGCCAGTTCCAGGGTGAGTTCGGCGGGGTCGAGAAGGCGCAGTTCGGCGCGGTAGTGCAGCTGGTCGGTCTGGATGACCGGTCCGAGGCCGCGGCGCGCGAATTCGGCCGCGGAGAAGCCGGATCCGGTGAAGTACTGCATCCGGCTGTTCTCCGCGGCCGCCAGATAGGCATTGGTGCGCATGTGGCCGTTCTGGTCCATATCCGACCATTGCGGGTGAAACGGGATCGCGAAGATGTTTCGCTGCCGGGCGTTAGCTAGCTGATCGCTCATGCGATCCATGCTCGGACCACGGGCTCGTACGATCCAGTTCAATCTTTGAACCACGGTCGGCGACGGGCCGGGATTACGCTGGCCGGATGAGTGGTTACGGTCAGTTCTGCGCGGTCGCGCGCGCCCTGGAGGTGCTGGGCGAGCGATGGACGCTGCTCGTCGTGCGCGAATTGCTGATGGGCGCGTCCTCGTTCGGCGATATTCGCCGGGGCTTGCCGCGCATCCCGAAGGCCACGCTGTCGGCGCGATTGCGGGCGCTGCGGGCCGCCGGAATCGTCGACGCCGACTACCGGCTCACCGAGACCGGCTCGGCGCTCGCACCGGTCGTGCGGGAGCTGGCCCGGTGGGCGGTCACCACCGATGCCGTCGCCCTGTCCGAACACGACCTCGACACCGCCGCGCTGACCTGGGACATGCAGCGCCGCATCGATATCGACGCGCTCCCCGCGCAACCGGTCGTGCTCGCGCTGGAATTCTCCGATCGCCCACCCGCCGACCGCCGCTTCTGGCTGCACCTGTCCCGCCGCGGCGTCAACCTCTGCCGTGACGACACCGGCGCCCCGGTCGACCTCTGGCTGACCGCGCCGACCGAGACCCTGACCCGATGGTGGCTCGGCGAAAGCCGGTGGACCGATGTCCTCGGCCATCCCGAGGTCCACCTGCACGGCGACCTCGCCCTGCAACGCCGCCTGCCCGCCTGGTTCCGGCGCTACGCATTCACCCCGGACGCTCTGGCAGCCGCGAGCGGCTGAAGGCCTCGGGCGCGCACCGATTCCGGCTACTC
Source organism: Nocardia sp. NPDC004151 (assembly GCF_042874235.1). Taxonomy (NCBI): domain Bacteria; kingdom Bacillati; phylum Actinomycetota; class Actinomycetes; order Mycobacteriales; family Nocardiaceae; genus Nocardia; species Nocardia sp. NPDC004151. The sequence continues at coordinate 157,162 of NZ_JBIAMR010000008.1, read as the reverse complement.
GTCGTCGAGCCGTTCGGGGTCGGCCTCACCCAGCAGCTCGTCCTGGACGACCTCGAGCATGCAGGTGTTGTTGTCGAGCAACCCCAGCATTTCGTCTAGGCGGTCGTTCTTCATTCAGCTATCGTCGCGCGCCCGGGTTCGGGAGACAAGGGAAGGGCCGCGGGCCGCACTCTCGTGGACGACCCGCGGCCCCGGCTGTTGCCCCGGGCGTCCGCGGTTACCTGCGGCGCCGGCTCCGGGCGACGAGGACCGTGATGAGCACGCCGCCGATGACGACGATGGCGGCCCCGACCCCCGCGGCGATCAGGAGCAGCGTCGAATTCGACTGCGAATCCGTGGAATCCGCCGCGACCGGCGCGCCCGGCGTCCTGCCCGACGGGGACGTGCGGCTCACGCTCGGCCCGGAGTGCTCACCGAAGACGTCGGCGGTACTCGTGTAGCGCGGACCGCTTTCCTCGGTGCCGCTGACGGTCAGATCCAATCGCACCGGGACGGGTGTGTTCGAACCCATGGTGGTGTGGTTCGAACCGACCTTGACCGAGATGTAGTACCAGCCCGCCAGCGCTTCCTTGTGCGACTCGTACCGGTCGGCGGTGCGGTTGGTGTATCGGACCGGCGTGGTCGCCAGCGCCTTGTTCGAGGGCAACACCGTGTCGCTGCCGGTGTAGGCGCCGGTGTCCGAGCCGATCTCCTCGCGGATCGGGTTGTAGAGCGCGGTGCGGATATTGGAGACATTGTCCGATCCGCGCGCACCGTTCCCGCCGTACTCGACTCGGTACGACAGCGCCTGACCCCAGTCCAGATGCACCCGGTAGAACACGAATTCGCCCGGCCGCACCAGATCGGTGTAGCGCCCGCCGCCCGGTAGGTCGGCGGCGACGGTGAACGACGCGCCGCCCGAGACCGGTGTGCCCGGCCCACTCTGCTCGACGAAGGTCGTGGGCTTGGCGGCCGCCGCGGGCCCCGGATCGGTCACGCCCGGTTCGATCGCGAAGAGCAGCTCGATCGGAAGCCGTTCCGGCGCACCGGTGGCCACCGCGTCCCACTCCAGCTGGAAGAAGTACTTGCCGCCGCCCTTGCAGGTGTCGGAGGGGTTCTCGCGTTTCTGGGTCGCCCGCTCGAACGACTTCGCCACCGTCATGGCCACGCCGTCACTGGAACTGGTGGTCTGCTGGAACTCGTAGAGATTGCAGTCCTTGCCGTCCGCGCCGAAGGCGCGCATCCGGATGACATTGATGTCTTCGACGACGCCGACACCCGCTACGCGCGGAAACGACACGGTGCCACTGAAATACGCGGTCGCGCCGTCCGGGATGTCGATACCCCAGTAGCGCTTCTCCTTCTGGCCGATGGTGTCCAGGTACAGCCCGGGCGTCGCCACCGGCGCGGTGTCATAGCCGCCGGTGCCGGTGATCGGCGTGCCCACGGCCTTGTAGTTGCGCAGTGCGGCGGCGGTGACGCGCGGCAGGGTGCGCTGCAACGCGGCCCCGTCGGCGGCGTCGGTGTAGGTGCCGCCGGTGGCCTGGGCCATGCAGGTCAACTGCGCCCGCGCCTTGCCGTCCACGGCGAAACCGATGGTGTGCAGCACCAGATCCAGTCCGCGCTGCTTCAATTCGGCCGCCACCTCACACGGGTCGGGCGGGGAGCAGGTGTCGTCGCCGTCGGAGACCAGCACGATCGAGCGCGGTCCCGAGTTCGGCAGTGCCGCGGCGGCCTGCCGCAGCGAGGTACCCATGGGCGTCCAGCCGCGAGCCTTGACGCCGTCGACGGCGCTGCCGAGCGCGGCCCGGTCGAGGGTCTCGGGCTTGTGCAGGACCTGTACGTCCTGGCACCCGGCGGCCTTGTCCGCCTCGGTGTTTCCGGTGCCGGTGCCGTACACGGCCAGCCCGACCCGCGACTGCGCGGGCGCGGAGTCGACGAACGAGTGCACGGCGATCTTGGCGGCGTCCATCATGGTGCCCGCCGGATCGGGCCGTTCCATGGATCCCGAAGCGTCCAGGATCAGCATTGTCGGTGCGTAGTCCGGTGTTTCCTCCGCCGCCGCGGGCACCGTGACCCCGGCCATTGCGATGAAACCTACGGCGGCAGCGGCCGCCCAGTGTCGGAGTCTTTCAGTGGTATTCGACATCGTCCTCGTCTATGGGTCGAGATTCAGAACGAAACAGACATTACGGACATTGAATGGATGGTGGGACACCTGAATTCGCGGGGCCTACAATCCCGGCGTGAGTCTCACCCCCGCCGACCTGGTCGGCTATATCGATCGCGACCTCGACAACGACCTGGCGCGCTGGTTCCCCGATACCGAGCCGGTGCGAGTCCCGGAGGAATCCCGTCCCGTCGCACCGTTTCTCGCCCGCCTGGACGACGAGCACGCGGCAGCGCTGGGCGCGTTCGACGACCGCGTGCGATCGGGTCGCATGCCGCAGTTCCTCGACATCTTCGACTGGTCCTACGCCTTCGATTTCGCCGGAAACGACTGCGGCATCCTCGATTCGGACTACTCGACCGAGCTGACCGATGACGACGTGTACTCCGTCGGCGCCGACGGCGGCGGCAACCTGTACGTGGTGCTCGCCAATGGTCAAGTGGCCGTGTGGTTTCACGAGGAAGAGGTGGTCGAGGGCGGCACCCGCTTCGACAACCTCGACGTCTTCGTCTGGTCCTTCGTCCGCTACCGAGCCGTGCGGGCGGGAGTGCTGGAGCGCTCGGCGGTGGAGGCGGATTTCCTCGCCTTGGGCCAGGATGGCGCGCTCGAGCCGGAACTCGGGCTGCTGCGCCTGATGAAGTAGCCCGAATCAGGCGCTCGGCCGCGTCCCGAAGGTGCCGAGCAAGGCGTCGGCCTCCGCGTGCACCCGGGCGCGCAGGGCCTCGACCACCGCGGCCACCTCGGGGCGGCGCAGTGTCTCGGCGCGCGAGACCAGCCAGTAGGTGAGGCGGACGCCGACCTGGTCGGGCAGTACGCGCACCAGGTCGGCGTGGCGGTCGGCCATGAAAGACGGCAGCAGGCCCAGGCCCGCGGCGGCCCGGGTCGCCTCCACGTGGACGAAAACATTGGTGGAGGAGATGGATTCGCGCATGGCCGGGGCGAATCCGGAGGCCAGGTCCAGGTCGTCGACCTGGAGCATGGAGTCGATGAAGTAGATCAGGGGATGGTCCGGCAGGTCCACGACCGAGGCGGGAGCGCCGTGCTCGGCCAGGTAGGCCCGGGACCCGTACAGGCCCAGCACGTAATCGCCGAGACGCAGCGCCTCGGCGCGGCGGAGCCGGGGTTCGCCGACCACGATCTCGAGATCCAGGCCCGAGCGCTGCGGGGACGCGCGCCGGGTGCCGGTGACGATCTCGACGCTGATCCGAGGGTGCAGACGCTGGATGTCCGCGATCGCCGGGGCGGCCAGGTAGGCGCTGAAACCGTCGGTCGCCGACATGCGGACCACGCCTTCGAGCACGCGCTCGCCGCGCGCGCCGGTGAGGGATTTGACCGCGGATTCGACGGATTCGGCGGCCCGCAGTGCCGCACGGCCCAGATCGGTGAGTTCCCATCCGCCCGAGCCACGGTCCAGGACCCGTCCGCCGAGCGCCCGTTCGAGCGCGGCGATGCGGCGCGAGATCGTGGTGTGGTTGATGCCGAGTTCCTCGGCCGCGGAGACGTATCGACCGCTGCGGCCGACCGCGAGCAGCACCAGCAGATCATCGGGGCTCGGGGTGGCGGAGGTCGCGCTCATTTCTGCATATTTGCAGATATCGGTTGCGAAAGTGGTCATTGCAGCGACTTCGGTCTGCACGAATACTCTCCTTCAGTGCTGTGGGCTGCGTCACAACGCGGCCCGTGTGTGAAGGAGATCAGGCATGAGCGTCCGAGAAGCGGTGCGGCAGGCGGGAACCGGTCCCGCCGCACTCCGGAGGGTGGTGGCGGCCTCCATGGCCGGCACCGTCGTGGAGTGGTACGAGTTCTTCCTCTACGGCACCGCGGCGACGCTGGTGTTCAACAAGGTGTTCTTCGCCAAGGGCACCAGCGATCTGGATGCCATCCTCGCCGCGTTCATCACCTACGCGGTCGGCTTCGCGGCGCGCCCGATCGGCGGAATCGTGTTCGGGCACTTCGGCGATCGGCACGGCCGCAAGAAGCTGCTGCAGCTGAGCCTGGTGCTGGTCGGCGCGGCCACCTTCTTGATGGGCTGCCTGCCCACCTTCGCTCAGGTCGGCTACCTGGCTCCGGTGCTGCTGGTGACGCTGCGGTTCATCCAGGGCTTCGCCATCGGCGGCGAATGGGGCGGCGCGGTGCTGCTCGTGGCCGAGCACAGCCCGAGCCGGGGGCGCGCGTTCTGGGCGTCGTGGCCACAGGCGGCGGTGCCGCTCGGGAACATGACCGCCACCGTCGTGCTGCTGGTGCTGACCTCGTCGCTGTCGGACGCGGCGTTCCTGTCCTGGGGCTGGCGGGTCGCCTTCTGGCTCTCGGCGGTGGTGGTGCTGATCGGCTACTACGTGCGCAGCAAGATCACCGACGCGCCCATTTTCCTTGCGGCGCAACAGCAGGCGGAGCGGGAGAAGGCCGATTCGTTCAGCCCGTTCGAGGTGCTGAAGCGGTACCCGCGCGGTGTGTTCACGGCGATGGGCCTGCGCTTCGGCGAGAACATCATGTACTACCTGGTCGTCACGTTCTCCATCACCTATCTCAAGGTGCACGTCGGCGCGAACACCAAGGTGATCCTGTGGTGGCTGCTGGCCGCGCACGCCGTGCATTTCGTGGTCATCCCGCTGGCGGGGCGGCTCAGCGATCGATACGGGCGCAAGCCGATCTATCTCATCGGCGCACTGGCGGCGGGGACCTGGGGCTTCTTCGGATTCGCGCTGATGGACTCCAAGCACAATGCCCTGATCCTGCTCGCCGTCATCATCGGGTTGGTGTTCCACGCCCTCATGTACGCGGCGCAGCCGGCGATCATGGCCGAGATGTTCCCCACCCGCATGCGGTATTCCGGTGTGTCCCTGGGCTATCAGGTGACCTCCATCGTGGCCGGTTCGCTCGCGCCGATCATCGCGGTGAAGCTGCTGGACGTCTACAAGTCCGCGGTGCCGATCGCCGTGTACCTCGCCGCCGCGTGCGCGGTGACCGTGATCGCGGTGCTGTGCGCGAAGGAGACGAAGGGCCTCGACCTCGAGGCCGTCGACCGCGCCGACGCGGAAGAGACCGCGACGCAGGCTGATTCGAAGACGGTGAGCGCATGAGCCCGGGCGATCGCGGCGAGGGTGCCCTGCACGGGCGGACGGTGCTGGTCACCGGCGGCGGGAGCGGGATCGGCGCGGCGTGCGCGCGGGAGCTGGCCCGGCGCGGCGCGGCGGTGCGGGTCGCCGACATCGACGGGGTGGCCGCCAAGACGGTGGCCACCGAGATCGGCGGCACCGCATGGGAAGTCGACCTGTCCGACGTCGCCGCCCTGGAGAACCTGGAACTGGACGTCGACATCCTGGTCAACAATGCCGGCGTCCAAACCGTCGCTCCCATCACCGAATTCCCGCCCGAACGGTTCCGGACCATGCTCGCGCTCATGGTGGAGGCGCCGTTCCTGCTCACCCGCGCCGCGCTGCCGCACATGCAGCGGCAGCGGTTCGGGCGGATCGTCAACGTCTCCTCCGTGCACGGCCTGCGCGCCTCGGCCTTCAAGTCCGCGTATGTGACGGCCAAGCACGCCCTCGAAGGTCTGTCGAAGGTGACGGCGTTGGAGGGCGGGCCGTTCGGGATCACCAGCAACTGCGTCGATCCGGGCTACGTGCGGACCCCCTTGGTGGACAAACAGATCGCCGATCAGGCCAAGGCGCACGGGATCGCCGAGCAGGAGGTGGTGCGGACCGTCATGCTGACCGAGAGCGCGATCAAACGGCTCGTCGAACCGGAGGAGGTCGCCTCGCTGGTCGGCTGGCTCACCTCCGATATGGCGGGCATGGTGACCGGAGCTTCGTACACCATGGACGGTGGATGGAGCGCACGATGACAGGGATCTTCGCACCGGCGGCCGGCCACGAGCCGCAGTGGACACCGGGCCTCGACGTCATCGAGGACGCGCGGATCACCCGGTTCGCGCGGTTCGCCGCCGAGCGCACCGGCGTGCGCCTGCCCGACTATCAAGCGCTGTGGCAGTGGTCGGTCGATGATCTGCCCGGCTTCTGGCGAGCGGTGTGGGACTGGTTCGAGCTCGGCGACGTGCCCGGTGCGGTGCTGGCCGACGACTCCATGCCGGGAGCCCGCTGGTTCCCCGGCGCCACGGTCAATTACGTCGATCAGGTGGTGCGGCAAGCGCGCACCGACCGGCCCGCCATCGTGACGCTGCGTGAGGACGCCCCGCCAGGTGAGCTGTCCTGGCCGGAATTGCTCACCCGCACAGGCGCGCTCGCCCGATCGCTGCGCACCCTGGGCGTCGGATCCGGGGATCGGGTGGCCGGGTACCTGCCCGATATCGCCGAGGCAGTCATCGCCTTCCTCGCCACCGCGAGCATCGGCGCGATCTGGAGTGTCTGCGGGCAGGACTATTCGGCCCAGGCCGCGCTCGACCGGCTCGGGCAGCTGGAGCCGACCGTGCTGATCACCGCGGACGGCTACCGGTACGCGGGCAGAGCGCACGACAAGCGCGACGAGATCGCGGCGCTGCGCGCCGGATTGCCCACACTGCGGGCGACCGTGGCCATCTCCCGGCTCGGGCTCGCGGTGAACGGAGCCCTGACCTGGGACAGCGTCGCCTCGATGGAGTACGCCGGGTCCGGAATCGACACGGTGGCAGTGGATTTCGACCATCCGCTGTGGGTCCTGTACTCCTCGGGCACCACCGGAAAACCGAAGGGAATCGTGCACGGGCACGGCGGCGTGCTGCTCGAACACCTGAAATCGCTGTCCCTGCAATCGGATATCGGGTCCGAGGACACCTTCTTCTGGTACACCAGCCCGTCCTGGATGATGTGGAACTACCAGGTCGCCGGATTGCTCGTCGGAGCCACCATCGTCTGCTACGACGGCAGCCCCGCCCACCCCGCGCCGGACGAGTTGTGGCGGTTGGCTGCCCGCACCCGCGCGACCGTGGTGGGCACCAGCCCCGGATACCTGCTCGCCTGCGAGAAGGCCGGCGCGGCGCCGGGCCGTGACCATGACCTGTCAGCCCTGCGGTCGGTCGGCGTCACGGGCGCGGCACTGCCGCCATCGTCCTCACTCTGGGTGCGCGACGCCGTGGGTGAGCACGTGTCGGTGTCCTCGATCAGCGGCGGCACCGACGTGGTGTCGGCCTTCGCCGGCGGCGTGCGGACGGTGCCGGTCTGGCCCGGGGAGTTGTCCGCCCCCTATCTCGGTGTGGCGCTGGACTCCTGGGACGAACACGGCCGCCCCACCCGGGGCGACGTGGGGGAGCTGGTGATCACCGCGCCCATGCCGTCGATGCCGCTGCGATTCTGGAACGACCCCGACAGCGCCCGATACCGCGAGGCGTACTTCGACGCGTACCCCGGTGTGTGGCGGCACGGCGACTGGATCACCCGCACCGAGCGCGGCAGCGTGATCGTGCACGGCCGTTCGGACTCCACCCTCAACCGCAACGGGATTCGCATGGGTAGCGCCGACATCTACCGGGCCGTGAGCGCCCTGCCCGAGATCGACGACGCGCTGGTACTCGGCGTCGAGCAGCCCGGCGGCGGTTACTGGATGCCGTTGTTCGTGGTGCTCGCCGAGGGCGCCGAGTTGACCGACGAGGTGCGCCACCGGGTGAATACGGCCATCCGCAGCGAACTCTCGGCGCGGCACGTACCCGACGAGATCATCGCCGCCCCGGGCATCCCGCACACGCGGACCGGCAAGAAACTCGAAGTCCCGCTGAAGAAGCTCTTCCAGGGCAGCGATCCCGGCGAGGTCGTCGCCCGCGGAGCCGTCGACCGCCCCGAACTACTGGACTGGTTCGCGGCGCTGCGGCCCGGCTGACCCGCCCGGCTCAGGTGATCGCCCGGGCTCCGGATCACTCGATTCCGGCGCGGGCGGTCTGCGCGACTGCCACCAGTGGCGGAGCTGATCCCAGCGGGTGGCGCGGGCGGGCCAGAACTCCTCGACGCTGGCATTGAACTCCGCGCCGAGGATGATCGCGAAGCCCAGGAAGAAGGTGAACAGCAGGAAGGCGATCGGGGCGGCGAGCGCGCCGTAGGAGATGCCGGTGCGGGTGATCCAGGCCAGATAGCGGCGCAGGCCCTCACTGGCGGCCATGAAGAAGACGCCCGCGACCAGCGCCCCGCCGAAGAGGCGATGCCACGGCAGGGTGCGGTGCAGCGCGGTCTTGTAGAGGAAGGTCAGCCCGACGATGAGCAGCAGACCGGTCGCCGGGTAGTAGAAGGCGTCGATCAGGCGCAGGCCCGGTTCCCGCCACCCGTGCGGGAGGACCCGGCCCATCAGGGTCGGGCCCAGCGCGATCAGCGGCAGGATCAGCACCGCCACGACCAGGAAGCCGACGTAGAGCAGCAGCGCGAAGATGCGCTGCCAGACCGGGTGGCGGGCGGTGGCCTGGCCGTGCGCGGCGGTGATGGCGTCGACGAAGGTCGCCATGGCCGAGGACCCGGCCCACAGCGACAGCACGAAACCCACCGACACCACACCGCCGTGACCGCGCTGCAGCACGTCGTTCACGGTCGGCTGGACCAGGGTGTCGACCACACTGGGGCTGAACGCCTTCCGCGCGAAGCTCACGATCTTGGACTGCACGATGTTCACCGTGTTCGGCCCGAACCAGTGTCCGACATAGCCGAGGCTGCCGAGCAGACCCAGCAGCAGCGGGGCCAGCGACAGCGTCTGCCAGAAGGCGGCCGCCGCGGATTTGGCGAAGATGGAGTCGCCCCACGCCTTGACCGCGACGTGCGTCACGAGCTGCCGGGAGCGGCCCCAGCGGGTATCGGCGAGCACGACGGGGATGCCGGGCGGGGACGCGTCGGCGTGTTGCGGAGATTCGTCGTGCGCGTTCATCGTGGTCCAAGCATCGCCTACCAGGGCTTCGAATGGGATGGGACCCGCAATGTGTCGTGCGGCACTCGAAGGGGCTGTGTCGGATTGGAAAGCAGTCGGTCGCACTCGCTAATCTCTTCCGAGTGACTTCGGGTGGTGGCGGTTCGCTACGTGCATGGCAACGCAGGGCGCTGACGAAGTATCTGACTGACAAGCCACGGGACTTCCTCGCCGTCGCCACGCCCGGCGCGGGTAAGACGACCTTCGCGTTGCGGGTGGCCGCCGAGTTGCTCAACGATCGCACGGTCGACCAGGTGACGGTGGTCGCGCCCACCGAGCACCTCAAGCACCAGTGGGCGGCCTCGGCCGCGCGCACGGGCATCCAGCTGGATTCGAACTTCTCCAACTCGACCGGTTCCACTTCGTCGGACTATCACGGCGTGGTCGTCACCTATGCGCAGATCGCCTCGCATCCGTTCAAGCACCGAGTGCGCACCGAGAACCGCAAGACGCTGGTGATCATGGATGAGATCCATCACGCCGGCGACGCCAAGAGCTGGGGTGAGGCGGTCGAGGAGGCGTTCAGCGACGCCACCCGCCGCCTGCACCTCACCGGAACCCCGTTCCGAAGCGACGACTCCAAGATCCCGTTCATCACCTACGAGGCCGACGAGTCCGGGTTCGAGAAGTCGCGCGCCGACCACACCTACGGCTACTCCGAGGCGCTCGCCGACGGGGTCGTCCGACCCGTGGTGTTCCTCGCCTACTCCGGCGAGGCGCATTGGCGCGACAGCGCGGGCGAGGAGTACTCGGCGCGCCTGGGCGAACCGTTGAACGCGGAACAGACCGCGCGGGCCTGGCGCACCGCCCTGGACCCGGCCGGTGACTGGATGTCGAAGGTGCTCACCGCGGCCGACACCCGGCTGCGGCAGTTGCGCGCCACCGGCATGCCCGACGCGGGCGGCCTGGTGATCGCCACCGACCAGGAGAAGGCGCGCGACTACGCCGAACTGCTGGAACACATCTCGGGCACCAAGCCGACCATCGTGTTGTCCGACGATCCGGACTCCTCCGACCGCATCGGCGAGTTCAGCAACAACACCGACCCGTGGATGGTCGCGGTGCGCATGGTGTCCGAGGGCGTCGACGTCCCGCGGCTCGCGGTCGGCGTGTACGCCACCAGCGCCTCCACTCCGCTGTACTTCGCGCAGGCCATCGGCCGTTTCGTGCGCGCCCGCAAGGCCGGTGAGACCGCGAGCGTGTTCCTGCCGTCGGTGCCGGTGCTACTGGACCTGGCCGCGCAGCTGGAACTGCAGCGCGACCACGTCATCGGCAAACCGCACCGCGAGGCCAACGGCCTCGAGGACGAACTGCTCATCGACGCCAACAAGCAGAAGGACGAGCCGGGCGAGGAGGAGAAGAAGTTCATCGCCCTCGCCGCCGACGCCGAACTCGACCAGGTCATCTACGACGGCGACTCCTTCGGCACCGCCACCTTCTCCGGCAGCGACGAGGAAGCCGACTACCTCGGGATCCCGGGCCTGCTCGACGCCGACCAGATGCGCGCGCTGCTGCGCGAACGCCAGTCCCGCCAACTCCAGGACCGCAGCGCCGCCGCCGAGGCCCGCCCGTCCGGCGCCGGGGTGGAGGCGGCCGCCGAACGCGCCGCCACCGCCGACCGCCTGGGTGAATTGCGCCGCGAACTCAACAGCCTGGTCGCCATGCACCACCACCGCACCGGCAAACCGCACGGCGTCATCCACGGCGACCTGCGCCGCGAATGCGGCGGCCCGCCCACCGCGCTGGCCACCGCCGACCAACTCTCGCAGCGCATCGCCGCCCTGCGTCGGGTCTGACCGGGGGCGTCCCGCGCCCGACATGGACGAGAGCGCCTGTCGCCGGCCGCGTCCCGACACGTCTGTGACCATGCCGTATACGGTCATCGCAGCGCGATCTCGGTCGGCATCCACCGCATGTGCGGGCTCCGCCGATCTCGGTGACGGTGTTGGTCGCCGGCTGATCGAGACTTCGGCGCGCAGCCGGGCGACGCGTCGGGCCGAGCCGGATGGGACGAGCGGCAACGCCGGCGTGAACGTGGCGCGCGGGGTAGGTGAGGCTGAGACCGTCCCAGGGAGAGGGCCGGGCGAGAACTGCCGGTCCGTGACGAGAGCGCTTGTCGCGGACCGCATCCCCGCCGTGGCGGCGTCGCTAGGCGATCTGTAGTTCGACGACGACGGGGTCGCCCGCGGCGAGCCCTTCGGCGGTGCGCACCGCCTTCTTCATCGGCAGTACATAGGTGCCGCGCTTGCTGTCGGGGAAGATCGAGGTGGACCAGCGGCTGGTGCCGACGGTGACTTTCACCTTGACCGAACCGAATCCGGCGGCGGTGTGGCCGTAGAGTTCGTCGATCTCGTCGGTGATGGCCTCGGGCAGGCTCACGAAGTGCCACGCGGCCTGGGCTTCCCATTCCCAGAGCTCGGCGGTGAACGTGTACGTGGACTTCGCCATGCCCCGACGATAGCCGCGAGGGCCGACAGGTTCGGGTTCGACGGTCAGCGGGTGAAGTAGCGGGCCGGGGAGACGCCGACCTCGCGGTGGAAGGCGGCGACGTAGGCGCTCGGGGTGGAGTACCCGACCCGGGCCGCGATCCGGGCGACCGGCAGACCCGAGGCCAGCAAGGGCAGCGAGGCGGCCAGGCGGAGCTGGGTTCGCCACTGGCCGAAGGTGATTCCGGTCTCGGCGAGGAAGCCCCGGGCCAGCGTGCGGGGACTGGTGGCGACCGCGTCCGCCAGTTCGGCCAGGGTGCGCTGGTCGGCCGGGTCGGCGCGCAGCAGCTCGGCGACGCGGCGGGTGCGCGGCTCCTCGGGGGTGCGCGCGCCGATGGGGATCACCTCCACCGGATCGAGCAGGTCGAACACCACCGCCTCGGTGCGCTCGCGCTGGGCATCGGTGGTGGTGGTCGCGGTCAGGTGCAGGAACAGTTCGTGCAGGAGCCGATCCACACGCAGCATCACCGGGTCCGGATAGTGCACCGGCGACCGATCGGGGGTCAGGAAGATGCCGTGCATGATCGCGCCCTCGAGGGTGCCGGTCCGGTGGACCGTCCCGCCGGGGATCCACAGTGCGCGCGTCGGCGGCAGCACCCAGTGCCCGCCCGGTGTCTCGACGGTCAGCACTCCCTGTGCGGCCCAGGCGATCTGGTGCTGCTCATGCTCGTGTTCGTCGAACCAGTACCCGGCGGGCAGCGTGCCGAGGCCGAACACCATGGCGGTCGGCCCCGATGGCGGGGCCAGCACCCGGGTCTGACCGTTTCGCGACATAATCTGCCACTGTAGTCTCTCGCGGCCATACACGCCTCGTCCTAGCGTTATGGCCATGGGGATGAACTACTTTCACCAGCTACTCTGCCGCTCGAACACCTGGGAGCGGGCCAGCGCGAACCAGATCGTCCCGTGGGCGTTGCGGGACATCGACCTCGGCGACAACGCCCTCGAGATCGGACCCGGCTACGGCGCGAACGTCGACACCCTGCGCGCCCGCGTCCCCGCCCTCACCGGCCTCGAGATCGACCCGGCCCTGGCCGCCCGCCTGCGTACCCGTAAGGCCGGCACGATGCGGATCATCGAGGGCGACGCCACCGCGATGCCGTTGCCCGGCACCGAGTTCAGCTCCGTGGTCAGCTTCACCATGCTCCACCACGTCCCCACCCCCGCCTTGCAGGACGAGCTCTTCGCCGAGGCTTTCCGGGTCCTGCGCCCCGGCGGCGTCTTCGCGGGCAGCGACGGCATCGACCGCCTCACCTTCCGCCTCATCCACCTCGGCGACACCTGCGTCCTGGTCCCGCCCGAGACGATGCGGGCCCGCCTCACCCGCGTCGGTTTCACCGATATCGAAGTCCACAGCGCGGCAACCTACTTTCGCTTCCGCGCCCGCCGCCCCGAGTAGGCCGGACTGCCGCCGCTGACCGGCCCGTCAGGTCCGAAGCGCGGTTGGGCCGGCCACCCCGGCCGGCGCTGGTGAACCCGTTGCCGCGCAGCGCGCTCGGGCCCGCGGGGTGGCGCGGCGACGCGCCGGCCCCATGGACATGTCTTGCCGCGCTCAGTGCAGGCGGTAGGACGAGGCCGCGGCACACACGGTGGAGACCAGCTGCGCCACGGTCAAGCCCGAGTCGAGGATCTTGGCCTTGAGGGCCTTGGCGTCGGCCGGTAACGCCGGCGTCGAGAAGGCCGCCGAGGCAGCCGGTTTCGCCGTCGAGGTGCCGTTGCACGCGGGCCGCACACGGCTGATTGCTCAGCCGAAGAACACCGCCGGGTCCAGGGCGTCGATGGGCGTCCAGCGAGGAATCGATATCGGGGCGTCGGCGTCGGCGGCCGGCGGGGCGAGGCGGTAGCCCTGGAGATCCAAGGCGAGCCAGGGGTTTTCGTCGATCAGCCGGACGACCGCGTAGCAGGCGGCCAGCATGTGCAGGCAGCGGGCGTTGCGGGCGCGGCAGGAGCAGTCGGTGGCCGCGAGGATCGGGGTGACCGAGATGCCCGCGGCGAGGACCGCGGTGTGCAGATCGTCGCTGAGGGTGAGGCTGTCGGCGGGGACCACGGCGGCGATGGCGTCGATGGTGGAGCGCGGGAACGAGGTCAGTTCCAGGTGGGTCACCGAGGCTTCGGAGCCGCGGTGGATGTGGGCCCGGACCACGGTGCCCTCGATCTCGGCGTGGACGCCGTTGTTGCGGGCGATGCTGCGGGCGCGGGGGAGCAGCGGCTCAGGTTTGGTGAGGTTCAACGGTTCCGCGAGCCGGACCCAGTCCTTGCCCCAGGCGGTGTATCCGAATTCGTTGTCGGCCATGTCAGTTTCCCCGCTTCCGGCGCAGCAGTTCCAGCAGTCGTTCATCGTCGAGGCGGGCGAGTTCGGCGACACCGGCCGCGTCGGTGAGGTCGGTGAGCGCGGACTTGCGGTCGTGCATGCCCGCGATGTGCTCCTCGATGGTGGTGCCCGAGGTGAGGGTGGTGATGGTGACGGTGCGGGTCTGCCCGATGCGGTGCGCGCGATCGGTGGCCTGGGCCTCCACGGCCGGATTCCACCAGCGGTCGTAGTGCACGACGTCGGCGGCCCGGGTGAGGGTCAGGCCGGTGCCCGCGGCGCGCAGGCTCAGCACCAGGATCGGTGGGCCGTCGGGGGATTGGAAGCCGGAGACGATCTCGGCGCGCTGCTCGGCGTTCAGTCCGCCGTGGAAGAACGGCGCCGCCACCCCGAACTCCTCGGCGCAGTGCCGGACCAGCAGTTCGCCGGTCTTGCGGTACTGGGTGAACACCAGGGTGGGGGAGTCGTTGTCGAGGTTGCCGGCCAGGATGTCGGAGCAGACGTCGAATTTGCCGGAGCGCCCGGCCAATTCGCTCAGATCTCCTGTGATCAGCCCGGGGTGGTTGCACACCTGCTTGAGTTCGGTCAGCACGGCCAGCACCCGGGTGTGCCGTTGCGCGCCGCTGCCGAAGCCCTGGGCCTCGGCGCGGTCCAGCAGCTGGTCGTAGATCCGTTCCTGTTCCGCGGTCAGGTCGCACACCAGGTCGGTGTGGATCTTGGGCGGCAGGGTCGCGGCGACCTGGGTCTTGCGGCGCCCCAGCACAATCGGCTCGAGGGTGTCGCGCAAGCGCAGCACCGCATTCGCCGAGCCTTCGCTGATGGGCCGCACGAACCGCCGCCGGAACTGCGCTTTGTGGGTGAACTCGCCGGGCACGACCAGGTTCAGCAGCGCCCACAGTTCGTCGAGGTGGTTCTCCACCGGTGTGCCGGTCAACGCGATGCGCGCGTCGGCGGGAATCGCCCGCGCCGCCTTGGCGACCTGGGTGCGCGGATTCTTGAGCACCTGTGCCTCGTCGAAAACGACGCTCGCCCAGCGTTGCCCGGCCAGGGCCTCGCCGTGCCCGCGCAGGGTCGGGTAGCCGGTCACCACGATGGCGCCCGCGTCCGCGTCCGGGGCGTCGCCGCCGCGCCAGGCCACGGCCCGCAGTCCGGGCGCGAATCGCTCGATCTCATGCGCCCAGTTGCCGACGAGTGATGTTGGACACACCACGAGTTGTGGCCCGTCTCCGGCCTTCCCGAGGAGATAGCCGATGGCCTGCACGGTCTTGCCGAGGCCCATCTCGTCGGCCAGTACCGCGCCGCCGTGTGTGGCGGTCGTCTCACGCAGCCAGGTGATGCCGCGCGCCTGATACGGCCGCAGCTCGGCCTTCAGTCCGGAGCGCAGCTCGGCGCTCAGCGCGACGGTGTCGCGCAGTGCCCGCAGGGTCCGGGCCGCGGATGCCACGGCCGTTCCGGTGGCGTTGGGGACGGCGTGCGCGGCCGTGGGCAGCAGGCGGGTCTCGAGGTCGGCGTCGAGGGCTTCACGTAACCGGTGTATTGATTCGCCGGGATTTTCGATAGCCAGAGTGCATAACCGGTCCGGTTCCACCAGAGCGCATTCCACGTCGGCGACCGCGATGGCGTCGCGGTCCGGGACGGCCAGGGCGAGGGTCTGTACCTCGCCCAGTTCGCGCGGCGCGCGTCCGGGACCGTGGCCGGTCCACGTCCAGAGCGCGACCATATGGCGATCCTGCAGGTAGGTGGCTTGCGAGGTCTGCGGCACCCATCCGTTGTACCCGGCTGGACTCGCCGGGCGCACATGACGCTTCTCGCGTTGCGCGCAGTACTTTTCACGTGTCCTCGGCCACAGTTGTGACCGCCACCACGTTTTATAGCAGTCATGCATAGCGAAAGCGGGCGACCTGCCGGTCGCCCGCTTTCGGGGTTTTCTGTTGGGAAGATGGAATTGTCGTGAGTTGGGAGGAGCTGTTACAGCGCCGGTGCCGACTCCGAGTCGATCACGGCCTCGAGCTCACGAAGACGGTCCATGTGCTCATTGGCGTGATGCTGGCAGAAGAGCAACTCTCCACCCGCGGGCAAGGTCGCGCGCACGCGCGCAGCCGCCCCGCAGCGGTCGCAACGATCGACCGCGGTCAGTGGGGTGCTAGTCAGGGTTCCTGGCATGACTCCTCCGTCCTGGCTCTGGGTGTTCACGCACCGTTCGCCTGGTGTGGGGGCCCGCGGACCATTCCGCGAACCTCGCTACCGCTACTTCCCAGCAGTGGCTTGTTGACTACTCTGTCAGACGTTCGGCGAGAGGGCTTTGTTCCCGTGCAGTTTCCCGTGTGTTTTCAGTAACACGACCTGGGATTTCGCTGAAAGCGAACAGGTCCTGGTGACTGCCCGTCAGGACGGAGGAACCTCCCGTTCGAACACGCTGATCGAGTTGTCTATCGGGAGACTACCCGGGCGCACCGACACTCACACTCCGATTGGCTGTCGTGCCCTGCGCGCCAGCAAACCGTAATCAAGGCGGCTGAATCGGAGACCCGGCCGCGACCGGCGCGACCTCGGGTTCACCTGGGGCTTCGATACCATCAGGGGGTATGCCCTGCCTGCATCGTTCGCCCGTCGCGAACGGCCGCGCCGCTCGGCGTGTTCAGAACCAGGATTCGTCGAGTTCCGCGGTGGTGCGATCGCCGGAGTCGAGCAGGTCGAATTGCGGTGCGGTGCGGGGGAGTTCCCAGCGGAAGAAGTACCGGGCGGCCAGTCGCTTGCCGTGGCCGAAGGCCGACTCGGGTAGGGCGTGGGCGGCCACCGCCTGCTCGAGCCAGATCCAGGCCAGCACCACATGGCCGAACGCCTCCAGATAGACCGCCGAATTGGTCAGCGCCGCTTCGGGGTTGCCCGTGCCCCACAGGCCCGCCGTGGTGGCGGCCAGCCGGCCCATGGCGGCCTCGAGGGCATCGGCGAATCCGGTCAGCTCGGCGTCGCCGGCGCCGCGAGCCGTGGCGACGGTGGCCGCCATCGTCTCCAGCAGGGCCGCCAGGGCGGCGCCGTTGTCGAGGGTGACCTGCCGGCCGAGCAGATCCATGCTCTGAATGCCGTGGGTGCCTTCGTGAATCGGGTTGAGGCGATTGTCGCGGTAGTGCTGTTCCACGTCGTAGTCGCGGGTGTAGCCGGCGCCGCCGTGGATCTGGATGGCCAGGTCGTTGGCGGTCAGGCACCACTGGCTGGGCCAGGACTTGGCGATCGGTGTCAGGATGCGCAGCAGCGCGCCCGCCCGCTCGCGGCCGGATTCGGTTGCCGCGGTGCGGTGCTCGTCGACCAGCTTGCCGCAGTAGAGCTGCAGTGCGAGCGCCCCTTCGGCATAGGCCTTCTGCGCCAGCAGCATGCGCCGCACGTCCGGGTGCTCGATGATCGGGACCTGCGCGCCGCCGCGGGCGCTGACCGGTCGGCCCTGCGGGCGGGTGCGCGCGTAGTCGAGCGACTTCAGGTAGCCGGTGTAGCCGAGCGCCGTGGACGCCAGGCCGACGCCGATGCGGGCCTCGTTCATCATCGTGAACATCTGCGCCAGACCGTGATTCGGCTCGCCCACCAGGTAGCCGACGGCGCCCGGCTCGCCGCCGGGGGTGAAGTTGCCGTCGCCGAACACCGGTGCGGTGTTCACGGTGCCGCGCCAGCCCATCTTGTGGTTGATGCCCGACAACACGACGTCGTTGTGCACGGTCGGTTTGCCGTCTGCGTCGGGCAGGAACTTCGGCACCACGAACAGCGAGATGCCGCGGGTGCCCTCCGGCGCGCCCGGGATCCGGGCCAGCACCAGGTGCACGATGTTCTCCGACAGCTCGTGGTCGCCGCCGGAGATCCACATCTTGTGTCCGAACACGCGGTAGGAGCCGTCCGCCGCCGGCACCGCCCGGGTGGTGATGTCGGCCAGGCTGGACCCGGCCTGCGGCTCCGACAATGCCATGGTGCCGAAGCTGCGGCCCTCCAGCATGGGGCGCACGTAGGCGTCGATCTGCTCCGGGCTGCCGTGCGCGGCAAGCAGATTCGCGTTGCCGGTGGTGAGCAGCGCGTAGGCGGCGGTGCCGACATTGGCCGCGTGGAACCACGACATGCACGCGGTGTAGACCGAGTGCGGCAACTGCATCCCGCCGACCTCGTAATCCATTGCCGCGCCGATCATTCCGGCGTCGGCAAAGGCCTGCAGCGCTTTACCGACGGCGGGGATGATGTGCACGCGCTCGCCGTCGAAGGTGGGCTCGTGCAGATCGCTCTCACGATTGTGCGGGGCGAAGTAGGCCGTGGCCAGGTCCTGGCACAGCCGCAGTACCTGGTCGAAGGTGTCGCGGGAGTGGTCGGCGAAGCGGTCCCGGGTGGTCAGGGACTCCACGTCGAGCCACTCGTAGAGCAGGAACTCGAGGTCGCGCGCGGACATGATGGTGGACGGGTTCATGGTTCCTCGGACGGTCGGGTACGTGAAGTCGTACCTGTCGGTCTACCAGATGACCCCCGCGCTCCGCTGACCAGCGTCGACGCGTCGAAACCTACCGAACCTGGTTCAGGGTCGGTAGGGGGTTCCGGTAACTCCGCGCTCGGATGCCCGAACCATCACCCGTGCGCCGCGCGCACTGTCACGACCGCACCGCCGCGCGTGCCGAGTGCATTGTCACGACCGCACCGCGTGGCGGCCGCGGTGGGCGCGGCCGAAGTGTCCGGGCGACTGGCCCTTCCAGGTGCGGAAGGCGGAGGCGAACGCGGACACGCTGGCATAGCCGAGTCGGTCGGCGGCCTGCTCGACGGTGAGGCCGGCGATGAGCAGTTCCTCGGCGAGCATGCCGACGGTCTCCAGGCTGAGTTCGCGGAAGGTGGTGCCCTCCTCGGCGAGGCGGCGGCGCAGGGTGCGGACGCTGACGTCGAGGTCGGCGGCGATGCGGGTCTGGTCGGCGGAGCCGCCGTGGCGGATGAGGAGCTGGCGGACCCGGCCGCTGAGGCCGCCGCGGCTGTGCCGGGACTCCATCAGGTCGGCGCACTGCTGCTCGTAGAAGCGGGCGGTGGACAGGTTCGCCTGGGGGAGTGGGGTTTCCAGGGTGGCCGCCTGGAATTCCATGCGGGACCGCGGCATCGAGAAGCGCACATCCTCGACGCCGAAGACCGCGCCGAACATCTCGTAGATCGAGTGGGCGGCGATAGAGAGCTCGACGCGCACAGCGGGGATGCGGATCGGAATGAGGTCCTGCTGGACGGTGGCGATGGCCGCCAGATCCCGTTCCAGGGCGAAGCGCCGGATCTCGGCGGGTAGCGCGCTGTCGTCGCGCTGGATCCAGACCTGGGTGTCGCGGGTGTCGATGGAGTGGCGGGCGGTGGTGAACGACAGGTCCGCGTAGCGCAGGGCGATGTCCATCGCGTGCCGCAGGCTGGCGCTGCTCATCAGCGCGAAGCCGAGCACGCCCATGGACGGCGGGTGGCACAGCAGTCCGGCGAGCAGTCCCATGCCGGGTTCGTCGTCGGTGGCGGTGACGACATTGGCCATGACGGAGTACTCCTGCGCCATGGTGATTTCGGTCGACGGATCGTGCAGGGCGGGTTCGCGGATGCCGCTGCCGCGCAGCACGTCGGCCAGTGGAATGCCGCGGCCCACAGCGAAATCGGCCAGCAGCGCGGTGCTGGTGATGGAACGAATCTGCGCCAACTCTTCCGTCACTCGGGAAGTCTTGCAAACTTCGGGCGTCCGCAATGCCGTTACCGGTTGGTAAGTTGCCTGGGTGCGGCTCATATTCGCCGATTCCTGGCCGATTGTGAGCTGGTCGCCCGAAAACCGCACCCATACGGTGAGATTCATGCGCACCACGCGGTACCCGCCATATCGGGTGCCGGATGCCGGAAAGGTCCGTCCGCTCATGCTCACCGTGATCGCACCCGCCGACGACCGGGACGTGGACACCATCGCCGCCGAGCCGCCCGATCGGGTGCGCGCCGCCGTCGAGCGGTTGCGCGACCACGCCGTGCTCAGGCACTCGCTGGGGGTGGTGGGCCGCGTCCACCGGCTCACCGTCTTCCGAAACTGGTTGCTGGACAACCGGACCGATCTGGTGGCGCTGCCGGGCCGGGAGACCGACAAGACCGAGACGGAGGCCGATGCCGAGTTCGGCCTGGCCGTCGACACTCTCGACCACTATCGCGCGCACGGCGCGGAGTTCCTGGGCGGGCGGCATCCCCAGGTCGCCATACGTCCCGGAGCGGCCATACAGCAGGTCGTGTCCCGGCCAGCGGGCGCGGTGGTCAGGCCCTCGGCGGGCTGGCTAACAATGAGCAAAGCTGTAATAGCGTGGAACGCGTCATCGTCGAGTCATCGGTCCACGACACCTTTCTGGACAGACTGACCGCCGAGGCCGCCGCCTTCGGACCCGTCCTCGCGACGAGATCGCGGCCGGGTGATGACCTCGGCCTCGCACGTCGGCCGGGTCGATGACCAGGTGCGCGCGGCGCCGGCCACGGGCGCGACCCTGCGCTGCGGCGGCCGCGCCACGGATGTCGGATTCGAACCCACCGTGCTCGGGGAGGTCGGCCCGGCCATGGCCGTGTTCACCCAGCAGACCCTCGGTCCGGTGCTGCCCGTGGTCCGGGCGGGGGACGCGGGCGCGGCCTTCGACCTCGCGGGCCGCACCCCGGCCGGACCCTGCGTGAGCGTGTGGACCGGAGACGCGGTCGCCGCGGGCCGCGCCGCCGCCCGTCTCGCCCCCGCCCTGGGTCGCCGTCAACGACGTCGGCCCGCACGTGGCCCGGCCCCGGCCGTACTGAGCCGCCGGGCCGCGCCGAGCCGATGTGGATCGGCCGCCCTCGCCTAGATTGGACGGGTGGGAATCGAACAGGACACGACACCGGCCACCCTGCTGCACATCTGCTCCCGCGACGAGTGGGAGAACGCCCGCGCCGCAGGCGAATACCGCGCGCCCTCGCTGGCCGAGGCCGGATTCATCCATCTGTCCGCCCCGTACCAGGCGCATCTGCCCGCGAATCGCCTCTTCGCCGGCCGTACCGATCTGGTGCTGCTGCACCTGGATCCCGCCGCGCTCGGTTCACCGGTGAAATGGGAGCCGGGTGTGCCCACCGATCTGGATTCCATGCTGTTCCCCCACCTGTACGGTCCGCTGCCGCTGACAGCCGTCACCGCGGTGACCGATTTCGCGCCCGGACCCGATGGCGGCTTCGCCCCGCTGGAAGCGAACTGATCACGCCCCGGACGTAGCTCCCCGCGATTCGCGCGGGTTGTCCTAATCTGGACGCGTGAACGTCGATGTGACTGCCCTGCCCGGTATCGGTGTCCGCAAGGACTTCGAAGTCAGATCGGGTCGGCGGATCGGAGTCGTCGCGCACCGGGACGGCGGAATCGACCTCATCGTCTCCCAGCGCGACGACCCGGACGCCTGCATCGCGCAGGTGCCGCTGACCCCGGACGAGGCCGCGGTGCTGGCCAACCTGCTGGGCGCACCGCAGCTGGTGCAGCAGCTCAGGGAAGAACACTCCGACCTACCCGGGATCACCACCCGGCAGCTCAGCGTCAGCGGGAGCTCGCCGTATCGAGGGCGCATGCTGGGGGAGACCGCCATGCGGACCCGCACCAAGGCGTCCATCGTCGCGATCATGCGGGCGGGGCAGGTGCAACCGTCGCCTGGTCCGGATCAGGTGCTCGACTCCGGGGACATCCTGGTCGTGGTCGGAACTCCGCACGGGCTGGACGCGGCCGCTCGCATCCTGGCCGACGGCTGAGCCCGGTGGACTCGACCGGCCTAGCCCTGTTCGAACTCGGCGCGATCTTGTTCGCGCTCGGCATGCTGGGCCGCCTGGCCGCCCGCTTCGGCATGTCGCCGATCCCGCTCTATCTGCTGGGCGGCCTGGCCTTCGGTCAGGGCGGCATCGTGAAGATGAAGGCCGCCACCGAATTCGGGCACATGGCCGGCGAGATCGGCGTGGTGCTGCTGCTCCTGCTGCTCGGATTGGAATACACCGCCGCCGAATTGGTGACCGGGCTGCGCCGCTCCTGGGTGGCGGGTCTGCTCGACATCGTCGCCAATGCCACGCCCGGCGTGGTGGTCGCGCTCATGCTCGGGTGGGGCCCGGTCGGCGCGGTCACCATGGGCGGCGTCACCTACATCTCGTCCTCGGGCATCGTCGCCAAGGTGCTCAACGACCTCGGGCGGCTCGGTAACCGCGAGACGCCGGTGGTGTTGTCCATCCTGGTGTTCGAGGATCTGGCGATGGCGGTGTATCTGCCGATCCTCACCATGATGCTGGCCGGGCTGAGCTTCGCCAGCGGACTTCGATCGCTGGCCATCGCGCTGGTGGCGATCACCGTGGTGCTCATCGTGGCGCTGCGCTACGGCCGCTACGTGTCGGCCATCGTGGACAGCAACGACCGGGAAGTGTTCCTGCTCAAGCTGCTCGGCGCGGCGCTGCTGGTGGCGGGCGCGGCCTCGGCGCTGAAGGTGTCGGCGGCGGTCGGGGCGTTCCTGCTCGGCATCGCCATCTCCGGATCCACCGCCCAGGAGGCGGCCAAACTCCTCGAACCCCTGCGAGACCTCTTCGCGGCGATCTTCTTCGTGGCCTTCGGGCTCAATACCGATCCCACCGCGATTCCGCCGGTTCTGGGCTGGGCGGTGCTGCTGGCGGTCGTGACCGCGCTGACCAAGATCGGCACCGGGTGGTGGGCGGCCTCGAGGCAGGGGATCCGGCGGATGGGCCGGGCGCGCGCGGGCGCGGCGTTGGTGGCGCGCGGCGAATTCTCCATCGTCATTGCCGGGCTGGCGGTTTCGGTGGGCGGGGTGGATCCGCGGCTGGCGGCGCTGGCCTCGGCCTACGTGCTAATGATGGCCGTGCTCGGCCCGATCGCGGCCCGCGTCGTCGAGCCCGCCATCCGGCTGGTCCAACGCGACCGCGGGCGGATCGATCCCGTCCCCAGCTGAATTCGCGCTGTTTCCGCCCGCATCGGTGGGTTGCGCCCCACCGGTGACGGCCGGATTCCGCTTCGCCGCCTTGCGCTCGCGCACCGCGATCAACCGGTGCGAGAGCGCCACCGCGACCGCGCCCACCGCGAAACCGATGAGCAGCGCGAAGAAATGGCCGTAGTCGGTGAACGTGCGCCCGTGCCACACCCCGTACCCGTACCAGACCGCCATGGCCAGCGCCCACACCCAACGGGCCGGACCCCGCAACCGGAAGGCCAGCACCGCCAGCATGGCCGAGATGCCGTAACTGGGGCCGACGTCCGAGGCGAACGCCACCCGGGTCGGGATCAGCTGCTTGTCCAATTTGTGCGCGATGCCGAGCACCGTGATCAGGGTCGCCCCGACATGGCCGATGGCCACCACCACGATCCAGCGCAGCGACCCCAGCCACCGTTCGGCCAGCGCCATCAAGGTGATCAGGATGACGATCTCGCCCCAGGGGAAGCCGCCATCGGTCCAGAAGGCCGAGGCCACCAGCACCTGGATCGGATCCCGCTGCATATTGCGCAGATTCGTCGAGGCCGAGAAGATCAGCCGCCGGCCCACGATGTCGCTCGCCCCGCGCAGCGTCCACCAGGTGATGAACAAGGTGAACGCGTAGGCGATACACGCCGGGGTGACCGCGAGCAGATCGCGATAGGCCTGGATCCCGCGCCGCACCCGATGCGGCTGCGCCCACCACTGGACGAGGGCGCGGACCTGCTCACCGAGGTCAACGGTCCGCAGCCAGGGCGGCTGATAGGTGCCCAATGCCATTGCGTCATGCTAACCCGAGGTCAGGGCCCGGTCAGTGCATCGCCGCGACCCGCCTGTGCACCGGGACCTGCGCGATCGAGCCGTATTCGGCCACGTCACGGGCGAGCCCACGCCCAATACTCGATCCATGACCAGGGTCGCAGTCGCCGCGAGCCGCGCTCATGGGTCATGAGCACCTGCGCGGATCGTGCTCGGCCCCGGGGCGACGGCGGCGCGGCGGCGGGGGACTACCGTCGATGCGGTGCGCGGGCATTCGATCGAGCTGCGCGTGAGCATTCGATGCTGGAGCCGTTGTCAGGAGGTGTGACCGGGTGCGGATGTGTCGGGGCGTCATGCTGTGGGCCGGGGCCGCGGTGGTGGCGCCGTTCCTCGGATTCACCGGATACACCCTCGGGCGGGCGCGGCGGGCGCCGCGGCCGGGCGCGGAGGTAGTGGTCGTGCTCGGCTGCCGACTGCGCGGCGACCGGGTCTCGCCCATGCTGGCCCGGCGGCTGGATCGGGCGCTCGAGGTGATCCGGGACGAGCGGGAGCGCAGGCCGCTCGTGGTCGTGTCCGGCGGGCAGAGCGGCCGCGAAACCGTGCCGGAGGCGATGGCGATGGCTGATTACCTTGTGGCGCACACGATTCCGGCGACGGGCATCGTCGCGGAGAATCGGTCCCGGAACACCGAGGAGAATCTGCGGTTCACCGCCGAGGAATTGCACTCGCTCGGCATCGACCCGCGCACCGCGCGAATCACGGTGGTCACCAGTGATTTTCACGTATTGCGGACGCAACGGCTGGCTCGGCGGCTGGGGTTGCGGGCCGAAGTAACCGGGGCGCGGACCACCCGTCTGCTGACCCGCAAGTCGTTCGCGCGCGAATTCGTGGCCGTCCTCGTGTCGCTGGGCCGGAACGGATAGTCGCGCGATCAGGTGTGCCGGTCTGCGGCGGGGGAGCGGCTCAGTTGGCCGCGCCGCGCAGGTCCAGACGGCGCATCACCCGGTCCACCACATCCGGCGGGACGCCGGGTTCGCGGCGGGCGGCCAGAGCTTCGGCGCGGCCGGCTTCCAGTACGTCGTTGGTGATGGCCCGCATCTTCGCGGTGAAGGCGATCGCGCGATCGGTGGCCATGCGGGCATTGCTGTCGGCGGCCTCGGGGTCGGCGTGGGCGAGGCGGCGTTCGAAGCCGGACCGCAGCCGGTCGTAGACCTCTTCGGGTAGGTGCTCGGTCTGTGAGATCTCTTCCAGTCGTGCGAGTTCGGCCTGCAGCACCCGGGTCCAGAGCTCGCGTTCGATGACGCGTTCCGCGCCGGTGTCGGCTCGCACGCCGGTGGCGCGCACCACCGCGGGCAGGGTCGGGCCTTGCAGCAGCAGCGTGAACAGCACGACCGCGAAGGCCGTGAACAGGATCTCGGTGCGGCCCGGGAACGGTTTCCCGGTGTCGGTGGTGAACGGGATGGCCAGCGCGAGTGCGACGGTCGCCACCCCGCGCATACCGGCCCACCAGGTGACCAGGGTCTCGCGCCAGTTGTAGGGCTCGTCGCGATCGCGGGCGCGCCACCAGGATTGGAAGAGCTTGGTGGTGATCAGCAGCCAGATCAGCCGCAACCCCACCACCACCGCGATCACGACGGCGGCCCCGCCGAGGAAACGCGGCCAGTCCGGTCCGGAGTCGCGCAGCACCGTGCTCAGTTCCAGTCCGATCAGCCCGAACGCGAACCCGGTGACCAGCATTTCGGTGATCTCCCAGAAGGAGTCGCCGACCAGGCGGTAATCGCTGTCGCCGAAGTCGGTGGCGGCGTCGGTCAGGTACATCGAGCACACCAGCACCGCCAGCACCGCCGACCCGCCGCGCGATTCCGAGAACCCGTACGCCGCGAACGGCAGCAGCAGCCCGAGCGCGACCCGCCACGGGGCCTCGTCGAGCCGGTGCATGAGTTTGCTTCCGGCCCAGCCGAACAGCAGCCCCACCGCCGCCCCGACCAGCGCCGACACCCCGAAGTCGAGCACTGCGCCCCACGCGGAGAAGGTGCCCGACACCACCGCCTGCACCGCGACCGTGTACAGCACGATCGCGGTCACGTCATTGAACAGCCCCTCGCCCTCGAGCACCGCGACCAGTCGCCGCGGCAGCCCCAGCTTGCCGGCCAGCGCCGACACCGCCACCGGATCCGGCGGCGCCACCAGCGCGCCCAGCGCGACCGCCGCCGCGATCGGGATGGCCGGATACCAGAGGTGGAAGGCCCAGGCCACGGCCACGGTGGTGACGATGACCAGTACCACGGCACGCAGGCTGATGGCTACCCAGTTCTCGGCGAACTGCCGCCACGAGGTGCGTCGCGCGGCCGCGTACAGCAGCGGCGGGAGGACCAGCGGCAGAATCAGTTTCGGTTCGATCTGGATATTGGGGACCTGTGGGATGAGCGCGAGCACCACGCCGAAGGCGGTCATCAGGACCGCCGGGGCCTGGCCCAGCCGTCGTCCGAGCGGCTGCGCGAGGATGGTCGCGAACAGGACCGCGAAGATCAACTCCAGCTGATGGTGGTCCACGGCCCTCAGTTTGCTGTGGCTGCGCCCGAAAGTCGAACACCGCAGACCGATTCTCAGCGAACGCGACCCGTGATTCTCAGGCTGCCGGGCAGGTGGTTCTCAGCCTGCCCGGCCGGGCTCAGCCCGCGCGGTAGCGGTCCGAATGCCAGTTGCCGGGGACGGCCATCTCGTGGCGGCCGGGCGCCTGATAGTCGGCGGCGGGCGGATACAGCCCCGCCGTCCGGTAGTCGTGCGGTACGGGTTCGTCCTGGCCCGAGCCGTGCGCGGCGGCCGCCGAGCCGGCTTGCAGCGACCAGCCGGGCCGGTGTTCGGGGGCGGGCCGGGTTTCCGGCATGGGCCGTGTGGGACCGGGCATCATCGACCGCTCGTCCACCTCGGTGAGACCGACGTGGATGAGCAGCACCAGCGTCACCATGCTGACGCTGATCATCAGTGGCGCCAGCAGCTCCATCGCGCCCGCGCCGTGCGGGGTCTCGGCGTGGTCCATGTGGTGGGCGTTCATCGACGCCATGCCGGTGTAATGCATGCCACACACCGCCACACCCATGATCAGGGCCGCGCCGATGGTCGCCCAGATGCCGGTGATGACCAGGGTGAACCACAGCGCGACGGTCGCCGCGACCACCGCGATCACCATCGACAGGGTGACGATCCAGACGTCGTAGCCGATCATGGCGTCCGACTTCATGGCGTACATGCCCGAATAGTGCATCGCGCCGACGCCCAGGCCGGTGACCGCGCCGCCCGCGAACAGCGAATAGCGGCCGAACGGCTCGCGCGCCACCACGAACAACCCGGCCCACACCACCAGGATCGAGATCAGGGCGCTGAGCAGGGTGAGCGGTACGTCGTAGCGGATCACGGCACCGCGAATGCTGAAGCCGAGCATCGCGATGAAATGCATGACCCAGATGCCGGTGCCGCCGATGGCGATCGCCGCCGAGATGAGCCAGCCGCCGCGCCCGTCCCCTGCCCGAGCACGCGCCGTACACCGCAGACCGAGCAGCGATCCGGTGACGGACATGATGTAGGCCAGGATGGGGGTGATCCATCCATAGCTGAAGTGGTGAATTTCCAGCACTCGAACTCCATTGCCAGAACAGGGGTTTCGCAATCGCAGTCGCGACGGGGGCACACTACCGGGCATGATTCGAATTGGGAAATTGAAAGGGAATGTTTCATCTAAATTAATTCCGACTGGGACGTTTCCGGGTGGGCAGCAACCTGCTGGTTGCCGGAATGTCATGTCCCCGTGCGACTTTGACTGGTGCGACCGATTCGAATCATGCGCCATACGCATGACGACTGGGCAAATTCTGTGGCGTAGTTATCATTCGGCAGCATTGTCGGCGAACAGCTTTCACCGCGACGCCGCATCGCGTCGCGTAGCGTGCCGATCGGGTAACCCTTCGTTCACCGCCCGGGGGCCACCATCGCGCCGACGCAGCGCGGCTATTCGCCCCGGGCCCGGCCGCGCGGCCAGTCCGCCGCCCTCACCCCCGATTACATGGCGGCGCCGTTCACCTGCGAGATCCTCGACGCCACCCACTGGATCCCCGAGGAACGCCCCGCCGAACTCGCGGCCCTCATCGCCGCGCGCGCCGCCACCGCCCGAACCGGCCGCCCCGCACGCGTGTCGCTGTCCGATCCCGGTGGCGCGCAACGGTCATCATGAGGGGGACCGTGCCGGGTGCGCACCCGGCCGGAACCGATCAGGAGGCTGTAGTGAGCGACCACGAAGTGAAGATGATCATCCTGTCCACCGATGACCTGGACGAGTCGATCAGCTTCTACACCGAGACCCTGGGCATGCCGTTGAAGTTCCGCGACGGCGCGCATTTCGCGGCGATCGACGGCGGGCCCATCACCCTGGCGCTGGCCACCGCCGTCGACCACCCGATCCACGGGCAGGTGGTCGTGGGCATCAAGACCGCGGACGTGGACGCCGCGGCCAAGGCGATCGAGGCCAGTGGCGGCGGCATCGTGACCGCGCCCTACAACGACGCGCACGAGCGTCGCGCGGTCGTCTACGACAACAAGGGCAACGGTCTGGTCTTCTACAGCCCGCTGCCGAAGTGACCGCCGACCACCGCACCGAACTACTCCGTCGCCTCGCCTGACTCGGGCGCGGTCTTGCCGCGCGAGGCGAGGGAGGCCGCCGCCGCGACGGTCGGCCAGGGCTTGGGTCGCGGCGGCCTGGTGACGTCGGCCCGAATCAGATGGTCGCCGTAGGGTTTCGCGGCCTCCTCGTCGAGGCCGTGATCGGTGATGAGGGTGTGGATCTCGTCGAGCCCGGCGACCCGGGCCAGGGCGCGGTGTCCGAACTTCGAACTGTCGACGACCACGGCGGTGGAGCGCGCGATCGCGATCATCGCCCGCTTGACCGGAACCTCGAGGGTGTTCGTATTGGTGATCCCGGCGTCCACGTCCACCGCGTCCGCGCCCAGGAATGCCCAATCCGCCGCGTAATCGCGCAAGAACTCGACCGTGCGGTCACCGGCGAGGGTGTAGACCGAGCCGAGCAGTTCGCCGCCCGCGACCAGCAGCCGGAAGCGTTGCAGGCCCGCGACGTACTCGGCGATGCGCAGATCATTGGTGATGACGGTGAGATTCTCGCGGCGGCTCAAGGCGACCGCGACCTCGTAGGTGGTCGAGCCGCTGTCGAGGATCACCGTGTCGCCGTCGGTGACCAGGCCCGCGGCCACGCGGGCGATGGCCGACTTCTCCTGCAGCCGTGAGTTTCTCTTCGCCGAATACGGCAGATCCGAGGTGACGCCCGGGATGGGCCGCGCGCCGCCGTGGGTGCGCTGGATCTGGCCGTCGCGTTCGAGCGCTTCCAGGTCGCGGCGGATGGTCGAGGTGTCCACTCCGAGCTCGCGGGCGAATTCCTTCGCCTCGACGTAGCCGTCGGTGGTCAGCCTGTCGAGGATCTGACGCCGGCGGGTGCTGGAGAGCAACGGACCTCCTGAAGGGTTGTCGAGCCATCGTCGCCGTCTCGGATGGTACGCGATCCTGCGCGAAATATTGACAGTAATCAGCCCCGGCTGCATGATTTCGTGCAACATCTGCTCGAAAACGAGCAATCGCAGACTGTGTATGGCAGAGGTATTCGTATGAGTGATCCGTTGCAGCTCCTCGCCCGAGAAGGTGTCTCCCTCTGGCTGGACGACCTGAGCCGCGGCCGGATCGAATCCGGTGGACTGGCCGAATGGGTCGAGCGGGGCATCACCGGCGTGACCACCAACCCGGCGATCTTCGAGGCCGCCCTGCGCGGGTCCGAGCAGTACGGCACGCAGCTGCGTGAATTCGCGCAACTCGGTCTGGGCACCGCGGACGCCGCACGCATCCTCACCAGCTGGGACGTGCGGGCCGCCTGCGACGTGCTGCGGCCGGTGTACACCGCGACCGACGGTCTCGACGGCTACGTCTCCCTCGAAGTCGATCCGGCGTGGGCGCACGACACCGATCGCACGGTGAGCGAAGCGGTGCTGCTGTCGTGGCTGGTCGACCGGCCCAATCTGATGATCAAGGTTCCGGCCACGCCCGCCGGACTGCCCGCGATCACCGCCATCCTGGGACGCGGGATCAGCGTCAACGTGACACTCATCTTCTCGCTCGGGCGGTATCGGGATGTGCTCGACGCCTTCCAGGCCGGGCTGGAGCTGGCACGCGAGAACGGGCACGACATCGCCCGGATCGCCTCTGTCGCTTCGTTCTTCATCTCACGCGTGGACTCCGAGGTCGATGTCCGGCTCGACACGCTGGGCACTGATGCGGCGCGGGCGGTGCGTGGCCGTGCCGCGATCGCGAACGCGGTGCTCGCCTACGAGGCGTTCGAGCAGACGCTGCGCGGGGAGCGCTGGGCGGCGCTGGCCGCGGCGGGGGCGCGGCCGCAGCGGCCGTTGTGGGCATCGACCGGGGTGAAGGATCCCGCCTACGACGACACCCGGTACGTGGTGGATCTGGTCGCGCCCGGGACCGTGAACACCGTGCCCGAGCCGACTCTCGCGGCGGTCATCGATCACGGCAAGGTGGTCGGAGACCAGGTCACCGGCCGCTACGACGACGCGCACCGGGTGTTCGGTGAGCTCGACGCGCTCGGCATCGACATGAACGACATCTCCGCCAAGCTGGAGCGGGAGGGCATCGCCAAGTTCCAGCAGGCGTGGCGTGAGCTGATCGCCGGCGTCGAATCGGCGCTGGCCGACCGTGGCGCCGCGGTGCGGGGATGACCGGCTCCCCGGCGTGGGCGCGGCTGGCCGCGCACCGCGAAGAGCTTGCGGGAGAGCGGATCTCGGAGCTGTTCGGGCGGACGCCCGATCGGGGTCCGGCGATGACCGTCGAGCACGACGGGATCGTGCTGGACTATTCGAAGAATCTGGTCACCGGTGAAACCATCGACCTACTGGTCGAACTCGCCGCCGAACGTGACCTGCCCGCGGGTATCGAGGCGATGTTCACCGGCGCGCCGATCAATGTCACCGAGCGGCGCGCGGTGCTGCACACGGCGTTGCGTGCGCCCGCGGACGCGGTGGTGGAGGTCGACGGCGTCGATGTCGTGCCCGCCGTGCAGCGCACCCTCGAGCGGATGGCGGGATTCGCGCAGGCCGTTCGGTCGGGGGAGTGGCGTGGGGCGACAGGGGAGCCCATTCAGGCGGTGGTCAATATCGGGATCGGAGGTTCGGATCTCGGACCGGCGATGGCGTGCCTGGCGCTGCGTGAATACGGTACGGGCACACTGGAATCGCGATTCGTCGCCAATGTGGACGGGCATGATCTGACCCGGGCGCTGCACGATCTCGACCCGGCGACGACACTTTTCGTGGTGTCGTCGAAGACGTTCACCACGGTCGAGACCCTCGCCAATGCGCGGGCGGCCCGGGATTGGCTGATCGACGCGCTCGACGATCCTGCCGCTGTGGCCAAGCATTTCGTCGCGGTGTCGGTGAACGCCTCGGAGGTATCGTCCTTCGGCATCGATCCGGCCAATATGTTCGAGTTCTGGGATTGGGTCGGCGGCCGCTACTCGCTGAGCTCGGCGATCGGACTGTCGGTGATGATCGCGATCGGCGCCGAGCGGTTCCGGTCGTTCCTCGCGGGCGCGCATTCGATGGACGTCCACTTCCGCACCGCGCCGGCGCATCGCAACCTGCCGATCCTGCTCGGGTTGCTCGGGATCTGGTATCGCAACTTCTGGGACGCCCAGACGCACGCGGTGCTGCCCTACGATCAGCGGCTCGCGCGGCTGCCCGCGTATTTGCAGCAGCTCGAGATGGAGAGCAACGGCAAGTCTGCCGATCGTGACGGGAATCCGGTCGGTGTCGGCACCGCGCCGATCGTGTGGGGCGAGCCCGGCACCAATGGCCAGCACGCCTTCTTCCAGCTGCTGCATCAGGGAACCATCACGGTCCCTTGCGATTTCATCGGCGTCCTCACGCCCGCCCATGACCTGACCGGGCATCACGACCTGTTGATGGCGAACCTGTTCGCCCAGTCGCAGGCGCTGGCCTTCGGCCGCGCCGGCGACGACGCGGGGGAGTACCGCGCGTTTCCCGGCAACCGGCCGAGCAGCACCCTGCTGCTGGATGAACTGACCCCCTATTCGCTGGGCGCGCTCGTCGCCCTGTACGAGCACAAGGTGTTCACGCAGGGATGGATCTGGAACATCAACTCGTTCGACCAGTGGGGCGTCGAACTCGGAAAGATCCTCGCGACACGCCTTGTCGACGACATCGAGTCCGGATCCGCACTGTCACATGACAGTTCGACCAATGCTCTCATCGAACGCTACCGCCGCCTGCGCAAGGCGGCCGATCACCCTGAGAAAGCGGTACAGCGATGACCCTGAAGATCGGCTACAAGGCCTCCGCCGAGCAGTTCGGCCCCCGCGACCTCGTCGAATATGCCGTGCGCGCCGAGGAATTGGGCCTCGACAGCGTGGTCGTGTCCGACCACTTCCTGCCCTGGCGGCACAATGGCGGGCACGCGCCGTTCGCGTTGTCGTGGATGTCGGCCGTCACCGAGCGCACCAGCCGTGTCCAGATCGGCACCAGCGTCCTCACCCCGACATTCCGCTACAACCCCGCCGTCATCGCCCAGGCCTTCGCCACCATGTCGCTGCTGTCCAACGGGCGCGTCATGCTGGGTGTCGGCACCGGTGAGGCGCTCAACGAGATCGCGGTCTCCGGCCGGGAATGGCCGGAATTCAAGGAACGCTTCGCCCGCCTGCGCGAAGCCGTCACACTGATGCGCAAGCTCTGGACCGAATCCGACGTGTCGTTCGAGGGCGAGCACTTCACCACCGTGAAGGCCAATATCTACGACCGCCCCGAGCAGCCGGTCCCCGTGTACATCGCCGCGGGCGGCCCGGTCGTCGCCAAGTACGCGGGCCGCACCGGCGACGGCTTCATCTGCACCTCCGGCAAGGGTATGGAGCTCTACAACGACAAGCTCATGCCCGCCGTCGCCGAAGGCGCGGCCGCCGCCCAGCGCGACCCGTCGACCCTCGACAAGATGATCGAGATCAAACTCTCCTACGACCGCGACCCCGAACTGGCCCTGGCCAATACGCGTTTCTGGGCCCCGCTGTCGCTGACCCCCGAGCAGAAGCACAGCGTCGACTCCGCCGTCGAAATGGAAGCCCTCGCCGACCAGCTCCCCATCGAGCAGGTCGCCAAGCGCTGGATCGTCGCCTCCGATCCGGACGAGGCGATCGCCGGCATCAAGCCGTACCTCGACGCGGGCCTGAACCACCTCGTCTTCCACGGCCCCGGCCACGACCAGGAACGGTTCCTCACCCAGTTCGCCACCGATCTTCTTCCGCGCCTGCGCGAACTCGGCTGAGCCACCACCGATCTCCGCCCCGAAGGATCTCACCATGCATATCGGAATGGTCGGCGCGGGCCGAATGGGCTCCGGCCTGGCCCGTCGGCTGGTCCGCGCGGGCCACACCTGCACGGTCTACGACCCCAACCCCGCCGCCGTCGCTACCCTGGCCGCCGACGGCATCCCCGCCGCCGCCTCCCTCCCGGAACTGGTTGCGGTCCTGCCGAAACCGTGCGTGGTCTGGGTCATGGTCCCCGCCGAGCTGACCGGCACGGTCGTTGACGACCTGACGCCGCTGCTCACCGAAGGTGATGTCGTCGTCGACGGCGGCAACTCCTTCTACCGAGACGCCGTCGCCCGCTCTGAATCCCTGGCCACCCACGGCATCCACTACCTCGATGTGGGCACCAGCGGCGGCACCTCCGGCCTCGACCGTGGCTTCTGCCTCATGATCGGCGGCCCTGCCGAAGCGGTCGAACGCCTCGACCCCGTCTTCCGCACCCTCGCCCCCGGCATCGACGCCGCCCCACGCACCCCCGGCCGTGACGGGATTCCCACCCCCGCCGAACAGGGCTACCTCCACTGCGGCCCGTCCGGCGCGGGTCACTTCGCGAAGATGATCCACAACGGCATCGAATACGGCCAGATGGCGGCCTTGGCCGAGGGCATGTCCATCCTGCGCGCCGCCGGAACCGGTATAGCCGAACCCGATTCGTCCACCGACCCCTCCTACGCCTTCGACGTCCCCGAGCTCCTCGAACTCTGGCGCCGAGGCAGCGTCATCACCTCCTGGCTCCTCGACCTCACCGCCACCGCCCTCCACACCGACCCCGACCTCACCGAATTCACCGGCCACGTCCCCGACTCCGGCGAAGGCCGCTGGACCGCCCAGACCGCGATCGACCTGGCCGTCCCCGTCCCCGTCCTCACCACCGCCCTGTACTCCCGCTTCGCCTCCCGCGACGGAGGTTCGTACGCCAACAAATCCTTGTCCGCCATGCGAAAAGCCTTCGGCGGCCACACTGAACGCGTATTCGCCGAATGACGGCGGCTGGAAGCGAGATTTCGGCTGGTCGCCGCTGAACCAGCCCCGAGGCGATGCACGGACGTGGTCAGAAGCTCAGGGGTTCAGCCGAATCCGACCCGCGTCCCGGCAGAGTTCTCACGACAGCACCTCGATAGTTCGGGTGCTCAGAGGTGGAGGGCCACCTGACCGGAGTCGGTCTTCCAGTACTTGCGGTTCAGCTGGGCTTTGCCGGTGCCTTCGGTGTACGGCACGAGCACGGGCAGACCATTGGTCGGCTTCAGCGTCACGGACCAGGTCTCGACCCGACCCGAGCATTGCAGGGTCACTCCCGGCGGCGAGCTGGTCAGCTGGATCGTGCCGCTGCCGCTGGTGCCCATCTGCGCGGAAACATCGAGATATCCGATTCCGCCGTCGCACATATAGGTTCCGGTGGCATTCAAGCCATCGGGTGTGGAAGTCACCACGGAATTCAGCGTGATGAACTCGTCCCCTTGGGCGGCACTCGCCGGGCCCGATCCCAGCAGCGTCATCGCGGCCCCCACGACCGCGACCGCCGCACACCTGGTGACTAACATCGCTCAACCTCCTGAAACATCAACTGCCACGGGAAGAATCGCTCTTGATGGTAGCCAGCCGCAGCTCAGGCCACGCAGAATTCGTTACCTTCGGGATCGGCCATCGTCACCCACGTGAACGGTCCCTGCCTCCCGTCATGCAGCACCTTCGCGCCCAGACCGATCAGCCGTTCGACCTCCGCCGCCCGCTTCTCTTCGCCGACCCGGATATCCAGATGCAC
Source organism: Nocardia sp. NPDC004151 (assembly GCF_042874235.1). NCBI lineage: Bacteria > Bacillati > Actinomycetota > Actinomycetes > Mycobacteriales > Nocardiaceae > Nocardia > Nocardia sp. NPDC004151. The sequence goes on along the minus strand of NZ_JBIAMR010000008.1, from coordinate 122,423 downwards.
CCGGTTCTTCACCGTCTTCGCCTCGGGCACAAGCTGAAACAGCACCCGCGGCCGCTCCGGATGCCGAATCGCCCCACCGACCTTCCACACCAGCTTCCCCCGATGCGTGGTCGTCTCCTCCTCGGTCGCATTTCCCTGCTCGACCATGCTCCGAATGAACCCCTCATCCTGCGGCTCGACCTCCCACCCGAGCGCCTCCGCCCACCAGTCGGCCTGCGTGTGCGGATCGGAACAGTCCACGACGACCTGAAACTCGTATCCCATGCCCGGCACCCTAACCGCGTACTCCGACACCGAGCGTCACCTTCTCAACGCGGGTAACCGATGTCGGTGATATCGGCGTCGAGATCGGCCAGTTCGACCTCGGGATTGAGACGAGCCACCACAGCCGGCGTCAATGGTCGCAGCGCATACACGTGCTCTACCTCGGAAAGGCCCACGGTGGTTTCGTAATAGTCCTCAGCCCATCGCTGGTATGCCTGCGGCGTCCCTTCGATCAGCAGCTCGAACAAGCCTTCCCCGCCCCGGCTGCCTCACCGGCTACGCTGCAACTGAAATGGCTCGCAGCAAGAACGAAGGACCGAGACAGGTCGAACTCATCGGCCCATACGCCGGCGTGTTCACCTACACCACAGGCGCCGCCCTCACGCTGATCGGCCCAATCCTCGGACTGACCGGCGACGGGTGGGCCGACGGCCTGTGTGCCGGTGTGTTCACCTTCCCGATCGGCCTGGGTCTGGTCGCCAGCACCTACGAATGGCGCCGAGCAGAGCGACGATTCCAAACAGTCGGAGTCCCCGGCACCGGAGAAGTCCTCTCCGTCAACGAGATTCACCCCGGCGGCGAGAACCCGGACACAGCCGACCTGACAATCCGCATCACCGGACCCACCTTCGACCCCTTCACCGCGGATTGCACCCTCGACAACCACTCCGGCCTGACGCGAGGCCACACCTTCGACCTCATGGTCGACCCCACCGACAACTCCTTCGCCATCGGCTTCGACCACCTCTTTCCCCAGGGCGACGACCAGGAAGCACCGCCGAAGGACTGAGTCATTCGCTTCGTGGCAAATGGCTCGACCGAGATGGGTTCGGCTGCGTACGGTGCCGGCATGTGCATCTACCCGAGCCGGACACATCGCGTCTGCCTGCACTGCCGGGTCTCCTATAAGGGGTCGATCGGAGTCGATTCGGGCTGGTGTGTGCGATGTGCCGGGGAGCTCATCGACGCGGGGCCGCACCTCGAGGTGCCCAGACGAGCCGACACGGCCGGGTGGCGAGCCCTCACCGCTGTCCTCGACTCCGGTCTGACCTTCTACGGCGGTTGCTGCGGCACCGGTCCCGGCTACCGCCCGCGTACTCCGCGTGAGGTTCGCGAGCGGCTGAGGCTGGCCGAACGCCGGGGCATCCCGGTCGCCGACGCGTTGGCCACCGCCGACCCCGCGGACTCCAGAACCCTTGCGGCGATGAGGTGCTGACCCGAGCCGATATGTCGGTGCGCCATGCGACCATGCCCGCATGTCACTGGAGTTCTTCAACGGGTTGTCCGGAACGCTGTCGATCGAGCTGTCCGAGCCGACGATAGACATCGCGGCGAACCTCTCGAATCAGCGGGCGAAAGCGACCGCGGAGATCAAAGAGCTCTCGTTCGCGCTGGAGGTATTCGAGGACAACAACTTTCGTGACCTGACCGCTGATGAGCTCGACCGTGTGGTTCTGGAATCGGCCATGCTGAATCTGCAGGGTGAGGGTGAACCCGTCGCCCACCGGGCGCCGAACGGCAAGTGGTTCACCGTCCGTGACCTGGTGGCCGCTATCACCGAAACGGAGCGGCGTACTCGCCCCCAGTCGCAGTGGTTCGGCGGCATCGACGTGCATCACGTCTTCTTCGAAGGCATCGACCAGGAGGAAGGCGGGACCTGGAGAATCTTCTGGGGATCGTGAGGCCGGGTGGTCGAGCATCGAGGTATGCAAGACTCAATGGGTGAGTTGTGCTGTGCTACACAGCGATCGGGATCGAATAGAACGCGAGGAGTCAGGTGTCCTTCGAACAATGGTCCACACGTTGGGAATCGGTACCGCTGTCCGAGGCGGCGGAGCGCTACGACATCGGCGAAGCCAGCGACACCCGCGTGGAGGACCTGGAGGAAGTCTTCGGCGAAGAACCGGAGTGCTTCTTCGTCCACCAGGGTGACCTCACCATCGACGGGCCCCTGTCGATCGGGAACGACCCCGATCTGGCACCGGACACCGTGTACGTGATCGACGGCGACCTGACGGTCAACGGTCCGATGCGCATGCTGAACGGAGACGTCTACACGCCGCTGTATGTCACCGGTTCGGTTACCGCACAGCACCTCATGTGCCTCATGGACAGCAATCTGTTCATCGGCGGCTCACTCACCATCGGGGGCCTGCTGATGACGGAACTCTCCGACATGGGGCTACTCGTCGTCCACGGGGCGACATCTGCGGGCGCATGGCTGGAAACCTGGGACAGGGGCGAAGTCGCGTTCAACGGGGGTCTGAAGGCCCGGCGTCTGCGCGTGTCCAATGGCGACTACCTCGAGGACGCGGACGCGGATGACGCGGCCGACATCCTGCTGCCCGAGTTCCTGGATGGTGACGCTGAAGATGCCGCGAAGACGCTCTGGGCAGCCGCGCTCGAAGGGCGTCCCCTGCTACGTCACTGACGTCCGGTCGGAGGATCGGCATCCCGCTGTGCTTCTTGGTTCACCGAGCACGGAGTCGTCCGCGCCTGGCCCTGGATCCGACCGGCTCGCGCCGCATGCGATCGTGGTGTGAGTCGGCGAAAGGGGTTGCTGGAGAATATATCCACGCTCAGGGGTGCGGCGGCGGGCCGCCCATACCGGTCTCCGGCGGATTGCCGTCGGGACCTCGCACGCCGTGCTGTTCCGGGCCATTGCTCGGCGGCTGCCCGGAACCATTGCCGGACTGGGCATGCTGCGACTTCGCGGCAACGCCGACCGTGAGTGAGACCTTCAGCCCCGAGGAGGGGGTGCCTGTCACCGTAGCGAGTTCGGCATCCCAGCCGTCGCCGAAGACATTGTCGGACGACAGCGATACACCGCTCATATTGGAGATGCTGCGCGAGTAGCCGGAGTCGGAGGCGTAGACCGAGGTACACACGTCCTGTGGCAATGCGATCTGCGAAGTGAGACGGGCATTTTCGCCCGCGACCGCGCTACTCAGCGAGTCGTAGACCTCGAAGTGGATGTGCGGCCAGCGGCCCGAGTAGCAGGCGGGGAAGATCGAGGTGAAGGTGACGGCGCCGTTCGCGTCGGCCACCTGCACGCCGCGTAGATAGTTCTGATCGGTGACTCCACTGCTGTACAGCGAGTAGTTGCCGTCGCGGTCGCAGTGTCAGACGTAGACGGCCATGCCCGCACCGGCCGCCCCGCTCTTGGTCAGGTCCTTCAGATTCAGCGTCAGCGTCATCGGAACACCCTTGGCCACACCGGAATATGAGCCGAAACTGGTCGTGATATCCGAACGCGCCACCCCGGACTCGATCAGCACATTCGGCCCGTTCGAGCCGTCACCCGGATAAGGCCCCGCGGTCTCCTGCGGCGCGGCGGCAATTCCACCGGACCCGCTCGTCACCGACGTGGTGGCGCTCGTCGCCGACGCGTCCGATCCGGCGCTGCGCGAGCAACCGGCCGCCACTGCCGCGACACCCGCGGCCCCGACCGCCCACAACGCGCGCCGCCGATTCATCACCCGCATATCGTGCGCCAGCCCGAGATCGTGCTCATGCCGCTCGTGACTGCCGTCGGAATGCTGTTCCACCGCAGACCTCTTTCGTCGTCCTCACTGTTCGATGTCGAACCGTATGGAGCCCCGCGCCGCCTCGACCTCGGGCGAAGCTGTGAAGTAGCCGAGAGCTGCCGTAGCTCTCGGATCAGGTGCGCGACCCGCTCTCGGCCGGAACCTCGTACAGAGTGCTCGAAGCGGGTGGGCGGCGGTCGAGGGCGCATCCTATGCGGGTCGGCCGAACGATCAGCCGTCGCACACAGGCGTCGACGCCCGCACCAACGCCGCAGCATGCAACGCGTCGAGCGGCTTGCTCCCGGCGATGTCGACCACTCCCGCCGCGACCCGCGCCGGACAATCGACCGCAGCCAATTCCATTCGTTCAGATGCTAATTCGGCGAGTATTGCGGTATTCAGGCCATCGATCAGCGGCCGCACATCCGCGAGATCCATACCCGGCGCCCCAGCCACCGCCAGCCCATACCGCCACTCCGTCACCAACCCCCGCTGCACAAACTTGTTGGCCTCGATCTGCCCCTGAAAAACCTGCCGCACCAGACCCCCGGGCAGCCCCCGCTCCGCCCCCGCCTGAGCCATCGCGTCATAGATCGCCGCCTCCCGCCCCGGATCATCGATCACCGGCTCACCCCCATCCCGAACCGCGGCCTCCCATTTGATCGCCGCGACGGTGTCCGCGGTAGCGAGCCGCTCCGCAAGCAACCCCACCAGCCGCTCCGCACTCCCGGCGTCCGCCTCGGCCACACCGCCTTGCCCCGCCAACAGAACTATCGCCGCGGCAGCCGCAGTCGCCAGATTCCTCATAGCCCTGGTGCTTCTCACGCGCCCACGCTACCCGGACCACAAGAAGCAACTGGTCTATGACAGGGTCGGCGTGGTGAGTCTTGGTTCGCGATAGCTCGAGTTCGGCCCGTTCGTCGGCTAGCCTCGGCAACCGTGCCGATGTTCTTTCCGCCGATCGACCCGTACGCCGACGGAATGCTCGAGGTCGGCGACGGAAACCAGGTGTACTGGTGTGCCAGCGGCAACCCGGCGGGTAGGCCGGCGCTGGTGGTGCACGGCGGGCCTGGCAGTGGAAGCAGCCCGGGGCCGCGGAAATCGTTCGATCCGAACATTTTTCGGATCGTGCAGTTCGATCAGCGCGGTTGCGGACGGAGCATTCCGAGCGCCGCCGACCCGGGCACCGATATGGCGGTGAACACCACCGAACACCTGATCGCCGACATGGAGCGGCTTCGTACCCACCTCGGCATCGACCGCTGGCTCCTCTACGGCGGCTCCTGGGGCTCGACGCTCGTCCTCGCCTACGCCGAGCGATACCCGGAACGGGTCACCGGGATCGTGCTGGTCGGCGTCACCAGCACCCGCCGCCGCGAGATCGACTGGCTGTACCGCGATCTCGCGCGGCTGCTGCCCGCCGAGTGGGAGCGATTCCGGGCCGCAGTGCCCGGCGACGGTGACCTGGTCGAGGGCTACCGCCGGCTGCTGGAAGACCCGGACCCGGAGACGCGTCGCAGCGCCGCGATCGAGTGGTGTCGCTGGGAGGACGCGGTGATCGCGCACGAATCCCTGGGCAGCCCAGGGCAGTACAGCGCCAAGCCGGACGACGCCACGCTCGCCTTCGTCCGGATCTGCACGCACTACTTCGCGCACGCGGCGTGGCTCGACGAAGGTGTGCTGCTGCGCGAGGCCTGGCGGCTGGCCGGGATCCCCGGCGAACTGATCCATGGCCGCCTCGATCTCAGCGCCCCGGTCGAAACGGCGTGGGAACTCGCGAAGGTCTGGCCGGACGCCCGCCTACGAATCATCGATGACTCCGGCCACACCGGGAGCCCCGCCATGGGCGAGGCACTCGCCCACGCCATCTCCCGCTTCGCGCAGCCCGACGCCGATCCGATCAGCTAGGCCGAGGGAATGGCACCGTCACCGGTCCGGCTGTGTGCTGAACAGGTGGTCCACTTGAACCGCCGCTCGCGCGTCGGGCGTGCTGATCTCGAAGTACTGTTCGGGCGAGACACGGTGCAGTGAAGCCACTATGGCGGCGGGGATGGATTGGATTCTCGTGTTCAGGGCGCGGACGTTCGCGTTGTAGAGCCGCCTGGCAGCGGCGATTCGATCCTCGACATCGCTCAGCTCGCGCTGCAATGCCACGTAGTTGTGGATGGCCCCCAGGTCGGGATACTGCTCGGCGAGAGCCGACAGTTGCGACAGGGCTGTGGTCAGGGTGTTCTCGGCTGTTGCGATCCCGTCGAGGTCGGCGCCGGTGTGGCCCGGGTCAGTGGCGAGTGCGCGCGCGTGGCTACGCGCTGCCGTCACGGCCTCCAGAGTTCCGCGCTCGAATGCGGCGGCGCGCTCGACCGTGGCCACCAGATTCGGCACCAGGTCGTGGCGCCGCTGCAATTCGACGTCGACCTGCTGCCATGATTCGGCGATCAGGTTTCGCAGCCGAACGAAATCGTTGTACACGGCGAAGTACCACAGGACCGCGATCAACGCGATGGCGGCAGCCGCGATGACGAGGACAGTGGTGCTCACGCGATGGTCCTTTTCACGGGTGTTCCGTAGTCGTTCCACACGAATCGTGGGATGCCGTCGGCGATTACGCGCATCGCGTCGAATACGCCACCGATCTCGTGCGGCCGATTGCCGAGGGTGGTGATGCCGACCAGAAGATCTCCGACGATCTCGAACTTGGTCAGGGTCACCGCGCCGCCATGCCGCCCGGCGAGGTCCACCAGCTTGCCGATCGTGCGCGGCGTCAGGACAGCATGTGCGAACGCGGGGTTCGAGGAATGCACCGAGAACTGATCATTGAAGTCCGCCGATTCGAACTCCACCCGATCGCCGATGCTGCCGTCCAGCGTCACGCCGACCGTCATTCTCGGCAACGCCGTAGGGAGCCTTATGGTGAAGACATTTCGATAGTGGGTGCTGACATTGATCCGGTTGTTGTGCAGCCACGTCAGATGGAAGAACCTCGCCGGATAGGTGCCGACCGTGCCCTGCATCGTGTCACGGACCCGGAAGCGTCGTGCCCGGCCGATGGTGAACGGCGGGAAATCCCATGCGGGCACTGGCCAGTCGCTCACCCGACGGTAGACGAACCCATGTTCCGCGGCCCACCCCGCAGCCCACCGCTGACGGAACGATTTGACGATGACCCCCGAGGGCACGAACGCCAGCAGCGGCGTGGCAGGCAGCAACACCCACGAGAACGGACGCCCGTGATCGTGCCACCACCGATACTGCGCGATCACCAGGACAGCAAAAGTCGTCAGCGACAACGCATTCAGCACGCGTGGCCGAGCCCAGAACGAACCGCTCTCACCGCTCGATGCCCAACCGCTCGTATCGCCCATGATTCCCCCACCCCACTGCTGGATAAGGACAGCCTCGGCGATTGAGTCGTGCATAGGCAAAGCCTTTTCGTGTGGCCTACGCGCGTCGGATATGAGAAAGGGCCGCCGAGCAGCAGCTCAGCAGCCCTTTCTCAGAACTGGACTAGTCCAGGTAGTCGCGCACGCTCGAGGGTTGTGCTCAGTGCTGGTACCTGGACAATCGAGGTGGCGGGTGAGCGGGATACCTGCCGATATGTTGGACTGAGCCGTCTGGACAAGCGGAACCGGCGGCTCGCCATTACCGTTTGGGGTGTGACCGTGACCGCCGATCTGTGCAGCTGGGCAGCCGACATCGCGCGTGAACAGCTCGAAGGGCTACCACGACGATGGACGCATACTCAGGGTGTTGCACGACAGGCCGATAGGGCCCGCGGTGTTGTCGACGATCCAAATCTCCTTGTCCCAGCAGCCTGGCTGCACGACGTGGGGTATGCGCCTCAGCCTGCCTTTTGCCCCCCAATCGTCTATCGAATTCCCTTCATCACCTAGGTTTCTGTGCGATACCGTGGGAGAAGCGGACGAGGTAGGCGAGGGCGACCAGCCGGAGCGTTCGGTCTGTCACATCGAACGCCATTTCGTGGCACTGTCCACGGTTACTTTCAGCGGCTCCGTTGAATTCGGAACCGAATATTCGTGCGACGGTTCGGAATTCGCTAAGTTCACTCATTGCTGGAACGCTGGAGCGAAGCGGTGGCGAGATTTGATCACGATTTCCGGGCAATCCACAACCCGTGATTGTGAATGCCTGGTCCGCGTGTCGGCTACCTGCTTTGACAACCGAAATCTGTGAATCCACCTGAAACTTCTGTTTTCGGAGTGGAACGACCCTGCCCTACAGTGCTGCCATCGAATCGTTCGCGCCCGAGTCGACATCTTGTTCAATAGCCCTGCGTCCGAAGGAATTCAATGGCATACCGAGCCCGGCAGTGGGGCATCGCCGCAGGTACCACGGCAGCCGGTGCCACCGCGGCGCCGAGCTTGGTCGCCGTCGCGAAGAACGGCTCCGACGGTGGCGGCGGCACCTCGACCGGCAGCCTCGACAAGCTGGTCAGCACCGGTTCCAGCAAGTAGCACGCGAACCGTTCGCGCCGCGCTCGGCGGCGATTCGGCAACAGCGCGATCGCCGGGGGACAGGCGCCACGGTGCCTGTCCTTCTGCGATCGAACCCTGCCTCGGGATTCCCCATCGGTATGGGTCACACCGTGTCCGGCGTGCCGACTTGTTCGGGCGATGTTGCCGCCCAAGATGATTGACAACGATGAGGAACTCGAAATGACATTGATCCACCCTCGCGTTCGGAAGTGGCGGTCGGCGCTGACCGTGCTCACCCTGGTTTCCGGAATGCTGCTCGGACTCGCGGCGCATTTCACGACCACGGCGCAGGGAGCGCCGCCCTGGTGTTTTCTCCTCAGCGGGTCGGCCGGTTGCCCGGATTCGGGATCGGGATCGGGGTCCGACGGGTCCCCACTGAACGCGCCGTTGAGCACTCGTGGGCGGTACATCATCGACGCCGCTGGTAATCGGGTGAAACTGCAGTCCGGTAACTGGCACGGCTCCAGTGGCACCTGGACCGGCAGCGGTAATGACGAGGAACCCGATAACAACCAGTACGGCGAGGTCAGCCATCGCGCACCATTGGGCCTGGAACGCGCCTCGATGGACAGGATCGTCAAGGACTTCAAAGCGCTGAGGCTCAACAGCATTCGGCTGCCCTTCTCCAACGAGATGATCACCGATACGCGACCGATCCAAGGATTGACCGCCAACCCCTCGCTCAACGGCCTCAAGCCGCTCGAGGTGTACGACCGGGCTGTCAAGGCACTGACCGATGCCGGACTCGCCGTCATCCTCAACAACCACACCACCACAACCCTCTGGTGCTGCTCGAACGACGGCAACAATTTCTGGAACTCGGGCCAGAGCACCGAGAAGTGGGTCGACGACTGGGCGTTCATGGCCGCCCGGTACAAGAACAATCCACTCGTCGTCGGCGCGGACCTGCGCAATGAGATCCGGCGGACCACCTGGAACAACCCGAATGTGGGCTGGGGTGACAACCAGGACTGGGAACTGGCCTCCCGCCTGGCCGGTGATCGCATCACGACCACCGCCAACCCGAATCTGCTCATCATCATCGAGGGCCTGAACTGGACCGGAATCCCCTCGGACCTGTTCCCGCACGAACGCCCCATGCTCAAGCCGAATGTCTGGCTGAGCTCCACGCTCACGCGCTCGCACAAGGTCGTGTACAGCGCGCACTTCTACGACTACATCGGCCCGAACCACACCGGCGGCAGCGGCATCGGCGGCGGTGAGACGCACGACCCGCGCTTCCGGGACATGACCCGCGAGGACCTGTTCCAGTCCATGGACGAGCTCGCTGGATACGTGGCCAACACGCCGGACCGGCACTTCACCGCACCGGTCTGGGTCAGCGAATTCGGCATCGGCCCGAACAGTACCGACCCGGAGAAGGCCTGGTTCGCCGATATGGTCGACTATCTGATCAGCCGCGACCTGGACTGGTCGTTCTGGCCGATCGTCGGCACCGGGCGCCAGATCGACAGCGACAATTGGGCATTGCTGCGCTACGGCGCCGACGGCAAGGTTCGCGGCATCAACGACGGCGGTGATTGGCGCAGCGGACATTTCAACCGGCTGCTCGACGCGAAAGGCAAGACCGGGCAGGTCGCGCCTACGCGCACCTGGTCGATGCTCTACGGCACCAATGACGATTTCAACGCGTCACTGCGGGCCGGCAACGACTGGGATTCCGGCGCAACGAAAATGGTGTGCCCCGACGACCAGCGCCTGGTCGGGATCAGCGTGTCCGCCAAACGTGGTCTGTGCACCGACGCGATCGAGGGCAACCTGTGGAAGCCCGGCACGCTCGCGACCACAGTGAACACCGAACGGTTCGAATCCGACTGGGCCAATGGCGCAACCAAATACCAATGCCCGACCGGGCAGTTCATGAACGGTTACAGCCAGCGCGGCGGCAGCGTCTCGGCCGTCCTGTGCGCCACCGGCCGCATCCCCCTCGCCGGCGCGGGCCGCACCGTATGGGACGACACGGGCGACAACCGCCCCGCCTCCGGTGAAGGCGGAGACTACGCCATGAACCACACCAAGATCCAGTGCAACTCCGACGAATATGCCGCAGGTATCGCCTTCACCTCCGGCAAGACCGCCCTGTACTGCCGCAAGCTGAAATAGTCGCGGTCCCGGTACGACAACGAGCCTCCTTCGGACTTCCGAAGGGGGCTCGCTTGGCTTCACCCATCGAAACATTTACGCGGACAGCTCAATTTGACATCACGTTCTCGGATCGTGCGCCTAAGTCATTGCGATAAGCCGCGAAATTCCCCCACGGCTCGACCGGTTGGAGAACACGAATAGGCCGAACCCGAACCGCGTTCCTCGGATACGCCGACGAGCAGGCCTGTCGCAGATACGCCGACCGGTCTCCAAGCCTCGGAAGGTGCATGCGCTGGCGCGACGATTGTCGGAGCCGGACCGGGAACAGATTGTCGCCGCTCACAAGGGTGGAGTTTCAGCCAATCAGCTCGCCTCCGATCACCAAATTGCCAAGGGCAGGATTCTGGATTCGTGCGAGAGGCGCGGCGATCCGCCAGCAGCGCCGACTTTCCAACGAGGAGATCGATCAGGCCTTCCTCGACATCAAGGCGGCCAGTTGCTCGCCCAGATCGGCGACCGGCTCGGCGTCAAGGCCACCACGGTCCGGGCCTCACTGGAACGACGTGGCATCCCTCGCCGAGACAGTCACGGCCGACCGCGGTGAAAGCCCGCACACGCCATACCCGGAGGCAGCGTCCCGATCGGATTCCCCACAGAAGACGACTTCCACGCAGACGCTCGAGATCGCGCCAGTTCCCGAACACGCCCTACGACCGTGCCACGGGCCAGGCGCGCCATTCGGCATACAGTGCCTTCCACTCACCTGTCGGCGGGTCAGGCTGCCTGGACGTGACCTCAGCTCGGGTTGGGCATCAGCGGTGGCCACGTTGCGATGGCAGACCGTAGCGAAGCGACGATCTGGTCGACGGTGATGAAGGCGTGGACGTTGTCGATGATGCGGTCGCCGAGTGCGGCTGGATTCGTCTCGGCGGTCGCGGAAGTTCTTGCCCTGGCAGGCTTTGAGCAGTCCCTTGATCTGGTCGTCGGTGAGGGCAGGGGTGACCTTCTCGTCGAGCTTGGGGGCTTGAGGTGGAGGGGATCGGAATCGAGTTCGTCTTCTTCGCCGAGCCACACCGAAAAGCGCCGAAGCGCAAGCTGTCTCGCTCTGGCGGATGGCTTTCGGCTGCGCACCAGTCGAGATAGATGCGGACGCCGTGCAACCACGAGTTGACTGTGTGGTCGGATTTGCGTTCGGCCGCCGTGCTAGCTCCCACGAGGGCAACAGCGTGGCGAGGTCGATTGTATGTTCGATCACCATACCGCTGTCTGTCTTGACTGAGAGCTCTGTGCTCCGCCACAAAGAAGGAATTGGGCCCCGAAGCCGCAGCTCAGGGGCCCAATCAGGGTTCGAACTCAGTCCAAATAGTCGCGCAGAACCTGTGAGCGGCTGGGGTGGCGTAGCTTCGACATGGTCTTGGACTCGATCTGGCGGATGCGTTCGCGGGTGACGCCGTAGACCTGGCCGATTTCGTCCAGGGTGCGGGGCTGGCCGTCGGTCAGGCCGAAGCGGAGGCGGACGACGCCTGCTTCACGCTCGGAGAGCGTTTCGAGGACCGACTGGAGCTGGTCCTGTAGCAGGGTGAAGGACACCGCGTCGACGGCGACGACTGCTTCGGAGTCTTCGATGAAGTCGCCGAGCTGGGAGTCGCCCTCGTCGCCGATGGTCTGGTCCAGGGAGATCGGCTCACGCGCGTACTGCTGGATCTCCAGCACCTTCTCCGGCGTGATGTCCATTTCCTTGGCGAGCTCTTCCGGGGTGGGCTCGCGGCCCAGGTCCTGGAGGAGTTCGCGCTGGATGCGGCCGAGCTTGTTGATGACCTCGACCATGTGCACGGGGATGCGGATGGTGCGGGCCTGGTCGGCCATGGCGCGGGTGATCGCCTGACGGATCCACCAGGTGGCGTACGTCGAGAACTTGTAGCCCTTGGTGTAGTCGAACTTCTCGACCGCGCGGATCAGACCCAGGTTGCCTTCCTGGATAAGGTCCAGGAACGCCATGCCGCGGCCGGTGTAGCGCTTGGCCAGCGAGACCACGAGGCGGAGGTTGGCCTCCAGCAGGTGGTTCTTGGCGCGGTTGCCGTCACGCATGATCCACTGCAGGTCGCGGCGCGACTGCACGGGTAGCTTCTCGCCCTTGTCGGCGAACTCGCGCAGCTTCTCCGTGGCGTAGAGGCCGGCCTCGATGCGCTTGGCTAGCTCGACCTCCTCCTCGGCGTTGAGCAGCGCGACCTTACCGATCTGCTTCAGGTAGGCGCGGACCGAGTCGGCGGAAGCGGTGAGCTCGGCGTCCTTGCGGGCCTGGCGCAGCGCCTCGGATTCCTCTTCGTCCCAGACGAAGTCACCGGACGCCTTGTCCTTCGCGGACGGCTCGTCGGCCTCCTCGGAGTCGTCGGCCTCGGCGGCGGCGGCAGGCGCGGCGGCCGCCTCGCCCTCCTCCTCGTCGTCGGACTCGTCGACGATCTCCTCGTCCTCGAGCTCGTCCTCGTCGAGCTCGATGTCACCCAGGTCGTCGAGTTCCAACGACTCGTCGTCGATGGCCTCGTCGCCCTCACCCTCGGCACCGGGCTCGGCCGCCTTCTTCGGCGACGCCTTCTTGGCGGCCGTCTTCTTGGCGGTCGCCTTCGTGGCCTTCTTGGCCGCGGTCTTCTTGGCCGCGACCTTCTTCGCAGCGGCCTTCTTGGCCGGAGCCTTCTTGGCGGCGGCCTTCTTGACCGCGGGTGCTGCGGTGGTGTCTGCTGAGTCGGCGGCTGCTGCCGAATCGGCGGTGTCCTGGGTATTCGTGGCTACCACGTACGCCCTTTCGTGACGGTCTCGTGCGGCGTCACGCCAGAGTGATCATCCGGCGGAGCGGTTCTGTCGGGGGGATAAGCCGGCTCTCGTGCCGGTGTCGGTTTCCGGCTCACCGCCGGGCATGCGTTCCATTGTAACGATCGAACCAGCTTACTTACGGTGCGATACCGGCTGACACCGCCATGGCGGCTCCGACGATGCCCGCGGTGTTGCGCAGAGCGGCCGGCACCACGGGGGTTCTGTTGGTGAGCAACGGAATCCACTCCTGGTGATCGCGGCTGATGCCGCCACCGGCGACGAACACGTTCGGCCAGAACAGGTTCTCCAAGGTGACCAGCACCTTGGACACCTCCACCGCCCACTCCGGGTAGGTCATGCCGACCCGATCCTTGACCGACGCGGCCGCCCGATGCTCGGCCTCGCGCCCATCCACCTCGATGTGCCCCAGCTCGCTGTTGGGCATGAGCACACCGTTGTACATGACCGCCGAACCGATACCGGTGCCGAAGGTGAGCAGCATTACCAGACCGCTGAGATCCTTTGCCGCGCCGTAGCGGTCCTCGGCCATCCCCGCGGCGTCCGCGTCGTTGAGCACCGTCACGTCGCGGCCGCCGAGCGCCACCGAGAACAGATGCCGGGCGTCGATGCCGACCCAGGTCTTGTCGATATTGGCGGCCGTGCGCACCTGGCCGTGCAGCACCACGCTGGGCATGGTGATGCCGACCGGGCCCTCCCAGCCGGCCTGTGCGACCAGCTTGGCCACCGCCTCGGCGACCGCGTTCGGGGTGGCCGGGTGCGGCGTCGCGATCTTGATGCGCTCGTAGATCAGCTCACCGGTCGCGAGATCGACCTCGGCGCCCTTCACACCGCTGCCACCGATATCGATGCCGAACGCGTGCCCGGGATCGGACATGGACCACACCTCGTACTCTCCCTCGACCTGCACCTTGTGTCGTGCACGACAAGCCTAATGCGCGCGATGCCGGATCTGTGCTGCGATGGAGCTCGTGCCGGAATCGAATTTCACTTCCATCGCCCCCGCCGACGCCACGAACACCGACACTTCAGACATAGCCGAACTGCGCCGGGTCGCGGTGCATCTCGCCGAGACCGCCGCCGCCCACGTCCGCGAGCGCCGCCCGCAGGTCTTCGGGCCGGGCGCGCACGCCACCGACGCCGTGCAGTCCAAGTCCACCCCCACGGACCCCGTCACCATCGTCGACACCGAGACCGAGCAGCTGGTCCGCAAGCTGGTCGCCGACCTGCGCCCCGGCGACCGGGTGGTCGGCGAGGAGGACGGCGGCACCATCACCGACGACCCGGACCTGGTGCACTGGGTGGTCGACCCCATCGACGGCACCGTCAACTTCGTCTACGGCATCCCGTCCTACTCGGTGTCGGTGGCCGCGGTCCGCGGCGGCCGACCGGTCGCGGGCGCGGTCGCCGACGTCGCGCACGCCGTCACCTACAGCGCCGGGCTGGGCCTGGGCGCGCACCGCGCCGACTCCAGCCCCGACGGCGCCGCCCCCGGCGGCGACCCGGTTGCGTTGCGCGCCAACCCGGTCGACACGGCGTCCATGGCCCTGGTGGCCACCGGCTTCGCCTATGCCACCCCGCGCCGCACCCGCCAGGGTGAACTGATCGGCAAGGTGCTGCCGCACATTCGCGACCTCCGCCGCTTCGGTTCGGCCGCCCTGGACCTGTGCGCGGTGGCCGAGGGCCGCACCGATGCCTACTTCGAGCACGGCCTGAACCTGTGGGACTGGGCCGCGGGCGCGCTGATCGCCACCGAGGCGGGCGCACGGCTGATCCTGCCGCCGGAGCTCGACTCGCCGGGCGCAGCAGGTGATTTGGTGTCGGCGGCGGCGCCCGGCATCGCTGACGAACTGTTCGGCCTGTTCGAACGGTTCGATGTCACCACCCCTATCCCGGTTCCCTGACAGAGGGCTGGACAGCCGATCGCCGCGACCGAGGCGGTCGCGGCGATCGTTTTGTCCCCGGGGCATCGGGCCCCGGGGCATCTATTCGACTGTGACGGCGCGAGTTTCGCGGACGGCGCGAACGGTCAGAGCCGAGCCGTCACGAAAGAGATTCTCAACACTTCGCGTGGCGCGCGGCGTCGAGCAGCTTCTGGTCCACCGCGGGCGCGGTGCCCGGCGTCGGGTTCTTCAGCGCCCGCAGCACCTCTTCGGCATCGGTACTGGGCCGGATGTCGCGGAACAGCGAGCCCAGCACCATGTCGACGGTCTCGTCCTGGCGCTGATCCTCGATCAGCTCGGCGCACGGCACGACCAGCTGGACCGCGGCCGCGGCGGGCCGGCCCTTCACGCCGAAGCGGATCTGCCCGGTGCACTCCAGATCGCCGTTCACATAGACCGGGTCATTGCCGATCTGCACGTCCGGGGCGCTGGCGAAACCGAGATCGCCCAGCTGGGAGGCCACATGCGCGGCCTGGCCGCGCTGTCCGTTGGCGTTGAACACCCGCACCTTGGAGGCGGCGAGCGCGGCGGGCTGGACATCGCGCAGCCGCGAATTGCCGACGCGTTCGCCGAGCTGCGCGGGCTTGGCCGCGGCGGTGCTCGACGCGGGGCTGGGGGAGTTGCAGGCCATCGCGCCCTGGTCACCCTCGCTCGTCGTCAGCGCCTTGAACCACACGACGACGCAGATCAGGGCGATGACGCCGACCATGGCGGCCCAGGGCTCCCAGCGTCGGCGAATGAAGTTCCGCCCGCTCGGATCGGTCGCTTTACCTTGGGTGATCAGTGAAACCACGCCCACACTCTACGAAAACGTCGGGATTGTCGTGTGAACGGCTGCGGCAAGTCGGGCACCGGTGTGGCGCGCGGGGTGTCGCGAAGGTGGAGAGGAGGTCTCGAGGAGGTGCGGAAGATCTCGGACAGTTCCCTCGGCGGTGACGATTGCCCCTCAGTTTCAACTCGCGCGGGTTTTGATTGCGACTTTGGTCCCGGGGTCCGCTATTGTCTGGCGGCCCAGATCGTACAACCCAGGTGAATCTGGGGTTCGATTTCGGGAACAACAAGGGCATGTCCTGCGTTGACCGAGCGCGATCCGGTGCGGATGAGGAACTATCCGGCCCGGATCTGTGACCGGTGTACGCGTGACGTACACCACGGGCGGGGCGGTACCGCGGCCCGATCAGGCTCCGGAAGGAGGCGGTCGGACGGGTGCCGGTCCGGGATATACGGAGTGAGGACGAGGGGAAGACGACATGGCAACCGACTATGACGCACCGCGGCGCAATGAATCCGACGACGTTTCGGAGGACTCGCTGGAGGAGCTGAAGGCTCGCCGCAACGAAGCCGCGTCCGCCGTCGTGGATATCGACGAATCCGATACCGCGGAGTCGTTCGAGCTTCCCGGCGCGGACCTTTCCGAGGAAGTGCTCTCGGTCCGGGTCATCCCGAAGCAGGCGGACGAATTCACGTGTTCGAGCTGCTTCCTGGTGCACCACCGCAGCCGCTTGGCCAGCGAGGCCGGCGGTCAGCTGATCTGCATGGACTGCGCCGCCTAAGGCTCGGTCCCTCGGAGCGTGTCCGGCCAGCCCGCGCTCGGTTCACCGAGCGCGGGCCGGGCCGGATCGCGCAGTACTTCTCAGGAAAAGTGATCGAAGGGGATCAGGCCGATTCGGCCGCGTTCTCCAGGCCGAGCGCTGCGATCACACGTTCCGGATGACGCGTACTGACCAGCCAGTACGGCGTCGGATCCTCGGGATCGTCGAGGACGAGCAACACCATGGGCCCGATCCAGGCCCGATGCTGGACGAAGGCGGCGGGGTCGAGTTGTCGACCCAACGCCGCACTCTTCGCGCTGGCCGGAACCGGCGCCGCCCGCTTGACGAAGGTCGCGGGCAGATGCGCGCGGCCGGTGCGCAGTTCCGGGACGCCGTCCGCGTCCGGGGCCACTTCCAGGCGATGACGCGAGAACCACAGCAGCACCCACACCGCGACCGGGAACAGCAGCACATAAGGCAGCCAGGCCCGCACACCCGGTGCGCCCATGTGGATTTCGGCTGCCAGCAGCCCGGTCACGACGAGCGCGGCCGGCCACCACCACAGCGGCACCCAGAGGCGCTCGGTGTAGAGGGGCTTGGTCTGCGGCTGAGGTTTCACCTGAGGGGGCTGGTCGGACACGACCTCAGACTAGGTCAATGACTGAGCGGTCGAACGCGTAGGCTCGGCGCACGTGACCGGTATTCCACCTATTCCCCTGCTGCGGCTCGATCCCGGCATCCCCGTACCGACGCGTGCTCACGAGGGCGACGCGGGCGTGGACCTGTGCACCACCGAGGACGTCATCATCGAACCGGGGGAGCGGGTGCTGGTCGGTACCGGCATCGCGGTGGCCCTCCCGATCGGCACGGTGGGGCTGATCCATCCGCGCTCCGGGCTGGCGGCCAAGGCGGGCCTGTCGGTTGTCAACACCCCCGGCACGGTCGACGCGGGATACCGCGGTGAGATCAAGGTGTGCCTGATCAACCACGATCCGCGTACGGCGGTCGAGCTCCGGCGGGGTGACCGCATCGCACAATTATTGGTGCAGAAGGTCGAGTTGGTGGACTTCGTCGAGGTGGAGGCGCTCGACGACACCGCGCGCGGCGCGGGAGGATACGGATCCAGCGGTGGGCATGCCAGCCTCGCGCAGTCCGGTGGGGCGGGTCAGGCGACCGGCAAGGAGGCATGACGATGGTGTTCGGACGCAAGAAGAGCAAGGGCGGCGACAGAGACGACGCGCCGCAGTACGACGACGAGTACACCGAGTACGACGAGTACGAGGACGAGTACGACGAAACCGCTGACGCGGCAGACGAATACGATGACGAGCCGGCGCCCGCGCGCGGCCCCGAGATCGGCCCGTATGACTACGAGGACGTCGCCGACCGGCTCGAGGCCATCGCCGAACAGCGCCTGGACCTCGGCTCGGTCATCGTGCCGGTGCCGCCGGGCGGGCAGCTGCAGGTCGAGATGACCCCCGACGGCACCCCGCAGGCGGTGCACCTGGCCACCCAGCACGGCCGCATCACCGTGGCGGCCTACGCCGCGCCCAAGTCGGCGGGCCAATGGCGTTCGGTGGCAGCCGATCTGGCGGAGACGCTGCGCAAGGACGGCGCGCAGGTGTCGGTGGTGCAGGGCCCGTGGGGCCGCGAGCTGCACGCCATCACCCAGGGCGCGGATCTGCGGTTCATCGGCGTGGACGGTCACCGCTGGATGGTTCGCCTCGTCGCGGCGGGTCCGACCGGCGCGGCGGACGAGAACACGCCGCTGGTCGCGGCCGCTCGCGCGGTCATGGGTGAGACCGTGGTCCGCCGCGGCGACGAGCCGCTACCGGTCCGCGAACCCCTCCCCGTGGTCCTACCCCAGGAGCTGGCCGACCAATTGGCCGCCGCCCACCAGCAGCAGCTGGCGGCCCAGCAGCAGGCCATGCAGGCCCAGATGGACGCCATGCAGGGCGGTCCGGCCTTCCAGCCCGAGCAGGCCCCGACCGAGCCGCGGCGCGGCGCGGAGGGCTCGGCCATGCAGCAGCTGGGTCTGAACTGACCGTAGAGGTCCGCACCGAGCTGTCCGGGTCGCGATCACCGACCCGGATTCGGCTCTGACACACGACGAAACGGGGCATCGCCACACGGGCGGTGCCCCGTTTCGCTGTCGGCTGAATGGGCGTCCGCGCGGCGGACGGCCGGGCCTCGGACCCGACGAACGTGGTCGGCCGAGCCGGAGTTGTGCTGCGCGGGGCCGGAGTTGTGCTGCGCGGGGCCGGAGTTGTGCTGCGGTGGGCCGGAATTCGGTCAGGGAGCGGTGACGCGGCGAGGGAAGAGGGCATTGATGCCACGGGTACCCAGAATCGAGGGGTCCGAACCCAACTCGTCGAGTGTGATCCTGTGCAGCGTGGCGTGGGGGAGGTGCGCGGCCCACTGCTCGGCCACCGCCAGTGGGTGCACCGGATCGTCTACCGCGGCGATGATCTCGACGGGTGCGCTGACCCGGCTGAGCAGCCCGGGTTCGGGCCAGGCGTAGGCGGCGGCCTCCTCCAGCGCGGACGGCAGTTCGGGCCACTGGGAGGTCCAGGAGCGGGTCAGAGCGTCGGCCAGCCAAGCGGGGCTGGATGCGCGCATCCGGTCGATGACGGCGTCGAGGCCGTCGGCGCGCAGCTGGGCGGCGGTGGCGGCCGCGGACAGGGCCGCGGGGCAGCCGGTGGTGTCGGCGCCGGTCCAGGCGGGCAGCGCGGCGACCACGCCGAAGACCGAGTCGGGGTGCTCGGCGGCCCAGTCCACCGCGACGGCCGCGCCCAGCGAGATCCCGGTGACCAGGACGGGTCCGGAGCGGGCGGCGGCGTCGAGGGCGGCCCGGTAGCTCTCGATCACGGCGCGCGGGTCCGGGTCGACCGCGAGGAATGGCAGATCCAATGCGGCGCAGGCGGATCCGAAGGCGCGGCGGGCGAAATGGGCGTCGGAGCCGGTTCCGGGCAGGGCGACGGCGACCGCCGGACGGGGAAGATCGGGCACCGGCCGACTGTAGCGGGGACGGGCGCGCGTGGCGGGTGCAGCCCGTCCCATCTACAGTGGCGGAGGTACGGCCACGAGCGGTCGGGTGGCAAACCGCCCGGTCGACGTGGAAGGAACGAACGACGTGAGACCCACGCCGTCCGAGCTCTACAGGAGAGCGTGCGAGATGCCATCCGCGGGTGGGAAGGACACCCCGTCAGGCTATTTCCGGCGGCTCGGCCGCAGACTGACGGAGGACCTGGATCGTTTGGATGCCGAGGAGCTCGCCGAGACGTCGGAGGCGTCGGGCGCATCCCGGGCATCGGAATGCCGGCGTGGTGAGGAAGTCACCATGGTCGGCCGGCTCCGCAGTGTCGAGGCCTGTCCCAAGGCCCGCGGGGCGGAGGTCGCCGCGGAATTCTTCGACGGCACCGACAGTGTGGCCCTGGTGTTCATCGGACGGCGTCGTATCCCGGGAATCGAACCGGGCCGTCGTATTCTGGTCCGCGGCCGCGTCGGTGAACGCGATGGCGGCAAGGTCATCTACAACCCCTACTACGAACTGCGCGGGAATTCCTGACACTCATGCCGAACCCCACCAGCAGCGGCGACGAGGGCCGCGGCCCCGCCGAGCCCTATGGCGCGCCCGCCTTCGATCCGCCCACGGTCCAGCTCAACGCGGTACCGGAGGCCGGTGAGATCCCGTGGCGGCTGGACAAGGCGCTGCTGGACGAGGACATGCAGGCGATGGTCGACGCCGAACGCGCCGCCGACCAGGACCACGAGGGCGCCGAGGACGGCCCCGAGCCCACCCTGCTCGAGCAGATGGGCGGCCTGTCGGGCCTGATCTACTCCTCGCTGCCGGTACTGGTGTTCGTGCCGGTGAATTCGCTGCGCGGCCTGACCGCCGCGATCTGGGCGTCGCTGGCCGTGGCCGCGGCGATCCTGGTGTGGCGCTTGGTGCGTCGCGGTCCGATCCAGCCCGCCATCTCCGGTTTCCTGGGGGTGGGCGTGTGCGCGTTCATCGCCTACCGGATGGGTGAGGCGAAGGGCTTCTTCCTGTTCGGCATCTACGCGAGCCTGGTGTACGGCGGGGCGTTCCTGCTGTCGCTGGTGGTGCGCTGGCCGCTGGCGGGCGTGATCTGGGGCGCCCTGAACGGGCACGGCACCGGGTGGCGTTCGGACAAGCGCGCCATGCGGCTCTACGACATCGCGACCGCGGTGTGGGCGCTGGTGTTCGTGGCCCGGTACCTGGTGCAGAACCATCTGTACGCGGCCAACAGCACCGGTCTGCTCGCGGTGGCGCGCATTGCGATGGGGTGGCCGTTGACCGCGGTGGCGGCGTTGGTGACCTTCTGGGCGGTCCGCAAGGCCGGTCATCTGCCCTCTGCCAGGGCGAATGCGGCCGGGGCCTCGGACTCCGCCGTCTAGCTCAATCGTCCATTTCGGGCACTTATCGCGCTAAATCCGCGTCGCGCAACACCTTCGGGGCCGTCGGGGGACGGAAGGGGGTGACCAACCCACCCCTGGGGTACCTATTTCGGCGGCCTCCCGGCGAGCACGATCTTTCTCAGAAGCTCTCACAGGCTACGGAGAAAGGAACGCGGTGTTGAGTACCGACGGCAAGGCAGTGGCAGCGCAGGAACGGGGCGAGGGGCTCGGGACCGCGGTGCAGATTGCAGCCTCGCGCCGGCACCCGGCGGGGCGGGGAGGCAGCAAGACCGGCAGTGTGGCGACCTCGGAGTCCCGGCGCGCCGCAGCGGAATTGGAGAAGCTGATCGGCCCGGCCGCCGCCGGTGACCGCGCCGCCGTCTCCGAGATCCTCAAGATCGTGTACCCGCTGGTGCGCCGCTACTGCGCGGCTCGCATGAGCGGCGCGGGCCACCTGCACGTGACCGCGGACGATGTGGCGCAGGAGATCTGCCTGGCGACGGTGCAGGCCATCCCGCGCTACCGCGACCAGGGCAAGTCCTTCCTGGCCTTCGTCTACGGCATCTCGGCGAACAAGGTGGCCGACGCGTTCCGGCGGGCGCAGCTGCACCCGGCCTACCCGGTCGCGGAGTTCCCCGACGCCCCGAACACCGAGGCGGGACCGGAGGAGCGGGCGCTGGCGATGGAGACCCGTCGCGCCACCCGCGACCTCATGCAGGTGCTGTCCTCGACCCACCGTGAGGTGCTGGTCATGCGGATCGTGCTGGGCTGGACCGCGGCCGAGACCGCCGAGGCCATCGGCACCAGCCCGGGCGTGGTCCGGGTCATGCAGCACCGCGCGCTGAACCGGCTGCGCGCCGAACTGCGGGAGGCGTCCTGAGGGTTCGGGGGGTGAAGACGGCGAATGGGCCGGGCGCAGGGGGTGCGCCCGGCCCATCGCCGTATGCGGGGGTCGCGGGTCAGGCGGTGGCTTCGGCCGAGCCGAGCCCGTTGACCCCATAGACGCCGAGCGTCTTGCGCAGCTCGTCCTCGGCCTCGATGGAAGTGACGAACAGCAGTTCGTCCTCGCCTTCCAGCGGGTCGTCGGCCTGTGGGACGATGACGCGCCCGCCGCGCAGGATGGTGACCAGGGCGGCGTCGCGGGGCAGGGTGAGGGTGCGAACGGCCTTGCCCGCCAAGGGGGTGTCGGTGGGCAGGGTGATCTCGACCAGGTTGGCCTGACCCTGGCGCAGCGTCATCAGGCGCACCAGGTCGCCGACCGAGACCGCCTCCTCGACGAGCGAGGCCAGCAGCCGCGGCGTGGACACCGCGACGTCGACGCCCCAGGAGGAGTCGAACAGCCACTCGTTGCGCGGGTCGTTGACCCGGGCCACCACCCGCTGCACCCCGAATTCGGTCTTGGCGAGCAGGCTGAACACCAGGTTCACCTTGTCGTCGCCGGTGGCGGCGATGACCACGTCGTAGGTCTCGAGTCCGGCTTCCTCGAGCGTCTCCAGCTCGCAGGCGTCGGCGTGGGTCCAGACGGCGGCGGGCGCGCTGGTGGGGTCGATGTGGTCGAGGCGGCGCTCGAGCAGCATGACCTGGTGACCGCCGCGTAGCAGTTCCTGGGCGATGGAGCGTCCGACGGCTCCGGCCCCGGCGATGGCTACCTTCATCGGGATTCCTTCACGATCAGTGCTCAGGGGCAGGGGGATTGGCGGCGAGGGCGACGGCTTCGCCCACGGTGCCGGAGGTGGCGGCGATGTAGACCAGGTCGTCGGCCTGCAGCATGGACTTGCCGGTGGGCAGGACGCCCTGTCCGAAGCGGATGACGAAGGCCACGCGGGCGCCGATGGCTTCCTCGAGCTCGTGTACCGAACGCCCGTACCAGTTCTCGTGCACGTCGAGTTCGGTGACCGCGACGGTCCCCGTGGGGTCGCGCCAGGTGGTGGTGGACTGGTCGGCGACCAGGGTGCGCAGGAACCGGTCGGTGGTCCAGGGCACGGTGGCGATGGTGGGAATGCCGAGGCGCTCGTAGACGGCGGCGCGTTTGGCGTCGTAGATGCGGGCGACCACGCGCTCCACGCCGAAGGTCTCGCGGGCGACGCGCGCGGAGATGATGTTGGAGTTGTCGCCGGAGGAGACGGCGGCGAAGGCGCCGGCGCGTTCGATTCCGGCCCGGGTCAGCACATCTCGATCGAAGCCGACACCGGTGATGCACAGGCCCGGGAAGTCGCGGCCCAGGCGCAGGAAGGCGCTCGAGTTCTGATCGATCACCGCGACCTCGTGGCCGATGCGGACGAGGGCGCGGGCGAGCGAGGATCCGACCCGCCCACATCCCATGATCACGACGTACACCGTACGAACCCCATTCCCGAAAACCGTGGTGTGCGGTCTGGTTGCTTGATCGAAATATCGGCCGGGTGGCAACCGTACCGCTCGAGTTTCACTGCGGGCACTTTCCCCCTCCGGAACATGTTCAAACCGGAACCGGAAAAACCTCACAGCGCCCGAGGTCACCCTACGGCCGCGGACCGCCCACGTCGCGCCGCGAACACGGTCCCTCGCGGACTGACCTATGCTGCCAGGAGTGTCGAAGTTGACGACGGCCGCCAAGCGCATGCTGGTGGGCCGCCCATTCCGCAGCGATTCTCTCGGTCATACGCTGCTGCCCAAGCGGATCGCGCTCCCGGTCTTCGCCTCGGACGCGCTGTCTTCGGTGGCATACGCGCCCGAGGAGATCTTCCTGGTGCTGTCGGTGGCCGGTCTGTCCGCCTACGTCTACGCACCCTGGATCGGTCTGGCGGTCGCGCTGGTGATGGCGGTCGTGGTGGCCAGCTATCGGCAGAACGTGCACGCCTATCCCTCCGGCGGCGGCGACTACGAGGTCGCCACCAAGAATCTGGGACCCACCGCGGGGTTGACGGTCGGCAGCGCGCTGCTGGTCGACTACGTGCTCACGGTGGCGGTGTCGATCTCCTCGGCGGCGTCCAATATCGGGTCGGCGGTGCCGTTCGTCTCGACGCACAAGGTGCTGTTCGCGGTGTCGGCGATTGTGATCCTCACCGCGATCAATCTGCGTGGTGTGCGCGAGTCCGGCACGGCGTTCGCGATTCCCACCTATGCCTTCATGATCGGCATGTTCGTCATGCTGATCTGGGGTTTCGTCCGGATCTTCCTGGGTCAGACCGTGCACGCCGAGTCGTACGGGTTCGGGCTCAAAGCCGAGGACGAGCACCTGTTCGGCCTGGCGTTCGTGTTCCTCATCGCCCGCGCCTTCTCCTCCGGTTGTGCGGCGCTGACCGGTGTCGAGGCCATCTCCAACGGTGTGCCGGCCTTCCGCAAACCCAAGTCGCGCAATGCCGCGACCACCCTGCTGCTGCTGGGCTGCATCGCGGTCACGCTGTTCATGGGCATGATCGTGCTCACCCAGAAGGTCGGCATCGTCTACGCCCACGACACCTCGGACCTGATCGGCGCGCCCGCGGGCTACGAGCAGAAGACCCTGGTGGCGCAGCTGGCGGGGGCGGTGTTCTCCGGCTTCCCGGCCGGGTTCTACTTCATCACCATCGTCACCGCGCTGATCCTGGTGCTGGCGGCCAACACCGCCTTCAACGGTTTCCCGGTGCTGGGTTCGATTCTGGCGCAGGACCGTTTCCTGCCGCGTCAGCTGCACACCCGTGGTGACCGGCTGGCGTTCAGCAACGGCATCTTGTTCCTGGCGGGCGCTGCCATCGCGTTCGTGGTGTTGTTCGGCGCGGAGGTGACGCGCCTGATTCAGCTCTACATCGTCGGCGTGTTCGTGTCGTTCGTGCTGAGTCAGACCGGCATGTTGCGGCACTGGACCCGGTTGCTGCGCACCGAGACCGATCCCACTCAGCGGATGCGGATGAAGCGGTCGCGGGTGATCAACGCCATCGGCCTGACCATGACCGCGACCGTCCTGATCATCGTGCTGGTCACCAAGTTCCTGGCGGGCGCCTGGATCGCGATCATCACCATGGCGGCGATCTTCGGCCTGATGAAACTCATTCGCCGCCACTACGACTCCGTGTCGCGGGAGCTGGACGAGGCCGATTGGGACGCGGTGCTGCCCAGCCGCACCCACTCCATCGTGCTGGTGTCCAAGCTGCACATGCCGACCCGGCGCGCCCTGGCCTACGCCCGCGCCACCCGGCCCGACACCATCGAGGCCATCACGGTCAATGTCGACGAACCCGACACCCGAGCGCTGGTGCGCGCATGGGAGTCCAGCGATATCGCGGTGCCGCTCAAGGTGATCGAATCGCCGTACCGTGAGATCACCAAGCCCGTGGTGGATTACGTGAAGCGGGTGCGCAAGACCTCGCCGCGCGACGTGGTCACCGTGTTCATCCCCGAATACGTGGTGGGCCACTGGTGGGAGCAGCTGCTGCACAACCAGAGCGCGCTGCGCCTGAAGGGGCGTCTGCTGTTCGAGCCCGGCGTCATGGTGACCAGCGTCCCCTGGCAGCTGTCCTCGTCGGCGGGGCGGGCCCACCCCAGCCGTGTGGTCAACGCGCCCGGTTCGGTGCGTCGTGGTTTCGGGGACGAATCGTGAGCGGACCCGACTGGTACGGCGAGGTCTTCGAGGTTCGTCTCGGACCGCCCGGCCACGGCGGGTTCTGCGTGGCCCGCCACGAGGGCCGCGTGCTGTTCGTCCGCCACGGGCTACCGGGCGAGCTGGTCCGGGCCCTGGTCACCGAGGATCGTGGCGGCTCGTTCTGCCGTGCCGACGCCATCGACATCCTCGACCCGTCGCCCGACCGCGTCCCCGCCACCTGCCCGGTCTCGGGCCCCGGCGGCGCGGGCTGCTGCGACTTCACCTTCGCTACCCCCGAGGCGCAGCGCGCCCTCAAACATCAGGTCGTCGCCGACCAGCTGCGCCGCCTCGCCGACTGGGAGCCCGACTTCACGGTCGAGCCCATCCCGGTGCCCGTCGGCCTGCCGACCGGTGCGGTGGCGCAGCCGGACTCCCGCACCGGGCTGATCGCCCTGCCTGGCAGTTCCGGACGGACTGGTGGTGTGACCACGAGTCTCGGCGCGACCCTGCTGGCGGGCTCGCGCCCCGAATCGCAGCCGACTGCGGGTGCCTCCGAGGTGCCAGAGCCTGCCGTGCCCGCAAAGTCTCGGTCAGGACCGGAATCCGAATCGCGCGCCGGGGGACGCCCGGACACGACCGCGGTCACCGGTGTCGCGCCGGGCCGGATCGGGGGAGTGGCCACGCATGTCGCGAGCGCCCTCATCGGCAGTCCGGCGACACACGACCCCGGGCCCGGGCGCGGCGTGCGGTTGGTCGGGCCGCCGGCGGCGGACGCGTATGCCGGTGGCTGGCGCAGCCGGGTGCGGCTGGTCGTGGACGCCGACGGCCGTGCCGGGGTGCACCGCTATCGCAGCACCGAGGTGATCGCGGATCTGCGATGCCCGCAGCCGATGGCGGGAGCCATGGAGGGCATCGCCGAACGGCAATGGACGCCCGGGGCGGATCTCGTGGTGGCCGTCGACGGTGACGGGATGCGGCATCTGGTCGAGGTCGCGCCCGCCGGGGGCGAACGCGGCGGCCAGCGGGAGTGGCGTGACCGGGGCGGTCGCGCCGGGGGTTCCGTGCGCGGCGGGGATCGGCGCAGTACCGCCGCACGGCGGGCGGCGGCGCACAGCGCCCGGACCGAGCGGGTCGTGGATGGCACCGGGCGGGCGGTGCAGTATGTCGCCGAGCGCCGGTGGGAGCTGTCGGCGACCGGGTTCTGGCAGCCGCATTACGGTGCGGCGCAGTGCTATTCGGATGTGGTGGCCGAGTGGGCCGATGCCGCGCCGGGCGCGCTGGTGTGGGACCTGTACTGCGGTGTGGGCGTGTTCGCGGCGCGCCTGGCCGGGCAGGTCGGCGACGCCGGTTTCGTGCACGGGGTGGAGTTCGCGCGGACCGCGGTCACCGAAGGCCGGGCCGCGCTGCGGGATATGCCGTGGGTGGATCTGACCGCGGAGCGGGTCGAGCGCTGGATTCACGAACAGTCCGGCGCCGCACCGGATGTCGTGGTCCTGGATCCGCCGCGCGCGGGTGCGGGCAAGGACGTGATCAACGCCCTGAGCGAGCATTCCCCGCGCCGCGTCATCCATATCGGCTGCGACCCCGCCTCTTTCGCCCGCGACGTGGGCCTCTACCGCTCCGCCGGGTACCACCCCGTGGCCCTGCGGGTCTTCGACGCCTTCCCCGGCACTCACCACGTCGAGTGCATCGCCGCCTTCGAACGCTGACCTGCGAGATCAGGGAGCTGTCACCGCGGGATTCCGTCCGATTCCCCCCGCGTCGACCGCTCTCTGATCTTGTTGTGGCGCAGGTGGGTTGGCGGGCGGCGGTTTCGGGGGCTGCGCCAAAGATGTTGCCCATGAGTACGTTGTCGGATCCGACGGTGGCGTCGGTCCTGGAGCTGATCTACGGGGATCAGTCGAAGTTCCACTCGCTCGAGGCGCTGCTGCTGGGGGTGGATCTCGAGCGGCCGGAGTACGGGGTCCCGATGTGGGTGAACGCCGACAGCTACTGGGGGCGGCTGGTGAGTCCGGTGTACGGGGCGCGGGTCGCGGCGCAGGGCGGGAACGCGGAGGCCGATCGGGCGCTGCTGGATCTGGTCGAGGTGACGGTGTCACGCTTCCTGCAGGGGGAGTCGTTGCAGCGCAAGAGTCTTCCGGCGTGGATGCCGGAGCTGCTCCGGGCGCTGCTGGCCGACGGGTATCGCATGAAGATCGACCGGGTGACGGGGGAGGGCCCCGACGGAACCGTGCGCTGCCGCCTCAAACCCACCGGCGAGCTGCCGGTGCGGCTCGCCGACCGGGTCACCCTGCCGGAGACCGAGTTGGAGGTGCGCGGCCAGCAGACCGCCCTCGACCATCTGCGCGCCGCCGTCAAACACTATGGGCGCGGCCGTTTTCCGGCGTGTGAGAAGCGCCTGCGTGCGGCCCTGCTCCAGGTGACCGCCTACGCCACGGGCACCGACGACCTCGACGGTACCCGCAATGTCCGCCACCTCGTCGACACCGGCCGGCTCACCATCGCCGAGGGCACCCGCCTGCTGCACGACCTGCGCGGCCTGACCGACGAGGACCCGTTCCCGCACCGGACCAGGGCCGACGCCACCGGATTCCGCGTCCAGCTGACCATCGTCCACGCCACCGCATTGCTGGCTCAGGTCCAGCACTGACTCGGCGGCGGGTCGATGCCGGAGTGGGTCCGGCCACAGCGGGCGGCGAGCCTTGTCGAGGGAGGCGTTGCCGGGCCGGCGGTGAAGGGAAGCCGAGAATTGTCGAACGCGTCAAGGATGAGGCCTGGCCGTATCTCGACGCCGAGTGGTAGCCCAGGCTCGGCGCGGGACCGCGAACCGTGTCGTCACCGGACCGCTCGGGCCCGGTCGGGCGGTTCCGGTTCGGTGGCTCCGACTCCCGGCTAGGCGAGCTGCCAGGTGACGCGGATGCTGGTGGAGATCTCGCTCTCGCCCAGCTCCACCGGCATGGCCGGGGCCCCTCCGGCTTTCGCGGCGGCGGCGAAGGCGACGCGCGGGGCCGGGATCGGTCCCGAGATGTTCTCGGTGATCTCGACGACCGGCCCCAGCGTGCGGCCTGCCCGCGACACGTACTGTTCCGCCTTGCTGACCGCGTGATCCCACGCCTCGTCGCGAGCGCGGACCATCAGCGCTTCCTCGTTGGCCACGGTCAGTGTCAGTCCGCCCAGCCGCACATCGTCACCTCCGGCGGCGACGGCGTGGGCGATGATCGCGGCGGGCCCATCGTCCTTGCCGGACTTGGCTTCCCCGTCGGGCCCGGCGATGTCGCGCAGTGTCACCGTCAGCGATGTCCCCGCCGAATACCCGACCAGTTTCTCCCGATTGCCGTCGGTCCATACGGTGTCCGCCCGCACGGTCAGCCCGCTGGTGGAGATGTCGCGCCCGTGCACTCCGTCCCCGCGCAGCGACTGGATCACCGCGTCGGCCCGCTCCCCGGCGCGGGCGTAGGCCGCGGCCACGGTGTCGGCGCGGGTGTCCACGGAGATGGCTACCCGCATGATGTCCGGTGTCGCACTGGCGCTCCCGGATCCGATCATCGTGATGGTGCCGACGGCGTCGCTGGTCACGCGGTCCTCCTCGGTCGATGCGGACGCAACCCAGCCGATGCTACCGACGGCGGGTGACCCGTCGCCCGTGCCGCGCGGACGGCCCGCCTCAGGCGACCGGATGTCCGGTGCTGGTGGCCTCGGCGAGGGTGTCGGCGAGTGAGCGTGCGCCCGTGGCGATCTCGCTCGCCGCGGCCAGATCGAGCCGCAGGTCCAGGTCGGGGGTGTCGGCCGGTCCGTCGTGGTGGGTGAGGCCGGTCTCGGTGATCACGTAGTGGAAGACGGTGTCGCCGATGCGGACCGTGACCGTGCCCGCGGGGACGAGTTCGGCGACGGCCCGCCCGAGGGGGAGCGCGAACCAGTGGGCGCGGACGGCGTCGGTGGCGCGCTGCTCGCCGAGCTGGGCGGTGCCCCAGGCCGAGAGGGTGTCGAGGACCGGCCGCAGCGCCGCGCCGGAGTCGGTGAGTTCGTAGAGCGCGGTACCCGCCCGCGGCCCGGTGCGGCGTTTGGTGAGAATCCCGTCACGCTCGAGGTCCTTGAGCCGGGCGGCCAGCACGTCGGTGCTGATGCCGGGCAGGTCGGCGAACAGGTCGCTGTAGCGGCGCGGGCCCGAACAGAGTTCGCGGACCACCAGCAGATTCCACCGGTCGCCGACGATGTCGAGGGCGCGGCTCACGGTGCAGTAGTGGTCGTAGCTTCGGCGTGGCACGATCCCACTGTAACCAACAACTTGGAAATACCAAGTGCAAACTTGGAAATTCCAAGTAGAGTGTGCGGCAACCACACCGAGAAGAGGTCGTTCATGCAGGTGAAGCAGTCGAGCAAGCTGTCGGGCGTGTCCTACGAGATCCGTGGACCGGTCGCCGAGCATGCCGCACGGCTGGAAGCCGAGGGGCATCACGTCGTGAAGCTCAATACCGGTAACCCGCTGCCCTTCGGCTTCGAAGCGCCCGCCGAACTGCTCCAGGACATGGTCCGCAACCTGCCGCAGTCCAGCGGCTACTCCTCGTCGAAGGGCCTGCTCTCGGCGCGCCGCGCGGTGGTGCAGTACTACCAGACCCTGGGTCTGAGCGAGATCGACGTCGAGCAGGTCTTCCTCGGCAACGGCGTCTCCGAACTGATCATGATGGCCATGACCGCGCTGCTGGAGAACGGCGACGAAGTCCTGGTTCCCGCACCCGATTTCCCGCTCTGGACCGCCGCCACCGCGCTCAACGGCGGCCGTCCGGTGCATTACATCTGTGACGAGCAGGCCGACTGGATGCCGGACCTGGCCGATATCGAAGCCAAGATCACCGACCGCACCCGCGCCCTGGTCATCATCAACCCGAACAACCCCACCGGCGCGGTGTATTCGCCGGAGGTGGTGCGGCAGATGCTCGAGATCGCGCGCCGCCACAACCTGGTGGTGTTCTCCGACGAGATCTACGACAAGATCCTCTACGACGACCTCACCCACACCGCCACCGCGGCCCTGGCCCCGGATGTGCTGTGCCTGACCTTCTCCGGACTCTCGAAGTCCTACCGCGCCGCCGGTTTCCGCGGCGGCTGGCTGGTGGTCTCCGGTCCGGTCGAGCACGCCGAGAACTACCTCGAGGGCCTGACCATGCTGTCGGGTCTGCGTCTGTGCGCGAATGTGCCCGCGCAGCAGGCGATCCAGGCCGCGCTCGGCGGCCACCAGAGCATCTACGACCTGACCCTGCCCGGCGGCCGCCTGCGCGAGCAGCGCGACCGCGCGTGGGAGGCGCTCAACGCGATCCCGGGCATCTCGTGCGTGAAGCCCAAGGGCGCGCTGTACGCCTTCCCGCGCATCGATCTCGACATGTACAAGATCCACGACGACGAACAGTTCGTCCTGGATCTGCTGCTGCGCGAGAAGATCCACATCGTGCAGGGCACCGGCTTCAACTGGCCGCGCCCCGACCACTTCCGAATCGTGACGCTGCCACACGCCGACGAACTCGAAGCCATCATCGAGCGCATCGGCCGCTTCCTGGCCACCTACAAGCAGTGACAATTCGCCGAGTGGCACATCCTGGAGGGGATATGTCCGATTCCGCCTCCAGCATGTGCCACTCGGTGGATCAGACGGGGCGGCCGGCTGTCATGCCGCCGTCTACGACGAATTCGGCGGCGTTGCAGTAGCTGGATTCTTGGCTGGCCAGGAAGACGACCACGTCGGTGACTTCCTGGGGGGTGCCGAGGCGGGCCAGGGGGTTGGCCGCGCGATCGGCGGTGGTGCCCTCGGCGACCCCGATCATCGGGGTCAGGATCCCGCCCGGGTGCACGGAGTTCACCCGAACCCCGTGCGGGGCAAGCTCGATCGCCGCGGA
Organism: Nocardia sp. NPDC004151; assembly: GCF_042874235.1. Lineage (NCBI taxonomy): Bacteria > Bacillati > Actinomycetota > Actinomycetes > Mycobacteriales > Nocardiaceae > Nocardia > Nocardia sp. NPDC004151. The sequence goes on along the minus strand of NZ_JBIAMR010000008.1, from coordinate 90,885 downwards.
CTTGGTCAGTCCGCGCACCCCGAACTTGGAGGCGGTGTAGCCGTGCGCGCCCGGCACGCCCTGGATTCCGGCGGCCGAGGAGATGTTCACCACCGACGCGGGCCGTGCCGCCACGAGGGCGTCACGGGCGGCGGTCAAACCCAGGAACGGGCCCGTCAGATTGATGGAAAGCGCGCGCTGCCACTGTTCTTCGGTGTATTCGCCGAGCGGTCCGAAGTCGAGGATGCCGGCATTGTTGATCAGCACATTCAGCTTGCCGAACCGTTCGACGGCCGCGTCCACCGCGGCCCGCCAGTCCGCGGCGCTGGTCACGTCGAGGTGGATGAACGCCGCCGCGTCACCGAGTTCGGCGGCCAGCTTCGCCCCCGCCTCGTCGGAGATGTCGCCGATGAGCACCGAAGCGCCCTCGGCCACGAACGCGCGCGCGTGCGACGCGCCCATTCCCGATGCGCCGCCACTGATCAGGGCTACCCGCCCGTCGAGCCGTCCACGCATGCCGTGTTCGGTCGAGCCCGAGCGGAGCCCTCCGTGGTTACGCTCCGCTGCCGCCTCCGGGCTTGCCCCGCTCATGCTCGCTGCCTTCCGTCGAAATCGATGATGGTCCGCTCCGGCCGGAACACGCAGCGGGTGGAGGTGTAGATGGTGGGCATGCACTTGTTGCAGTGCACGCAGGCGGACTGGGTGCCCGCCTCGGATTGGATGCGCCGCAACAGGTCCGGTTCGCGCAGCAGCGCCCGGCCCATGGCCACGAACTCGAAGCCCTCGGTGCGGGCCAGGTTCATGGTGTCGAGATTGGTGATGCCGCCCAGCAGGATCAGCGGCATGGACAGTTCCCGGCGGAACTGGCGGGCCCGCTCCAGCAGGTATGCCTCCTGGTACGGGTACTCCTTGAGGAAGGCGCGCCCGACCACCTTGAAGCCGAGCCGCGCCGGACCGGGCAGGACCTCGGCGAATTCCTTGCGCGGCGCGTCGCCGTGGAACAGCAGCATCGGGTTGAGCAGGGAACTGCCCGCGGTCAATTCCAGCGCGTCGAGGGCGCCGTCGGCTTCGAGCCACGCGGCCACCTGCACGCTCTCGGGGATGGTGAGCCCGCCGCGGCGGCCGTCCTCCATATTGAGTTTGGCGGTCACCGCGAGCCGGTCACCGACGGCTTCGCGGACGGCGCAGGCGATTTCGCGGGCCAGCCGGGCCCGGTTGACCAGCGGCCCGCCCCAGCGGTCGCCACGCCGGTTGAGCAGCGGGCTCAGGAACGAGCTGACCAGATAGTTGTGGCCGAAATGGATTTCGACGGCGTCGAATCCGGCTTGCTCGGCGAGCAGGGCGGCCTGTGCGTGCGCGGTGATGAGTTCGCGGATCTCGGCGTCGCCGGGCACCTTCATGGCCTTCATGCTCAGCGGGCTGAACAAGGGGCTCGGCGCGAGCGCGGGCACTCGGTTGGAGGCGGCATTGGCGACCGGTCCGGCGTGCCCGATCTGCGCGCTGGCGGCCGCGCCCTCGGCGTGTACGGCGTCGGTCAACTCCCGCAGTCCGGCAACGGCCTCGGGCCGCATCCAGATCTGGTGCCGGTCGGTGCGCCCGCCCGGCGCGACCGCGCAGTAGGCGACCGTGGTCATACCGACCCCGCCCGCGGCGACCTCGCGATGGAAGTCGATGAGTTCGGGGGTGACCAGCGCCTCGGGGGTGCGGCCCTCGAAGGTGGCGGCCTTGATCACCCTGTTGCGCAGGGTGATCGGGCCGAGTTTCGCCGGTGCGAAGATGTCGTTCATGGTTGTTCTCCCGATGCGGTGAGTCCGGCCACCACGAAGGTGCGCAGGGCCGTGAGCGCCGATTCCGGCATGCCGTGATCCTCGATCTCGGGTGCGCCGAATCGCATGATGATCAGGTCGAAGGCCAGCATCCAGCGCTGCGCGGCCTGGCCCCGTGACAGTTCGGGCAGTAGCGGTGCCCAGGAATCCATCTGGAACCACGGCCCTCGCCAGGTGGTCAGATGCCGTCCCAGGACGAAGCGGGCCAGCAGCCGTAAGTGCAAGCGCCCCAGCGGATCCGCCGCCAGCGTGACGAACGGCGCGAGGATGGCGTCCACCACCGTGGGCACCGAATCGCGCCCGCCCCGCGCTCCGGCGAGTCCCTCGGACCACAGCGGTCCGAGCCGATCCTCGATGAGCGCGCCGACCAGCGCCTCCTTGGACCCGAAGTGGTAGTGCACGGCCGCCGGATTGGCCCCGGCCGCCGCGCACACCGCCCGCACCGAGACCTCGTCGTACGGCTCGGTCAGCAGCAGTTGCTCCGCTGCGGCGATCAGCCGTTCCCGCGTTCCCGCGGACACCTTCTCGACCATGCCAAGCAGTCAAACACGGTTCAATCAGTATTTCAATCAGTGATTGAAATAGTGATGGAAGAGGTCCCGGTGAGCGGCTACTCGGTCTGCGCCCACGCGGCGACGGGCAGTGTCAGATAGACGCCGATTGTGGCGTCGACGAACTTCTCTATATCGGCCAGCAGCCGGTCACAGCGCTCTTGCCGGTTGTCGGCGCGGCTCGCGAAGTACTTCGACCGGATCTCGATCACCACGTCCAGTCCGGACCGGTCGAACTTGCCCAACGGCCGGAAACGGATCTCCACGTCCCCCGGCTGCAGATCCCCGTCGTAGGGCTCCTCGGGGCACTCGACCGCCTGCGACACCAGGTGGGGCAGCCATTTACCCAATTCCCGCAGGACCGTCTCGGGCAGTTCCGCCTTGTGGGTCACCTCGACGAGGGGCATCGCCCCAGTCTATGGATCGCGATTCAGCGGGCGTCGAGGGCGCGCGCGATCATCTCCTCGATGACGTCGCTCTTGGCATTGGCGTAATGCTGGACGTACTTCCATCGGCGTTGCGCGAGTTCGCGTTTGGCGCGCTCGTAGTGGGCGCGCTCGTCGTCGTGGGTGCGCAGGCGGTCGCGGAAGGCGAGGATGCGCTCGATTTCGACGGCGGAGCGGTCGGGGGAGAGGACGTGCAGGTTGACGCTGTGGGGTGCGCCGTCCTCGACCCGCCGGGCCAGGCAGCGGTGCTCGAGCCAGTCCGGTTCGCGCACGCGCAGGGTGAAACCGAGGGCTTCGAGGGCCGGGACGTAGGCGGCTTCGTCGGCGGTGTCGGCGACCAGCAGCAGCATGTCGATGACGGGCTTGGCGGCCAGACCCGGGACGGACGTGGAACCGGTGTGCTCGAGGCGCAACACCTTCGCGCCCAGCGCTTCCCGGATCGCCGTCGCCTCGGCCTCGTACCGGGCGGGCCACCGCTGGTCGTACTCCTCGAGGATCACCGGCACCGAGTAGGGCCGCACCTCGACGAGGAAGGCGTCGGCGATGGCGTCGTCGTCCATGGTGGCCATGGAGTCAGCCTAGGGGTCAGGAGGTGCGGACGCTGGCGATGATCTGCTTGGCCTGGTCGGCGGCGAGCTCGCCGGTGGTACCGCGGTCGGCCAGGATCGCCAGCACCAGCAGGGCGTTCTTGGGGCCGGTGAAGGCGAAGGTGTAGATCGAGTAGGTGGTCGTGGTGCAGCCGGCCGGCTCGGGCTTCCAGCTGCCGGACGTCTCCACCTGCTGGCCGGCGATGCCGCTCTTGGTGGTCACCGCGGTGGGCGCGCCCGCGGCACCGCCGGACTTGTCCATGTAGCCGCCCTGGGCGGAGATCTTCGCGACTTTCAGCGCGGCCGCGGCCGGATCGCTGCCGTCGGCGCGGGTGACGTAGGCGAGCGACCGGTACGCCGAGCCGGGGCAGTAGCCGCCGCCCTCGGTGGCCTTGCCGTGCCCGGTGAACGTGCCGTCGGTCCCGGACTGCGGCACGGTGTCGGACGGGTCGCCGACCGACCAACCGCTCGGCACGTCGAAGCTGACGCCGTAGGCCGGAACGGCCACCGTCCCCGCGCCCGGCTTGGGCGCACCGGACTTGGACGGCCCGGTCGACGGTCCTCCGGAGCGGCTGGTGGGAGCCGGGCCCGCGGTGGTACTCGGCGCGGCGGTGGTGGGGCTCGACGAGTCCCGGGTCAGCGCGTACGCGGCGATCCCGCCGCCGACGACCACGATCACGGCCACGAGGGCGGCCAGCACGATCCAGGTGCGATTGCCTCCGCCGCCCGGCATGGGCCGCGACGGTCCGTACCCCGGAACGGCCTGCTGGCCAAGGTAATTCGGTGCCGACTGCTGACCCTGGTACGCACCGGGCGGATAGCCGGGAACGGGCTGACCGGGGTAGATCGCCGTCGGATCCTGTCCCGGGTATCCCGGAATCGGCTGCTGCCCGGTGTATACCGCCGTCGGTTCGTACCCGGGCTGGTTCGGGATCGGCGCCTGCCCGGGGTAGACGGCGGTGGGCTCATAGCCGGGATGGTTCGGGATCGGTGCTTGCCCGGGGTAGACGGCGGTCGGCTCGTATCCGGGCTGGCTCGGAACCGGCGCTTGCCCCGGATAAACCGCAGTCGGTTCGTACCCAGGATGATTCGGTGCCGGTGTGTGGCCGGGGTGCACTGCCGTGGGCTCGTATCCGGGCTGGTCGGTCACCGGGTTCTGACCGGGGTACACGGCGGTCGGCTCGTAGCCGGGATGATTAGGGACAGCCGCTTGTCCCGGGTGGACGGCCGTCGGGTCGTAGCCCGGGTGGACCATGGTCGGGTCCGGCGTTATCGGCTGCTGCCCAGGGTAATTCGTGGTCGGCTGCTCGCCCCAGGCGCGGTTCGGGTCCTGCGGGGAGTGCGCGGGCGTCGCCGGGTTGTCGGGGTTGCGCCACTGATCATGGTTGTCCGTCACGGTGTTTCGCCCCTCGTCCCCGGCTCGTCGCCTGTCGGGGCCCACCCTAGCGGCTGGGTATCAGGCGTGCTCGGCGGGCGCGTCCGGGTCGGCCGGGGGTGCGGACGGGGTCGCGGGGGACACGCGGATGACTCCCGCGTCCAGGTCGAGGCTCACGCGCGGCTGGTGCAGTTGGCCGCCGCCGTCCTCGCTGCCGTCGTCCTCGAGCTTCTTGCCGGGGAACAGTTCACCGAATACACCCACGGATCCACCATAGCCGTCAGCCGCGGTGGTAGCGCGGACCGTGATAGCCGTAGCCGCGCCGGCCCCGCGCGAACACGAAGAACAACACCGGGAACAGGAAGAACGGGAAGATGTGGGTGACGATCGCGAACACCAACGCGAGCACCACCAGCGCACCCGCCCCGACCGGCACCAGCGGCAGTGGGCGGCGCGGCGCGGGCGGCGCGGCCTGGACCCGCGGTGCCGGGGGTTGCGGCCGGGGTAGATCGCCGAACAGGACAGCCAGCTCGCCCGCGGTTTTCGCGGCGTAGGCGCGTCCTACGCGATCGTCGTATTCGGCGAGGTCGAGGCGGCCGGCCGCGAAATGCTCACCCAGCGCGGCGGCCGCCTGTTCGCGTTCCGCGGTGCCGACACGCACGGTGGGCGGTCCGTAGACCGCGGGATCGAAATCGGTCATGACATCCGCCTCGGTGGAGGGAAGGAATTTCGTTGTCCGCCAGCGTAGGCGTGTTCCCGGCGGCGCGCCTGCACGCGTTGGCGTAATCGGGCGTACGCCCGCCGACGTACCCGGCGCCCGTGTCGACGGTGGCCCGGTCGCGGGGGCCACCGAGAGTGCGGCCCCGATGATCGGCCGCGTGAGCACTCGCAATCGCACCGTCCCGCGAGCAGTGGCGGTCGCATCGTCGAGCCAGTTCCGGGTGTCGCGCACGGTCGGCGTATGAGCCCTCGCGCCGGCGGGGGTCGCCGGAGTGCGTCCGTGGTCAGACCCCGTCGTGTGCCGAGACCGCGCGCACGGCCGCGTCGGCCTGGGCGTACGCCGCGGCGGCCAGCCGTTCCAACAGCGCGAGCTTGATCTGCGGGGCCTGGTCGGTCAGCTCGTCGAAGCGGGCGGGCGGCAGCACGGCCAGCCGGACGGTGGTCTCGGCGTACACGTCGTTGGCGTAGCGCATGTCCGCCAGCATCGAGGTCTCGCCGAACGACATGCCCGGGGTGAGGGTGATCAGCCGGTGCCGGCGGTGGTCGCGGTCGGTGAAGGTGAACCGCACCCGTCCGTCGAGGATCAGGAACAGCCCGCAGCGTTCGCTGTCGCGCGGCACGATGAGTTCGCCGCGCGCGATGGTGCGGGTCTCGAATTCCTTTGCCAGCCGCTCCCGCTCGTCGGCGGGCATGTCGGCGAGCGCGGGATGCTGGTCGACGGTGAGGGCGGCGGGCTGTTGCTGCCCGGCGGGCCGATGCTTGTCGAGCACGAGTTGTTCGCACCATTCGGTGGCGGCGTCGCGGTCGATGAACACCCGCCCGTGCACGTCGGTGGGGTCCAGGCTGGAGGCGAGCTGTCCGAGTTTGGCGGCCGGATCGACCAGTCCCACAGGGCAACCGGCGGCGGCCAGCTCGGTGCGCAGGTCCTCGAGCATGCGGACGGCGATGGGGCTGACGTCGCCGACCTCCTTCAGATCCAGGACCAGGGCCTCGAGTTCACCGGCGGTGTCCTCGACGGCGCGCACGGCGGATTCGGCTCCGGCGAAGAGCAGGTCGCCGTGCAGTTCGAAGATGCGCGCGTGGTCGCCGAATTCGTGCAGCACCGCCAGTTCGTCGGGGTCGCGGCGCAGCCGGGAGGGCGCGTCGGCGACGGTGTAGGCGGTCCGGATGGCGGTGTGCGCGGCCCGGGTCACGTGCAGGAAGTGCAGTCCCAGCCGGGTCGACAATTCCCGGCACGCCTTGACCCCGCGCACGCTGCTGCCGTGCGCGTCCAATCGCGGTGAGTACACCGCGATTCCGATCTGTCCCGGCAGTACCGCCAGGATGCCGCCGCCCACACCGCTTTTGGCGGGCAGTCCGACGGTGGTCACCCAGTCCCCGGCCGCGTCGTACATGCCGCCAGTGGTCATGACCGAGAGCACCTGTTGGACGAGCGGTCCGGTCAGGGCCCGTTCCCGGGTGAGCGGGTTGACGCCGTTGTTGGCGAGGGTGGCGGCCATGACGGCCAGATCGCGGCAGGTGACGTCGATCGAGCACTGCCGGAAGTAGCGGTCGACCGCCTCGTCCGGGTCGACGTCGATGATGTCGGCCCCGCGCAGCAGGTATCCGATGGCGCGATTGCGGTATCCGGTGCGCGCCTCGGAGGCGTACACGTCCTCGTTCATGGTGAGTTCGCGTCCGGCGAATCGGCTGTAACTGCGCCGGATTCGGGCGAATCGGTTGGCGGCGTCGATCCCCTTGACGAGTCCGGCCGCCGCGATGGCCCCGGCGTTGATCATCGGATTGCGCGGCCGCTGGGTCTGCGGATCGAGGCTGATCTCGTTGAACGGCTCGCCGGTCGGCTCCACGTCGATGCGCCGAGCCACTTCGCCCGGCCCCTGATCGGCGAGGGCGAGCGCGTAGGTGAAGGGCTTGGAGATCGATTGAATGGTGAAGGCGGCGTCCAGATCTCCGCTGCCGTAGATACGCCCGTCCGCGGTTGCCAGGCAGATGCCGAACGAATCGGGTTGCACGGCGGCGAGTTCGGGAATGTAGTCGGCGAGCGTTCCCGACGTGTCGGCGCGACACAGCTCGTACACTTCCTCGATGATGCGGGCCACGCCGCCGCCGGTGGGGACCACAGGCCCAGCGTAACGGGCGTAATCTGTGTTGAGCCTCACATCTGGCACGGATGTCGCAGGTGGTGTTTCGTTCCTGGCATCGGGGGCCGGAAAGGGCTCCGTAGACTGTTGCAAACACAGGAGACATCCGGAGGGAGCAATAGCCGTGGGAGTGCTTTCCCGGGTCGACATGCCCGAGGATCTGCGCCGGCTGTCGGTACCGGAGTTGCAGGAGCTGGCCGAGGAGATTCGCGAGTTCCTGGTGCGCAAGGTCGCCGTCACCGGCGGGCACCTCGGGCCGAATCTCGGCGTCGTGGAGCTGACCATCGCGTTGCACCGGGTTTTCGACTCGCCTGCCGACCCGATCATCTTCGACACCGGGCATCAGGCCTACGTGCACAAGATCCTCACCGGCCGCAAGGACGGGTTCGACACGCTCCGCAAGGAAGGCGGGCTGTCGGGGTATCCGTGCCGCGCCGAGAGCGCCCACGACTGGGTGGAGTCCTCGCACGCGTCGGCCTCGCTGTCCTACGCGGACGGGCTGGCCAAGGCGTTCGCGCTGACCCGGCAGAAGCGGCACGTGGTCGCGGTGGTCGGTGACGGCGCGCTCACCGGCGGCATGTGCTGGGAGGCGTTGAACAATATCGCCGCCGGGCAGGACCGCTCGGTCATCGTGGTGGTCAACGACAACGGCCGTTCCTACGCGCCGACCATCGGCGGTCTGGCCGAGCGGCTCGCGGGTCTGCGCACCCAGCCCGCCTACGAGCACGCGCTCGACGCCACCAAGCGGATCGTGCAGAGCATTCCGCGCGTGGGCGATTCGGCGTACTCGATGCTGCACGCCATCAAGACCGGCATCAAGGACGCGGTCGCCCCGCAGGAGCTGTTCAGCGATCTCGGGGTGAAGTATGTGGGCCCGGTCGACGGGCACGATCAGGTCCAGCTGGAGGCGGCGCTGCGTCGCGCCAAGGACTTCGGCGGTCCGGTCATCGTGCACGCGGTGACGCAGAAGGGTCGCGGGTACAAACCGGCCGAGGATCACGAGGCCGATCAGATGCACGCCATCAACCGGATCGATCCGGAGACCGGTGTGCCGGTGGGCGGCCCGTCCGGGCCGAGCTGGACCTCGGTGTTCTCCTCGGAGCTGATCGCACAGGCCGAGCAGCGGGACGACATCGTGGCGATCACCGCCGCCATGCCCGGACCGACCGGTTTGACCCCGTTCGGAAACCGCTTCCCGGACCGCATGTTCGACGTCGGCATCGCCGAACAGCACGCCATGACCTCCGCGGCCGGCATGGCCCTGGGTGGTCTGCACCCGGTGGTGGCCATCTACTCCACCTTCCTCAACCGCGCCTTCGACCAGCTGCTCATGGATGTGGCGCTGCTCAAGCTCCCGGTGACGCTGGTGCTCGACCGCGCCGGCATCACCGGTGACGACGGCGCCTCGCACAACGGCATGTGGGACCTGTCGGTGCTGGGCATCGTGCCTGGCATCCGGGTCGCGGCGCCGCGTGACGCGGTGCGCCTGCGCGAGGAGCTGGGGGAGGCCCTGCACATCAGTGACGGGCCCACCGCGATCCGCTTCCCCAAGGGCGCTGCCGTCGAGGAGATCGAGGCGGTCGAACGGTTCGAGGGTGTCGACGTGCTGCGCCTGCCCGAGACGGGTGACGACGCGTACACGGTGCACGCCGATGTGCTGCTGGTGGCGGTCGGCGCGTTCGCCGGGCTCGCCCTGGAGGTCGCGGATCTGCTGGCGGCCGAGGGTGTTTCGGTGACGGTGGTCGACCCGCGCTGGGTGCTGCCGGTCTCGGACACGCTGGTGAAGCTGGCCGGGAACCACCGGCTCGTGGTCACCCTGGAGGATTCGGGTCTGCACGGCGGTATCGGTTCGACGGTGTCCGCGCGGCTGCGCGGCGCGGGTGTCGACGTGCCCGCCCGCGATCTCGGTGTGCCGCAGCACTTCCTGGACCATTCCGCGCGCGGCAAGATCCACCAGGATCTGGGCTTGGTGCCCGGTGAGGTGGCGCAGCGCGTGCACGGCTGGCTCGGTGCGGTCTCGGCCGGCGACCTGGCGGCCTCCGGTGATGATCTCGCCGAAGCGCTGTTGCCGGCCGTCGAGTAGCCGGGCGGACCGGCGCTGGGTGACCGGCTCGCAGCTCACGGACCCGCGATCCTCGGATCGCGGGTCCGTTTTTCTAGGCGGAGCTGGACTTCTCGCGTAGATTCTGTAACAGGTTACAGTTTTCTGGTCAGGAGTTCGGATGTCGTTTGTGCTGGTCGAGAAGCCGCGTCCCCAGATCGCGCTGGTCACGTTGAATCGGCCGGAGCGGATGAACGCCATGGCGTTCGATGTCATGGTGCCGCTGCGCGAAGCCCTCGAGGAGGTCTCCGCCGACAACGAGGTGCGCGTGGTCGTGCTCACCGGCGCCGGGCACGGCTTCTGCTCGGGCGCGGATCTGCAGCACGCGGGCAAGGTGCCGGGTGTAGAGGGCTTGACGCGCACCACCATCGGCCGCCGCTCGATGGAACTGCTCGACAATGTGATGCTCACGATCAAGCGCATGCACCAGCCGGTGATCAGCGCCATCAACGGCGCGGCCATCGGCGGCGGCTTCTGCCTGGCCATGGGGACCGATATCCGGATCGCCTCGGAGGACGCGTACTTTCGCGCCGCGGGCATCAACAACGGTCTCACCGCCGCCGAACTCGGCATCAGCTACACGCTTCCGCGCGCCATCGGCTCGACCCGCGCCTTCGAGATCATGCTGACCGGTCGCGACGTCGACGCCGCCGAAGCCGAGCGCATCGGCATCGTCTCCCGTGTCGTCCCCGGCGACAAACTCCTCGAGGCCGCCTACGACACCGCCGACCAGATCCTGCGCTGGAGCCGCAGCGGCGGCGAACTCACCAAGCGCCTGCTGTGGAGCGGCCTGGAGGCGGGCAGCTTCGAATCCCACATGCAGACCGAGGGCATGGCCCAGCTCTACGTCCGTCTCACCACCGAGAACTTCGACGAGGCCGTCCGCGCCCGCCGCGACCGCCGCCCACCCAACTTCCTGGACTGAGCGACGGCCGGATCCCTCGGCTCCCTGCCGAGCCGAGGGACGGATCACCGGCGGCTGGCGCTACCGGTCGGGAACAGCTGCGAGCTGCCCGAGCTGGGACCGATGACGATCTTGGGGAGCGCCGCGCTGCCGGAAATCGTGCCGTCCCCGTGGCAAGCGGCCTGCGCGGGCGGCGTGACGCTGGTCGAACCTGGCGGCGCGGCGACGACGGTGACGGTGGCGTCGGCGAAGTCGGAGCCCTTGGTCACGCGGATCTTGTGCGTTCCCGAGGTAGTCGGAACCCAGGTGATTTTGATGTAATTGTGGATCCCGTCGGTGTCGGTCGCCATGGTGCCCGCGACGCATGTTCCGTTGTCGAAGGCGTCTACGAATTGGTTGATCTGCGCCCCGTCCCATCCGTAGTCAGTCCCGTACGACGCGAAAATCGCGTAGGCCTGTCCTGCCACATACGATCCCGGCGTCACGCACGGTGCCGACGATGCCGGATCCGACGGGCAAGCCAGGATCTGGACCGGACCGACCTCCGCGAGGGCGGTGGGCGCGGTCAGCGCGGTGACCGCCGCGCCAACGGCCAAAGTGGTTGCGCCCCAGCCGATATGTCGCAGCGTCCGGTTCTTGTTCGCCATTCGTGAGCTCCTTCTGCATCCCCTGGGTGTGGGGTCGGCAGAATCTATCCCGCGCGCCCTGGGCGATGAGAAGGAAGCAGAAAACCGATGTGCCCCAACTTCTTTGGGCCACAGGGCCGGGGGCGGGGAGGTGGCTCGGCCGCGGCCGGCGCTACGCCTTCGGGTAGAGGGCTTCGCTGAGGCGCGGCACGGTCAGGGCGCGCTGCCAGGGGCGGGCGCCGCCGGCGGACAGGAAGTCCTCGATGAGGGTCGGGGCCTCGCCGTTGGTGACGGATTTGGGGAGGCCGTCCCAGCACATGCGGCGGAGCAGGTCGGGGGTGAGGAGGTTCTCGACGGGGACCGCGACCTCGGTGGAGAGTTCGGTCATGGCGGCGCGGGCGTGTTGCAGGCGGGCGGCGGCGGCCGGGTCGCGGCGTTCCCAGCGGTTGACCGGGGGCGGCCCGTCGAAGGGCTGGGTGAGCGGGGGGAGCTCGGTGTCGGGGAGGGCGCGGGCGCGTTCGACGGCGCCGAGCCATTCGCGGGAGTAGCGGCGCTGGCGGGGGCCGCCGAAGATCGGCAGGGCGCGCAGGGCGGCGATGGTCTTGGGCTCGCTGGTGGCGGCGGAGACGATGGCCGAGTCGGGGAGGATGCGGGCCGGGGCCACGTCACGCAGGCGGGCCAGGCGGTCGCGGGTCGTCCATAGTTCGCGGACGATGGCGAGCTGGCGGGTGCGGCGCAGGGTGTGGATGCCGGAGGTGCGCCGCCAGCGGTCGGCCTTGGGGCCGGCGGGCTCGGCGGTGCGGACATGCTCGAATTCCTGTGCGGCCCACTCGGATTTGCCCTGGTCGGACAGGTCGGCGGCGACGGCGGCGCGCAGTTCGAGCAGTAACTCGACGTCGAGGGCGGCGTAGTTCAGCCAGTCGTCGGGCAGCGGGCGGGTGGACCAGTCGGCCGCGCCGTGGCCCTTCTTCAGTTCGCGGCCCAGCAGCTTCTCCACCATGGCGGCCAGCCCGACCCGCTCGTATCCGGCCAGGCGTCCGCCCAGTTCGGTGTCGAACAGTTCGGCCGGGTACAGCCCCAGCTCGGCGAGCCCGGGCAGGTCCTGGTCGGCGGAGTGCAGCACCCATTCCAGGCCGTTGATGGCGTCCGCGAGCGGGGCCAGGTCGCCGTCGACCGGGATGGGGTCGATGAGGAAGCTGCCGGCGCCCTCGCGGCGCAGCTGGATCAGGTAGGCGCGATTGGAGTAGCGGAAGCCGGAGGCGCGCTCGGCGTCGACCGCGAGCGGGCCGGTGCCGGCGGCGAGGCGGCGGGCGGCCGCGGCCACTTCGGCGGCAGAGTCCAGTACCGGCGGTACACCGTCCACTGGCGCGAGCAACGGTACCGCGGCAGTGGCTTCGGGTTCATCTGGTACGGACATGGTCTTGAACTCTACGGGTTGGGCAAGGGCGAGCCGCGTCACGTCGGTGAAACGACCGGCCGTGACACTGCGTCGGGCCATGGGGAATCGTACTCACCGGCTGTCGATTTCGTTGCAGTACAGATGTTCTCGCAGGCGAGAGGGGGTTTCCCGCCCCGACGGGCGGGAATTCGGCGATCGGTGGGCGCGACCGGGGCCGCAATTACTCGGTGCCCTCGCCCCGGCGCACGTCCAGCCGGGTGACCCCGGCGGGCGGCAGCCCGGCCGCGTAGGCCAGCACCTCGCAGAACGCCTCCACGTGCGGGCGCAGGTTGGTGTCGGTGACGGTCCAGGAGGCCCGTACCTCGAGCTGGTGGGCGCGCGGCGGCCCGGCGATGTCGCCGTAGCGGACCGAGCTGGTGGCGGTCACCGTGCCGCCCAGGGCGGTGAACGGGGTGCGCGAGTCGAGCGCGTCGACCAGCCAGCTCCACGCCACCTCGGGCAGCAGGGGGTCGGCGGCGAGGGCGGAGTCGATATCGGCCTGGCAGTACGCGACCAAGCGGAACACGCCGTGCCAGGCGTCCTGCCCGGCCGGGTCGTGCAGCAGGATCAGGCGGCCGAACGCGTCGCCGTCGGAGTCGACGGGCACCACATTGCTGTCGGGTCGCGTGACTTCCGCGCCGAGGGCGTAGGAGTACGGCGCCAGGCGCTGGGGCGGGCGGATCGGTGCGAGTTCGATGCGGGGATGCACTGATGCGGTTCCCATGGCCTCGACCGCGGCGCGGAACCGGGCTGGTTCTTCGGGCTCCGGGGTCGGGGCAGCGCCATCGCGGAAGTCGAGCGGTGTCACGAAACGCAACCGTAGACCTCTCGGGCACCCAGCAGTGCGAGGCGCGCCGCCGCGCCCCTTTACGATGGGCGGCGATGACTACTCACGCCCGCCGCCAGCTGACCGATGCCCCGTTCCTCGCCGCCGCCACCGGTGGCGTGCCGCATCGGCGTCCGGTGTGGTTCATGCGACAGGCCGGTCGGTCCCTCCCCGAGTACCGGGAGGTGCGTGCCGGAATCGGCATGCTGGAATCGTGTTTCGACCCGGAACTGGTGTGTGAGATCACCATGCAGCCGATCCGCCGCCATCAGGTCGACGCGGCAATCCTGTTCTCCGACATCGTGGTTCCGCTCAAGGCCGCGGGCATCGACCTCGACATCGTGGCCGGTGTCGGCCCCGTCGTGGCCGACCCGGTGCGCACCGTCGCCGACGTGCGCGCCCTGCCGCGGCTGCGGCCCGAGGACGTGGGCGCGGTCACCGCGGGCGTGAAGCTGCTGCTCGACGCCCTGGGCGAGACCCCGCTCATCGGATTCGCCGGTGCCCCGTTCACTTTGGCGTCGTACCTCGTCGAGGGCGGGCCCAGCAAGAACCACGAGCGCACCAAGGCGATGATGCTCGCCGATCCCGACACCTGGCACCAGCTGCTGGGCGTGCTCACCGACATCACCATCGAATTCCTGCGCGCGCAGATCGCCGCGGGCGTGGACGCGGTGCAGCTGTTCGACTCGTGGGCGGGCGCGCTGTCGCTGGCCCAGTACCGCGAATACGTTATGCCGCACTCGGAACGGGTCTTCACCGAGATCGCCGACGCCGGCGTGCCGCGCATCCACTTCGGTGTCGGCACCGGAGAACTGCTGGGCGCCATGGGCGAAGCGGGCGCCGATGTGGTCGGCGTCGACTGGCGGATCCCGCTGAACGAGGCCGCCCGCCGTGTCGGCCCCGGAAAAGCGTTGCAGGGCAACCTGGATCCGGCCGTCCTCTTCTCCGGACCGGCGGCCATCGACGCCGAGGTCCGCCGCATCGCCCGCGAGGCCGACGAGGCGATCACTCTCGGTGCGAAGGGTCACATCTTCAACCTGGGCCACGGCGTCCTCCCCAACACCGACCCGTCGGTCATCACCGACACCGTCGCCCTGATCCACAGCCTCCCCACCCCGCTCTGACGCCGGCGGCGCGGGCCTGAGCGCTGCTCTCGGGCGGCGCGGGCGCGGCACCCACGAGCGTGTGGGCGAGCCGGTCCGGCCGCTGTCGCCATACGCCGTCGTCGTGTCGAAGATCCGTCCGGCGAGATCGCTCGGGCGTGCTCGTACGGTCACAGCGGGCCGGTCGGATGGATGATCCGTCGGACGCTCCCGCGCGATGACGAGGGCCGGTCCCGGTTGGCGCGTACGGATCCGCCAGGGCGCGGGAACAGGCTCGCGGACGTGGCACCGACGCGGGGCGGGCCGGGCGGCGGGAGTAGGTTTGGCGTCGGAGCGGCTCGACGTCGAGGTCCGGGTCGCGCGCTGCGAGCCGTGTGTTCGCGGCGGTGACGAGCGGACGAGGAGTGGTCGATGCGGGTCGCGGTGGTCGGTGGCGGGATCAGCGGGCTGGTGGCCGCGTACCGGCTGCGGCAGGCCCTGGGGGAGTCGGCGGAACTGGTGCTCGTCGAGGAGCGCGACCGCGTCGGGGGGATTCTGCGGACCGTCGACATCGACGGGGACCCGGTGGATCTGGGGGCCGAGGCGTTCGTGGGACGACGGCCCGAGATCCCCGAATTGATGCGGGAATTGGGGATCGAGGATCAGCTCGTGTTCCCGGCCGGGAAGCGGCCCCTGGTGTGGTCGGAGGGGACCGGGCATCGCCTGCCCGAACGCACCCTGATGGGCATCCCCGCCACACCGGAATCGCTTGCGGGGCTGGTGGATGCGGACACCCTGGCCCAGGTCGAGGCGGAGCCCTCGCGGCCGCTGCGCTGGAAGCCGGGCGCGGATGTCTCGGTGGGGGACCTGGTCGGTGACCGTTTCGGCGAGCAGGTGGTGCGTCGCAGCGTCGACCCGCTGCTCGGCGGAGTCTATGCGGGCCTGGCGAATTCGATCGGCGTGCGCGCCGCCCTGCCCACCCTGGCCGCGGCCCTGGATCGGGGCGCGACCAGCCTGACCCAGGCCGTCTCCGCGGCCCTCCCGCCCCCGAGCACCGCCCCGGTGTTCGGCGGCATCCGTGACGGCTACCGCGTCCTGCTCGACGCCCTGCGCGCCGCCGCCGACGTGAAGTCCGAAACCGGCACCGCCGCAACCTGTCTCACCCGCACCGCGACCGGCTGGCAGCTGGACCCGATCGGCGAGGTGGACGCGGTCGTGCTCGCGACCCCCGCCCCCGTGACCGCGCGCCTCCTGCGCGAGGTGGCCCCCGACGCCGCCGACCTGGCCGCCGGTATCGAACTCGCCTCCTCGGCCGTGGTCGCCCTGGCCCTCCCCGCCGACACGGCTCTGCCGGACAACTCCGGCATTCTCGTCGCCACCGGTGAACCCTTGCGCGCCAAGGCCTTCACCCTCTCCAGTCGCAAATGGCCCCACCTCGCCACCCGGGAGGTGGCCCTGGTCCGCGCCTCCTTCGGCCGCTTCGGCGACGACTCCACCCAGTCCTGGTCCGACGCCGCCCTCACCACCGCCGCCGTCGAGGACCTCGCCACCGTCACCGGCGCCGACATCCGCCCCCTGCACGCGGTCGTCCAACGCTGGCCCGGCGGCCTCCCGCAGTACGCCCCCGGCCACGTCACCCGCATCCTCGACCTGCGTTCCACCACAACGGATCTCCCCGGCCTGGCCCTCGCGGGCGCCTACCTCGACGGCGTCGGTGTCCCGGCCTGCGCCGCCAGCGGCAGCAAGGCCGCCGCCCGCATCGCCGCCCACCTGGCCTGAGGCGCTCGCCCCGATCCTCGGCGGCTGAATCCCCGCTCGGCCGTACCGGCGCGCCGCTGAGGATGGCCTGCGCCACTGGATATCCGCCGAGTGCGCCCGGTGGTGCGCGCCGGCGGTGTCAGCGCCGGTCGAATGTCATCATGCGACGAGGTCGGCCGGGTCGGTGTTCGCGCCGCACACGACGACCGCCACCTTCTCGCCGGGCGAGGGGACGTAGGCGCCGGAGTGCAGCGCGGCCAGGGCGGTCGCGGCGCCGTGTTCGACGGCGAGTCGCCGAGTGTCCCACAGGGTTTGGCGGGCGGAGGCGATCTGCTCGTCGGTGACCAGGACCGACCGGACGTCGCCTGCGGCGGCGGCGGACAGGGCGATCGGGGTGACGCGGCGCGCGCCCAGGGAGTCGGCGGCGACGGAGTCGATGTCGACGTCGACGGGTGCCCCGGCGGCGAGGGCGGCGTTGAAGGCGCGGCAGTTCTCGGGTTCGACGGCGACCACCCGCACGCCGTGATGGTTGGCGGACACCGTGATTCCGGCGAGCAGCCCGCCTCCACCGACCGCGACCAGCACGGTGTCGAGGTCCGGGAGCTGGGCGATGATCTCCTCCAGGAGCGTCCCCGCGCCCGCCGCGATGTACGGGTCGTCGTAGGCGTGGGAGCGCAGCGCCCCGCTGACCGCCGCGAACCGCTCGCATTCGGCGGCCGCCTCGGCGTATCCGCCGTTGCCGCACAGCACCTGCGCGCCGTGCGTCCGGAGTCGAGCCAGTTTGACGGCGGGGGTGGCGTCGGGCAGGAACACCGTGGCGCTGGAGTCCACCAGTCGCGCCGCCCACGCTCCCGCCACGCCCGCGTTCCCGCCGGAGGCCAGGGTGATGCCGACCCTCGGCAGCAGACCCTGCGCCCGGTGCGCCAGCACGAAATTCGCGGCTCCCCGCGCCTTGAAACTGCCCGTGTACTGCATGTGTTCGAGCGCCAGCCAGACGTCCCCGGCCCCCGGCACCGTCTCGGTGTCCGCCCGGGCCAGCACGACGGGCCGGGTGTGTCCGGCGATCCGTTCGGCCGCGGCTGTCACGTCGGCATGGGTCAACTGCACGTGCGCTCTTTTCGCTCGATCTGGTCGGATTTGCGGTCGGGCACGTCGTTCCGCGCGCACGGCCTGCGGGAAACCCCGGGCCGATCGACCCCCTTGTTACACTGTAACTTACGATGGATATATGCCCAGGAACTCCCAGTCGCTGGCCGAGGCGACTCCCGAGGCGATCGCCCGCGCGGGGCTGGAGATCATCGAATCCCGAGGCGCGAGCGAGCTGAGTTTCCGCACCATCGCCGCGCATCTGCGGGTCTCGCACACTACCGTGGTGCGCCGCGGCGGCGGCGATTTCAGCGGCCTGGTCGAACTCGTGGCGGACGTCCTGGCCCTGGACCTACCCGAGGTTGCGCCCGGCTCCGGCGACTGGTCGGAGTCCACCGAGCGCCGTTTCTCGGCCTGGTACGACCTGCTCACCGCCTATCCGGGCCTGATCATGCTGCGCGGCCCGCGCCCGTGGGTGGGCAGGCGCATCCTGGCCCGGCTCACCGAACCGCAACTGGCCGACAACATCTCGCTCGGCCTGACCCCGGAGCAGTCGTTCTTCGCCTACCGCGAGTGCTACCTGTACACGCTGGGCTGCGCGAGCCTGGTCGAGTTCCGCGACCGCAAACCCACCCAGCTCGCCACCCGGGGCCGTCTGGCCGCCCTGGATCCCGATGAATTCCCGATCATGACAACCCATCTGGACACCGTCACCGAATTGCTCACCAGCGACGCCGTCTTCCATGACGGCCTGCGCCGCATGATCGCCTCCTGGGCGGCTACCGCCCGCTGAATCCGCTGTCCGTCCTGCCCGATTCCGGGCCGTCGGGGGTGCAGTGGCACGATGGGGGCCATGGCGCGACTCGACTTCAAGGCCCTCAACGACACCATCCGCTACCTCATGTTCTCGGTGTTCCAGGTGGAGCCCGGCGAGCTCGGTGAGAACCGGGCGGCGGCGATCAAGGAGGCCATGGCCTTCTTCGAGTCGCTCGAGGAGCGCGGTGTCGTGGTGCGCGGCATCTACGATGTCGCCGGTCTGCGCGCCGACGCCGACTTCATGATCTGGTGGCACGCGGAGAAGATCGAGGATCTGCAGGCCGCGTACTCCGATTTCCGTCGGGTCACCGAGCTGGGCCAGATCTCGAACCCGGTGTGGAGCCAGGCCGCCCTGCACCGCCCGGCCGAGTTCAACAAGTCCCACATCCCCGCATTCCTGGCGGGCGAGGAGGCGGGCAACTACATCTGCGTGTACCCGTTCGTGCGCTCCTACGACTGGTACCTGCTGCCCGACGAGGAGCGTCGCAAGATGCTCGCCGACCACGGCAAGGCCGCCCGTGACTACCCGGACGTGCGCGCCAATACGGTCGCGTCCTTCGCCCTGGGTGACTACGAGTGGATTCTCGCGTTCGAGGCCCCGGAGCTGCACCGCATCGTGGACCTGATGCGCGATCTGCGCGCCACCGAGGCGCGCCGGCATGTGCGCGAGGAGATTCCGTTCTTCACCGGTCCGCGCGTGGAGCTCGAGCAGCTGATCAACGCGCTGCCCTGACGTGTTCGGCGGGTTGCCGCGGCGGTTGTTGCCGCACGGTAACCCGCTGCCTGCCCGCAGAATTCGGGGCATGCGCGACATCGGGCCCGCCCCATAGAGTTTCTGCGACCCGATCCGCCTGTGCCGCCCGAGGGGTGTGGCCCGCGCGGCGTCGGTTCGACGCGGTAGCGCTTGTTTGCGGGCGCGGGACACCCCTCGCCCTCGAACACGTGCTCCCCGCGGCACATCGCGACTGGCCGGGCTCGAGAAGCCACATCCGGCAGTTGCCGGTCGATAGCCTCAATGGGTGGACACCCTCGACTCCGCGATCGTCGACAGCAATGACGCCTTCAAGGTGCGCGATCGGGTCCCCGGCACCTTCCGCGGCGGCCCCGCGTACCTGGTGCGGTCGCTGGGCGTCTTCTTCGGCACGCTGCTGATCTGCTCGATCACCGCGTTCATCATCCTCACCACGAATCCGGAGTTGTCGGAGCGCCGCGGCGCCGACCTCACCCAGAGCGCGCTCGAGGACACCCGCGGCGCGTGGTCGGGTCACGCGTTGACGGTGATCGTGGCGATGCTCGCGTTCGGTTCCCTGATCGGCAATTACTATTACGGGGAGGCCGATGTCGAATTCCTGACCACCAGCCGGCCGGTGCTGCCCGGTTATCGAATGCTGGTGCTGCTGGCCGTATTCGGCGGTGCGCTGGGGTCACTGACCCTGGTGTGGAATCTCGCCGATGTTGTTCATGGGGGTGATGGCGCTGGTCAATCTTGCCGCGATCATTCCGCTGTCCGCCATCGCGTTCCGGCTCCTGGACGACTATCAGCGGCGGCGGCGGGCCGGGAAAGATCCGGTATATGTGCACAACTCGGATATAGCGGACCCGTCGGGTGTCGAATGCTGGCAGGACTCGCCGATGCGGCAGTCGGTATTGGCGCCCGACAGACTACTGTGAGCGCGTTCGATTGGTCTGCAAGTTTGTCTCTACCGACATCGGAGGGCTTTGCATGGCGAAAGAATTGACGCAACTCGAGCTGCTGACCGAATTGGAACCGGTCGTCGGCCAGAATATCGATCGGCACCTTGCCATCGCCAAGGAGTGGAATCCGCACGATTACATTCCGTGGGACGAGGGCTACAACTTCGCCGCGATGGGCGGAACCGATTGGGAGCCCGGGCAATCCAGGCTCTCGGAGGTCGCGAAGGTCGCGATGATCACCAATCTGCTCACCGAGGACAATCTTCCGTCCTACCACCGCACCATCGCCGAGAACTTCTCGATGGACGGCGCGTGGGGTACCTGGGTGGGCCGCTGGACGGCCGAGGAGAACCGCCACGGCATCGCCATGCGCGACTACCTGGTCGTCACCCGTGCGGTCGATCCGGTCGCGCTCGAGCACGACCGGATGGTGCACATGACCCGCGGCGTGCACGCGCCCCAGGGCTTCGGCGGGGTGATGGACCAGGTCGCCTATGTCACCTTCCAGGAGCTCGCCACCCGTGTCAGCCACCGCAGCACCGGCCGCGTGTGCGAGGACCCGGTCTGTGACCGCCTGCTCGCCCGCATCGCCGCGGACGAGAACCTGCACATGATCTTCTACCGCAATGTCGCGGGGGCCGCGATCGACCTCGCCCCGGATCAGGCCATCGAATGCATCAACTCGGTGGTGATGAACTTCGCGATGCCGGGCCACGGCATGCCGAACTGGCGTCGCAACGGCGTACTCATGGTCAAGCACGGCATCTACGACTTACGGCAGCACCTCGACGAGGTCCTGTGGCCCGTGCTGAAGATCTGGAAGATCTTCGAGCGCGACGACTTCACCGCACGCGGCGAGAAGGCCCGGCAGGAACTGGGCCTGTACATGGAGAACCTCGAGAAGGACGTCATCCGTTTCGAGGAACAGCGGGCCCGCATCCTGGCGCGGGAAGCGGCCAAGGCCGAGAGCGGTCTCGCCGCCAGCCGGTGAGCTCAGCTGGTGGAGCCCTCCGCGGGCTGCAGTCGCAGTGAGAGGGAGTTGATGCAGTAGCGCTTGTCCGTGGGCGTGGGGTAACCCTCGCCCTCGAACACGTGCCCCAGGTGACTGTGGCAGTTGGCGCACAGCACCTCGACGCGCCGCATGCCAAGGGAGTCGTCCTCCACCAGCACCACCGCGTCCGACTCGGCCGGGTCGAAGAACGACGGCCAGCCGCAGTGCGAATGGAATTTCTCGGTGCTGCGGAACAATTCGGCCCCGCAGGCCCGGCAGGAGTAGACGCCCTCGGTCTCGGTGTCGGTGTATTCGCCCGTGAACGCCCGCTCGGTGCCCGCTTCGCGCAGGACGCGGTATTCGTCGGGGGTCAGTTTGGTGCGCCATTCCTGCGGGGTGAGCTGGATGCGCGGGACCGGCAGGGCGGTCGGGGTGGGTTCGGCGTCGGAACTCATGGCTCCACGCTAGTACGCCGCGCCCGCCTTGGTCCGGGGCGCGACGACCGGTTCCGGTTCGGTGGCGACCCACTCGGGGTGCATCCAGGCCGGGTCCAGGGACTTGCCGACCCGCAGCCGGCCCTCGCGCTTGGCGGCCAGGTAGCGATCACCGAGGACGCAGAACGCGACGATGAGCAGCAGGCCCCAGCCGAAGGTGGTGCGCAGGTACTCGACCACGCGGCCGGGGTGCTGCCAGCGGTCGGAGAGCCACTTGTCGTAGGACATGAACCCGAACACCGCGACCCACGCGGGCCAGTTGCGCATCACCGAGTTGGGGAGCACCACGGTCATCAGCAGCGGGAACAGGTACATCGAGTAGTACATCTGGCCCAGCGAGCCGAGCAGCAGGGTCGCGGTGATCATGATGCCCGCGGAGGTGCACACGAAGAACACCTCGTCCTCGCGGTAGTAGCGGTACAGCAGCCACAGGGTGAGCGCCACGATGGCGGCCATGGCGATACGGATGACCCAGACCAGCCAGTCGGCGACGCCGTAGTAGGCGCCGTTGCCGACGATCGCGCTGTTGAAGTAGTCGCGCGACTCGGTCAGGTAGGGCAGCGTGTGCGACCAGAACTGGTCGAAGTCGACGATCAGCGGCCACGCGATCAGGGTGAGCGCCACCGGGATTCCGAGCGCGGTGATGAACACCTTCCACTGCCCGCGGGCCAGCGCGATCAGCAGCAGCGGCGCCAGCAGCGGCCCCTTGACCGCGATCGCCAGGCCGAGCGCCACGCCCGCCCACAGGTCTTGGCGCTTCAGGATCAGGTGGATGAACACCATCATCGACAGGAACAGGCAGCCGTTGACGTTGGTGAACACCAGCGTGTTCGTGACCGTCTCGGAGGCGAACATGCCCAGCAGCAGCACGGGCGCGGCCACCGACTTCAGCGAGTAGTCGAACAGCTTGAGCAGCAGGTACCAGGCCAGCAGGATCGCGATCGCGTTGACCAGGATGAATCCCCACCGCGACTTCTCCGGGTCCAGGATGGCCAGCGGCGAGATCAGCAGCGTCCCGCTCGGCGGGTACAGGTAGTGGGGGTCGGTGGTGTCGTAGTTCTCACCGTAGATGGCGTGGTGGTTGAGGAACGCCAGCGAGGCGTTGTACACCGGACGGAAGTCGTCGGTGATGAACCCGTTGACAGCCTTGATGAACACCCGGTTCAGCACCGTGAGTATCGCGAACGGCCACAGGGCGAAGTTCAGTACTTCGGATGTGGTGCGAGCGGTGCGGGGCTCGAGCTGGCGAAGGAACACTCGGGCACGGTACACCGAATCCCCGCGTCACACATGCGCCGACTCCCCCGCCTCCCCGAATATTCAGCGGGTGGCTCGGGTCCCGTCGCCGGTTTCGCATCCGTGCCGGAGGCTGGGAGCCGAACCGATTCTGGGCGTACCCGGGGAGTTACCCCGACCGTTGCGAGATCGGTGGTCGCGTTGGCCTACGGAGGGACAGCTCGACGCAGCCATCGTCGCGAAGGTCGGCCTTGCCGGACCAGGGTGTCGGCCGCCGCTGAGGGACAGCCGACAGGTCGTCGCCGGCGCGGTCGGCCCTGGTCGATGGAGGTTGCCGGTCCCTGTTCTCGAGCCCGCGAAGGCGCGCGGCCGCGGTGTCAGGCGGGGCACGCGGTGCCGTCGGCGGGGAGCTTTCCTTCCTTCAGGTAGTCGGCGAGGGACTGCTGGGCGCAGCCGGAGTGGGCGAAGGTCGGGTGGCCCCAGCCCTGCCAGACGACGGTGGCGGTGCGGGCTCCCGCGGTGCCGAGGGCGCCGGTCACGGTGGGGCGCCCGTCCTGGCCGGTGACCGGGTCGGCGCTGCCGCCGATGACCAGCACCGGAAGGGTGAGCTTGTCGGGCAGGGCCATGGGGGTGGCGGCGGGCCAGGCCGAGCAGGCCATCAGGTCGATGGCCGCGACCTTGCCGAACACCGGATAGTGGGTGGCCCAAGCGGTTTCGAGTTCCTTGGCCTTGCCAGGGGTGGAGGGCTCGTGATTGTCGGTGCAGCGGTTGACGAATTCGCCGTCGGTGGCGATCGCGGCGGTGGCGCGCAGCACGAACGGGGTGATCGGGCCGCGGTCGCCCTTGCCGAGGGCGGTCAGGGCGTCGGCGAATTCGGTGATCTGCTGGTTGCCCTGGGCGCGGGAGTCGCCGAGGTAACCACTCAGCGTGGTCACGAACGCGGAGGCGGACAGATCGGGCAGCTGCCCGGCGGCGGCCCGGTTGGCGAGGTCGACGACCGTCGCGCGCGGATCGGCGCCGAGCGAGCAGTTCAGGGAGGCGCAACGCTGCGCGTAGGCGGTGAGCGCGGCCTCCTGGCCCTTCACCTTCTGCTCGGCGCGCCCATTGGCGTCGAGCCCGACGGCCTGGGGTGAGTCGAGGATCAGACGGCCCAGTTTCGGTCCGTACTTGCGCGCGTAGTTCAGCGCCACGTTCGCGCCGGTGCCGGTGCCCAGCAGCGCGATGTGGTCGACCTGCAACTGCTTGCGCAGCTGTTCGATGTCGTCGGCGGCGTGCGGCGCGTCGTAGAGGCCCTGGCCCGGGGCCAGGAAGTCCAGGCAGGCCACGGTGGCCTCGCGGCCGGCGGTGGCCATGGCGTCCACGGGATCGGTTGTGCCGCGCGTGAATTGGGCCTGGTCGGCCAGCACCCGGCGTTGCGGGTCGGTCATGCAGCTGACCGGCACCGAGCTGCCGATGCCGCGCCGGTCCACCGCGATGATGGGCCGCGCGGCCAGCAGCGCGCTGGCGGGCCCGGCCGCGAGTCCGGCCAGGGTGGAGGTGGAGGACCGGTCGGATCCGGAGGTCAGCACCAGCGGCGCCACGTCCTTGGGCGTCCGGTCGTAGCGGGCGCGCATCACCGCGTTCTTGAAGATGCCCGACACATTGCCTGCGATATCGATCTGCGCGGTGTACTCGGCGCATTCGAGCACCAGACCCTGCGGTGGCGCGCCGAGCGAGAGCAGGCTGAACGTCGGTGCGGTGCAGTCCTTCCACTGCAATTCCGCCTTGGGCACCTCGGGGGTGGGCGGGGGCGTGTCGGCGGGCGCGGTGGTGGGGGCGTTTCCGGCCTGGTGCGGGTGTTCCACGGCGACGGCGGGCCGGTTGGACGGCCCGGCCCCGCAGGCGGTGGTCACCAATACCGTCAGTGTCGACGCCAGCAGAGCGGCCCGAGTCCAGCGCATGCGCTACAGCCTGCCAGGTCGGGCACGCGGTTTCAGCCTCGGGTGCGGGCGCGTTGGCCATCGGATGCAATCCGCGTCGGGTACGGGATGCGATCCGCGTCGGGTACGGGATGCGATCCGCGTCGGGTGCGGGATGCGATCCGGGTGCGGGCGCGGATGGGTTCTGTGAGCTGAATCGCATTCGGCACATGCTGCGTAAAGCCCCACGTGGGCCCGGATCTACGCTGACGCAGTGCAGAAACGCCTCGTCGACAGCCACCCGGAGGTTCCGGCCGACCAGCTCGTGGCCCAGATGGTTCCGCCGCCCACCTTCGACGAGGTGAGCTTCGGTTCCTACATCCCGGATCCCAAGGAACCGTCGCAGGCCGCGGCCGTGCTGAAGGCCGAACTGTTCGCCGATCAGGTCACCAAGCTGCGCAAGGCCGCGGACAAGAAGAGCCTGTTCGGCAAGAAGAAGCCGGTGCAGGGCATCGGCCTGTATCTCGACGGCGGCTTCGGTGTGGGCAAGACCCACCTGCTGGCCTCGATCTTCCACAGCGTGCCGAACCCGAAGTCGTTCGGCACCTTCGGTGAGCTCACCAATCTGGTTGGCGCGCTGGGCTTCAACAACGCGGTGGAGCGGCTGTCGGCCAACAGCGTGCTGTGCATCGACGAGTTCGAGCTCGACGATCCGGGCGACACCATGCTGGTCTCGCGGCTGCTGACCGAGCTGACCGCGCGTGGCGTGTCGGTGGTGGCGACCTCCAACACCCTGCCGGGCCAGCTGGGCGAGGGCCGTTTCGCGGCGCAGGACTTCCTGCGCGAGATCAAGAAGCTGGGTTCGCTGTTCGAGCCGATCCGCGTGGACGGCCCCGACTACCGGCACCGCGATCTGCCGCCCGCCCCGGAGCCGACCTCGCAGGAGCTGCTGGTCGAACGGGCCGCGGCCACACCGGATTCCACGCTCGACGACTACGACGAGCTGCTGAAGCACCTGAGCACCCTGCACCCGTCGCGTTACGGCGCGCTGATCGACGGCGTGTCGGCGGTGTACATCTCGGGCGTGCACCCGGTCACCGATCAGGCCGTGGCGTTGCGCATCGTGGTGCTCGCCGACCGGCTCTACGACGCCGGGACCCCGGTGACGGTGTCGGGCGCGAAGCTGGACGAGATCTTCACCCAGGAGATGCTCGACGGCGGCTACCGCAAGAAGTACCTGCGCGCGATCTCGCGTCTGCTGGCGCTGGCGCGTTTCGAGGCTCCGGCGCACGCCTGATCCGATTCCGGTGGGCTCGGGATTTCCAGGGGAGATCCCGGGCTTGCGCACCCCGGTGGCTCTCATAGTTTGCGCGGGTAATAAGTTTCGGTGGTCAGCCAAAACCGGGCCGAAGACGGTTTTCGGCCCCGGAAGGGAGAACCACCTTGCGTAAACGTGCTGTTCAGGCCGCCGCGGCGGTCACCATCGCCCTGTCCGCGAGCCTCGGTTCGGTGGCGCCCGCCTTCGCCGCCGACCCGCCGGCCGTCACCAGCAGCGTGCTGGTCAACACCGACAGCCGGGCCCTCGGCCTGACCGGTGTGCTCAATGCCCGGGACGCGGGCGGCTACCGCACCACCGACGGCCACAGCGTGCGCACCGGCCTGGTCTTCCGTACCGGCGAGCTGAGCAAGGCCGCCGACGCCGATCTGGCGAAACTCGCTGCCGGCAATGTGGTCTCCATCCACGACCTGCGCACCGGCTACGAGCAGTTGATGGGTCGGGACAAGGTGCCCGCCGGGGCCACCGAGCACCACGACGACATCATCGGCCAGGCCCCGCCGCAGGTGATGGCCTCGACCCTGTCCGCGGGCACCGATCTGTACCGCGCCTTCATCACCGCGCCCGGCGCGAACGAGGGTTTCGCGAACGTGCTGCGCGACATCGCCTACAACCCGGGCGGCGTGCTGTTCCACTGCACCGCGGGCAAGGACCGCACCGGCTGGACCTCGGCGGTGCTGCTCACCCTCCTGGGCGTGGACAAGGACACGGTCTACTACGACTACCTGCTGTCGAACTACTACCGCGGCGCCAAGGACGGCGACATGCTCAACGGCGTGACCGCCTCGGCGCTGGACTCGGCCTTCGACCAGGCGACCAAGAGCTACGGCAGCTTCGACGGCTACGTGCGCGACGGGCTGAAGCTGACCGACACGGACATCGCCGCGCTGAAGGCGAAACTGCTGGCCTGACAAGGCGTTTCACACTTCGAGAGCAGTACGGTCGAGCGCCGGGCGGGTGATCCCGCCCGGCGCTCGCCGTCTGTGATCCACATCAAAGTGGTTGACGACCCCGCCGCGTCACCGCTACCGTTCGAGTCCTCATGGGTTTCGGTTTCCTTTTCTTGTGATCGCGTCGCCGCGTTGAGCACCTGCTCCGCCGCGACTCCCTCCCCACGCGTATCCGCTGGTCAGCGGCTCGTATTCGCCTGTCGGCGATCGATTCTCGCGTGGGTTCCCCAACGCTCCGGCTCGTGCGCGAGCCAGAACAGGAGACCCCTGTGCTTACCCTCCAACCCTCCGCGGTATCCCAGCTGAGCCTGTCCGGCGTCACCAAGCGCTACGCCGATCGCGTGGTGCTCGACGAGGTGAGCCTGTCCATCCGGCCCGGTGAGAAGGTCGGCATCGTCGGCGACAACGGGGCCGGGAAGTCGACTCTGTTGCGGCTCATCGCCGGTCGCGACCTGCCCGACAACGGTGATGTCGTCGTGCGGGCGGCGGGCGGTATCGGCTACCTGGCGCAAACCTTGGAGCTCCCGCCCACCGCGACCGTCGCCGATGCGATCGACCTGGCGCTCAGCGATTTTCGGGACCTGGAGTCCCGGATGCGCACGGCCGAAGCCGATCTCGTCGCCCCGGGGCCGCTCGGCAAGCGGCTCGACGCGTACACCGATCTGGTGGCCCGCTTCGAGGCGCGGGGCGGCTACACCGTCGACGCCCGGATGGACGCGGCCCTGCACGGCCTCGGCCTGCCGGACCTGGACCGAAATCGATTGCTGGGCACGCTGTCCGGCGGTCAGCGGCGGCGGCTGGCGCTGGCGGCCACCCTGGCCTCGTCGCCGGAACTGCTGCTGCTCGACGAGCCCGCCAACGACCTCGACGACAGCGCGGTCGAATGGCTGGAACGTCACCTGCGGGAGCATTCCGGCACGGTGGTCGCGGTGACCCACGACCGCGTCTTCCTCGAGCGCATCACCAAGATCGTGCTCGAGGTGGACGCGGGCGCTGTCACCCGCCACGGCAACGGCTACGCCGGCTACCTCACCGCCAAGGCCGCCGAACGCCACCGCCGGCAACAGGAGCACGACCGCTGGCGTGCCGAACTGTCCCGCAACCGCCGCCTCGCGGATTCGAATGTCGCACGCCTGGACGCGATTCCGCGCAAGCTCCCCCTGGCGGTCTTCGCCGCGGGTCCCTTCCGGACCCGCAGCCGCGGCCACGGCGCGCAATCCCGCATCCGCAACGCCAAGGAAAGGGTGTCCCGCCTGACCACGAATCCCATCGCCCCACCCCCGGATCCACTCCGCTTCACCGCCGATCTCGCCCTCCCGGGTGCGCCGGCCGCGCCGCAGCCGCAGGAGTCGGTGCTGTCGGCGGGGTCCGCGCTGCCGCGGGAGTCTGTGCTGCCGGTAGATCCGGCGGTGCCGCAGGACCTTGTGGTGTCGGTAGATCCGGCGGCGTCGCAGGAGCCGGTGTCGTCGGTAGATCCGGTGGTGCTGCAAGAGTCCGTGGCGTCACCAGATCCAGCGGTGCCGCAGCAGTCCCTGGCGTCGTTCGATCCAGCGGTGTCGCAGGAAGCGGCGCGGGCACGCGGCGCTGCGGCGCTGCCGGGTCGGGCGCTGCCACCGGTCGCTGAGGTGAGTTCGGTTGTGGTGCAGGGCCGTCTGCGCCTGGACTGGCTGCGGATCGGCGCGGCCGATCGTCTGCTGGTGACCGGGCCCAATGGCGCGGGCAAGACCACGCTGCTGCGGCTGCTGGCCGGTGAGCTGGCCGCCGACTCGGGCCTGGTCACGGTCCGCGGCCGGGTCGGGCATCTGCGGCAGGAGGACGCGGCGGGTCCGGCGGATCGAACGGTGCTGGAGGCGTTCGCGTCCGGCCGTACCGGCTATCCGGACGAGCATGCCGACACGCTGCTGGCACTGGGCCTGTTCCGCCCGGCCGACCTGGGCCTGCGGTTGGGCGAGCTGTCCTACGGTCAGCGCCGCCGCGTCGAATTGGCCCGTCTGGTCACCGATCCGGTGGATCTGCTCCTGCTCGACGAGCCGACCAACCACCTGTCCCCGAGCCTGGTCGAGGATCTGGAACAGGCCCTGGACGGCTACACCGGCGCGGTGGTCCTGGTCACCCACGACCGCCGTATGCGGCAGCGGTTCCGGGGCCGCCACGTCGAATTGGTCACGGGCGATACCGAATCGGCGGTTACCGGTACGGTCGCCGCTCGCGGGCGGCGGGTCAGAACCGGTGCAGCATGACGTAGTCGTGGTGGAGCCGGCTCCCGACGGTGAAGGTCTTGGTGCCCGCCACGGTGAAGCCGTGTTTGGTGTAGAAGCGCTGGGCGCGCACGTTCTCCTGGTTCACGCCCAGCCACACCGCGATGTCGCCGCCGGTGCGCGCCGTCTTCAGGGCGGCGCGCATCAGGGCCGCGGACACCCCGTTGCCGTGCTGGCCCGGCAGCACGTACATCTTGCTGAGCTCGGTCACCGGGCGATGTGTGACGACGGCTGCGACGTCGGGGTTCGCGGGCGGCATCGCGTTGAGCAGCGCGTAGCCGACGATCTTCTCGTCCAGGACCGCCTTGAGCACCGACCGCTCCCCGTCGTCGAGGTACTCGCGGAACCGGTCCGCCGACAGCACCTCGGCGATGAACGCCGCCATGTCCTCGGGTGTCGATCCGGGCGGGCAGGCCAGCGGGAAGGTCACGGCGGCCACGGCGGCGAGCTCGTCGGCATCGTCGGTGACCGCCGGTTCGATTGCTATGGCGTCGCTCATGCGTCCAGTCAAGCAGGCTCCGCCGCTGGCTCGGTGGGCGAGGGGACGGTGGTGGCGCGCGGGTGGAAGACACGCGCGAACCCGATCAGCAGCACCGCGAAGGCGAGCGGAATCGCGAATCCGGCCCGCATGTTCACGGCGTCGGCGAGCACGCCCACCACCGCGCCGCCGACCAGCGTGCCCGCGTAGTTGAACAGGTTGAGCCGCGCGATGAGCGCGTCGAGGTCGCGGCCACTGGTGAGTTGCCCGGCTTCGCTGAAGCACAACGGCGCGATCACCGGCAAGCCGATTCCGGCGACCAGGAATCCGAGGATCGCCACCGCCGGTCCCGGCGCGGACACCACGATCACCAGGCCGATCGAGCCGACCGCGGCGGCGGTCCGCACCACGGTGCGCGGGCCGAAGCGGCGCACCCACATGTCACCGGTGAGGCGGCCGAGCAGCGAAGCGCCCTGGTAGGCGGCCAGTGCGAGCGCGGCGGTCGCGGAGGACGACAGCAGTTCGTCCTTCAGGTACAGCGCCGACCAGTTGCCGACCGCGAGGTCGATGGCGAAGGCGAGTGCGATCACCGTGCCGAAGATCCAGAAGACGCGCACCGGCACCGAACTGGTCGTTTCCTGTTCGGCCGGACCGGCTTCGGCCTCGTCGGTGCCCAGCAGGCGCGGTCCGGCGGCCAGGCACCCGGCCAGCACCACCGCGGCGGCGATCAGGATGGAGGCTGTCAGCGGCACGTGCAGTTTCTCGAACGCCGACACCAGCAGTGCGCCCGCGATCGATCCCGCGCTCCAGGCCGCGTAGAAGGAGACGAGCACGAAGCGGCCGTAGCCGTGCTGAATGAACACCGCCTGCATATTGGTTCCGGCGTCGACGATGCCCAGCGCGATGCCGTACACCGCGAGCGCCGCGAAGAGCGCGATCTTGTTCGGCGATACCGCGATTGCCGCGCCCGCCACCGCGATCAATGCCAGCCCGATCCGCAGCGCGGTCCGGCTCGACCAGCGCAGCGCGATCCGCTCGGCGGTGATGCTGCCGGCCCCGGCGAGCAGCGAGATCATCGCGACCGAGGCCACGATCAGGCCGTCGGTGAGCCCGAATTTGTCCTTCTGCTGCGGAAGTTCGGTGAGGATGACGGCCAGGAAGAACCCCTGCAGCGCGAACGCCACCGAGTTGGCGGCGCGCGCCGCCCTCAGGGTGGGGTGTAGTGCGCTGAGCTGCGGGTTCGGGGACTGCGGCGGGAGCATTTCGAAAGAGTAGCGGCGGGGGCGCGAGCGGGCATCCCGGACAGCGCCGGGGGCATCGCGGACGGACCGATCGGGGCGTGGCCGGTCACGACTATGGTCATGGCGTGAAGATCGGTCTCGGCATTGCGGTCGACGGTTACGAACCGCGACGCGCTTGATCACACGCGGCTCGCGGTTGCGTAACGAATCTGGTCGCTTTGCTGCCGGTAGGTGCATGCGCTGCGGCACTCTGGAAGTGACAGCTAGGGCTGGTGGTTTCCGATGAGGCGGGAGCGGCCCCTGCGGTGAGTGTGGTGGCTGGGGTGATCTTGTGAGCATGAGGCGAGCGGATGGTCCGCGCGACCGGGCGGTGGCTCTGGCCGACCCGGTCTTGCGCGTGAATCCCGCGGCGGCGGTATCGGATTCGCCGGCCGCGGCGGGTAAGGGTCGTGCTGCGGGCAAGGGTCATGCGGCGGGGGAGCGGTGCCGGGAATCCGACTGCGCGGACTGCCGTCAGGATGTACGACGGCTGGAGTTCTGGTTGCGCGGGCAACTGCTCGCGGCCGGAGCCGAGGAGGTGCGCCTGGGTACGATGGTCGGCGCGCACACCGTGGATGTGTTGTGGCGCAAGGGTGATCGCACCTGTGCCATCGAGGTATCCAGTGCGCCACCGGAATTGACGCGTGCCCGGTTGATCACGGCCGAGCTGCGGACCGGCGGGTGCGGTGAAGTCCTCTGGATCTGCCCCCCGGGGTTCTGGACCGCGCAGCTGCCCGCGCTGGGCCTCGACGATTTCGCGGCTGAGGGCCGCGAGTACCGGGTGACCGGCGGGTTGCTGACCGCCGGGCCGGGCGGTGTAGTGTCGGCCCGCCAAACCTCATGCGAACTGGACGAATTCGTGACGGGCTGGGTGGCCGCCGAGATAGCGTTCGGCTGCCGTGACGAACACACGGGAGGATGGGCGACAGTGACCGACTGGGAGCGCCACACCCGCACGCAGGCCGCGGTCATCGCACGCCAGCGTCAGGAACTCACCAATCAGCGCACCGCGCTGGCGCTGGCCCGCAAGGCCACCCGCGACAAGTCCAAACAGCTGCTGCGCCTGACCCACCGCCTGGAGCGCGCCGAGATCGCGGCTCAGCAGCAGGCCGACGACCTGGCTCAGACCCGTCGCCGCATCGCCGACCACAATCGTGTGGACGCCACCTTGCGCTTGACGGTCGCGGCCCAGAAGTCGGCGATCATGCACTGGCAGCTGATCACCTGGTTCGCGGTCATGGTGATCGTGACGTTCATCGCCGCGGGACTCGTCCTGAAGTAGACGATCGCGTTCGAATTTCCCTCCCCCTTCAACGTATATCGCAGTGGGGGGCTTGCGGCAAGGCCCCGGGTATACCGCAGAATCGTCGACCGTAAGGCGATGACCTGCGGAAATCAGGAGGGCGTTCATGGTCGATGTGACTATTGTCGGGGCCGGGCCGACGGGGTTGATGCTGGCCGCGGAGCTGCGGTTGCACGGGGTCGCGGTGGTCGTGCTGGAGCGCGATCCGGAGCCGACCAAGGTGGTGCGGGCGATGGGGATGCACGCGCGCAGTCTGGAGGTGCTCGATCAGCGCGGGGTCGCGGATCGGTTCGTGGCGCTGGGCAAGCAGCACGACCCGAGCGCGTTCTTCGCCGGGATCGTCCCGTCGAAGCCGTTGACGTTGGACAGCTCGTTCCCGTTCGTTCTCGGCCTGCCACAGCCGATCACCGATCGCCTGCTGGCCGAGTGGGCGGTCGAGCTCGGCGTCGAGATCCGCTACGGCGTGCTGGTGACCGGGCTGACCCGGGACGCCACAGGTGTCACGGCCGAACTGGCGGACGGTTCCACAGTGCGCTCGCGCTACCTGGTCGGCAGTGACGGCGGCCGCTCCACCATCCGCAAACTGGTGGGCGTCGACTTCCCGGGCGAAGCGGCCCGCTTCGAAACCCTGCTCGGCGAGGTCGAACTCACCGCCCCGCAGGACGAGGTGATGGCGACGGTCATGGAGGTCCACAAGACCCACCGTCGTTTCGGCGCGGTCCCGCTCGGCAACGGTGTCTACCGCCTGGGCGCCCCCGCTGACGGCCTCGCCGAGGACGGTGACACCCCGCCCACCCTCGATGACCTCACCCGCCAGGTTCGCGCTCTGGCGGGCACCGATTTCGGAGCCCATTCCCCGCGCTGGCTGTCCCGTTTCGGCGATGCCACCCGCCTCGCCGACCGCTACCGCGTGGACCGCGTCTTCCTCGCGGGCGACGCCGCCCACATCCACCCCCCGAACGGTGGCCAGGGCCTGAACCTGGGCGTCCAGGACGCGGTGAACCTCGGCTGGAAACTGGCCGCCGCCGTATCCGGCTGGGCCCCGGCCGATCTCCTCGACACCTACGAATCCGAACGCCGCCCCGTGGCCGCCGACGTCCTCACCACCGCCCGTGCCTCCAGCGAACTGACCTCGCTCGAACCCGGCCAGCAAGCCATCCGCCGCATCCTGACCGAACTCATGGAGATCGAGGACGTCCACCGCTACCTGATCGAAAAGGTCACCGCCCTCAATATCCGCTACGACCTCGGCTCCGCCGACGACCTGATCGGCCGCCGCCAACGCGACGTGCCCCTGAAGAACGGCCGGCTCTACGAACACATGCACCAGGCCCGCGGCCTCCTCCTCGACCAAACCGGCACGCTCTCGATCACCGGCTGGTCCGACCGAGTCGACCACGTGGTCGACATCAGCGACCAACTCGCCGCGCCGGCCCTCCTGCTCCGCCCCGACGGCCACATAGCCTGGGCGGGCTCGGACCAACAAAACCTCCTGATGGCGCTGTCCCGCTGGTTCGGGACCGCCACCCCGTGATCGCGCACCTGCTCGCCGCCGTCGAGACATCCGATGAGCGTTCTGGAGGCGCGCGGTTATCGGCGAGAGGTGTGCTGATACCGGCCGGGGCGTCGGGAGCCGCTGCCGTCCTGCCCGTCCGACCTGCCAGGTTCACGATCACTCGGGCGCCTCCCTCGGCTGCCGCCGTGACCAGGCGCGGGTTGCATCCGCTTGATCACGGTGCGCCGCTTCGTGTTTCCGTACCGGCAGCGGTCACAGTCGCGACCGGCGCGGTCCGTACCAAGATCACGGAGCGGTCCTGGCCGGGAATCGGGCGAGATTCCTCGGTGGATGCTCCCTGATCTCGGTGGTCAGCGGGTGAGACGGAAGGGGCCTCGGTGCCACTGCCAGTCGTGGCGGTGGACCAGGGCGGCGAGGTCGAGGAGGGTGAGTCCGCTCTCGGTGCGGAAGGTGTCGAGGGCGGGCCAGGTGAGAGGGCCTTGGGAGAGGCGGCTCAGCAGGGCGGACTCGTGGTGGGTGTCCACCTTGCGGGACAGCAGTTCTGGGAGGCCCTGGCGGCTACCGGTCCAGGTGAGCCAGCCCCAGCCGCGGGTGAAGGCGGCCGCGCGGGAGGCGGCGGCTCGGGTGCGCTGAGGGTGCAGGGCCGTGTGGGCGAGGGGGGAGACGTCGATGAGGACGGTGCGGCCGTCGGTGAAGGTGGCTGCGGCCGTGGGGTAGTGGACGCGCTCGCTGCCGTCGAGGTCGTAGGTGACGGCGACCGGGAGTTCGCGGAAGGTCTCGACTACCGGGCTGGTGTCGAGTAGGCGCAGCAGGCGGGCCTGCAACGCGGTGTCGAAAGTGACTTCGCGGCCGAGCTTTTCGGAGAACATGTGGCCGCGGCTGTCGTCGTCGTAGTCGAGGCGGCCCGCCGGGAGGGTGGGCAGCGGCTCGGAGCTCCCGCCCTCGGGCCATTCGACGCGGCGCAGCCACGGAGCCCAGATGTCGTCTCCCGCATCGGCGGTCGTGACCGCGGCGGCCCGGTCGGCGCCGGGGACCCGTCGCGTGGCAACCGTGGCCGAGGGATCCGCCGAGGTGCCCGATGCGCGTCGTGCGGCCGGGGTGATCGCGGGATCGCCTGCGGCGCTGGTTGAGTGGTGGTCGGTTACGGCGGCCGTGGCATCGCCCGCGGTGCCGGGTGCGTGGCGCGCTACGCCGGACCCGTCCTGCCCCGACGTCGGCAGCAGGTGCCAGCGCCCCTTCTGCTGCCAGCCCGCGATGCGCTGGAACACGAAGCCCGCCAGGCGTTTCGCGTCCTGGAGGTCGTGTCCGGCGAGGCGGAGTTTCAGGTAGGCCCAGTCCTGGGCGGCGATATCGCCGTCGGTGGCATAGGTTTCGGCGAGCAGGGCGCGCACGAGGCGTTCGTCGCCGTGGCCGACGGGGTAGCGCTGTGCGAATACCGACAGGTCGGGCTGGCCGGTGGCGAGGGTCTGACGCAGCATGGCGCCGACCGCGCGGGTGTAGAGCTGGCGGGCCCGGTCGCGCGAGACCCCGAAGCGCGCGCCGAGCAGGGTCAGCGTTTCGGGGTTCTCGCCGTCGAGTCCGAGTCGGCAGGTGATGAGTTCGGCATCGCGGGGCCGGTCGGCCGCCACCTCGGCGGCGAGGCCCGCCAGGACTTCGTGGACGTGCTCCAGCCCGAAGTCGACCCCGTCTGCCGGGTCGTCGCGCAACAAGGTGCGCGCGGTGCGTGTGTCGCTCGTCGTCAAGGCGGCCCCTACCCGTGTTCGCCAGTCTGTTCGACGAGCGTAGCCGGGGCCACCGACAGTCGGCGCTGTACGCGCGGGAGGGTCAGAGGACGGCGTTCATGATGGTGCCCGCGCTGGTGGCGACGATGCCGCCGATCATCGCGCCGGCCACCATCTTCGGCGAGGCGAGCCCGCTGCCCGACCACTTCTCCCAGGCGAACCGGCCGCCGGCGTAGGTGATGGCCATGACGCCTGACAGCAGCACGAACCAGGTGAAGTAGCGAACCAGCTTCATGAGTTTGTCCGCGACCGGGGGAGTCTCCGGGGTCGGGTTACCGAGCTGGGCGAGTGGGGCAGACACGAGGTCATACTGGGAGAGCACAGTGTCGTGGAAGGCGCTGAGCAACATGGTCACCCTGCAAAGGTACCGCGAATTCGCGCCGACATGCCCGGGAATGTGCGCCAGATCTACTGCGCGAGAACAACTTTCGTTGTCATGTTGAGCGGATGACGAGATTCGAACTCGCGACCCTCACCTTGGCAAGGTGATGCGCTACCAGCTGCGCTACATCCGCATCGCTTCCGTTCCGGCGTCTCCGCCCGTCCGGCTGCGAGAGAGAACATTAGCCCACCGGCGCGCCAATTCCAAAACGCCCTGGCAAACCCTGAGTACCCCTGCGTGCCACCTCGCCTTCCGGGCCGGGTCGTACCGGCTATTTCGGGGTGTCCTCGCTCATCGGGACCAGTGCCGAGATGAGGGTCGCGCCGCCGAACTGCGTGGTGATGACCAGTTGCGGGGCCCAGGTGCGTTTGGTGGCGTCGGGATGCTGCTCAGTGACGACCATGACGTGCTGGCCGTCGAACGGCCCGGGCATGATCTGCACGCAGTAGCTGGTGCCGACCGGTATGGAGTCGATGCCCGCCTGAATCTGTTCGATGGACGGCGCGGGTGCGTCGGGTGCGTACATCTCGCGCACGGCCTTGCCGGATCGGTCGACGTAATACCGGTTCTGGAGTGCGAGGATCGCCTCCGGTCCGGACCGCGTGCTGCCCGGCCCGTTGCCGCGGACGGTGCCGCCCTTGGCCTCGTTGGGGCACAGGTTGGCGGGCAGCCCGGACGCGGGTTGATCGGTGGCGGCGGTCGTGGCGGGAGCGCCGGCGACCGGTGCCGCCGCGGGCGTGGTGGCCGCGGCCTTCGCGCGCTGGTCGTCGCCCTCGCCGACCTTGGCGATCTGCACGGCGATCGCCGCCGTGACCACGATCGCGGCCAGTGCGCCCAGCACCGGGACCGCCCACCCGCGTTCGCCGGTGGCGGGGAACCGGAATCGCGGCCCCGATCGGGTCGGGTGGGGCGCTCGCTTCAGCGGTCGGCGTTCGTCCGGGAACCCCCATTCCGAGGATCCGCGCTCGCGGGGCGGGGTGAAGTCGCTCGACGCCCGATCCTGCAGGGAGTCGTACACCGCCTGGGCACGAGGGGAATCGTGTGCGGTCCGGGTGCGGTGCGCGGCGGCCTCACGGGACGACGGTGTCGGATGCGTTGACGGCTGGTGTGCTGACGACGCGGGGTGCGGGGACGGCTGATGTGCTGACGACGCCGGGTGCGCGGACGGCTGGTGTACCTGCGATGCCGGGTGCGGCGCCCGGTACCGCGAGGCAGGCTCGCTCTCCCGGGTCTGTGGCGGCTCCGCACTCCTCGCGTGCGACGGCCCACCGCCTGTCCGCGCCGGGGAGACGTCGTCCGCGGTCCAGACATCGGATCGTCCATGGGCTGATCGGTTGTCGGTCGTGCTGTGTTCGGCTCGGTGCCGCGCCTCGTATTCCGCGGCATCGTATTCTGCGGCCTCGTAGTCCCCGGTCTCGTCGTCGTAGAACTCGTCGTATCCGTCGTCGGGATCGTCGTGGTAGGCGTTGTAGACGTCGTGGCCGCGCGTCGACCCCGCATACTCGTCCCGCGGCGGCGGCCCGCTCGCGCCGGTGATCCAGTCGGCCCAGCTGCCGGTGTACGCGCCCTCGGTCGCGGGGGTGGGCGGTTCCGCCCCCGGACCCGTTGTCCGCGATCCTGATTCGGTGGTGCTCATGGCGTCGCCTGCGGGACGAGGTTGGGAATCAGTGGAGCCCCGCTGCTCGGCGTCGTGGTGAGCAGGCCGCTCGGCACGGTGGCGGCCGCCCCGCTCGACGGCGTGGTGGCCCCGCCGAGCGGGAACTGCCCGCCCGGCGCGACCGTGGTGGTCGCGGTGGTGGTGCCCGCGAAATCCATTCCCACGCTGGGCTTGTCGCTACCGCCGCGCGGTGTGGCCCCGGGTGTCGCGGCTCCGGACAGATCGTGCGCGACGGCAGCGAACCACTGTCCCACCCAGTCGGTCGGGCTGGCCCCGAATCCCGCGCCCTGGGCGTGGGTGTAGTCGTGCTTCTGCGCGGTGTCCCAGTACCGCACCCACGTGGTGATGTCGAGCAGATCCTTGTTGTCCGTGACGTTCTGGGTGACGGCGGAGAACGCCTGCGTGGTGAGTCTGCTGATGGTGGTGGGCGGCAGCAGGTTGGCCGCGGCCCCGACCAGTTTCGCCCCGAACACGGCCAGTCCGGCGATCGGATTCGCGAGTCCGGCGGTGGCGATCTCGGCGATATTGCCCGGCGTGAGAATGTCTTTCACCACGGCCACGATGGAGTTGATGGCGATGGTGCCGACCTTCAGCAGCGCCTGGAACGCGCCGGGGATCTCGACCTGGGTATTGGGGTTGGAGGCGTCGGCGATGCGCTGTGAGATGGATTTCTGCGGCTGGTACGACATGTCGGTGAGCGAGGTCCCCGACAGGTCCTTGTTCACCACGGAGGTGGCGGTCTTGATGGAGGTGAAGGCCAGCGCCTCCGCGATCGACTTCAGCGATCCGATCGGGTCTCCGGCCGAAAGCTCCACCTGCCCGGCGATATTGGCGACGGTCCGCACCAGCGGCGCGCCGACGGGTGTGTCGCAGGCCAGGTCGCCTTCGGTGCAGAATTCGGCGACCCGCCCGACCAGCGACCCGAAGTTCTCCAGCGTGCCGGAGTCGGGTGCGATGCCCGCACCGGAGGCGGTCTTGGTGGCGGGCGGATCACCCAGCCCGGCAACCGTTTTCCCGTCGGTTCCGGGTGCGGCGGTGGGCAGTTTCTGATCCGGTTTGCCAGGGAACAGCGGCGCGTTGGCGTTGCGGTTCGGGTCGCCGAACAGGGCGACGGCCGCGACCTTCTCGGCGGGCACGGTCCCCTTGCCCGCCCCGACCTCCTGCGCGAACACCGAGGCCACGTGCGCGCCCTGCGAGTATCCGGCGATGGCGAGCCGTGTGTTCGGGCACCGGTCGGTGATCTGTTTCGCCATGGACCGCAGTCGTTCCAGGCCGCCGGTCACCGACTGGCTGTAGGTGGTCTTGGAGACGGCGACCACGCCGCCGAAGGACGCCTCGTAGGGCACGTAGGCGCGGTCGACGAGGCCGTCCCCGGCGTCGGCCATCATGGGCCGGAACACTTCCGACAGCATCCCGGTGTCGGTGGTGACGGCGGCGTCGGGGGAGGATTCGCCGGTGCCCTGGATGCCGAGCGCGTACAGGGCCGGGCATTTGTCGATGGGCACCGTGGTGTCGGGCGGGCCGCCGTGGGCCACGGCGAGGTCGAACACGCCGGGCCCGGCGGCCGCGGTCCCCACCACGCAGACGGCGGCGGTGAGCAGCGCCGCGCTTCGGAACCATCGGGTGGACAGCAGTTGTCGATGCACGACGCACCTCGTTCAGGTTATGGGCCGACTGGGTCCGCGCCGTGTTGCGCGCGTTCGGTGATCCGGGTCCCGGCTATGCGTGCCGCGGTGAGGATCTGCTCGGCCAGGAGCCGAACCGGTTGCGGGGGAGTGCGGGTGGGATCGCCTTCTTCCATCGGCGACACCCCGGCGGCGGGATCCCAGGCCGCCATCTCGTAGGGTTCCAGCGCCCGCCATGGTTCGAGCCACCCGAGCCGCCAGGTGCGGGCGCCCAGCTCGATGGCCAGTCCTTCCATCTCCTCGCGCCGTTGCGCGACCGGAACCGGCAGCGGCCGAGCCGAATCCGCCACCGTCAGTACCCCGACGACCGCGCTCCCGGCGGGCGTCGCCCGCGCCTGATGCGCGAGCAGCGCGCGGTGCAACGCGTTGACCCCGCGCAGATGACTCCGCCCGACCAGCACCACCAGCGGCGAATCCATGTCCGCGCCCGCGCCGATCCGTGCGGGCCACCGCTGCCCGGCATCCCCGGCCCAGCGCAGACTGGCCGCCAGGCTGCTGACTCCCGCCCCGCCGTGCACGCCGACCAGCCACAGCAGCGGTGGCCGGGGCGGCCGGTTCGGTACGGCCCGATGCCACATCGCGACCGGGGGCATGCCTGTCGGCGGGGGAGTCTGGTCGACAGCCTCGAAGAGCATGTCGCGGCCGCGCGATCGCTCGCTGACGTCGCCCTGGGGATGGTGCTGTCCGTCGTCCGGTTCCGGCGGGTTCGCGCTGCCCGGGATAGTCCTGCTTGCGTTGCCGGGAACTGTCAGGCTCGCGGTGCGCGGAGCCGTCGTCCTCGTGCTGCGCGGAGTCGTCGTGCTCGTGCTGCTCGGAATAGTTGGAGTTGTGGCGTTCGGAACTGTTGGAGGCGTGCCGCTGGCAACGATTGGAGTCGCGCCATCCGGGGGCGGTGGGTTGGTGCTGACCAGGGTTGTTCGTGGTGTGCTGCTCGTGGGTGTCTGGATCGGTTCGCTCGGGGGCCGCTCGGCCGGGCTACTTGCGGCCGGTTGGTTTGTGCCGGAGGGTGTTTGCGGCCGGTTCGGGTCGGCTGGGGGCGTGGCGGCTGTGCGCCAGGCTCCGGCCCCTCGGGGTTGCCACGAGGCGGACGGTCGGGGTGTCGCCGGTCCTGGGAGCTGGGTGCTGGTCATCGCAGCGCTCCCAGCAGGGTGAGGTAGGCGTCGCGGGTTTCGGCGGCGAGCCGGTGCCAGGAGATGGGGCCGCCGGTGGCGAGGTGCAGGTCGAAGGGGATCTGGATGACGGCGCGCACCCAGGAGCCCAGGTGGGTGCGGACGTGGTCGATGACGGTGGCGGCGGAGCCGGGCACCTGTTCGGTGAGCACGATGACGGCGTCACCGACGACGAATTCGCTGTAGTTCTCGTCCAGCCAGGCGAGCGCGGGCTGCAATCGGTTGATGGCGTCGGGCCGTGCGGCCACCGTGATCACCAGCCCGACGCGGGGATCGGACAGCAGGGGAGCGGCCAACCGGCTGGTGACCGGCGCGCCGGCGTCGAAAATACCCAGTAGTCCGGCATTTTCGAGATATCTGGCCACCGAGGTCAGGGATTCCCTGCGCGGCAACGGGTCCGGTGTCCGGGTCAGCACCCGTACGCCGGTGGAGGTCTGTCCCGAGCAGGCCCCGACGCTGGCGGCCGTCCCCGGATCGCGGGTGCCGAGCCAATTCTGGAGTGAGCTCACGGGTGCGGCGGTATCGCATCCCCGCAAGGCCACGTCCCCGCCGCCGAGCGTGGCGTCCACCACGACCGGCCACACGTCGCCGTCGCTGTCCACCGCGGCCGCGGCGGCCAATCCGAGCGCGGTGGTGCTGGCTCCCGACGCCCCGGATCCGCCCAGCACCAGCGCCGCGGGCACCGCGGCCCGCACGAGTCGTCCGCGCCCGCCGTGCAGTGGCACCGCATCGGTGGGTGACCCGGCCGGGCCGGGCCGCATCAGGTCACTGTCGTACGACTCCCCGTCGCCGCCGGGGCCGGCCGGTGGCCGGAGCCGGTCGTCGATATCGACCATGGCTCACCGGCTTCCGGCGATGATCGAGGTGATGTTGGTGCGTCCGTCGCGGGTGGCGGTGGTGATGACCTGCTGCCACGAGGTCTGGGTGCCGTCGGGGTGTTTCTCGTCGACGGTGACGTTCCACCGGTCGGCGTCGGCCTCGGTGATGGTCACGCAGTGCCGGGTCCCGGCCGGTGTCGCCGAGATCGCGTCGCGCGTGGCCTGTTCCGGCGCGACGCGGGCATCGGCGCTGAGCACCGACCGCACCGCCGCCGCGTCCCGCAGCACGTACCACGCGTATTCGAGCCGCATGATCACCCCGGGCCCGCTGTCGAGATTCCCGGCCCCGGCCCCGCTCACCCGCTGCGGCGTATCCGACTCCCGGCACCACACGGCCAGCCCCGGCTGATTCCCGCTCGCCGTACTGGTCCCCACCGGGCCCCCGGGCGTGCTGCCCGCACTGTTCCCCGGAACGGCCTGCGGTTCACTCGAATCCCCGGCCGACGACACCAGCCACGCGATCCCCGCCAACACCACGAGCGCCAGTGAAACCCCGGCAATCGCGAGGGCGCGTGCCCGGATCCGCATCCGCCGCTGCGTCTGCACCGACCGCCGCCGCGCCTCGTCCACCAGCGCCGCCATCGGATCCTCGGCCCGCAGATCCTCCACGGCCCGCCACTCGTCGTCCCACCCGGAATCCCGTCCCACCGAAACCGGCTCCGCGACGGCACCTTCCGTCAGCCACGAGGCCCACCCCGCCACCTCCACCTGCTGTGTCCGGGCCTCCGGCAGGCCCCCGACCGGCACGATCTCCGGCATCACCGGCCGCCGCCCAAACCCTTCACCCGCCACCGATTCCCCACGGACCGCAGGTTCGGTCACCGGCTCCTGATCCTGGGACGGGTCCGGTTCGCGTCGATGCCGCGATGCGCCGGGCTTGGGCACCCGCCGCGTGGCCGCGGATTCGGCTCGGTGTGCAACGGGCGTGGCCGCGGATTCGGCCTGGTGTGCAACGGATTCAGCTCGGTGCGGACCGGATTCGGTTTGATCCGTTCCGGATTCCGCCTGCCGCGAGCCGGGTTCTGCCCCATCGGCGGTCTCGGCCCGCGATCGGTGAGTCCCAGCGGGTCCCGCTCCCGCCTGCCGAGCGGTGGGTTCGGCTCGGGGCGTGGTGGTTTCTGGACGTGCGTGCGTGCCTGGCTGCGCGGTCGAGACCGGTTGGAGCTCGGGCGCGCTGGCCTCGAGCCTCAGGAAATCGCTGTCCGGCCGGTCCGGGCCGGGCTCGTGGTGGTGCGCCGCGGCGGCCGGGTCGGCGGCGCGGGGTTCATGCTGGGCGGGTAGGGGGCCGGGGGCGCAGTCGCTG
The DNA here is from genome assembly GCF_042874235.1 of Nocardia sp. NPDC004151. NCBI lineage: Bacteria > Bacillati > Actinomycetota > Actinomycetes > Mycobacteriales > Nocardiaceae > Nocardia > Nocardia sp. NPDC004151. The sequence continues at coordinate 48,333 of NZ_JBIAMR010000008.1, read as the reverse complement.
CCGGCGTTGTCGTCTGCGGTCACGGCGTCATCCGTGTCGTTGCGGTCACGCGCCCGGCGGGGCGGGCTGCAGGGCGGCGATGAAGGCTTCCGGGGTGATCGCGGGCATCTGCGCCACCGCGGCCCGGAACGAATCGACTTGCGCGTTCACACCTTCCACCACCTGCTCCACCACGGGCGCGGCCTGCGGCACCGCCGCCACAACCTGCTGTCCCGCATCGGCCACCACCTGCTGCACCACCGGCGCGGCCTGCACCACCGGCTGCTCCAGCACCGGAGCCACCGCCTGCGCGACCGGCGTCACCTGCTGCTGGATCGCGGCCCCGACCGCCTGCACCGCGGGCACCGCCTGCTGCGCCACCGGCGCAACCTGCTCGATCGCCGTGGCGACCTGCCGCACAACCGGAGCCGCCCCCTGAGCCATCGGCGCGACCTGGTCGATCACCGCCCCGAGCTGCTGCAACGCGGGCGCGAGCACTTGAGCGACCTGCGCGGGAATGCTGGGCAGCGTGATGACAGCCGAAACCGGCTGCACCCCGGACGAACCCAGCGCGGGATCCGAACCGGGCACCTGCCCAGCGGTGTCGACGAGCGACGTTGGCATTGCGGGAGCGGGCTTTGTCGCGTCGCCGCCGCTCAATGCACCGGCGGCGAGAGCTGCGAGCGCGCCTCCAGCGATCACGAATGGACCGCTGATGACGGCGGCCGCGCCACCACCGATAACGCACCCGCCGATGCCGCCGACGACCGCGCCTGCGGGGGCACCGATTCCGGCCGTCGGTATGCCACCGATCAAACCTCCCGCCACAGCACCGATTACCGCACCTGCCGCACACCCGACTGGCACGGCCGCGATCGGAACTGCAGCGGCAGTGCCGCCTGCGCCCAGAACGGCACCGATCGTGCTGGACGCGGCCATTCGGTCGGACTCTTCGGGGGAGAAGCCCATCCGGTCGTATGCGGCGGCAATCTGCCACTCCGCCATGTCGAGGTAGGCCTGAGCCTTGTCGCGTGTCTTGACGTCGATCCAGTCGGGCAGTTCAACCCCACCCGTGCCGACCCGGAGTTTGTGCGGGTCAGCAGGCATTACCTCGGGGGCATTGGCCGACGGCTGCTCTGATTGGGGCTCTACGCCCTGCGGCTGTGTGGCCTGCGGCTGAATGATCGTGTTCTGCTGCGGCGAGGGCGTCGTCTGCTGCTTGGGCCGCGGCCGGTTCGGGGCTGGGATGGGCGGGTCGGGAATGTAATCCGCCGGGCTGGGCGCCGCGGGCGGTGGGGGCTGGGTGCTCAATCCCGGCTGCCCGTCTCCGGGCACGGCGAGCCCCGGTTGCCCCGGCGCCGCGACGGCGACCCCTTGGCCCGCGACCAGCGCGATGGGCAGCATCGACAACAGGATCGACGTTCGTTTGGTCTTCATCTCCCCAGTTCCCCTTCCCCGAACGGACAGCAGCGGGCTCGCGACCCGATTCCCCCGAACGCCAGGGCATTACGCACCACTGGCAGATGACACAGGCGGCCCACCGGAACCAGGTCCCGATGATCCAACATCAACCCCACCACCTGCGATGATCATGTTGCGGCCCTGATGTTACCCGGATCGTGGGTCCCCGCAACCGGTTCCGTGACAGGAGTGACGAATTGTTAAACCGAACGGATCAACACTGCTAGACCCTCCGCCCGGCCCGCCCGCGTCATAGAGTGAGCCCGACCGCGCGGCCGCCGAACTCGCGTCCCCGCAACGCTTCTCGACCGTACTCGGGTTGTCCGGGAGGAATCATCGTGCGCGCCAATTCAGCACACCACGCGCAAACTTTCATCGCCGCAGTGGTGGCCCTGCTCGTCTCGGCGACCGCCGTCACCGTCTCTGCCTGCGGTCTGAGTGACGAACCCGCTGCCAAATCGACCACCGCGGCGGCGGATCCGTCTCGCCCGCCCGCCGACGTGCGCTGGGAAAACTACCAGGGCGTCCAACTCCCCATCGGTGGCCACGACGGCCCCAGCAAACTCGGTACCACCGCCGCGGGCTACACCCGCACGCCCCAGGGCGCGGCCTTGGCCGCCATCAACCACAGCACTCGCCTGTCCCTGGCTCCCGACGGCGTCTGGCCCCAGGTGGCCGCAATATCCCTGATCCCCGGCGCCGCCAAGGATTCCTGGGTCCTGGCCCGAGCCCAGATCTCGATCACCGCCCCCGCCAACCAGACCGTGGCCCCCCACATCGCCGCCTACGAACTCACCGCCTACACCCCCGACCGCGCCGACCTCACCGTCTACGCCACTTACTCCGACGCCAGCATCACCGCGTCCGCCGAAACCGTCGTCTGGGTCTCCGACGACTGGCGACTTCAACTGCCCGACCCCGCCGCCAAAACCCAGACGGTCCAATCGGTCCCCGCCATCCCCGCCGACGCGGTGAAACTGGCCCCCGCCAAATAGCCGTCTACCCGACCAACTTCAACCCCATCACGCAGGCGACGATCCCGCCGAGCAGCACCAGCTTGACCGCGCTGACAGCGGCCTCCCCGGTGGCCATCGAGTACACGACCGTCAGCACGGCCCCGATACCCACCCAGACGGCATAAGCGGTCCCCACGGGCAGCCCGCGCATCGCGTACGCCAGCCCCGCCATACTCACCACCAGGGCGACGCCGAACACGGCGGTCGGCCCGAGCCGGGTGAACCCCTCCGACTTCCCGAGCGCGGTAGCCCACACGGCTTCGAAAATCCCGGACACCACCAGCACCAGCCACGACATGACAACCTCCGAAGGCCGTCTTGTCGCACGCCGGGTACGGCTCCCTCGTCCGGGCCCCTGATCGGGACTACCTACACCATGGCAAACGCCCAGCGATGCGGGCAAATTTCCAGATGGTGATATCGGCCTCCACCCCGAGTCCGCACAGCTCACACCTATTGGTTCTGCACGGCCAGCCGTCCCGCGAGTGCGATGAACGAGACCCCGAACACGCGGCGCATCCACGTCATGACCGCCGGGCGGGAAATGATGCGGCCGCGCACCCCCGCCGCGAAGGCGCCGTACACGGCGAACACCACGAATGTCGCGAGCATGAACAGCCCGCTCAGTTCGAGCATGCGCACGGTGGCGCCGGTCGAACCGTTCGGCACGAACTGCGGCAGGAACGCGAAGAAGAAGATCGTCAGCTTCGGGTTCAGCACATTGAGCAGAACGGCGGACACGATCACCCGCCCGGCGGTGGGCGCGGCCTCCGCACCCTCCTCCGAGATGGCGAGAACTTCCTTGTCCCGCAGCGTATTCCAGGCCATATAGAGCAGGTACGCCACGCCCAGGTACTTCAAGGTCTGAAACGCCACGGCACTGGCGTTGAGCAGCGCCGCCAGCCCGGTGATGGCCGCCACCATATGCGGCACGATCCCCAGTGTGCACCCGAAGGCCGCGATCACACTGGCCCGCACGCCCCGCGCCAACCCCGCGGCCAGCGTGAACAGCACCCCGGTACCCGGCGTCGCCACAATGACAAGCGTCGTCAACAGAAACTCGATGCTCATCTCCCGCACAGTAACCGAGTGCCGCGGCTAACGACGCCAGACTTCGCTGCCCAGGAACCGATCCCACTGCTGGCTGGAGAAGGTGAGGATCGGGCCCGACGGATCCTTGGAGTCCCGCACCCCGACGGTGGTGGCGCTGTCATCGAGGAATGCGACCTCGACGCACTCGTTGGCGTCGGCCGAGTGGGACGACTTGAACCATCTGGCATTCGACTGATCGGTTATCACGCCGCGTACTCCTTCGCGATGTCCGACATCAGAGCTCTGGTGTCATTCTCGCTCAACGCTACTCGCTGGAGGCTCGAGATCGCGGTCCTGAACCGCTCGATGACGCGGTCGCTCTCGAGGTAGAGCGCACCTTCCGCGCCGTCGATGTAGACGCATGGCGGCTCCTTCAAATGGCATGACAGGGGCGGGAATTCGAGCAACGTGAACGACAGGATCCCGTGGCCCGCATGTGAGTCCGAACTGAACGGCACGACGCGGATCGAGACGTTGTCCCTCGTACCGATCTGGGCGAGGTAGCGCAATTGGGCGGCCATGACGGATGGGCCGCCGAGTCGGTGGCGCAGCACGGCCTCCGACAGGATCGCGTCCATGCGGAATCCCGGTTCGGCGCTGCGTTCCTGCCGTCGAGCCGCGAGTTCCAACCGTCGCTCGATATCGCTCTCGGCCAGGTTCGGGTGCGCGGCTCTGATAATATTCCGGCGATATTCGGCAGTCTGCAACAGGCCCGGCACGTGTACGAGCTGGTGGCTTATCCAGTGATTACTGGTCGCTTCGAGTCGCAGGTAATGGTCGAAATGTGGGGCGTACTGATCGGCGTACGCCTGCCACCACCCCTTGTAGGTGCCCTGTAGCTTGGCGGCCTTGTCCTGTTGCCGCACCTCCTGCCACATCTCGAGTGCTTCGAATCTGACCTCGGGACTGACTTCGTACAGATCCAGGAGTGATTTGAGCTGTGGCGTAGTGATTTTGGTCGGCAGCCCATCCTCCAACCGAACCACCGTTTGCTTGGAGGTGTCTATTTGCAGGCTGGCGGTTAGCAATGAGGCCCCGACATGCTCGCGAAGTCCGCGCAGAAATCGACCGAATGCCCTTTTGGGGATGGTGGATCCGACCATTTCGTTAGCCTCTCTATCTGGGGAGTGCCTTTCGTGGGGCGGCCCGCCGTGGAACGCCGGCGCAATTCGTTGAAGCTCTTCCGCAATGGTGGCTGCGCGATCACAGTTGAGTCAACCAAGAATTCGCTACAAGGAGGCCGAAATGCCCTGGGACGCATGGACCCTGCTCGCCATCATCGCCCTCTGCACGGCGATCACCGCCCGCACCGCCGTGGACTCCTACCGTCTCTCGCGGGAGTCCCGCACCGACACCGTCCGCCTGTCCCTCACCGGCGGCGGCCATCTCGACATCCCTTGCCCACCCGGCCATCTCACCGGCCGCCACCGCACTCACACCCCGAGGTGACCCCGTGACCCCCGCCGAAATAGCGGTCCTCACCGCTCTGCACCCGGACCGCACCCTCACCGCCCCGCAAATCCAGCAGTCGGCCACCCTCACCGGCCATCGCACCCGAACCGCCCTGTCCCACCTCGAATCCCGGGGCCTCATCGCCCCCAGCCGCCCCCGGGGCCGCTACCGGATCACCCCTCGGGGTCGGGCCGCCCTCGTCACCAAGGCCCGCAGGTTCTCCTGATGCCGCGCCGGAACTGGGTCAGAGTTCGATGGCGTCGTGCACTCCATCCGGCTGGTCGCGCGCGGGCTCCGCCTTGGTTCTGAACGCGGTGGCGAGCAGTACCAACGCCGTGACGATCAGGACGTGGGCGGTGAGCATCACTGCCATGGGGAGGGCGAAGCCCTCGTTGGTGAGAATGCCGTGGTCGCCCACGCAGTACAGGGTGTAGTTGGTGGAGGTGCCTTCGGAGTCGTGGAAGGTGTCGGAGACGACCAAGGGTTCGGTGGCCGGGGCCGAACAGAACAGGGGAGCGGTGAGTTTCGCTTCGCCGGGCCAGATGGCGACGGGCACGACGATGCTGAAAGCGCCGACGACGAGGCCGGTCGACAGGGCTGCCATCACACGGGGCATCGTCTACACCTACTGGGCTCGGAGGAACGCGCCGGCGCGGTCGAACTCGACGACCATCTCCGAGCGCGCGGAGACGACATTGGCGACCATGCGGATGTCCCGGCCGAAGCGGCTCACCAGAACGGCGGTGACTTGCCCGTCGGGGATCTCGCTGCGCGTGCGGGCCGTTTCGACGATGTCTTCGATCCGCGAGAGCCCTGGCACCTCGCTGACCCTGAAGTTCTCGCCGTCCAGGTCGTCGAAGGAGGAAACCCGCACCGGGCGTGGGTCACTCAGGTCGCCGAGCGTGAACGAGTAGTCGTCCAGCACGCGAGGGGGTCCGGGCGGCCGGACCCGCACCCGAACCGTGGGTTCGCGCGCGGTGAAGTCACCGCCGTCGAAGAACCGGGTCACCTGGGCGGGCTGGTTGTTCACGACCAGTCGGAACTGAGTGGAGTTCGGTGCGGTCAACAAGATGACGTTCACCTCCGGATCGTTCGCCCCGATGCGCTGCGCCAACGCGGCGATAGCGCCCTGCGGTAGCGCACTCACCAACCCGCCCCCGCGGGCCCGGATCTCCTTCTCGAAATCCGCCCGATCCACCGCCCCGATGCACCCGCTGGTACTCCCGAGCACGGCCAAGCACACCACGACACGAAACCACCCGCGACCACGCATATCCCGAATGCTATGCGTCGCGAACCACTTGCGCTGTGCCGCTCGCCGACCGGACGTGCCTGTCATGAGGTGAGCCGTCGCCAGCCGCGACTTCTTGCTATCGAGTGAATCAATCTGTCGCACATACGGTTTGCGAAATCTGAGCGTTGATTGCCGCGGGCCGGTCGGTGGCTGGGAAGAACTTCCCAAGTGCCGGCGGAGGGCTAGGAACTACCGGCGTTCAGCAGCCGATCCAACTGGCTGCACCCCACGGGGAGCATCGGTGTGGCCGGTGTGGATCCGGCGGGGGCCGGCTGGATATCCACTGTGAGGGTCTGCGTGGTCTTGCCGTCATTCGCCGTGATGACGTGGCGGCCGACCGTCGACGGAACCCAGTTCACCGCCGCGACCGGGGCAGTCCCGATCTCCGCATTGCCGTACCCGCGACTGCCGCCGATGCATTGCCCGTTGTCGGAGAAGGTCACGAAACTCGTCCCAGTGACATTGACGATCGTGACGGAGATGCCGTAATTGGTTCCGACGTAATAGGTTTGAACGCCTTGATCCGCGGCGATATGGAAATTGACCATATCGGCGGATGCGGTGGGCACGCCGGTCGTGATGGCGGCTGCGACTACTGCGGTAATGCCCCAGCCGAATTGGCGGGCGCGGCGCTCATGCGTGGTCATCGTTCTCCTGTTGAGGGCTCCCGTGGTGCCGGGTCGCCGAACCCTACCGACCTCAGTAAGTGAAACGTAGTGATTTCACTACTGTGGGTTGCCCCAACTTTCAGGGGCGCCGGGTCAATTCGACACCGTAGGCGCAGGAGTCGAAGGTGCAGCTGATCCCGGTGGTTCGGCACCAGGGCTGGCGGGGCCGGTGCGTCAACTGATAGTTGACGATGGACTGTTGGTCAACTATTAGTTGACGCATGGCGAGAGTTCTCAAATGGTTTCGCCGACAGCACATCGAACCGAGGAGTCGCAATGGAACCCTTCGAAAGCGCTGCGCGCCGGCAAGCTGAGTCATCGGGCAGGCGGGCGACGGTCGTCGGCGCAGGGATAGCCGGCTTGGCTGCCGCGTTGCGATTGCATCAGCAGGGCTGGGACGTCGTCGTGGTCGAACACGCGCCGAGTCGCCGCAGTAGCGGTTACCTGCTGAACCTGCACGGACCCGGATATGCCGCTGCGGAGCGGCTCGGGCTGCTACCGGCGTTGACCCCGCGCGATATCGGATTCTTCACCTCGGTCCTCGTCCACGCCGACGGCCGCGAGAAACTCAGGATTCCCGCCGCTGTCACCGAGGCCGCCGTCGGGAGCCGGACCTTGAGCTTGTTCCGCGGCGATCTGGAGTCAGCACTGTACGACGCCGTCGCCGACTTCGCCGATATCCGTTTCGGCACCACGGTGCGGGCCATTACCCAGACCTCTGGAGAGGTCGAAGTCACCCTAAGCGACGACACCCACCTCCACACCGAACTCCTCGTCGGCGCCGACGGCGTGCACTCCCGGGTTCGGGAGCTCGTATTCGGTGCCGAGTCCGAGTATTTCGTGGACCTGGGCCATATGGTCGGCGCATTTCCGCTGGAAACACCTCCCGCCCACATGCCCGATGGACTCGGCACCACGTATATCGGCCCCGGACGTACAGCCGCGGTGATGAACCTGGGACCAGAACGGTCCTCGGCGTTCTTCGCCTACCGCTGCCCCGACCCTGACACCGAACTCTCTCTCGGTGCCGCACCCGCCCTCACCCGAGCGTTCGGGGATCTCGGCGGCGGTGTCGCCGACGCACTCCGTCAGCTCGACGCCGAGCCCGGCACCGCGTACTTCGATTCGGTAGGCCAGATCGTGATGGACCGCTGGAGCCAGGGCCGAGTCGTCCTGCTCGGCGACGCGGCCTGGTGCGTAACGGTTTTCGCCGGTTACGGCGCCGCCCTCGCCCTCGACGGCGCCGACCGCCTCGGCACCGCGCTAGCGGCACACGGCGACGACATTCCCGCCGCCCTCGACCACTGGGAGACGACATTGCGGCCGGAGGTGAACAAACGACAGTCCTTGGTGCGGAAGGGAATCAGCCGATTCGCCCCGCCGTCACGCACACATGTGTGGGCGGGCGAACTAATGCTCCGCGCAATCCAGCTCCCCGGCATCCGCAGCCTGGTCCGCCGCTCCATCCAACGCGCCAACAATTAGCCGCCGATCCGCCGATCGGCCGGGCTCAACGGACTACTCGACGGCGAGCCCGGCACAGGAGGCCGCAGACCATCTCCGCGACTCGGCCAGGTCGTGCCCACCAAGGCCCGATCTACCGAACCCACTATTCTGCCGATACCGCGCTGACTGAACCGGCCAACGCGGGGCGACGCCAGTCGGAACCTAGTGCACCGCAGACCATCCGCTACTGCCGAATTTCGGATACAGGCCTAGACGATCTACTGCTGTACGTCGTGGAAGGGCGATGACCGGGCGCGTCAATGAGGCCAGGCCTGATGACCTTGCTGCGATCCGTGAGCTGGCGTCCGCTCCTGCGGCGATCTGCCCGGGCCCGCGGCCGCGGGCCAGATTGATGAGCACAAACGATTGCGCGATAACAGCACGCCGCAGGTCGATCGAGCGGTCGCCACACTCCCGGCCCTGTCCTCAATTCCCCTTGAAGGCTTCGAGACTTGCGGGCTCTTCGTACGACGAGCTGCGGCTGTGCACACTAATGGACGTAGGGTCATCAACCCCAAACATGTCGCGCAGTACGGCAACCGCATCTTGCGCCAGTGAGTGATATCCGTCGAACGGCGCTGGCCACGTGATCCGTTTCGCCCAGTTCCGATTTCTCCTGTCGGGCTTTGCCCAACCGGTTCGAGCATGCTCCGCGGAGTCGATCCCGCGCACTCTCGGGAATTCACATTTCAACAGCAGGCCGTAGCGGCTGTTCGTGCCAAAGCTGAAGCGTAGCCAGTGATCGCTTCCGGCGACGAGGGTCAACTGCCCCTCTTCGGGCAGGCGAGACAAGGTCAGAGCCAGGGCATCAGCGAAGGATGTCCATCCACCAGCCAGGCTAGGCGACACTGCGTCACTTGGCCTCTCGTCACCGTGGTAGCGACGCCAGTCAGCTTCAGCCTCACCACTGCAAGATTCGATCCACTGTTCGTAGTGAGGATTGATCAAGCTCAGAACCAGATCGCTCTTGTCGATCTCTACCTGGATGACGACACACGGCAGATCCCAAGCGAGTTTCGCGGAACTGCCAGGTACCGTCCGTGCCGGATCCCCCCACTCGGACACGAAGAGCGAGGCAGCGAGGGCAAAAGCATCGATGGTTGCATGCGTCGGACCTGTTCCGAGGTCGAGATCGGATGACGTTGCCTCGACCGAGATCTGACGCAGAACCCGGATCTGCGATGCGTCGTCCCAGACCTCTCGCCCGATCGAAACGAAACCCACGGGCCTGGCGATCTCGAGATTCGTCGAGATACCAGCCCTTGCGGAGGGCCCGGCGAACTGCCACTCCGCGACATCGCAGAACCGTGGTACGTCATCGGGGCTCCACGTCCAGTCAAAACGTGCTGCTAGACGGGCGATTTGAAAAGCCCCAGCGATGTCGGCTTGCATACCCGGATGCTACTTCCGCTGATCTGAGAGCTGTCGGGCACGGTGTGCAACAGGCCAGGTCCCGGTGGTGCCAGAACGTCCTCATCTGCCGCAGAGCGCGCTGCGCAGTTCGGACAGCGCCGCACGGCGAAAGATCAACCGGCCGTTCGGTTCTGAGCGCATACGCAGGCCGCCCGGTCGGCCGGGCGACGTGTTGCGCCGAGTCCGCGCCGACGGGGACCCGTAAATGCTCAGGGGACATGAACTGCCATCCCACCGACATCCCGTGCCTAACCGGCACTCACCGCACCTAACCAGCTAACAACACTCTGACGTCAGCAGATGGCACGACTGCATGATGCTCCACCCATCACCTGACGAATGGAGACCCGTGAACACACCCACCCGCGTCGAGCCGTTCCCCACCCCACAGCCCAGTTACCTGTCGGCCGCGGACGCGCCGAAGAAGCAGAAGAAATGGGTGTGGCTGGTCGGTGCCCCGGTACTGGCTCTCGCCCTGGCGGCACCCGCATGGAACGGCGCTGCGGCAGCGGCCGACGTCGCTCAGCCGGATATCGCGGCGCCCGTATCGACACTCGTGGTCGAATTCTCTCCGGCCAAGCAGGACATCACCTCCAGCCAGCGCAACGCCATCCGGTCTGCCCAGCAGTACCTCGACTACTCTGCCTTCTCCCGCAGCGGTCTGATCCACCAGCTCGAGTACGAAGACTTCTCCACCGCAGACGCTACGTTCGCAGTAGACAGCCTGAATGTGGACTGGAACGAGCAGGCGGCAAAGAGCGCCAAGCAGTACCTCGAGTACACCTCGTTCTCTCGGTCCGGACTGATCGATCAACTGGTGTACGAGGGCTTTACGCGCGCCCAGGCCGAGTACGGAGCCAATACCTCCTACTGACAATCTCTTTCGGCGGTAGACCCTGTTGGCAGAAGCGAGCACTGCGGCGCGCTGCCGGTCGCAGTGCTCGCGTGGGCGCGGCGCGTGGGGTTTTCATCACCACCAAAGCGTTCACCTCGGGTGCCGGGGCTGAACCGGTCTGGCTTCAGTCAGCGGGAGTGAGCGATAATGCCGCATACCGCGCTGACCGCGTCGGCCAACGCGTGTGCTGGAAGATCCATGGGCAGGAGCCATCTGAGCCCGTGGGCCGACCGTCGCCAGTGCGCGCTCATTCTGAGCTCAGTGCGCTGGTGCGCGAGTTCCTGATGCACCTAAAGTGGGTGAATGATGAGGTGGATGCGCAAGCAGAAGGTGGGGCCCGCGCCCATCACCTACGAACAGGCGTATGAGGTCGTCTGCGAACACTACCGATCAATCCGTGAGCAATGGACTCATGGCACGTTCTGTATCGATGACCGAGAGATCATTGAGAACGAAGAGATATTCGTGTTCAGGGTCGGTGCGCGGGAGTGGCTGATAGATCGCGACCGGAGCTACCTTCTTCTCGGAGGTAGCGCGAAGGTCGTTTACAAGGCCGATGGTCGGTTCGCTCATCTCCCTGGTGTCGTTGTGGGTCCAGACAGCACGATCCGGAGCCGACCCAACCCCAATCCGCGTTTGGTCGTGTAGCTCCGTACCGTCACGGTCATCGTTCAACCTCGGTTCCGCCGCATCCGCTCATGGCTCCCCTTTATGTCAAGACGCTGCTGCGGGTGCGGGGTTAACCTTGTTGGTGGCAGGTCCGGGAAGTGGCTTTTCCGAAGGATCGGTGTGCGGGGTGAGGCCGGTCGCGCTGGATTGCAGAGTCGTTCCCGAGTGCCCTCCCGGGCTTGCCTTTTCGTGTTGTCGTTGGTCGGCGAGCATGCGGGCGTAGACGACGTTGGAAAGCCGGCGTTTGAGTGAGCGCATCGATTCCATCGAGGGGGACTGCCCCCGGTTTGGTTGATTCCTTGAGTCAACCGAACTCGGGGCAGTCCCCATGCTCAGAAGGAGCAGGTCTGGGTCGGGTTCGACACGGCGCAGGTTCGGTGAGTGCAGTGCTGCCATCGCGACCGAGTGGGCGTCGACGGGGTCGGTTTTGCGGCCGTTGCCGGTGGCGAATACTCGTATCTGGGCGGAGAGTTTCGCTGGCACGTCGAGTACGGTTTCCCCGTCGTGGACCAGGCGGTGGGCGATATGGCGGCCGATACCGTTGCAGCCTTCCACCGCCCACACTCTGTTTCCGAATTTCCTGCCAGTGGTTAACATTTCGGTGTAGCCGGCCTTGTCGGTGCCGTATCTTCCGACGGCTCGGATCTTGCCGGTGTGGTCGATGACTTCGATGGTGGCCGAGCGTTTGTGTGGATCCATGCCGATGATGACGGTCATCGGTGTCCTCCCTGGTCTACGGGGTTATCGGCGAGGGAGGGCAACGCTACTTCGAGCTCGGGCAGACCCCTTTCCAGCCACTCCTCGCGCGGTGCCCGGCGAGAGGCAAGCCATGAGAGAGCCACACCAATACTGCAGGTGGGCAGCCGATTAGGGAACTTCTCACCGGGCACCTGGACTAGATCCTGGCCGGGATCAGGTCCTGACACCAGTCTTAAGTAGCCGCATACCGCGCTGACCGAACCGGCCAGCGCGGAGCGGCCGGCGGCTAGAACCCGTTGCGGTGCAGAACGTCCGCTATTGGCACCCCTCTATGTCAAGACGTCGGTGTGGGTGTGGGGTTAGCCTGTTTGTTGGGTCCGGGATGTGGCTTGTCTGAAGGATCGGTGTGCGGGTTGGAACCGGTCGCGCTGGAGTGAAGAGTCGTTCCCGATTGCCCTCCCGGGCCTGCCAATTCACGACATCGTTGATCAGCGAGCATCCGGGCGTAGATCACGTTCGAGAGCCGTCGTTTGAGCGCGCGGACCGCTTCCATCGAGGTCTTCCCGCCCGCTCTGCGGCCGTCGTAGTAGACCGGCCCGGCGTGCGGTTGCGTAGTTGAACGATGGCCATGATGTGCAACACCCGGTTGATCTTGCGGTTGACGGCGCGCGAGAGCCGGTGCCGCTGTTGATCACCCGAGGACGCGTCCAACGGTGCGGTGCCGTTCCAGGACGCGAACCGATCCTGGTCCCGGAACCGGCGAATATCACCTGTATCGGTTAAAAGCCGTGCCGCGGAAGACGGTCCGATCCGGTGAAGTTCCATCAGCGTGGAGCCGCGTTCGGTGACCAACTGCCGCAGTTCCTTGTCTGTGGCTTTGGTCTTGCGGTCGATGGTTTCCAGGTCTTCGATCAACTCCACGACCAAACGCAGCCGGACCCGCGCGGCCGCATCCGACGGCGTGATCGGGGCGATCAGTTCGCGGGCTTGACGGGCTGACAGGAATGTCTTGGCGCCACCGGGGATCAGTTCGAGCAGCAACCGGTGCAGGCGGCAGACGGTTTCGGTGCGGGAACGCCCGAGCTCGTCGCGGCGGTCGGCGAGCATGCCCAAGGCGACCAGCTCCGGATCGGCCTCGACCCGCCGCAGATTCGGTGCGCGCAATGCGGCCAGGGCCACCGAGTGAGCATCGACCGGGTCCGTTTTGCGGCCGTTGCCGGTCGCGAAGACACGCACCTGCGCCGACAGTTTCGCCGGCACGTCGATCACGGCTTCCCCGTCGTGGACCAGGCGGTGCGCGAGGTGCCGACCGATGCCGTTGCAGCCTTCCACCGCCCAGATCCGGTCCGGGAATTGTTCTCCGGCAGTGAGCATTTCCGCATAGCCTGCATTGTCGGTGGTGTATCTGCCGGTGGCCAGAACCTTGCCGGTCGGGTCGAGTGCTTCGATGGTGGCCGAGCGCTTGTGTGGGTCCATTCCGATGATGACGGTCATCGCCGTGCCTTCCCGCGTCAACGAACCAAGTGGTGTCCGTGCGGGAGGGCACCGCTAGTTCGAGCTTGGGGCAGGCCCCTCTTCAGCCACTCCCTGCACGGCACCCGGTGGGAAGCAAGCCATTAGAGAGCCACACCAAACCAGACGGTGGGCAGCCGAATATTGGGAGCATCCCACCGGGCACCTGGATCAAATCCTGGCCGGGACCTGATCCTGACAGCAAGTGTCTAACTAGCCGATGAGAGAATGATTCTCTGGGATTCGTGTGGTCGGTCCGATCCGAATGTCTGTGGAAGGGAGCCGACTTCTGGTGCGACGATGGTCGACGTGATTGCGGAGCCCGACGATGAGTACGAATATTTGAGAGCGGTGGAGTTGTTGGCCCGGGAGGTCGACGATTGTGCCCGAGTTGAAGGGTGGCGCAGTCTCGCGCCCGATCCGTTGGACTCGACGCCCCTGCAGCAGGCGGTCAATGCACTCGCGCGTGAACTCCGCAGCTATCACTTCGAAGGTGACGGCTGTGATGATCCTGCACCGAGTTTGAAGATCAGTGGGGCGGTAGTCGTTGGGCCGCACACGGATACGTACGAGCAAGTCTGCGCAAGGCTCGGGGTCGAGCCGCGGGTCGAGGGGTGGGCGGTGTGGCATACCTGGAACAGGCGCGGTGATAGGCGCACGTTGGTCACGACGCGGATCTCCACGACCGAGGGACTGTTGAGGAACTGGCAACGCGGGCTCGAAGCCTCTCCCACTGTCCCGGACCGGGCACAGGTCGTCTCGACTGTCAGAGGGTGGGTCGGCCCGTGCGTCCTGTCACCTCAACGAGCGAAGTATGAAGGCTTGATCGATCACCAGCCCTGATCGGGAGGCTCCAACAGGTGGACAGCAACGCACGCTATTGCCGCATACCGCGCGGTTTGAAACGGCCGCCTTCGCTGGCTAGCAGTGCGGTGGCGTCTCTCCGTGATCGTCGGTCCCGGCCAGGATCGTCCCACGAACGCAGATACCTACTGCTGCCGGTCTGCCAGACTGCCGCCCATGGCAGAACAATCCTTCTCCGCCTTCGCCGTGGACGCCGCCGAGCTGCTCCGTCTCCCGGGCTCGGGCCGCACCGACCTGCTGGACGCCGCCCGATCCCCCCTGATCGGTGACTTGCTCGCAGGGCGTTTGGCAGACGACGCCGATTCCCTTTACACCGCCATGCTGCCCGCCCTCGCCGCCCGCCTGGGAACCCCCGTCGGCGCGGCCACCCTGCCCGGGCGACACTGGGACGACCTGACCGGCCTGTTCGAGGCCCTCGGTCGCCCCGCCCTCGCCGCCCTGTGGGGCGACCGCTGGCCCTGGCCTCGCCGCACCCCCGACGACCAGCCCTGGCCCTTCCCCACCCTGGCCCCGAACGCCACACTCGCCACCCTGCAGCGCGAACTCGCCACCCTCGCACCGGAATCGCTCGACGGCCAGCACATCCCCCTGGACGAGGACGACCTCGAAGAAGCCGTCTGGCTCCTCACTGAACAGCTGCCCACGTGGGTCGACGGCGCCCGAACCCTCGGCCGCGACCTGCTGATCGTCCGCGACGGCGCACGCTGACGGTTCGGCAATGTTCGCTAACCCGAAAAGCGTTCCACCGCACGCGCTTCCACCGTGCCCACCCCTTTGGAAAACCGTCCCGAACAAATGATCTCACGGTCACGCGGTGCTACCTGTATGCACTTCCCAGCAGGCAACGATCAGATGTTCGACGGGCGAAGATCGGGGGAAACGAGGATGTGCAGTCGTCGAGTACGACAAAGAAGGCGACGAGCAGCACGAGGAGGAGGACACGCCCCCCGGGGTAAGGACCGTTCGACCGGCCTCGACGTCCCGACCAGGCGCACTACATTGCCGCTGAGCGATCGGTTGTAACTCCAAGAGCGTCACAGGGTTCTGACGCATTCGGTAGATGTTCACCTCGTGGTGAGCGAGATCCCGGGATCGCACGCCTGCGTCCGCTGAAGCCCTAGATTCGGTCAGCCATCAGCACCACACGGTCGGCGGCGGGGTCGAACCCCAGTACCGGGGATCGAGAGTCGAAGGAGTCGAACTCTGAGCACATCAGCACAGGTTTACCCAGCCGCCGCCCGATCGCGCACAGAACATCGCACAGAATGTCCACCCCGGCCTGGCCCTGCAACTGGCGAAGGTTGACATCGAAATCGATCTCGCCAAGCCAAGGACGAAAGATCATCTGCACGTTCGAGACTGGCCACACCCGCAGTGTGACGCATTCGGCATCGTCCGGGCGGAACAGCACGTCCACCGCAGCGGGCAGCTCTCGCTTGCGATCACCCTCGTAGTACTCCCACGCCCACCCCTGCGCCCGAATCAGATCGAACACCGCCTGCCAATCCTCGACCGATGCCTCCTGCACGTACACATCCGGCAGGGAACCTATCCTGTTGGTGTCGAGCAACTCCTCGACGTCATCCCACTGCAAGTCCGGCATCCCGACATGCTGCCAGCCAGCGCATCGAAGCGCAGCCCGAATTCGTGGTCAGACGAGGGTATCTCGTTCTCCGCCACCCTCTGACAGGCACTGACGAAGCACCGGCTCCATGCCTGTATTTCGAACATCCTGTACTGCCGTGACCCGGGCGATCCGAAGGATCAGTGAAGATATTCGAAGGCATCCTCACCCGGTCGCCAGCACATCCACGCGCTATCGACAAACCCAGACAGAGTAGCGATCTCAGGCCCGACGAGTTCGTCGTCGCTGGGGCGCAGCACGATTGCGCCGTTCGGGAATTCCACGCGCAGCCTCGCCTCGAACGCCTCGGCCGTTGCCACGACGTGCCCAGGGATGAACGCCCGCAGCGCATCCCCGTAACCGATCTGCCCCTCTCGAAGCTGGCCGATTTCCGTATGGACCACGGGGAAGACATCGCAGGTGAGTATCGGCATGTCCGCGGCGGACTCCGGGAAGCCTGGCAACCAACCTGCCCGTCGAGGTCTTTCGTGAGACCGGCACCCCGGAGAACCACCTTGTCGAACACCCCGCGGTGCGCGAGGCCGCGGAGATCGCAGTCCCGGATCCGACATGGGATGCCGATGTCGCCATGGGTTCGGAGCTGGATCCCGGGGGTTGATGGTGGACATGTTCACCCGCGATCCAGGGTGCTGAACAGCCCGGAAAGTCCTGGTGATGGCCTGGTTCGAACCTTTCACGGCACGCTCGACCATCCAAGACGCCCCTGTGATCCGAATGCGAATCGACAAGGTCTCTGGACTGTGAAAGGTGATACATGGGCACAAGCAAGCACAGAAAGATCAGTCCGCGTCAACAGAAGGCGGGGTCGATGGTAGTGGCGGGAGCGGTTCCCGTTGTTCTCACTCTGGTGGGTAGCAGCGGTACCGCGAACGCCGAGCTCGGCCGCTACGTTCCGGTGAGCCCGACCGCGCACGGCAGCCACGTTGCCTTCGTGGCCGACGACCCGGATTCAGGCGAGACGACCCCCGCCGTGCAGGCAGAGCAGCCGAAGCAGTCCCCGGACTGGCCCGCCGCGCAAGTGCCGAATGTGCGCCCGTACCGGGGAACGCGAATCCCGGACGACACGCGCAGTTCGCTGCAGTGGGCGCGGCCGGTACCGAAAAGCGAGTATCTGTCGCCGGTCGAGTTCCTGCACGGCCCGGTCCCGGTTGCGCCGGTGCCGCCGATCGCGCCGCCGCCGGGCATGTTGCGTTTCGGCGACGTGCAGGTCGAGGTGCCGGATTGGCTGCCACGGGAGCCCGCCATCCAACTCAACGACGCCGCGGCGGTCACCGAGGCCGATCTCGCAACGTTCTTCGACTCGGTCGGTATGGAACGCACTCGCTCCGATCGTGTTGCGAGTCAGACAGTCGGCTCCGCGGCGCTCGGTGCTGCCGCAGGCGCAGCGTTGGCGAGCCCGTTCGCACTGATCGGCGCAGGTGTCGGCGGTGCACTCGGTCTAATGATCGGCGGGCCGTTCGCACCGATCGGTCTTGCCGCGGTGCCCATCGGCGCCGCGTACGGCGCGGCCCTCATGGCGGCACCGCTCGCCGCCGTCGGCGCGGGAATCGGCGCGACTCTCGGCGCGACGCAGGCCCTCACCGCACCCCCGCGAGCCCTCGGCCCAGCTGACGTCGCCACCGACGAACCCGCGACCGATTGACAGAGTTCCACTTTGTCGAACCGGTCGCGATACCGCCTGAAATGCACTGGCAGATATATCGGCTGCGGCACGGCCCCTTTGGCCTGTCGATTTGTGACAAGTCGAAGGGGTCGAGGTATCGGAGATACCGGACAGGAACAGGCTGTCGGTCGCCGGTACACGGTCGACCTCGTGTCTGTGAATATCGATGTCTCCTTGACGATTCGGGCGTTGAGGGACGAACGCGAACGTGCGGGGGTGACAGCGTTGTTGGTTGACGCCCTCGAAAGGAGCACCTAGGCGACACAGTGTTCGTCACGCTGGCTGAGGAGGGTGAGGACCTGCTCGTTCAGGCAGACTCCGACGACTCCGTCATCTTCAGCGGGTTCTACTTGTGGCGAGAGGAATTCGAACAGAAGCTCACCCGCCGAGTGGCCGCGCTCGTGCCTCACGCCGAGATCGACTTCGACTGGGGGTATCCCGATGAAGACTGACGAAGAACTCGGGGCTCCCTGGCCGGACACCCTACCTGCGGAAGCACCGGTCGTCTTCAAAGATCTGGACGTCGAGGTCGGTGCCCGACACCTGACCACACTGACCCGCGACCACCTGCACTACTGGTTGAGCAAGCTGCGCTACCTTCACCGCGGACCTTTCATCACACTCGCGAGAGCGAACCAGGTGCCCTCGATCCAGACCTACCGAAGCAGTGAGAACGACTACTTACTCGAGGTCCACCCCAGGTCCAGCAAGGTTGAGTACCAATGCCTTTCCATGACGTTGAACGATGTGAACGAGGTCGAACAACTGCTCTGGGACTGGCTGCAGAACAACTGGCAGCGACTCGATGCGATCGCCTGGGAACACTGCACCCTGTAACGAACTGACATCAGCTCTCCCAACGAATATCCGCTGATGCCGCATACCGCGCTGACTGAACCGGTCAGCGCAGGGCGCGCCGGCGGCCGGATCCCGGTGCGGTGCAGAAAGTGGAGCGCGTCCTGGTGCCCATTCGGCGGCGTTCGGAATGCGATGGCCAGCGGCGTGTGGGATGGGTGGATCAGTTGGTCCCGGGGATGGTGATGTTCTCTGGTGCACGGTCGAATCGCAGTCCACGCCAGGATGGATGGCGCAGGCCGGTGGCGGTGCGTTCGCGGTAGGCGATATCACCGACCAGCCGCGACGTGACCCAGTGCGCGGTGACCGCGATCGACGACGGCACCGTGCCGGTGACCGGCGGCGTGGCCAGCGCCAGCAGTTCGACGTGCAGCGAGCGGCGTGCGGCGTCGGAGAATCCGGTCCCGACCGCGCCGAGGAGCACCAGCTGCCCGTCCTGGTCGTGGGCAGCGATGAGCAGGGATCCGAACACCTCGCCGCCGGCGTGGCCGGGCAGCCAGCCGACGACGACCGCTTCGGTCACACGCCGCAGGGGGAGTTTCCGCCAGGCCTGCGACCTTCCGGGATCGCGATGGGAATGGTCGAAGGCCTGTGGGAGGCCACGGCATTTCAGCGATCGGCTAGGACACGGTTGCCGAGGCCAGCCATGTGAGGTGCCGATACGGCACTAACAGCGTTCGTACAGACGAACGAAGGGCTCCGCCTCGGCCGAAGTTTTTCGGCCGGGATCCGGGCAACCGCCTACCAGGACCTCGAAGTCGAAGTCTTGGTGCCCGCGGAGGGTGTACTCGACCACGGCACCGGACTGAGCGAGGCGGGGAAGGTGCAGACCGGCCAACTGTGCAGCCTGCTCCGCACTGAACACCTCGCCCGCCAGTGGAAAGATCGCGACGTCCAGGGTGCGGCCTGCTTCGCCGGGCGGGTCGTATACCGACACCTCGACGGTGAACGGGGTGGGTTGATCGGTCAAGAACCACTCCCACAATTCGAGTTCACTGTCGGACGGGAAGCGGGTACGGCGGCTCGCGTTCAAGTCGGGTCCGAGACTCGAGCCCACGATCGAGAGATCGTGGTAACCCGAGGCCACCGTCCAGTCGCGGGCCGCCAGTTCGGGAAACTCGCGGGCGATCTTTCGCATCGCCGCGGTGGCGCTCGAGGGGTCGGTGCCGGAGCTCGCGGCCACGATGACCCTCTCGGCCGGGCCTTCGACGTTGGCTGCGTATGTTCCGCCGTCAGACCAATGGATCTCCGCTCCAGGCCGGGTCGCTGACACTCGGGCCCAGGTGTTTGCTGCTTCGGCTTGCCTGGTGGTGTCGCGACCGAAACGCCAGGACGCGAAATACGAGTCCGTCATCCGGACCATCTCCAGCACCGTTGAGTCACCTTGGTACTGCGGCGGTAGCTGCTGGGTGGCCATCACGCGCACCACAGCCTCTGCCTGCGGGGCCGTTGCATCGTCCTTCAACCAAACATCGAGGCTGGAGGTGTAGTCACCGTACCGGTGGTACTGGAACTTGTGCGATGCATCGGCCACTCCCGCCAACGCCTGTATCGCGGATTCGATCACCCGCGACCAGCTATCACGCTCGGCTTGGTCAGGCCCCTGCATCGGCCCCAAGCACCCGGTCACCAAAACCGCTGCGATCAGCATGATGATCGCTGACAACACACAACGCACAACACCCACCCACCTATCTCTAGCTCTAACGATTTACCCACAGATAATGAGTCGTTATGTGCGGCAATTCCTTAGCGCCGGATTTCGCGAATCTGGTCCCCACGGGCCGTCTCCAACTCGACGACACATAGCCAGAAACCCGCGCTATCTCACGGCCAGAATCACCAGATGCACGACGGCGGCGGCATCTGACCCGACATCGAAGACAGCTCGCAGGCGATCATGGTCGCCAGCAAGCCCGGAACCAATGCGAGCTGCCCGAGCACTTCGCTGGAGCCGGTCAGGGCCGACGACCCGGTGTTCGTCGCGGCAACCGGGGCGGCCGGCTCGAGGGTCAGCGGCGCGGCGGTGGCCGTACCGGCGGCGCCGAGGGCGAGGGCGGCGGCAACGGCGGTGATGGTGAGCGAACGCTTCATGCGCGCCAAGCTACGACACCGGCGAGTGCATGGGGAGCCCGTTGATCATGGGGCTTGTGTCTCGAATTCGTGTATTTCGAAAGAATTTTCGCGCAGCCGACGCAAGGTCGTGTACCAATAGTGGTTTGGGGTGAGGAGCGCCGCTTCGTCGAGCCTGAGCGGGCAAACGATATTGCCGTTGTAAAGGTTTCGACGCCGAACGCAACCGATCCAGCAATCTCGGACGGCATGGCATCACACCGTCGCGTCGAACAGCTCTGCCGAGGCTTGCGACAGGGTGGCCCCGGGTATTGGGGCCCCAGAATTGATTCGAAACACATTTGGTTCACTTAGTCTTCGCTGCATGATCTGGCATAGTCGCACCGCCCGAACCGGACTCGCTCTCTTCGCGCTCACGGCGGCCCTCGCCACAGCCTCGGGCCCCGCCTACGCCGGCACACCCGCATCGGCGCCCGGGGTCAACGTCATCGCGGATAGCACACCCACCGCCAACGCGGGGAGTTCGAGCGGTTCGTCACACTCGCCTCTCTGCTCGGGCAGCTCTGGCCCCGCGCCGTGGACTCCTGCAATGCCAACGGAATCTGCCCAGGCGGACCTCACTGAGGGTATCCACGTGGAAACGGACGCGTTGCGGTCAGTGGCCGCCGTGTCCCGGCCGCGAGCCCGACGCCCACCAACGCTCATCTGGCGGGGGCGTATCGATGGTTCTCGTACGGTTCGGGCGCTGCGCGGAATCTGCAGCACAGTGTGACTCGCAGCGGCAGATGGCGGCGTTGCCGCACCCTCAGGTGGCGCCGACGAGGCTGATGTGGTCTGTGGCCTGACGCCGCGGCTCTTTCGAACGTCCGCTCATGGCTGAGCGGATGTCCGTTGCCTACCTCAACGTTCAGTGGCGCCGACTCCTCTGCGGTCCGCCAAGGGGGGAGAGCGGACCGTTCTCGGTCAGCGCATCCGGGGAGATGCTGACCCGCACCGGGCATACGCGGGATTGCTCAAACCGGAGATTGCTCTGGGCACGCTGGGTGCTCCCGCCGGACAATGGTCCTATGACCGCCAGTGTCGAACTGCGTGTGTATGCCGAGCTGAACGACTTCTTGCCCCCGGGAGTGCGGTACGCCGCGCAGCTGCGGCCGGTCCGGCCGCACCAGACCGTGAAGGACGTCGTCGAGGCTGCGGGTATTCCGCACACCGAGGTCGACCTGATGCTGGTGAACGGTGAGTCCGTCGACTTCGGCCGCCGTCTGCAGCCGGGCGATCGGGTTGTGGTCTACCCGATGTTCGAGACGCTCGATATCGGGCCGCTGACCCGGGTGCGTCCTTGTCCGCTGCGCGATCCGCGCTTCATCGTCGATGTCAACCTCGGCGGGCTCGCACGGCTGATGCGGCTGATGGGACTCGACGTGCGCGGGGACTGGGAAGCCGACGACGCAGCACTGGCGAAAACAGCCGCGGCCGAGCATCGAATCCTGCTCACCCGCGACCACGGACTTCTCAAGCGCCGCACCGTGACTCACGGCGTATTCGTCCGGTCGGACCACCCGTTCGAGCAGATGGTGGACCTCGTCCGCCGACTCGACCTGGCGGATCGGCTGGTGCCGTTCAGTCGCTGCCTGCGCTGTGGCGGCGCTGTCACCGGTGTGGCCAAGCAGGACATCATCGAGAGACTCGAACCACTCACCCGCCGCTACTATGACACCTTCCGGCGGTGCTCGGATTGCGGCCGAATCTATTGGGAGGGTTCACATCAGCAACGTCTGGACGCCCTGGTGGCCCGGATCCGCGCGGCCATCTCGTCGTGATACGGCGACGGCGCTCCTCAGCACCGTGACGGCGGTCGGCCTTCTCGCAGAGGGCATTCACCGAAATCCATTCACCAGCTCCGCGCGCAGGGCATGAGCTGCATTCGTGTGCACGGAAAGCCGACAATCGGCCACCGCGACCGGGCTGTCGACGGGCTTGCACTACGTCGCGATACTCCCAGCCCGGAAGTACCGCGTAGAGATGGTGTCGGCAACATCGGCCAACCGCTGGACAAGGGCCAGGTCATCCATCGGGGCCACAGCTACCAGAGCTTGGAAGCGGCTGGCCGCTCGGTCGCAAGATCAAACCGAACCATCTGGCGCACTTCAGACAACACGTACCGTAATGCCGCATACCATGGAAGATCAACGGATAGAGCGCCGTCCGACCGCCGGCAGGTTCGTTCCCGTCGGAGTCACCGTTGACGCAGCTGTGTCCACTTGGCAACGAATTTGAACTTTATCTTGAACGGGTAATACCTCCACCACGGAAGCTCAGCCTCCGAAGTCGTGACGTACGCGGTCCCTTCCTGGCGGCAAACCCTGCGGTGTCTCCGTATTGTCGACCGACTCATGTCGTCATCCGGTTGCACTGGATTGTCGAGCCCGTGTCGAACTGTCAGCTTCTGAGTCTCTTTTGAGAGGACGTCGAAGGCATTCTCCATGTGAACAGCGAAGTGCTCGAACGGATGCGGCTCCCAACCCTGACCTGGACGGCCCTCGCGCACTACCCATCCGCGAGTGATTCCGCTCACTTCGTCGATTCGGGCTAGGGCGGTATGGAGTTTGACGTTCAGCGTGAACAACCGCAGTTGCTCGGTGCTGTGGGCAAGGCTGCGGCTCGCCTCGTCGAACTCCCCAACCAGAGCGGCATACCTGGCGAGAAACGCCTCGTTCGTTTCCTCGTCCGACCGGTCGGATACCTCGATGAAAGCACCTGCCGCTCGGAGCTTCGCCGACCATGTCAGTCGGTGCTCAAGAATGTCGGCGACGAGTTCTCGGAGCTTGTCTTCCTGGCGCTCCTGGTATGCCTCACGATGACTGACCCGTTGCCATCTGGGGGTAGGAGACGCACCGCTGAGTGCTCCTACGACACCGACGGTCGCGTCGCCACCGGGCGTCTTCAGCACGTCGAAAATCCACGATCCCAGACTCAATCGCCCTCCCCATGCAGTGGCCAGAATACTAATCGATTCCGATTCGTCGCAGCATCCCCTGCACGCCAAAACATCCGCTATTGCCGAATACAGCGCCATACGAAGACATCTACTCGATGTGCCAGCCGCCCGCGGCGAGCCATTCGGTTTGAAACTCGGAGGGCGCGACCTCGATCACTTGCAGACTCGGGTCGGCCGAGAGCGTTTCGAAGAACGATTCGTCTTCGAGCCAAGTGAGATCGGTAGCGATGAACCCTCCCGCGAGCCCGGTCCGACCGTCAGCGAACTTCTGGACCTTTCTCCACACGCTACCGTCCTCGAGAAGCTCACTCCACGTTACCGATGGCTCGTCACCGACCGCGCCCGGCCTGGTGACCTTGATGTACCTCATATCGGGTTCGGACGGCCTGAAATCGGTGGCCGCCGCGATTGCTGCTGACCGATCGGTGCGCGGGGATCCGAGACCGCCCACGCTTGACCCGTGCATGGGAGAGCTCTCGTTGACGATCGAAGGCTCTTCGACCGTGGTTCGCTGATGCAGAGTGTCGTGCATCCATTGCGGCACAGTCGCGCGGGGGTACATCCGAAGCTCATCTTCGACATCGGATTCGAAATAGACGCTCGGCTCCGGCCGGTCATAGCCGAAGCGTTGGCTGACTTGACCATCGCGTCTGATGAGCAGGTGCAGCGTGAACCATGTCCCTTCGCCCGGCACATACATGAGGTCCCGCAACTGTTGTAGCGCCGGAGGTAAACCGATCGGCTGGTCCCAGTCGGTGAACGGTCCGTCAACGGTCTCGACGCCTATCTCGATTTCGCCCCCGCGGCCCACCATGGACCAGGTCAGGTCGATCAGAGTCCAGTCCAGCGGAACGCGGTTCACAACCATCTTGCCGCGAACGTCCTCGATGATCTGCTGCACAAGCGCCTGTTGTGTGAGAGCGACATTCGGTGACGACGGATCAGGTGACATGCTTAGCCTTTCTCGCGACTCCGATCTCATCACGAGCATCTCGAAAACACACTGTCCTGCCGCATACCGCGCTGACCGAACCGGCCAGCCCGGGGCGCCGGCCGCCGGGACCCAGTGCTGTGCAGAACGTCCGCTTCTGCCGATTACACGGCACACTGATTGCCTGCCGCTAGTGTGTGAATCGTTGCCACCAACTGCGGCGAGTCCGTTCGGCCGCGGAGTCGTTTCCAGGACGAGGACGCAGTTCCTCGACCCGCGTTTCGAGGTTGGCCGGCGTGACCATCCATCTCTTCCACGACCGGTATTCGTAGTCGACCGTCAGCTGCATTTCCTCTCGGATCAGCTGTATCCGGCAGACCTTCCAGGCACGCTTGCCGGGTGCGGTGGTTGCCGTACGCAGCGCCATCACCTGATCGAGCAGGGCCATACCGCCAGGGTTTCCTGGTGTCCAGCCCCCGTCGTTGGTGTAGAAGTAGCCGAAGAGATGCTGATGGCTGTCCGCAACGGTAACCACGAGGGTCACTGCGTCCCATTGGACGTCCCGGTACTCGGAGTCTCCAACGATCAAATCGCCAAGGGAGATGATGATCTCGGAAGCGCTGGTTACGTCGAAGGCGGGAACATCCACGGGTTTCGAAACTCCTCTTCCTCCAATCGATCCGGCGAAACCGGCCGATACTGCACTATTTTGCCGCTTACGGGTCGGTCCGGAGCGGCCGGCACGGTCCAGCTGAAGATCGAACGCCCGGAGATCATCTCGGAGCGTTCGTGTGTCTGAAACGTCCGCAACTGCCGATGACCGAGTGGCTGGGGAGATCGCCCAGCCACCGCCATCACTTACCTGTGGACGCCGAACGCCGTGATATCTGGATAGGAGTAGTCCGAGGCGTTGTTCCAGCCGGTCACCTGCAGATCGGTGGGAGAACCGATGCCGATGATGTCGCGAAGCGCGAGGCTGACGGCATCTGCGGCAGCCTCGAATTCTTCGTATCGGGCCGGCCATCGCATGGTGCGTTCCCACCAGCCCTCGTTGGGTCCGGCCCCAGCGTGCCAGTTGTTCGCGGTCATCACTGCTCGATCAGCGTGCGGGATGGGTTGGACCGCACCACCGCTCATTCCTGCTCGCACGAAACAGCCGATCTTGAACCAGTCCATCTCGAATTGTGCGATCCCCTCTTGCCCCATGGTCAAGACCAGCTGTTCATCCGAGCGGAGCCTGTTCAAGGTCAAGGTCAGGGCTGATGAGAATTCCGGCCAGCTTCGCGGTCGGTCCGGCAGGGCCTCCAGGTCCTCGTCTGCTGTGTCAGCGACCGGTTCGTCCTCGTCGTCGTGGGCTACCCAGCTGTCCCACCATTGCTGATGAACAGGATTGACGATTCTCAACTCGACTGACTGGTCGTTCATGCGAAGGGTCAACACCGCCGTGGACAGCGTCCAACGGACTTCGGGGAGTACCCCGGGGCGCGGCTTTGTCGGCCTCCCGAGCGCGGCCACCAGTCGATCGGAGAGTTCGGCAAAGGCGTTGGTCAATGACCGGTGCCTTTCCGGCGTCGTGTCTTTCATCCAGTCGGTTACAGGGACGAGTATCTCCGTGACCAACTGGTCGGGGAAGCCTTCGCGCTCGAGAAAAGCTCGACCGTAGATCGCCCGTGCGTAGGTGTCTTGAAGGTCGAGTCCCGTTCGGAGGTCGGCGCCATGCTCCCGCGGGAGCTGCCCGACGACGGTCCACCCCGCCGCATCGCTGAAGCGCTGGACGTCTTCCATCGCCCAGGTCCAGTCGAAATCTGCGACTAGACAGGCGATATGGACGGCTCCGTCGAGATCAGTGTGCACGCTCGGATCCTACGGTCACGACCTGGAAGCTGTTGGGCCAGTGTCATGCTGAGCCAACGCACTGTAATGCGCATACAGGTCGGTCCGGAGCGGCCGGCACGGTCCAGCTGAAAATCGAACGCCCCGAGATCATCTCGGGGCGCCGGACGCCCAGATCTGTCGGCTCGAGGATGTCGTTGCCACGACCGGAGCCGCGTTCAGCCTGCGGTTGACAGGCGGGGCAAACGTCTCGAATTACTGTCTGCTCCAGGCTGATTGCGATTCCGCGAACGCAAGTAACCCGGAGATGCCTTGCTCGGAATGAATAGCATCGTGCCATGCGACCGCAATGGCTCATCGATCTCCACGAGGAATTCCCTGGCTCCGCTATCGTCGCGGCCGCGCTCGACGATGCCCTCATTGTCGAAGCGCGTGATGCGATGATGGGACGCTGGCCCGTCGTCCAAGAGGGTCGCCCGATCGTTGGGTACGGGACGATGCCGACGATGAGGAGCCTTCGCCGGGTGCCGCAGCTCGGAGAAGCGGTCTTCGATGACTACACGATGCTGCGCTGCTCGTTCTACTACCGGCACGTGTACGACCTCCTGGGTCGCACCGCCGTCTTCGTTCCGTTCTCGGCGGTTCCCGGTCTACCGCTCAGGCGCATGTTCGACAGCGACCAGGTTTTCATTCGCAGCGATACGAACTACAAGCTGTTCCCCGCGGGCGTTCATGAAATCACGGAGCTGGGTCACTGGCTCCAGACTTACGACCAGCACCGAGACGAGCTCGTCGTCGTGTCCGAGGTCGTGCTCTTCGAACTCGAGTACCGCTGCTTCTGCCGCGACGGCCGCTTCGTCTGCGGAAGCTCCTATCCGATCGAGCCGTATCTGCCCGTCCCCGATCATGTACGTGACTTCGCGGAGACCGCGGCGAAGCGACTACTCGCTCACGGCTGCACCATGGTCACCGTCGATGTCGGCGTCAGTCCCGATGGCGTACTTCGCCTCGTCGAGCTCGGCGGCGTGAACAGCTGGGGGATCTATGGCTCGAACGTCGCCGACTTCATCGCCGCCATGGAAGCCGAGGCATTCGCTCACGCGGATATGTGACGAGGACATATCCGCACATTCGTCGCCTTGAGGCGATGCTGTCGATGGCCCTGCTGCTGAACCACCGATCAGAAGCTCGCTTCTACACGAACCTCATGCCGACGGGGACCAGTAAGAGGCATCCGCTTCTGCCACGCACCGCGCTGACCTGACCGGCCGCCGCAACCTCTCGGAAGAGCAACGGGCCGAGATCATCTCGGGTCGACGGGCAGCCCTGAAACGTCTGCAACCGCCGATGTCCGTGCTCTCCGAGAGAACAGATGACCTGTCTGCCCAGGCGCGGCGTCCCTGTTGGTCGGGGGCATTGGTCCCTGGTGAAGTGACTGGCGGAGCGGGCACAGTGGGCAGGACTCTTCCCTTGCTATGAGGGAGAGCACCCTGATCTGGATGGGAGTTACCGATGGGGGCAGCAAAAGTCTTGGGACGCGCGGTTGGCCAGCGACTGTACGCGATCAAGCGTGGGATGTATCCGGACAGTCGACCGGGGGCGGTGGCGCGGGTACTGAACTGGGTCTCGCGCCTGCAGTACTCGGCGGGTCTTCTGTCGCCACATTATGCCGTGACCTTGGAGGTCGCCGGTCGACGTACTGGTCGTCCCGTGCTGCTGCCGATCGTGGTAACCGAGTATGAGGGCAACCGGTATTTGGTATCGATGCTCGGCTCGGATGCCAACTGGGTCCGCAACCTCCGGGCCGCCGGGGGCCGAGCCGTGCTGCACCGTCGTGGTGGTAAAGCCGTGCAAATGGAAGAGGTACCCCGAGATGCCCGTGCCCCGATCCTGCGCCGATACCTCGCGGTAGCACCCGGGGCGCGCCCCCACTTCCCGATTGATCGCAATGCGCCACTGGACGAATTCGAGAAGATCGCCGACCGATATCCGGTCTTCCGCGTAGCCGAAGTCGGCGCAATCATCGAACTGCCAGCGGAATGAGACCGAGTACATCCGTTCTTACCCAGTGCCTTACTCGTGGCACGCGGCATCGTGGATCGGAAACGATCGTCTGCCGGACATCTCGGGTGTCGTTTTGGAGTGCGAAGGAGGTCGAATAGATGACCGGCCCGAACGCAGAGATTCCCATCTCGGCGGTGGACACCGCGATCCTCGGCATCAACGCCACAGGCCAGCCCTATGTGGTGACCCTCGCCGGGTTGCTGGGTCCGGGCGGTTTCGTCAACGCCGCCGGCCACCCCGACATCGAACACCTGATCGCGTTCCTGACACCGCGCGTGGAACGGGAACCCGATCTACAGCACTGTCCGCAACGCCGCGACGGTCGCTGGTGGTGGGTGCGCATGCCCGTCGACATATCGGCACACATCACTGTCGAATCCGCAGCAGGCCCCGGCGGCTTCGAGGCTCTGTGCGGGCGCGCGGTCATGAAGCCACTTCCACCCGATCGTCCGCTGTGGCACATCACCCTTGCCCCCGCCGCCCACCCCGGGCAGTGCGGCATCGTCGTGCGACTGCATCACGCGGTGGTCGACGGCACCCGGGCCACCGCCCTGCTCGAGCGGCTGCTCGGCCCAGAACAGGTGCCGAGCGCGACAACAGTAGCCCCAATCGGCACGGCCCGCCCGGACTCGAGAGGCCCAACGCTTCCCTCACGGGTGCGTCACGGCCTGCACATGTTCCTCCGGCGGCCCGTCCGCTCACCGGTGCTGCTCGGCACGGTCGGCGACACACGGGACGTCGCCGCGGCAAGCGTGGACCTGGCCGAACTCGAGACGGCCGCGCGAGCGGCCGGCGCCACGGTCAACGACGCCTATCTCGTCGCCGTTGGACAGGGACTACGTGCGGTGCTGATGGATGCGGGCGAACCGATCCCGGAAACGCTGACGGTCTCGGTGCCAGTACAAGTCGACTCCCGCGGCGCGGCGCACAACGCGGTCGGAGTCATGCTCGTCGCGGTGCCTCTCACCGAATCGGTGGCGGCGCTGCGGACGGTCGCGCGCCGGACGTGGGAGGCGAAACCGCTCGCCCGGGCCTCAGGGACCACGATCGGCTCGCCTCGGCTGGTGCGAATGTTCAACCTATTCACTCGCCACCAGCGCGTCATCGCAACGGTCGCGTCCAACGTCCATGGACCACGACAGCCCCTCACCGTCGACGGCGCCCCAATGACGGAAATGTGGGCACTCGGCCCACTCGCCGGGAACGTCCGGGTCGGCTTCACCGCCGTGTCGTACGCCGGTCGACTGTCGGTCGGCATCGAGTCCGACGCCGACCACCTGCCTCCCGCCTCTCGCATCGCCGACTCTGTCGGCCGAGCACTGCAGTCGATCATCGATACCTGACTCGTCCGACGACACGAAGACGCGATAGTCGAACATGCCCGTGTTGCGGGTCCCTTGCCGCGAATGTTCAGTAGCCGCATATCGCGCTGACCGAACCGGCCAGCGGGGTACCGGAAGATCAACGGTCAGAGCGCCATACGACCGCCGGTAGTGCGCGCTATTGGCGATGAGCGGATAGTTCGGTGGGTTTCGGGATCGGCGTGATGCCAGGCGGGGCGGGCGGTCGGAGTGTGGATGATCTCGTCCATTTCCCGCCAGAGTGGTGGGTGTGGATGTTTGTACTGTCGAGCCATGACCACCGATAACAAGGCCATTGTTCAGGCGGCGTGGCGGGCGTTCGCCAGTCACGATGCCGACCGGATCGCCGCGTTCTTCACCGCCGATGCCGAATGGCTTGCGCCAGCGGGTAACGCGACTGCGGTCGCGCTCGACGCTTCGAGTCACATGATCGGCAGGCAGGCCATCACACACTTTCTGGCACAAGAGTTCTCGCGGTTGTTCGTCAGTGATGTCGCCGTGGATTTCCACGGCTTCTATGCCGACGGGGATCGGGTGATCGTGGAGGAGACGATGAGCGCCACGCTGGCGAACGGGAACATGTACCGCAACGACTACTGCTTCGTCTTCGAGTTGCGGGGTGGCCTCATCCACAGGGTTCGTGAATATATGGACACCGCGCGTGGACATCGTGACGTCTTCGATGGGGACGCCGCCGACAGCGTCATCGAGACCGGCGATCGGGTGAGCGGCTGAGTGCGGCAGCAATTTCGGAACGCACCATGTTGCCGCATGCCGCGCTGATCGAACCGGCAGTGTGAGAAGCCGGGTGCGCGGAAGCTACAGTTCGGCTGATTCGGGTGGGCCGAGAAGGTCCCATCGATTTCCCGAGATGTCGTTGAAGACGGCGACCTGGCCGTAGGTCTCGGTGCGGGGCTCGGTCACGAACGCCACCCCGGCTTCGGCCATCCGTCGGTAGGTCCCGGCGAAGTCGGTGACTCGCAGGAAGAACCCGACCCGGCCGGCGACCTGCTCGCCGATGGCGAGGCGTTGCCTTTCCCCGTCTGCTTGCGCGAGCAGGATTCCCGTCGTCGCACCGGGCGGGCGAACGACGACCCACCGCTTGGGGCGTCCGTCGTTGGTCAGTGAGGGCGAGTCTTCGATGAGATCGAAACCGAGTGTCTCAACGAAGAATTCGATGGCCGAGTCGTACTCGTCAACGATGATCGCAATGAGCTCCAGATGCACTGAGCGAGCCTACGGTCTTGCTGCCCCAAGTATCCGCACATGCCGCAAATGTGCGAAATGGGTGTAGCTCCTTGGTGTTCGAAGAAGGCAGCACCTACGGGCACGCACTACTTTGCCGCTGACCGCTGACCTGACCGGCCACTGCGGGGTGCCGGCGCCGAACCCGGCGCGCTGCAGACCGTCCGCTTCTGCCGATTATGTGTTGATCTCGCCACTGACATAGGTCACCGACCTACGGCTTTGTTGTTTGTGTGCCGGGCCGCCCTTCGGCTCGACAGCATCGAATATGGTTCGCGCATGTTTCCAATGTGGCGAATCACGTATGTCAGAGCGGCCATTCAGCAAACGCCCTGGCGTGCCATCGCTCGGGGGCTGGCGAGTTGGATAGTAATGGTCGGGGCTCCGGCGGTGGTTGTCGGGGTCGTATTGACGGTCGTATCGGGCTCCGCTGCAAGGGGACTCGTTATCGCCTTCTGGGTGGTGCTCGTGGTGGGCGTCGTGCTTGTCTCGGGCGGGCTCTGGGCGTGGAGGGTCAGTGGGCTGGTCGATAAGGAAATCAGGGCGCGATATGGCGTGCTGTGGAAGGTCGAGTCCGCACGGCTGCTGCTGCGCCCGCCGGTACGGCAGGACGCGGTCGCGCTCGCCGCGACGATCGATGCGGAGATGCTTGCCGGGAACGGGTGGACAGAACGCGATGCTCAGGTAATGGTGAAGGCCGTCGGGTCGGGGCTCCCGACTCCCGGGCTTCTCGTGTTCGAGGCGCGGTCGGACGGGTCCCTGGTGGGTGGCGCGAGCGTGCACCCGAGCGGTAGCGACGTATCGTCGCGAACTCTCGGCTGGTGGATCGGACCACGGCACCGGCGCGCCGGCTACGCGAGCGAAGCGGTGGCCGCGCTGGTCGAGGCGATCCACGACGCCGGTTTCACTACCGTCGAGATCGGCACGAGCGAGTCGAATCTCGCGGTGCAGCGCATCTGCGACAGGATCGGAGCGACGGAAAAAGAGCGTCGAGCACAGCAGTTGCCGAACGGATCGGTCGTCCCGGGAATCTGGTACGAGCACCGGCAAGTGACTGCTGAAATGCCTTGACCCTGCCGAGTTCTCGGCGGGTCGTCGCCGAAGGCGGCATAGCCGTTGTGGCTGTTGGCGGATCCGATCAGGTCCGGGTTGTCTACACCTGGCTTTGTGAATCGAAGACAGCCAATAGGGACCTCAGCGGGTTCTGTGGGTCGTTAGCGAATCGCAGTGCGTGTCCTGAGCGACACGCACGCTCATACCGAGTTTCGGGCGTTGACGATCTCAGTTGGAGTTCGGCAGCTGGAGGCGGTCGAGGATGGATGCGATCTCGGCCGGATGTAGATGGACACCCATGTGACTGGTGTCGACGGTGTGAGTGTCGAACAAGTTGTCAGGGGTAAGCGCGTCGGCTTCTGCGATCATTTGGTCCTGTAGATCGATGGGGATCGCGCGATCGCTGGCGAAGCGGACGTAGGAACGTGGGATCTGCCCCCAGGTGGATGCCCGCACCCGGCAATCCGCAGTGAGAACCTGAGCGGAATCGGCAGGTTCCAGGGTGTTCAGACAAGCCCGGAACTGTTCGTCGGTGCCATCGGCCAGCAGCCCTTCCTTGAGCGCCGCAAGGGTTTGCGAGTCGGCAGTACGCCAATTGACCATGGCCGCAGCGACGCCATGATGGCCCAGGGTTTCCAAGTACGCTGCGACGCTGGGCAGCTCGACGCAGCACCATGCCGAGATGTAGACGATCCGCGCCACCAGATCGGGCACGAGGTTGCCGACACCGCTGATAGTCGCGCCGCCGCCACTCGTCCCGGCGAGAACAACCGGCCCGTATTGGGCGACCCTGCGCACTGCCGCCTCGACATGAGCCACGTTGTCTTCCAAAGTCACGTGAGCCAACGGCGACGGCTGCCCGGAGAACGCCGCCAGGTCCTGTGGCGACTGATATGCCATCGGGAAGGATGCATCGATTCCATGACCGGGCAGATCGACCGCGAGCGCGCGATGGCCCAGGAACGCGAGTTCACGCAGCACTCCGGACCAGGCAGCCGCATTGGCGTGCGCGCCGTGCACGAACACGAATGTCGGTTGTCCATCCCAGCCTGCGCGATCACTCCGACCCTGCGAACCCATCATGACCTCCCCACTACTGACGAATAGCAACCCAGCCACCCTGCCATGCCGACCCACCACACAGGCGAGAGGCACGCCAATATTCGAGCGAGAGTGATTGATAATCAGCCGATTTAGATGTCCTCTGGTTGCGATGCGTGAACCGCCGCGACTGGCAATGGACGTCCTGCCATGCCGCTTACGGGGCGGCTCGGACCGGCCGAGCCGCGGTCGGCCGAAATCGCCCTCATTCCGATGACCGAGTACCCCCGATGCTCGGTTGGGCTGACGGGCCTGGGATCACAGGGAGGTGCAACTCCGATAGCCTCGCTAAGTGTCTATAGCTGGGGTGGCCGCGGCCTGGGTTCCGAAGCGATTGCTGTCGGTACTTGTGCGGAACGCGGAGCTGTTGAAGTTCCTGACAGTCGGAGCGATCGCATTCATCGCAACGGTGGTGATGTTCTTTGCGCTGAAATGGACTGTCCTACAGGGGAAACCGATCACCGCGAACGCTGCCGCCATGCTGGTAGCGACAGTGCTGTCTTATGTCTTGAACCGTGAGTGGGCGTTCACGGCACGCGGCGGCCGCCAGCGGCGGCATGAGGCGGCATTGTTCTTCCTCATGGCTGGCATCGGCTTGGTTATCAACCAGCTGCCGTTGGCCGTGTCTCGCTATGTGTTCAACCTTCAGGCTCCGCACGTCTCGCTGGTGACTGAGAACGTCGCCGACTTCATCAGCGCAAGCCTGATCGGCACTTTGCTTGCAACCGTGTTCCGGTGGTGGGCGATGCGCAGGTTCGTCTTCCCGCTCGAGATAGAGCCGGAAACAATGCGAGCCTCGGTGCGATCGCCCCGAACTCGGGCCGGTTTGGATAGTCGCGTACGAAGCCCTTGAGGGTAAGCGTCCCCGAACGCCCTCTACTGCCGCATGTCGCGCTGACCGAACCGGTCAGCGCCAGGCAGCGGGAGATCAACTGGCCGTGCGGATCCGACGCTCGCGGAACGTCCGCAACTGCCGATGAGGTGGCAGTGGCCGCTCCTCTCCAGAGCCTGACCGGGATCCGAATAGGGTCGACGGGATGTGGATCGAGCAGTTGGATCAGGGCATGATGCGGATCCCATTCGAGCTGGTGCCCCTGGACGAGGTCGTCCCATGGGGGGAGCGTTCGGCGCTGCACTGGTTCGGACTCACTCAGGGCTGGTACGGCTTGGAAGTCGGTGGTGTCGAGTTGCTCCGGTATACCGAGCAGACCCTGGCCTGGACACGCGAGAACCCCGCGGCGGAGCCGCCCTGGGTGGACTATTACGTGGTCCGGCTATGGGAGGACCTGCTCGATGTCTTGCCTTCGGCTCTCGAGCCGGTACCGGATGATTTGGCGAAGTTCTTTGCCGCTGGAGCCGAGGGATGGGTCGTCGATGCCGGTGATCCGGACGCCCTCGACGATTCCGCGGTCGCCGCCTGGGAGGCTTACAACCTGCGGTGGACCGACACCTCGTACCTTCGATTTGGGCCCGGGTTTCGGTGGTGGCGCACTCTCTCCCCTGAAGACACGGTCACCGTAGCGTGGAGGTTCACACCCGATCCCGACGGTGAGATCACATTTTCCGCGCCGCTGTCGGGCCGCAGGACAGTCAGTACCCAGGAATTCGTAGCTGCTGTAACCGATTTCGACCACCGACTGCTGCAAGCCATGCAGAAGCGGGTAGACCACCTGGCTGCGGCCGGCGGCGCCCCGGGAATCGAGCTCGATATCCCCGGGCTGATCCGGGAACAAGCGCAGCGCCGGACTTGGTTGCGGCGGGCGTCGGCGCGACACGACGATACCGACTGGGCCGCCGTACGTGCGGGCGCGGCGATCCTGGCTCCGCATCTGGCGTGAATACGCGGAAACGCCGCCTACCACGCTGACCGAACCGGCCAGCGCGGGCGCGCCGGCGGCCGGAACCTGTTGCGGTGCAGAACGCACGCTACTGCCGAGTTTCGTACGCGAGTCGCTGGGGCAGGAGCCGCATACGTTGCATGAAGTGGCAGGTGCGGTGCCGCCGTGATGGAGTGCGTAGATGACGAAATGGCAAGTCCTTCAAGAGACGTCGTTCTGGCTCGATCCCACTCAGGGGCTGAGGTCGAAGGTTGGTCGAGAGCTCATTCTTTGGCCGCAGAACCCCAGCAGGGTTCATCCTGGTGAGGAGTTGGTATATGCCGGACTGGTGATCCTCAACAACGGCAGCGAACCAGTTGGGCGGGAGACCGTCAGGATCTCTGTGCCAGACACCGTTTCGCTGCATACTCCCGTTGCGAGCAGGTGGCTCTGGGACAATCTGGCCGGGGGCGGATGCAAGGGAGTGCTGTCGGATGATCGGCTCACCTGGATCGGCGAGGTCAATCTCAATGTCTCGCCCGGCGGGTTCAAGCTGTTCTCCACAGGAATCAGCGTCGCCGCGGACGCAGCGCCGGGACTCGTCGAGATCACCGTGGAGGTAGGAGCATCCGCCTTTGCTGATGGTCTCGCATTTGTCGAGATTGCTGCTGGGGCAGGCAGCTAGTGACAGTCACGTCCTTATCTGCCGCATACCGCGCTGATCGAACCGGCCAGCGTTGTCTGGGCAGAAGGGGACCGGCCGTCGACCTAAGAGCTCCTATCGGGTTCGGTTGCTGAGTCGTCGCCAGCAGATCAGGGCTGCGGCGAGGTCGAGGAATCCGTGGTGGATATCGGTGCGTCGTTCCCATCGGATGGCCAGTCGCCGGTACTGGTGGAGCAGGGCAAAGGATTGTTCGACGATCCAGCGGCCGGCGGTGACCTTGTCGCGGGTGCCGCGGCGCGCGATGTAGCCGGTGATACGTCGTTGCCGCAGTTCGGAATACACACTGGGGTAGTCGTATCCCTTGTCCGCGATCAGGGTGGTGATCCGATGCCTGGGCCGGCCCGCACGCCCGCGAAGAGGCCTCACCCGATCGAGGAGCGTGGGCAACAGCAGATGGTCGTTGACATTGGCGCCCGACAGCGCCACCGCGAGGGGGAATCCGTTCCCGCAGGTCAGGATGTGGTGCTTGGAACCGGTCTTGGCGCGGTCGACCGGGCTCGGACCTGTTGCGGCACCCCTTTTTTCGCCCGCACGTGCGAGCCGTCGACCATCACCCGGTCGAAGTCGATCAACCGGGCGGCGTGGCAGCGGGCGAGCACGGCCTGATGGATCTGTTCGAACGTCCCGGCGGCTTGCCAGTCCCGCAACCTGCGCCAACAAGTCATCCCGGACCCGAACCCCAGCTCCTGGGGCAGGTCTTCCCACCCGATCCCGGTGATCAGCACGAACAAGATCCCCTGCAACACCCGGCGGCTGTCCATCTGCGGCGGTCCCGGTGTCCCGGCCGGTTTACCGGCGGTAGCGGTTCGATTACCGACCACAACTCGTCATCCACGATCCAAGGCGCTGCCACACCGAAACATCCTGCACTGCAACAGAACCCGAGGCCAACCTACCGAACCTGTTAGGAGCTCTTAGCGCCGAGGTCGAGCGTTAGTGACAGACTCGGCTGCTCAGTAGCTTTCCCAGTGGACATTGACCTTGGTGAAGTCGTGAGCGGCCAGATCCTGTGGGGTGATGAAGCAGTAAAGAGTGCCGAAGTCTCCCCACCCCATGTTGATGTCGGGATCGGTGTCGAACTGGACGAGTAGCAGCGGACCCGACGGCTCGAAGTCAGAGTAGAAGTGTTGTTCGGCGGCCGTGCCTGGCAGCAGGCCGCGGTCGCGTTGTCCTTGGATCTCGTTGGCCCAGCCACCGAGCTGGTGCCAGGCCCAGGAATGGGTGAAGAAGGCCTCGGCGAACGCTTCGAATCCTTCGTACACCACGTCGTCGTGGTCGTCGCCGTCGAGGAGGTTCATTTCGAACCACTGTGCATCGGGGATGGTTTCGACCACCGCGTAGGTCATGTCGACACGACTGATGAGGCCGTTGCGTTCGGCGAGGTCCGGTGGCAAGGGCATTTCGTTGAGGGCCACATCGTCAGGGAAGAACAGGCAAGCCCCAGTCCAGCCATTCGTATCTCCGAAGACCGAGATCTTTCCGGAGGCAGGCAGATTCAGATCCAGCTTCGGTAGGGCGGCGAGATCGATGGTGGCGACGTGCTCGTAGTGTCCGTGATCGGCTCCGGGCCAGGCGAATCCCTCCGGCAGCTGTGGCAGGCCACCGAAATAGCCGATGATCGTGTCATCCTCGCGAGCATGCCGTAGCCGTAGCCCTTCACGGACAGTGAGCTCGATCTCGGGGTGGAATTCTTCGGGAATGTGCATTCGCATCAAGGCGCGGAGGTCGGGCTCGGTCACGGCAACGATCGTGCCAGCACTACCCGACAACACCCAACGAGAATCGATTCGCCGAACGTCCGCTTCTGCCTGCTTACGGGGCGACTCGGACCGGCCGAGCCGCGGTCTGCTGAACGCACCCTCATGCCGATGAGCGGCCAGTGCGGTCACTACGTACCAATATTGCGCTGCAACCGGCAGATTGGACCTCCAGCTCCGGTATCGAATTGCTCGGCCCGGGCGGATGCCAACGCGGCTACCTTCACGTGCAGATCCGGTGATTCCGACGTGACGCCTAGATCCTCCCTGAGGACTTGACGGAGCAACCACACCGCTTCTAGGACAGGGCCATCCAACCATCGATGCAACTTGTCCAGGTGCTCGGCTTCTGTTCGATCAACCGTGTTGTGAATGACCCGATATGTATTGGCCAGACACCTGTCAAGCTCGGCGGAAACCTCAAGCACCCGGTCCGGGATGACCATTTGCGCTTGGGCATAGATCTCGCGGTAGCTTTCGCGGGCGGCTTCGAGCTCGTCACGATCAGGTTGCCCACCGCGCTCCAGCTCTATCACACAGTGGTGCAGGTACATTCGATAATTCCGGGCGGCGGTGTTGAAGGCTGAGTACGCAGATTGCTTCTGCTCGTGCTGCTGCTCCATCCTTGACTGAAGCCGTTGTTCAGCGTGCTGATCTCGTTGAATCTCAGCATCAAGGCGTTTGCCACGAAACCCCGCCCACTGCGCGGCCACTGTCGCACCCAGCGTCCCCACAACTCCAACGCCTGCTACTGCCAAACCAATCAGCTCCGCTCCCACAGACTGATTATCAGTCATCACAGCTTCCAGTTGGTGACACACGTACGACTGGGAGCATCCGCTCATGCCGCATACTGCGCTGACCGAACCGGCCAGCGCGGCGCGTCGGCGGCCGGATCCCAGTGCGGTGCAGAACGTCCGCTACGGCCGAACATCGCGCTGACCGAAGCAGCCACCGCGGACAGCCGGCGACACGACTGAGCGCCGCCCGGAACACCTGACGGGGCTCAATGAGTCTGTGTGCGTAGCGGTTTACCCGTGGGCTACTTGTTCTTCGACGGTGACGCTCGCGAGGAGTTCACCAGGGAGCAGGGCTATCCGTCCTGGTCGTCGCCGAACAGCTGGGCAGCCCCGCGGAAATCGACGCTACCCCGTGCTTGGCCGAGGGTTCAGGACACAGATACTGGGCAGCACGGGGCAGATCAGCAGGTCTATGCCGGCCGAACCGGTACTAACGGTCTGCGTCACCGGTGCGACCGCGGCGTTCGTCGGCGGCAGCTGGGCCGCCGCGGCCGGGCCGATGCCGGCCGAGAGGACTGCCGCCGCGGCGGCGGCGGTCATGAGAACCCGCATGCGTTTCCTTTCGATGCCGCGATCGGCCTCCGCCGGACCGCGCCCCCAAATGTGAAATGCACCTTGCATGATCGGGACGGAGTCTCCGAGCCCCCAATACTCGGGGCAACAACACGAACTGTCCCCCCGGCCGCTTCGGCCGGGCCCCCAGTTTTCAGGGGCAGCCAGATCGCCGACAGGCCGTCTAGCGTTCGCAGGGCCGCGCACTGGTGCGAGGTGAACGAACCGGGAGGGACACACATGGCTATGAGCCGCGTTCTGGGACGAATCGGCTGGACCGCACAGGCTTTGATGGCGACGAGCGCGCTGGTGGGCCTCGCGGCGGCCCCCGCGTCAGCCGCAGCGGTCCTGACGTTCGGGGGGGATCCCACACAGTTTCAGGTCGGAACGAGTTACGTGCTGGAGCGCAACATGCTCGCCTCCGGGTCGGAGGGGATTTCGACCGGGCCAACGGTCGGGTGGACCGGGTCCAGCGCCAGCCCCCCTTACTGGTACTTCTACGACAACGGAAAGTGCTTCAGTTACGGCCTCGCCGGTATGGGCACAGAGATCTTGCGGGCGACATGGATACCGACTTCCGCCGGCGTCCATACCCTTCAGGTCGGGGTCGGGTCCAAGGCTCCGACCATCACCGTGACCGTCCAACCTGTCCCGCCGGGAACTCCGATCCAGACACCCCAACCCGTCGACTGCGGCAACCACAGTTCCCCCTCGACAGGCAGCGCATAACCCTGAGAGCCGTAGGTGACGGGCGGTATCGGTCTCACCACCGCCGACCAGCATGGCCGTGGAAGACGTCTGCACCGGTCTCCCCTGCTGATCGGTGAGCCCGGGGCGGGCGGAGATTTCCGCCCGCCAGATTCCGAACTCGATGGGCTTGCTCGAGAACTTTCTAGTCTTCTGTCCGCCGGGTTGACCGTCCCGGGAAACCACCCCGCGACTCGATTCGCGGGCCGTGGTGTTCGGAAAACGATGGTTGGCAGCTCGTTTCCGACTCTCTGACCCCAGTCGGCTGGAGCTCGAAACACGGTTGGCAGTCGGTGGGCTTCGCCAGCTGTCACCGACTCCCAGTTCCGGGACCGCCGCACGATTCAGGCTCAGCCTGGGGTACGGACGTCGGTGTCGACGAGTACGGGTG
This sequence comes from Nocardia sp. NPDC004151, assembly GCF_042874235.1. Taxonomy (NCBI): domain Bacteria; kingdom Bacillati; phylum Actinomycetota; class Actinomycetes; order Mycobacteriales; family Nocardiaceae; genus Nocardia; species Nocardia sp. NPDC004151. The sequence goes on along the minus strand of NZ_JBIAMR010000008.1, from coordinate 8,203 downwards.
CGAGGTCGACGCCGGGCGGGGGACGCAGGCGGCGCAGATTGCCGTCGATGCTGGTGACATACAGCGCCCAGCCCTGGCCGTCGCGAGCGATCCGGACCGAGGTCGGGCCGTTGGGCGGCATCGGGCTCGAGGTCTGCCAGCCGGTAGCGATGGCGCAGACGGCGCCCGTCGCCGGATCCATGCTGTAGACGCTGCCGGAGGTGTCGCCGGCGAGATAGAGCTGCCCGGCCTGGGCGGCCTCCATATCGTCGAGGCGCGGGAAGAGGCCGTCGTGAACACCCGCGACCACCGTGGCGGCCGTCGGCGCATGCAACGGAATCCTCAGCACCTGCGAGGCGACGTCGTTCACGGTGTAGATGGCTGTCCGGTCCGCCGTCAGCGCAATACCGTTGGGGTAGGGCGTATTCGACCAGTGCGGGGTGAATTCACCGGTGGACGGCCGATACCGGCTCATGCCCACCGGTATAGGAATCGACAGGTGGGAGATGAGCAGGTCCCCGTCGGGAAGCAGCAGCAACCCGTTGGGTTGAACCAGGCCGGTCAACAGCGTGGTCACCGCCCCGGTAGTCACGTTGAAGCGCTGCAGGGTGCCGGTGCCGGTAAACGCGGTGCCGTCGCCGGTCAGGAAGTACAGATCGTCACCGACCAGCCGCAACCCAGCCGGATTGTCCAGACCCGACAGCAGCACGGTGACTTCGCCGCTGGAATCGACGTGGTACAGGACGCTTTTGACAATGCCGGAGAGGTAGAAGCCGCCGCCCCCGTCGGGCTCGAGATTCTCCAGACCACCCAGACCCGACGCGAGAATATCGGCCTGCCAGCCCTGCGCGCACGAAGCGCTATCGGTCTCGGCGTGCGCGACCGGAACGATCACCATCAGTCCAGCCACAGCGGCCGCCACACATGCGCTCGACAGCAACCTATGAATCCGATGCACTGCTCCCACCCCCATCGACATACGGCAGATCCTATCGATGGGGACCACATCTGCGGCGCCAACCGGCCGCGTGTCGTTGCCGCGTACACGGGATCCGTATTTGGTTCGACCTGCGAAAGGCGCTGTCGCTGAGGGTGTCTCGCGAACGAAGGTATCCGGATGACCCGGGTAGCGCTGGCTCGCATCGGATGCGGACTTCTCGCGCGACGACGCATGTACATGGCCAACCGACCAACTAGTCATGGGATTTTCGGCCGATCGGGTCGTTCAGGAGCCGAAGCTGCCAGTGGAGCTGTTGGCGCCGCAGCTGGTCTGCGCCGAGATCGGGGTACCTGCCTTGGATCGTCAGGCTCGGTGAGTCCGCCGCCGCAGCGGAGCCCGCCGACCCGATGACGGTCGCGCCCGCGACCGCCAATCCGCCTGCGGCCCAGTCGATTCGTCCCAGGATATGGCTCGGTGCCATGTGTTCTCCCCGTGTGTGCCGGTATCGCCCCTCTGATACCGGCACTACGCCGGTATCAGAGGGAGGCGAGCTGGCAGGGCTTCGCCGCGGCGCTGCCGGCGGCGGCTGCGCCGCTGCTGCCAGTGGTTGCGGCATTGGCCGGGCCGCCGTTGGCCACGCCGGTGTCGTAACTCTGAGTGCCGGCGTCGACACTGCCTGTGATGAGATCACGCACCATCACGCTCGGCGCGGAGACCGCCGGGCTGTAATCGGCCCCGGCGCTGCTGGTGACAGCCCCGTTGCTGTCCTTCTCGACAGCCTCGATGTGGAATGAGGTGTAGGCGCAGTCGAGGTTGAATTCGCTGTAGTAGCCGACACTGTCCTGGAAGGGGTTGAATCGTCCGTTGCTGTAGCCGAGCGGGTTTCCGTTGACGGTGATCCAGATCGGACCGGGATCTGTCACCCGTATGAACACGTGCGGTTGGGTGCACGCGCCGCCGGTCGCCGGGGCTGGGCAGGCCACGCTGACGAAGTTGATGGCGGCCGACGCTGGTGTCGCGGCCACCGCGAGACTGGCCGTCGCGGTGAGGGCCAGAGCTCCGAATCCCTTGCCCATCAGTGCTTTCCAGTGCATTCTGAAGTATCTCCTGCTCGTTCTTACCCGACGACGTGGCAACCGTTCATGGCGGAACTGCCGGTGGCTGCCGCATCGCTGCTGCCGGCGCGGGCGAGGCCGGGCGCGACGCCATTGGAACTGCCGTTGTAGAAACCCTGGATCCCGGCACCGAGACTGCCTGTGGTGAGGTCGCCGAGGATCACGCTCTGCCAGTTGTACTTCGGTGTGAAGTCGGCCGAGCCCTGGCTGATCGTGGTGCCGTTCGCGTCCTTCTCGGTGGCGACCACATGGAACGGCGTGTAGATGCAATCGAGCCACAGTTGTACGTAGTATCCGCCGCTACTGTTCGCCACCGGGGTGAACGCGCCTTTCCCGAGCGCGTTTCCGTTGAGCGTGATCCATACCGGATTCGAATCCGTCACTGTCACGAACACATACGATTCGGTGCACGGCCCGTCGACCCCGCTGGCTGGACAGAACGCGCTTACGGTGGTGATGGCGGCCGAGGCCGGTGCTGCCGGTATGGCGAGGCCCGCGGCCGCGCCCATCGCGAGCATCCCGATTCCTCTGCTGCCCAATGCTTTCCAATTCATTGCTGTGGGGTCTCCTTGCTTGATCCAGGCATGATCGCCCGGACGAGCGCAGCGTAGCCGCCGGTGGAGCAGTTCTGAATCAGATTCGTTTCACAAATATTGGGGCATTGACAGCACCGGCTTGACGATGCCTACGACAACCGCCCCGTCTACGGCGTGTGCATCGATGAAGTCCGAAAACTCTGAGGCAGGCTGTATCGCGCCGAGACTGCTCCAGACACACTCGCGACATCGTGACCTGCCGCTTATGGGGTCGTTCGAACCCGCCAGTGTTCCATCTGAGGATCAGTGGCCCTGCACTCATCTCGCAGCTTGCTCGCCGCTCAACGCCCTTCTAAGAGCGTCCAACCGGTCGATGGCCAGCGCGGCGCCGACCGGGCCTGCGTCGTTCGGGTCCTTGGTTGTGTTCATCCTTAGCCGCCGCGTCGATGAGCAGACCACGGACAGCGATCAGCGCGTCTTCCAGTGATGGGGGGCTGGGTGTGACCCATGAACCTCTCCTCGACCGGGAAGTTGGCGGACAACCTACCGGTTCATCCGCGGCTGACCGGCACATCCCAGAACGCGAGTTCGTGGCGCATGCCGGTCAGGAACAGCTCCTCCGCGTTGTCGCCGCCGGCTTCGTCGAGCATCTGGGCGCAGCGGGCGGTGAGGGCCGCGAAGCCGGGGTCGGCGTAGGTGTCGATCCAGCGCTGGTAGCGCGGGTCGGCGGGAGGGTTCTGTGCGAGGATCGCGCCGAGTGTCGAATAGCCCCACATGCAGGGGTAGAGGGCGGCCAGGCCGTCGGCGTAATTCGCAGCCGAATCCAGCAGGAACGCAGTGTATTTCGTGCACAGCTCGCCCTTGGTGGCGCCGTCGAGGTCGGCGCCGAACTCCGCGGCCAGACTGCGGTGCAGCGAGATTTCGTCGTGGAAAGTGGCGTGCGCGAGGTCGACCAAATCGCCGAGGTGGGCGGCGGGCGCCTGCCAGGCGAGGCGGGAGAAGACGCGGACGTAGTCGAGCAGGAACAGGTAGTCCTGTTCCAGCCAGGAGCGGAACACCGGCTCGGCGAGGTCGCCTTTCGCGATCCCCGCCACGGTCGGATGCGCAAGTTGCTCCTCGACCAGCGGGCGGCCGAGCTGCTCCAGACGTGCTGCAAGACTCATACGAGAAGTCTCTCTCGGACGGTGTGTCAGTGGTATTCAGGCCGAGGGCGGCAAGTCGGTCCGCTAATCTGCCGGCATGGAGTCGGACCGCCCTCTCGTTCGGGACGTCTTCCCCGACCTCATCGCTGAGCTGAGCGCGCTCTTGGGGGATGAAGGGGAGGGTGAGTTGGCCCTCCGCCTGGGGGATCTTCGTCTGGTTGCGATGTGCGACTGTGGCGATGACTTCTGCCAGAGCGTCCACACAGCAGTTCATCCGAGAGGACAGCCGTATGGCGAGGGGCATCGATGCGTACCCCTCCTGCCCTCGGAAGGCATGCTGATTCTGGATGTCGTAGGGGACCGGATCATGTACATCGAAGTACTGAATCGGCCGCCCATGCGCCCGCGCGAAGATCCTCGCCGCGGACACTAGCCGGAATCCCCGCTGCCCAACGGAAGTCATCGATTCGTTGGGCATATCGCTGTCAGTCGCTTCCCACTTGGTAACCCAGCTGCGGTCCAAGCAGGCAGGCGCGAGACGATCTCGGCAGCGGCGTGCTTCCGATAGATGACGAAGTCCACGGGCAGAATCCTCTCTTGATCATCCCCTGCATTCGACACCTACGTCTGCGAGCACTTCGAACGAAATATCCGCCGACCAGCTCGCTTCCTCGCTCACCGCTTGAATCGACCGCGCACCTTCGATCGCAACCGAGGAGTCATCCACCGTGTCTCGCTACCACCTCGCCGGGCGCACCGTCCTGATCACCGGCTCCACCGGCGGACTCGGATCCGCGCTCGCACGAGCCGTGGCAGCCTGCGGCGCCAACCTGGCGCTGCTCGACCTCGATGCCGACGCCGTCGCGCGGCAAGCCGAAGCGCTGGGCCCCGACACCGCTGCCCGCGGGTGGGCCGCCGATGTTCGAGACTTCGACAGCCTTCAGCGGGCAATCGATGCTGCGGCCGCGCATTTCGGTCGTATCGACGTGGTGATCGCCAACGCCGGGGTCGGGGCAATGGCTCCGCTGGCCACTGTCGACCCCGCCGTCTTCGACCGCGTGACCGACATCAACCTGAACGGTGTCTGGCGCACGTTCCGCGCCGGGCTCCCGCACGTCACCCAGCAGAAGGGCTACCTGTTGGCGATCTCCTCGATGGCAGCGTTCGTGCACTCTCCGTTGCAAGGCGCTTACACCGCGAGCAAGGCCGGGGTGTGGGCACTGGCCGACTCGACCCGCCTCGAGGTGCGCCACCTCGGGGTCGGTGTCGGTAGCGCGCACCCCACCTTCTTCAAGACCCCGATGATGGACCAGGTCCACTCCGATCCCGCCGGTAACACCCTCTGGAAGGGAAACGCCAGTGGCCTGTGGAAGATGATCCCCCTCGACGACGTGGTCGCCGGCATCGTCTCAGGCATCGAACGCCGCGCCGACCTGATCGTCGTGCCGAAACGACTCGGTCTATTCGCACGGATCCCGGGCCTCATCCGACCCATCGTCGACCGGATCGGATTCCCGGGCAGCACCATCCCCGACGCAATCGCGCAAGCATCACCCACCGGGTGGAACTGACGCGGCGGCATACCGGTGGTGTGGGCGAATTATGTTCGCGCCCCTGATTTTTGGGGCACACCGCCGCAAGCGCTCCGATAACGACTGCCTGATTGAACCCGATGACCAGTATGTCCTTCCATTTGGGATGGAAGTCGGGGATGAGGTGTCGATGCGAGGAGAAATATGAAGGCCAGACCAGTGCTGTTCGCCGTGTTCGCGACCGCCCTTGTGGCGGCCGCGAGCGGATGCTCCGGCAGCTCGTCGACCCAGGCGGGAACGGTGAGCACGACAGTCGCCGCATCCCCGGGAACAACCGTACCGGCGCAGGGTGACCAGTCGGCTCCGCCGTCCGTCCAGACCCCCGGCCGCGAGGGCGGCGATCCCTCTGCGGGCGAAGCAAATTCGCCGCAGGCCGCGCCCGCCACCGGTGCCGCGACCGACGCCCCGAAGCCCACGATCGTGCCGGTGACCACGAATCCGGCACCCAACGGCAGCGGCCACGGAATGTGCTTCGACCTCAATTCCGGGCTCGCCAATTCGGCGATCAAGAGCCTCGCCCCGTCCTCGACCGGCGCGTGGGGCAATCCGTTCGCCAGCGAAGACCCGATCTCGGCGGGCTGCGAGGGCGTACTGTCGTGGATGACGGTGGAATCGGGCAATATTCACCCGTACACCCATGTCCTGTTCTTCACCAACGGCACCTACCTGGGTACCGCGACGTCCAGCCCCTACGGCTACACCAAGGTCGTCGGAAAGACCGCGAATACCGTTTCGGTGCAGTACAAGTGGGCGAAATCCAGTGACGCCCTGTGCTGCCCGAGCGGCGGCCCCAGCGTGGTGACCTTCACGCTCTCGGGCGGCAAGGTGGTGGCCAAGGGGGAGTTCCCGCCGAGCAACTGAGTGTCAGGCCGATGCTCGAGCGGGCCAACCCTGTCCCGATGTGTCGGCTGGCGTCATGAGCGGAATCGTCTAGTGGCGGAGGCGCATTCCGCTCAAACCCATGGCCGCCCAGCAACAGCGCGAGCGCGAACGCGGGTGTCAGAACGTGGCGCGATCGAACGGGATCGGGAGCTCTTCCATTGCCCCGGCGGCACGTAATCGGATGTTCGATTCGAGGATCGTCTCGATGGCCGGGGACTGCGTGCCGTCAACGGTGAGGTCGATGACCAGTCCATCATGTGCGGTGTGGATATAGGTTGCGGGCAGCCCTTCGGGCGCGAGGGCTGCCCGGCGAGCGGAGAGGAAGGCCGCACGCCCACAACGGGGGGCGCTGTTGGCCAGGGCGAACCGTTCGGCCACCGCGCGGTACTGATGCTTGTCGTAGACCTGTCCGGCGTCGATCTCCCAGTGCTCCGCGAGCAGCCGCAGGATCTGCGGAGCGCGCCGGATCACCTGCGCGTTCTCGTCGATCTCGCGTGACCGGAAGGCGAGTACGACGGAGTTCACCGCGTAACGCGAGGTACTGCCCGCGTGAATCGCCATGGACACGTGCGCTGTACCGGGGTTCTGCGCCCACAGCGACGTCGTGTATCCGATGACGTCGAGATCGGGACCGGTATTCGTGCGCCCGATGTAGTCCGCCAGTGCGGGGACCGAGGGCTCCACCACGGGATCGGACGGGAGGTCCGCGCCAACCTCGTGCCATCGCTCGAACGTCGAGCCATCGATGCCCGCGAGCGCGTGCAGCGTGGCGTACCACCGTTCAGCGATGCCCGGCACGGATTCCCCACGGAGGCCCCAGAATCCGTTGACTACGACGTACAGCACGACACGTTCTCCCTTATGCGTTGGCCGGCTGCCTGCGCGGCGTGGCCGCCACAATAAGACGCGTGGCCGACAGCCCGACCATGCAACGACGATCAGCCGGCCGATGAATTGCACAAGGCGTGGCTCGAACGTGAGGAAGACCTCCGCGGCCAACAGGTCACGCACGCCATCGAGGAGGGCAAGCTTGATCGAGGCATTTCAACCTTCTCATACGCGACTGATAGGCGGTTCACCATGACGACGCCGTTGCAGATTCCAACCCCGTTCGGGGACGTGCGCCTCGAAGCGGAAGACTCCGGGTTCCGGTCGATCGTACCGCCCGAATTGTGCTATCAGGGAATAGGTTTCGGGGGCTACTCCGCGGCGGTCGCCGCGCTGGCGGGATTCGCGCACATGCCGGGCCGCACATTGCGCAGCATCCACACCGTGTTCACCGCTCCCACCAAGCCAGGCGCGCTGCGGGTGGCGTCTCGGGCACTGTCGGCCGGCCGCAGCTGCGGATTGTGTGAGGTCACCATCGAACAGGACGGCGCCCTGGTGTTGACCGCCTTGGCGTGGTTCGTAGATCCGCAGATGATGAACGGCCTCGAAGGCCAAGGCACCCAGCCGATCTCGTTCGACGACTGCGACCGTGTGCCCTGGGTGACCGAATGGGCACCGTTCTTGAAAGGACTGAACCTGCGGGCAGTGGATTACCCGCTGACCTACGACGACTTCTATGACGGACAATCGCGCGTCGCGCTGTGGGCGGTGCCGGACACCGCAGACTCGGAGCACCGAACCGCCGAGATCTGCGGACGCTTGACCGACATCATGTTCTTCGACGCATTCCTCTTGGATGCCGGGATGCGGACCGAATCCCCACTGACTCGAATGGTCAGCCTGGACCTGTCGGTTATCTGGTCGGCAGGACACGCGGCACCCGCGCCCACGCTGCTGGAAGCCGACGGGCGAGTCGACCATCAACTGGCCAGTATGCAAGGGACTCTCCGCGATACGACCGGGGCGGCGCGGGCGTCGGCCACCACCCAGGCCCGAGTCTTCCGGACAGCACACGAAAGCCAAGGTCTACAAGTGCACTAGGCCGTGTTTTGAAAGTCGGGTCACCGTAGCCATTGGTTGATGGCGGCGATGTGGATCGTGGCCAGGTAGCGGACGGCGAGTTTGTCGA